>JBQTHE010000047.1:0-58761 GCA_052390115.1 Pseudonocardiales bacterium | reverse complement strand
GCCGAGCGGCCCCCCGCCACCCCGACCCGGTGGGGGGGGGCGCCCGGCCCGCCGGGGGGGGGGGCCACCCCCCGCGGGCGGGGCCCGGGGCCCGCGCGGGCGGCGAGGCGCCCCGCCCCCCGGCCGTGGTAGGTGATCTCGTCGGACTCGTCACCCTCCTGGACCACCTTCAGCGGCACGCTCAGGAAACCCTCGCCGGCGCGAAGGCGGCCCGGGAGCGGGCCAGGGCCCGAGCAACGGCCCGCAAGGAAGCGCTGGCGGAGGAGGCCGAGCAGATCGGCGCCGAGTCCACCCAGTGGAAAGCCAGCGGCGACCGGCTGCGCACCATCCTCGATGAATGGAAGACGATCAAGGGTGTCGATCGGAAGGTCGACGAAGCGTTGTGGCGCCGCTTCTCCAAGGCCCGAGACGCTTTCGCGCGGCGTCGCGGTGCGCACTTCGCCGAACTCGACCGGCAGCGTGTCGGGGCGCGGAATCGTAAGGAGGAACTGGTCGCCCAGGCCGAGGAGCTGGCCGAATCCACCGACTGGGGCGCCACTGCAAATCGCTTCCGAAACCTGATGGCGGAGTGGAAGGCCGCTGGGCGCGCCCCGAAGGAGGCCGACGACGCCCTGTGGCAGCGGTTCCGCGCTGCCCAGGAACGATTCTTCAGCCGTCGCAGCGCCATGTCGTCCGGGCGGGACTCGGAACTCGAGCACAACATAAGGCGCAAGGAGGAACTGGTCGCCGCAGCAGAACGGATCGACCCCACCGGTGACATCGAGGCTGCCCGAGCGCAGCTGCGGGATATCCAGGAGCGCTGGGAGGCCGTGGGCAAGGTCCCGCGAGAGCGGATCAGGCAGTTCGAAGGCCGGCTGCGGGCCGTCGAGGAGCGGGTCCGCTCGGCCGCCAACGCGCAGTGGCGACACACCGACCCGGAGGTCCAGGCCCGGGTGGCCCAGTTCCGGGACCGGGTGGAGCAGTTCGAGGCGCAGGCGGTCAAGGCCCGCGCCGCCGGGGACGACCGCCGAGCCACCGCCGCGCAAGCCCAGGCTGACCAGTGGCGGGAGTGGCTGGCCGCCGCTGAACAGGCGGTCACCAGCGGGTGAAACCGGCGGCCCCGACTACCGGCGGGACAGCGCCAGCCGCCACCACTGCACGGCAAGCACCGTCACAGCGACGACGGCCAACACCATTCCGATGCCTGGACCGGGGCCGGACACGGTTTGCCGAGACCAGATCGCCCATACTCCGTCGAGTGCGCCGTAGGTACAGCCCAGTGCGCTGGCCCAGGCCAGCCCCCAGCGACGCGTGACCAGCGCCAGCGCGGAAAGGACGACCCCCAGCCCCAGCGCGACTGCACCGAAAAGCCGCGGCAACAGCCCGACCCGGTCGACCGGGTTCGCAGTGCCGCGCAGCACCTCCCAGCCGCTGGCGTCCCCGACCCACGGCAGCGTGATGGACAGCAGCAGCATCATAACCGCGCCTGCGATCACCGCCGCTCGGGCACCAGGATCCACCCGGCGCAGCGCCGAACGCTCCACCGCGTCGATCTCGGCACGCAGCTCGGCCATACCGTCCGGGTCGGTCATCTCTTCGCCTTCACATACCCCTCCCGACATGGAGACTTATCGGGCCTACCCAACCCCTGATAGCCCCGGTAAGTCTCCATGTCGGGCAGAGCGCGCCGAGCGCCCGAACGAGGGGTAGCCGAGTGCCACCGTCGGGGTCGTCGGGCGTTGACCGGCTGCCCAGGCATCGCCCGCAACGGTCCGCCGGTGTGCCCGCAGTGGCAGGTCGGACACCAGGTGGTGCGGCGCCGCATAGGTGATCTCCGCGACCACCACGTCCCCCGGCCGGATCTCGACCTCACCCGGCTCGAAGTGCACCAGCCGGCCGTCCCTGCCCCGCCCGCTCATTCTCCGAGTCGCCGCGTCCTTGCGGCCCTCGCCGTCGGAGACCAGCACCTCCACCCGGCTGCCGGCCAGGCTTCGATTGAGTTGCCAGGAAATCTCCTCCTGTGCCGCGACCAACCGCTCATATCGATCCTGCACGACCGCCTTGGGTACTTGACCAGTCATGTCCGCGGCTGGCGTGCCCGGCCGAGGTGAGTACTGGAAGGTGAACGCCTGGCTGAAACGCGCCGCCCGCACCACGTCCAGGGTGGCCTGGAAGTCGGTCTCGGTCTCGCCGGGGAAGCCGACGATGATGTCGGTCGACAGCGCTGCATCGGGCATCGCGGCCCGCACCTCGTCGACGATCGCGAGGTAGCGCTGCGCCCGATAGGAACGGCGCATCGCCCGCAGCACCGGGTCCGAACCGGACTGCAACGGCATGTGCAGCTGGTGGCAGACGTTCGGGGTCTGGGTCATCGCCTCGATGACGTCTGAGGTGAAGTCGCGAGGGTGCGGCGAGGTGAAGCGCACCCGTTCCAGGCCGTCGATCCGCCCGCAGGCGCGCAGCAGGTCGCCGAATGCACGCCGGTCGGCGAACCCGACCCCGTAGGCGTTGACATTCTGGCCCAGCAGCGTCACCTCGAGTACGCCCTCGGCCACCAGAGCCTCGATCTCCGCGAGCACCTCGCCGGGACGCCGGTCGACTTCCTTGCCGCGCAGCGCGGGCACGATGCAGAAGGTGCAGGTGTTGTTACATCCCACCGAGATCGACACCCAGGCCGAGTGCGCCGAGTCCCGCTTGGCGGGCAGCGCGGAGGGGAACATCTCCAGCGACTCGGCTATCTCGACCTGGGCGGCGTCGTTGTGCCGGGCCCGCTCCAGCAACACCGGCAGCGAGCCGATGTTGTGGGTGCCGAACACCACGTCGACCCAGGGCGCTCGGCGGATGATCTCCCCGCGGTCCTTCTGGGCCAGGCAGCCGCCGACTGCGATCTGCATCCCGGGATGCCCGCGCTTGACCGGGCGGAGCTGGCCGAGGTTGCCGTAGAGCCGGTTGTCGGCGTTCTCCCGCACCGCGCAGGTGTTGAGCACCATCACATCGGGGGTGTCGTCGGGCCCGGCGGGAACGTATCCAGCTGCCTCGAGCAGCCCGGCCAGCCGTTCGGAGTCGTGCACGTTCATCTGGCAGCCGTAGGTGCGCACGCGGTAGCTGCGCGGGCGCTGCTCGGTGCTGGCCGTCATCTGGCGGTTACCCTCCCTATCTTGTCCAGGGTAAGGCCGGACCGAAACCCACTATCGGGTTGCCTCAGTAACCGACGGTGGGCACGATGCACCCTCTTGGGCGGTTCGTGACAGAGTTGCAATCTATCTCTGAGCGCCCTGTCACACCCCGTCAGGTAGAGATGACCCCTACAGCCAGGCTGACTACACCTGGCCCACCCGGAGGACCTGATGAGTTCGCCCGCCAAAGCCGAGCCACCGATGATCCGGATGGTCGGAGTGAACAAGCATTTTGGGTCCCTGCACGTGCTGCGCGACATCAACCTGGAGGTTGCCCGCGGCGAGGTGGTGGTGGTGCTCGGGCCGTCCGGGTCCGGCAAGTCGACACTGTGCCGCACGATCAACCGGCTGGAGCCGATCGACGGGGGCACTATCCACGTGGACGGGTCACCGTTGCCCGAAGAGGGCCGAGCGCTGGCTCGGCTGCGGGCCGATGTCGGCATGGTCTTTCAGCAGTTCAACCTCTTTGCCCACAAGACCATCGCGGAGAACGTGGAGCTCGCTCCGGTGCGGGTGCGCCGGATCGGCAGGCGGGCAGCGCATGAGGCTGCGATGCAGTTGCTCAAGCGCGTGGGGATCAGCGACCAGGCCGACAAGTACCCGGCGCAGCTGTCCGGGGGGCAGCAGCAGCGGGCCGCGATCGCCCGTGCGCTGGCCATGCGCCCCAAGGTGATGCTCTTCGACGAGCCGACCTCGGCGCTGGACCCGGAGATGGTCCAGGAGGTGCTCGATGTCATGGCCTCGCTGGCCGGCGACGGCATGACCATGCTGGTGATCAGCCACGAGATGGGTTTCGCCCGCCGTGCCGCGCACCGGGTGGTGTTCATGTCCGACGGGGAAATCGTCGAGGACTCAGTGCCGGATCAGTTCTTCACAGCACCGCGCTCGGTTCGCGCCAAGGATTTCCTCGGCAAGATCCTGACGCACTGAAAGGGGCCATGGGCGTCAGCCGATGCCCGCTTCAACGAAGGGACGGAGTGGCACATGAAGTTGCGCACCATGGCGGTCGGCCTGCTGGTCGGCAGCCTCGTACTGGTCGCCTGTGGCCGGGAGAGCTCTCCCGAGGTGAGCGGCTCTGAGATCCCAGTGCCGAGCGTGGCGCAGAACGTCACCGTCGGAGGCTCGCCCACCTTTGACCGGATGACCCAGCGCGGCACGGTCATCGTCGGGGTCAAGAACGACCAGCCCGGCCTGGGCTACCTCAACCCGACAACCAACAGGTATGAGGGCTTCGACGTCGAGATCGCCAGGCTCATCGCGGCCAAGCTCGGCTTCGATCCGCAGACCAAGATTGAATACAAGCCGATCCCATCCGCGGCCCGCGAGCAGGCGATCACCAATGGGGACGTCGACTACTACGTCGGCACCTATACGATCAACGATGCCCGTAAGAAGCAGATCTCCTTCGCGGGCCCCTACTTCGTCGCCGGCCAAGACCTACTCGTCAAATCCGACGACAACTCGATCACCGGCCCCGACACACTCAAGGGCAAGCGGGTCTGCTCCGCCACCGGATCGACCCCTATCCGCCAGGTCCGCGAGCAAGGTCTCACCGACCAGATCGTCGAATTTCAGAACTACTCCCAGTGCGTGGACCAGTTGCTCGCCGGCCAGGTCGATGCCGTGACCACCGACGACGCCATTCTCAAGGGCTACGCAGCGCAGGACCCCGAGCGGCTCAAGGTGGTCGGTAAGACGTTCTCCGAGGAGCCCTACGGAGTGGGCCTACCCCTTGCCGATGACGCCCTACGCGCCAAAGTCAACGACATCCTGGACACCGCCACCAAAGACGGCACCTGGAAGCAGATCTACGACGGGACGCTCGGCGAATCTGGTTCGGACGCGACGCCCCCAGCAGTCGATCGGTACTAGCGGGGCGGCCCGCCACAGCGCGGAGAGAGGCCCTGAGTGATCGAACTGCTCGTCGACAACCGCGACCTGTTCATCACGGGATTCCGGAACACGATCCTGCTGTTCATCCTCGCGGGCATCGGCGCGCTCGTGCTGGGGACGCTGCTCGCCGCGATGCGGGTCAGCCCGATCCCGGTGCTGCGTCTCTTGGGCGGAGGTTACGTCACGATCTTCCGGAACACGCCGCTGACGCTGGTCTTCTTCTTTTTTGCCTTCGCCTACCCCCGCCTGGAGCTGGTGGACGTCTCCTTCTTCATCAGGGCCGTGCTCGCTCTCGCCGCGTACACCGCAGCATTCGTGTGCGAGGTCGTGCGATCCGGCATCAATACCGTTGATGTGGGCCAGGCTGAGGCATCACGGGCGCTGGGCTTCACCTTTACCCAGACCCTCACTGCGATCGTCGTCCCGCAGGCCATCAGATCCGTCGTGCCACCGATGACCAGCGTGCTCATCGCCTTGCTGAAGAATACGACAATCGCAGCCGGCTTCTCGGTGGCCGAGGCGGGCCAGATCACCCCGGCGCTGTCCGAGCGGGGTGCACCGCTGCTCATCGGCATGTTCTGGATCGCGATCGGATTCGGAGTCCTCATCGTCCCGCTGACCGCCACCCAGCGGATCTTGGAGAAGCGGTGGAGCGTGGCCCGATGAGTTCGGTGCTCTACGACCTTCCTGGGCCACGGGCCCGAGCCCGGAACAGAACGTTCGGGGTGCTGGCCTCGTTGGGCATCGTCGCGCTGGTTGGCTTTATTGGTTACCGCTTCTGGGTGACCGGTCAGTTCGGCGGCGAAAAATGGGAGTGGCTGCTCTACAAGAACCTCCAGCTGCAGCTGTTCGCTGCTCTTGGAGCCACCCTCAGCGCCTTCGTCGTGGGAGCGTTACTTGCCCTGGTGTTCGGCCTCCTGTTCGCCATCGCCCGGCTGTCCGAGCATCCGTTGCTGCGTAGGTCAGCGTTCGCGATCGTCGAGTTCTTCCGGGCGATCCCGCTGGTCATCATGATCTTCTTCTTGTACTACGCGGCACCTCAGGCTGGGCTGCAGCTCGGCGTTTTCTGGTCTCTTGTCGTGGGCCTGACGCTCTACAACGGTTCGGTGCTCGCCGAGGTGTTCCGGGCCGGAGTGCTGGCCGTACCGCGCGGGCAACGTGAGGCGGCGTATGCGCTGGGGCTACGCAAAACCCAGGTGATGCGGGCCGTGCTCATGCCCCAAGCGGTACGGGTCATGCTACCGACGATCGTCAGCCAGCTCGTGGTCCTGTTGAAGGACACCGCGTTGGGTTTCCTCATCACCTACCAGGAGCTCCTCTTCGTGGCGCGTTATCTCGGCGGTCTCGTCGAATTCGGGCGCCCGATTATCCCCACGGCACTGTTCATAGGTGCGATTTACATCACGCTGTGCATGGCGCTGTCCTCGTTCGCCGGCTACCTGGAACGCCGCAACCGGCGCCGGCGCAACGGTCGGGGGCTGCCGGCCCCGGATGTGCGCGGCGTGACCGCCGACCTCAACGCCTAGAGTTGTCACGGTGCGCAGGCCACCGGTGACTCGACGTCTGGTGGGCGATGGCAGACCTTGAGCCCCGGCGTCCCAGGGCAGAATCGCCGTCCGGGCCGACGCCGTCGCCCGACGGCCGGTCCCGGTCGGCGCTGCATGTGATGCGCCGGCGCGGATGGCTGCGGCCGAAGCGGATCGGCTGCCTGCTGGTGGTGCTCGTGATCGCGGCGCTGTGGGTGCTGGGTCGGGCCGTCGACGGCGTCAGCGAACTGTTCGGCGACCAGCCCGCTCCGGTGGCCGGCAGCCCCTTCGACACGGTCGCCCCAGCACGCCCGGCGGGCAGCGGATCGCCGACCATCGACCGGATTGCCCAGCGCGGCAAGCTCATCGTGGCCGTCCAGGAGGCGCCTGGACTGGCACAGCGCTCGCCAGGGTCAGGCAGCTACACCGGGTTCGACGTCGCGCTGCTTGATCTGATCGCCCGTGAGCTGGGGGTAGATCCAGCGGCCACCAACTTCAAGCCTCTTGCCGGGAGTAGCCGCGAGGCGGCGCTTGGCCGAGGCGAAGCGGATCTGGTGCTCGGCGGCTATGAGATCACCCCGCAGCGGCGCGCCCAGGTGGATATCGCGGGTCCTTACCTGGTGCGCCCGCTGCGGTTGGCCGTGCCAGAGAACAGCCAGGTCACCGGCCTGAACTCACTTCGTGGTGGAGAGGTGTGCGCGCCAGCAGACTCGCCGGCCGCGGCAGCGCTGGCGGCTCGGGGCGCCGGGCTGCAGACCCGAGCGACCCTCGCTTCCTGCCTGAACCTGCTCGGCGGTCGAGTCACGGCGATCGCCGGTGACCAGGCCGCCGTAGCGGCGCTGCTGGCTGACGCTCCCGGCACGCTGCGAATGGTCGGTGAGCCACTGGGGACCACCGAATACGGAATTGGCCTGGCGCCCGGCGACCAGGTGCTCCACGAGCGGGTCACCGCCGTGCTGCGCCAGGTGATCGACGACGGCACCTGGGCCCAGCTTCATGCTCAGTACCTCGGCACGCCCGTGCCCAACCCACCGGTACCCCGCTGACCTACCCTCGGTTGCGGCGAAACAGGCGGGCCAGCGGATCGAAGCGGAGGTCGACCACCCGCTCCTTCATGGGGATCAGGGCATTGTCCGTGATCTTGATGTGCTCCGGGCAGACTTCAGTGCAGCACTTGGTGATGTTGCAGAATCCAAGGCCGTGTTCATCCTGCGCGGCGCGCTTGCGATCCACACCCTCCTCGGCGGCGGAATCCAGCGGGTGCATGTCCAGCTCAGCGATCCGCATGAGAAGGCGCGGTCCGGAGAAGCTCTCCTTGTTCTCCTCATGGTCGCGGATCACATGGCAGGTGTCCTGGCACAGGAAGCACTCGATGCACTTGCGGAACTCCTGCGAGCGCTCCACGTCCACTTGCTGCATCCGATACTCGCCGGGCTCCAGGCCCTTCGGTGGCATGAACGCGCGAACCTCGCGCGCCTTGCGGTAGTTGTATGACACATCCGTGACGAGATCGCGGATAACCGGGAAGGTTCGCATGGGGGTAACCGTCACCGGCTCCGGTGGCGGCAACGTGGACATCCGCGCCATACACAGCAGCCGCGGCCGGCCGTTGATCTCGGCGCTGCACGATCCGCATTTGCCCGCCTTGCAGTTCCACCGCACCGCGAGGTCAGGAGCCTGGGTGGCCTGCAGGCGGTGGATCACGTCCAAGACCACCTCCCCCTCGTTGACCTCTGCGTCGAAGTCAACAAGATCCCCACCGCCGGCGTCGCCCCGCCACACCCGGAAGCGCTGCTGGTAGCCCATGTCAGTCCGTCCCTCCCGGGAGCTCCTCGGCAGTGAAGTACTTCTTCAGCTCGTCAAGCTCGAACAGCTCGATCAGGTCCGTGCACATCGGGACCTGCTCCTTGTGCTCGACGTGAACGATGCGCTGCGCGCCGTTGACGTGCTGGGTGCACACGAGCACCACATGTCGCCATTCAGGGTCCATCACTGGGTAGTCGTCCCTGGTGTGCCCACCCCGGCTCTCGGCGCGCTCCAGCGCGGCCCGGGCGACACACTCGCTCACCACCAGCATGTTGGGTAGGTCCAGCGCGAGGTGCCACCCAGGGTTGAACTGGCGGTGACCCTCCACCAGGACCCGGTCAGCTCGGTGGCGCAGCTCCTCGAGCTTTTTGAGCGCCAGGTCCATCTCGTCCGCCCTGCGGATGATGCCGACGAGGTCGTTCATGGTCTGTTGCAACTCCTGCAGCACCAGGTACGGGTTCTCCGCGCCCTCGCTGTGTGCCCCCGTCTCGAAGGGGGCGACGGCCCGCCGGGCTGCGGCGTCGACGTCGGCCTCACGGACCGACGGCCGGGAGCTGCCCAGGGAGTCCACGTAGGACGCTGCCCCGAGACCGGCCCGGCGGCCGAACACGAGTAGGTCGGACAGCGAGTTGCCGCCCAGCCGGTTGGAGCCGTGCATCCCGCCCGCGACCTCGCCGGCCGCGAAGAGCCCGCGCACCGAAGCCGCCGCGGTATCCGGGTCGACCTCGACGCCGCCCATCACGTAGTGGCAGGTGGGGCCGACCTCCATGGGCGCGGCTGTGATGTCGACGTCGGCCAGTTCCTTGAACTGGTGGTACATCGAGGGAAGTCGCTTCTTGATGACCTCGGCCGGTATCCGGGTAGAGACGTCGAGGAACACACCACCGTGCGGTGATCCCCGGCCCGCCTTGACCTCGGAGTTGATCGCGCGCGCGACCTCGTCCCGGGGCAGCAACTCCGGCGGCCTGCGGTTGTTGTCCGGGTCGTCGTACCAGCGGTCGGCTTCCTGCTCCGAGGTCGCGTACTGATCCTTGAAGACCTCGGGGATGTATTCGAACATGAAACGCTCGTTCTCGGAGTTGCGCAGCACACCGCCGTCCCCCCGGACCGACTCGGTGACCAGGATTCCCTTGACGCTGGGCGGCCAGACCATCCCGGTGGGATGAAACTGGACGAACTCCATATTGATCAGCGTGGCTCCGGCACGCAGTGCGAGCGCGTGACCGTCGCCGGTGTACTCCCAGGAATTGCTGGTGACCTTGAAAGACTTGCCGAGACCGCCGGTGGCGAGCACCACGGCAGGTGCGTCGAACCGGACGAAGCGGCCGGTCTCGCGCCAGTAGCCGAACGCTCCGGACACCACTTCGCCATCTTTGAGCAGGTCCGTGATGGTGCACTCGGAGAAGACCTTGAGGTTGACCTCGTAGTCGCCGTGCTGGGCGAAGTCTTCCTGCTGCAGCGACACGATCTTCTGCTGCAGGGTGCGGATCAACTCCAGACCTGTGCGATCACCCACGTGCGCCAGCCGCGGATACTCGTGCCCACCGAAGTTGCGCTGGCTGATCTTGCCGTCCTTGGTGCGGTCGAACAGCGCACCATAGGTCTCCAGCTCCCATACTCGCTGCGGTGCTTCCTTGGCATGCAGCTCCGCCATCCGCCAGTTGTTGAGGAACTTGCCCCCGCGCATGGTGTCCCGGAAGTGGACCTGCCAGCTGTCCCGTGGGTTCACGTTGCCCATCGACGCCGCGATACCGCCCTCGGCCATCACGGTGTGGGCCTTACCGAACAGGGATTTGCAGATGACGGCGGTGCGCTTGCCCAGCTCGCGGGCCTCGATCGCGGCGCGCAGCCCGGCGCCGCCCGCGCCGATCACCACGACGTCGTAATCGTGCCGCTCGATCTCTGTCATGGGTATCGATACCTCGTCAGTTGAAAAGGCGCAGGTCGGCGATCCAACCTGCCGCGACGGCCATGATGTAGAAATCCGTGAGCATCACCGTGATCAGCGACGTCCAGGCGAACTGCATGTGGCGGCCGTTGAGCTTGGACAGCTGGGTCCAGCACCAGTACTGCACGGGATGCTTGGAGAAGTGCTTGAGCCGGCCGCCGAAGATGTGCCGGCAGGCGTGGCAGGACAGTGAGTACAGCCACAGCATGGCGACGTTGACCAACAGGATCAGCGAGCCCAGACCCACTCCGAAGCCACCGCCGGCGGGGAAGAACGCCAGCACCGCGTCATAGGTGTTGATCAGCAGCAGCGCGCTGGCCAGGTAGAAGAAGTACCGGTGCAGGTTCTGCAGAACCAGGGGGAAGCGGGTTTCTCCGGTGTAGCTCTTGGCCCGCTCCGACACCGCGCACGCGGGTGGTGACTGCAGGAAGGCCCGGTAGCCGGCCTTGCGGTAGTAGTAGCAGCTGGCCCGGAATCCGGCGAGGATGGGGAAGATCAGGATCGGCAGTGGCAGCGCCAGCGGAAATGCCGGCAGCGGGGTGCCGAAATGCGACGAGCCCGGCGCGCAGGAGGCGCTCAGGCACGGCGAGTACAGCGGGGTCAGGTAGCTGTACTCACCGACCCAGTAGAAGTCCCGCATGAACAGGCGTGCCGTCGTGTAGATGACGAAGGCACCCAGCACGATCGCGGTCACCAAGGGCGATAGCCACCAGCGGTCGGTGCGCAGGGTCCGTGCGGAGATCGCTGCCCGGTCGGGCTGGGCTACCTCAGGCGGTGGGGACGGTGATGTGGTGGTCATGACGTCGATTCGGGTCTGCGGCACAGGCCAGCGTGGTCGGTACAGCGAGCACGCCGCGATCCGCGCGGGTTGGGCGGGCTGCCGGCTCACGCGGCGATGACCGACGGTAGGCCATCCTGCGGAACGCGGTCAAAGATATGGTAACGCTCGTCTCGATAGCTCTACACTATCGGAGTGCAGCTGCAGCAGCTGGTGTACTTCCTTGCCGTCGCCGGAACGCGGCACTTCACCCGGGCGGCCGAGCTCACGCACGTCGCTCAGCCCTCGTTGAGTAAACAGATTCAATGCCTGGAGCGCGAACTGGGCAGCGAGCTGTTCCACCGCGCCCGGGGCAACGTGACCCTCACCCCGGCCGGAGAGGTGCTCGTGCCCTTCGCCAGGCGGATCCTCGCTGACGTCGAGACCGCCCGGCTGCAAGTGCACGAGCTGGCTGAGCTTCGCCGGGGACGGCTGCGTATGGGTGCCACGCCAAGCCTCTGCACTGGGCTGCTGGCCGACGCACTCTCTTGCTTCCGGGCGCGCTACCCCGAGATCCAACTCGTCATCGATGAAAGTGGGTCGCGAGACCTGGTGCGACAGCTCGCCGAAGGAGCCATCGACCTGGCGGTGCTCACCTCGCCGTTGCACCATAAGGATCCCACCCTCGACACCGTCCCGATCCTTCGCGAGCAGCTCACCGTCGCCGTGCCGCGCAGCATGGATCTCGACCTCGACTCGTTCCGGATCGACGACCTCCGGGACCGGCCGCTGGTGATGTTCCGCGAGGGCTACGACCTTAGATCGATGACCCTCACGGCCTGCCAGCGAGCCGGATTCCAGCCGCGCTTCGCCATTGAGGGGGGCGAGATGGATGCGGTGCTCAGCTTCGTCGAGGCTGGGCTCGGGATCGCAGTGGTTCCTAGCATGGTTCTCGCTGGTCGCCCGAGGCTTCGGAGTGTGCCGTTCGTGCCCCCCACTCCGATCCGAACGATCACGCTTGCCCACCGCACCGACGTGCACCCGACCCGGGCCGCTGTGGAGTTCCGGTCCACCCTGTTGCAGCTGCTGAGCGAGGCTCACGCCCAAAACGGCCTTCCCTCCGGCGTCGAGTTCGTCGCCCCCGGGGAACTGCTCAAGGCTCAGTCGGGGCAGGACTCGACTTCGATGGGCCAGTTGCCCGGACCGAGCTCGTCGCGCACCACACGCAGTGCCAGTCCTTCGGAGTAGCCCTTGCGGGCCAGCATCCCGGTCAATCTGCGCACCAGGGTGCTCGGGTCACGCGCGGTGCTACTGCGTAACTTGCGTCGGACCAATTCGCGGGCCCGCTGCTCCTCCTGCTCGGGCCCTACCGCCGCCACCGCCTCGCGCGCGATGCCATCCGGCACTCCCCTACGCCGGAGCTCGGCACTCAGCGCCCACCTGCCCAGGCCGCGGTGCTGGTGCCCGGAGTGCACCGCCGACTCGGCGAAGACGGCGTCATTCACCAGGCCCACCTCGCCCAGACGGTCCAGCACTGGCTCGCCGACCTCCTCGGGAACCCCACGCTTGCGCAGAGCATCGGCGAGCTCGGCCCGGCTGCGTGGCCGCGCCGTGAGCAACCGCAGACAGATCCCCTGCGCCTCCGCTGCGGGACCCATGGTCTTGATCTCCGATGAGTCCGCCTGGGTGGACCCGGAGGCGCCAGGACTGCGCCCTCCCATCGCAGCTCCTAGCGCCTCGGTAAGGGTCGCCAGCATCAGAAGTCCACCGGGGCCGGCACGGTCTGGTCATTATCCAGTTTTGCCCCGATGCCGAGCTTGTCCTTGATCCGCTTCTCGATCTCGGCCGCGACGTCGGGGTTGTCGCCGAGGAACTTGCGCGCGTTCTCCTTGCCCTGACCGAGCTGGTCGCCCTCGTAGGTGTACCAGGCACCCGACTTGCGGACGATTCCCTGCTCTACACCCAGATCGATCAGCGAACCCTCCGTGCTGATCCCGTGCCCGTACAGAATGTCGAACTCCGCTTGTTTGAATGGCGGAGCGCACTTGTTCTTCGCCACCTTGACGCGGGTCCGGTTGCCGACGGCGTCTGAACCGTCCTTGAGCGTCTCGATCCGGCGGATGTCCAGCCGCACCGAGGCGTAGAACTTCAACGCCTTGCCACCCGTGGTGGTCTCCGGGGAGCCGAAGAAGACCCCGACCTTCTCCCGGAGCTGGTTGATGAAGATCGCGGTGGTGCCCGAATTGCTCAACGCACCGGTGATCTTTCGCAGTGCCTGGCTCATCAGCCGGGCCTGCAGGCCGACATGCGCGTCGCCCATCTCGCCCTCGATCTCGGCTCGGGGCACCAGGGCGGCCACCGAGTCGATGACCACGACGTCCAGTGCGCCGGAGCGGATCAGCATGTCCGCGATCTCCAGCGCCTGTTCCCCGGTGTCGGGCTGGGAGACCAGCAGGGCATCGGTGTCCACCCCGAGCGCCTTCGCGTAGTCGGGATCCAGCGCGTGCTCAGCGTCGATGAACGCGGCGATCCCGCCGGCACACTGGGCGTTGGCCACTGCGTGCAGCGCGATGGTGGTTTTTCCGGAGGACTCCGGGCCGTACACCTCCACCACCCGGCCGCGAGGCAGCCCGCCGATGCCCAGCGCCACATCCAACGCGATGGAGCCGGTGGGGATCACCTCGACAGGGGCGCGGCCCTCCTCGCCGAGGCGCATCACCGAGCCCTTGCCGTACTGCTTGTCGATCTGGGCCAAGGCGAGCTCGAGCGCCTTCTCCCGGTCCGGTGCTGGTGCCATCTGACGGTCCACCTCGCTGATCGGTTCTTCTGGGTCGGTGCCGACGCTAGGCGGTGAGACCGACAATTTGCGGCGGGGCACGCCGGGTCTGTGGATAGGTGCCCGGCTGTGGACAACATGCTAGACGAACACGTGTTCGATATCAGGAACGACACGCCGGTGGTCAGCTTGAGGCGCCGAGCGGCACCCTGTGTGTGCACCAGAGGTCAACACACCGCGCACGAGAGACGGACACGCCGGGGGTGGGGAAGGTCAGCGCCGTTCTTCGGGGACGTTGAATGTGGCGCATACCACGGCCCACACCCGCTTGGTGTCGATCCCGACCTCCAGCGCCCCGTTCACCGTGCGGCCGCCGAGCTCGGCGAACACGTGGTCATGGGCCAGCGCGGCAGCCCTGACCGGGCCGAACTCCTCGTCCATCCGCTGCCGGAAGTGGGTTATCCGCACTTCCCCAGATTAGGTGCCCGCCACCGGGTTACCGTGATGGGGTGCTAGCCCAGGGCGACCCGACAGGACTGTCCTCCACCGCCGGACAGCTGGTGATCCTTTTCGGTTTACTCGCGGCTTTGGTGGTGCTCATCCGCTGGTGGTGGCAGCAGCGGGGCCGCTGATCCGTCTCCTGCTCCGCGCCTACCTGGCTGCGACGTAGCCGCCAGATGGTGCCATCCGTTGTTCTGAACAGGTGGCGGCGCGCGCCCCACGCTGCGAAGCAGTTATCGCGCCACAAGCGCACCGAGCAAGGGAGTCACTACCGTGACTGACGTGTTCCGATCCGGCGACCACGAGCAAGTGGTGTTCTGCCAGGACAAGCCTTCTGGGCTTCGCGCCATCATCGCCATCCACTCCACGGCGTTGGGGCCCGCGCTCGGCGGCACCCGGTTCCACCCCTACCCCAGCGAGCAGGACGCGCTCGCCGACGTGCTGGACCTGTCCCGTGCGATGTCCTACAAGAACGCGGTCGCCGGGCTGGATCACGGCGGTGGAAAGGCCGTGATCCTCGCCGACCCGACCCGGGACAAGACCGAGGCGTTGCTGCGCGCCTACGGGCGCTTTGTGCAGTCGCTGGGCGGGCGCTACATCACCGCATGCGACGTCGGCACCTATGTCGAGGACATGGATGTCGTCGCCCGGGAGTCCGAGTTCGTCACCGGGCGCTCGGTGGCCCGCGGCGGTGCCGGCGACTCCTCGATCCTCACCGCGTTCGGCGTCTTTCAGGGCATGCGCGCGGCCGCTGAGCACGTGTGGGGTGCGCCGACCCTGTTCGGGCGTCGAGTGGGCATCGCCGGGGTCGGCAAGGTCGGCAAGCTTCTCGTCGACCACCTGCGGGCCGACGGGGCGGAAGTGATCGTGGCCGACGTCAACGAGCGGGCAATCGAGCGGGTCCGCGCCGCGCACCCCGAGGTTGCCGTGGCGCCGACCACTGCAGCGCTGGTGGGCGAACCGCTCGACGTGTACGCCCCCTGCGCGCTCGGCTCGGCGCTGGACGATCCCACCGTCGTCGCGCTGTCGGCCAAGATCGTCTGCGGCGGCGCGAACAACCAGCTGGAACACCCCGGCATGGAGAAACTGCTCGACGAGCGGGGCATCCTCTACGCGCCCGACTACGTCGTGAACTCCGGTGGTGTCATTCAGGTGGCCGACGAGATCGAGGGTTTCGACTTCGAGCGTGCCGAAGCCCGGGTCGCCCGGATCTTCGACACCACCCGCGAGATCTTCGAGCTGGCCGAACGGGACGGCGTACCGCCCGCCGTCGCCGCCGACCACCTGGCCGAGCGTCGAATGGCAGACGTCGGCCGCCTACGCAAGATCCTCGTCCCGGCGCATTCAGCGGGCTGGGCGGGGTAAACGAGGTGCCAATAACCCCGCTGAGCCCGCTCAATGTGGGCCTTCGGGACCATTGACGCGCCACAACTGTCGGTGGAGCGGGCCATGATGGTCGGCGTGGACGTGCTCGATCTGTTTTCCTCCGCCACTCGGGACTGGTTTGCGGGGGCGTTTGCTGCGCCTACGCCGGCCCAGGAGGGGGCGTGGCGGGTGGCGGCTGCGGGCGAGCACGCGCTGGTCGTGGCCCCGACCGGATCAGGCAAGACCCTCGCCGCCTTCCTGTGGGCGCTGGATCGGCTGGCCGTTGCCGGACCGCCGGACGAGCGGAAGAGGCGTTGCCGGGTGCTCTACATATCTCCGCTCAAAGCCTTGGCGGTGGACGTCGAGCGCAACCTGCGTTCCCCGCTGGCCGGCATCCGGCAGGCCACGCACCGGTTGGGTCTTCCGCAGCCGGACATCCGGGTGGCGATGCGCACCGGCGACACCCCGGCCGAGCAGCGTCGCGCCTTCGCCCGCACCCCGGCCGACGTGCTCGTCACCACCCCGGAGTCGCTGTTCCTGCTGCTGACCTCGGCGGCCAGGGAGTCGTTGCGCGGGATCAATACCGTGATCGTCGACGAGGTGCACGCCGTTGCCGCCAGCAAACGCGGCGCACACCTGGCGCTGTCGCTGGAGCGGCTGGACGCCCTGCTGGAGCGACCTGCCCAGCGGATCGGTCTGTCCGCCACCGTGCGTCCCATCGAAGAGGTCAGCGCGTTCCTGGCCGGCGGCCGGCCGGTGCACGTGGTGCAGCCGGCGTCGGCCAAGACGATCGAAATCGCGGTGCAGGTGCCGGTGCCGGACATGTCGGCGCTGGGCGAGCTGATCGGGGGCGACCTGACCGGGGCTGCCGACGGATCGTCCGGGCAACGTGCCTCGATCTGGCCCGCGGTGGAGCAGCGAATCCTGGACCTCGTGCGCGCACACCGCTCGACGATCGTGTTCGCCAATTCCCGGCGGCTGGCCGAGCGGCTCACCTCCCGGCTCAACGAGCTCGCCGTCGACGAACCCGCAGCCCCCCGAGACCAGATGCCCGCCGAGCTGATGGGCCAGGCCGGACTCGCCGGCGGAGCTCCCGAAGTGATCGCCAAGGCCCACCACGGCTCGATGTCGCGCGAGCAGCGGACCCTGGTCGAGGAGGAGCTCAAGTCCGGCCGGTTGCCGTGCGTGGTCGCCACCTCGTCGTTGGAGCTGGGCATCGACATGGGGGCGGTGGACCTCGTGGTGCAGGTCGAGGCACCCCCGACGGTGGCCTCGGGACTGCAGCGGATCGGCCGGGCCGGACACCAGGTCGGGGCGGTGTCCCGCGGGGTGGTCTTCCCGAAGTTCCGCGGTGACCTGGTTTCGTGCGCGGTGGTCGCCGAGCGGATGGCCAGCGGGGCGATCGAGGCGCTGCGCTACCCCCGCAACCCGCTGGACGTGCTGGCCCAGCAGGTGGTGGCCATGGTCGCGCTGGATCCGTGGACCGTAGGCGATCTCGCCGCACTGGTGCGCCGCGCCGCGCCGTACTCGGCACTGCCCGACTCGGCGCTGCACGCTGTGCTCGACATGCTCGCGGGGCGCTACCCGTCGGAGGAGTTCGGTGAGCTGCGGCCGCGGATCGTCTGGGACCGGGTCACTGACGAGCTGCGCGGCAGGCCAGGAGCGCAGCGGCTGGCGGTCACCTCCGGCGGCACCATCCCCGACCGGGGTCTGTTCACCGTGATGACCCCCGGCGGTGCCGATGGGGCGGGCTCGCGGGTCGGTGAGCTCGATGAGGAGATGGTTTACGAGTCCCGGGTGGGCGACACGTTCCTGCTCGGTTCCACCTCCTGGAAGATCGTCGACATCACCCACGATCGGGTCATCGCGCTGCCCGTTCCCGGCGAGCCGGCCCGGATGCCGTTCTGGAAGGGCGATGCGCCTGGCCGGCCCCTGGAGCTCGGGCGGGCGCTCGGCGCGTTCATCCGCGAGCTGAACGGCTCCGGGGCCGACGCGGCACGCCGTCGGGCCGAGGCAGCTGGGCTCGACGCCTGGGCGGCCGACAACCTGCTGTCCTACCTGCGCGAGCAGCGCGAAGCCGCCGGACATGTGCCCGACGACCGCACCGTGCTGGTGGAGCTGTTCCGCGACGAGCTGGGCGACTGGCGGATGGTGGTGCACTCGCCGTTCGGGGCGCAGGTCAACGGGCCATGGGCGCTGGCGATCGGGGCCCGGCTGCGGGAACGGCGTGGCGTCGAGGCGCAGGTGGCCAGCGCCGACGACGGGATCGTGCTGCGGCTGCCCGACGCGCTGGACGCCGACGGGGCCGAGGTGCTGCCTACCGCCGAGGACGTGCTGCTCGACCCTGACGAGGTGGAGCAGCTTGTGGTCGCCGAAGTGGGTGGTTCGGCGCTGTTCGCCTCCCGGTTCCGCGAGTGCGCCGCCCGCGCGCTGCTGCTCCCTCGCCGCGATCCCAGGCGCCGTACTCCGCTGTGGCAGCAGCGGCAGCGCTCAGCCCAGCTGCTCACCGTCGCATCGAAGTACGAGCAGTTCCCGGTGGTGCTGGAGGCGATGCGGGAGTGCCTGCTAGACGTCTATGACCTGGCCGGGCTGCGCGAGCTGATGTCGGAGGTGCGGGCTCGCCGGGTGCGGGTCGTGGAGGTGACCACGCCGTCACCGTCACCGTTCGCGCGCAGCCTGCTGTTCGGTTACGTCGGGATGTTCCTCTATGAGCTCGACGCGCCGCTCGCTGAGCGCCGGGCCGCAGCACTCTCGCTGGACTCGACGCTGCTGGCCGAGTTGCTCGGCTCGGAGGCGATTCGCGAGCTGCTCGACCCCGGCGTGCTCGTCGAGATCGAAGAGCAGCTGCAGCGCCTCGATCCCGACCGGCACGCCCGGGACGTCGAGGGCACTGCCGACTTGCTGCGAGCACTGGGTGACCTCACCGAGGCCGAGGCCGCGCAGCGTGGGGTCGCGCCGGATTGGCTTGCCGAGCTCGCCGCAGCCCGCCGGGCGATCACGGTTCGGATCTCCGGAGAGCAGCGCTGGATCGCTATCGAGGACGCCGGCCGGGTGCGCGACGCGCTGGGTGCGGCCCTGCCGGTGGGAGTGCCGGAAGCGTTCACCGAACCGGTTGCCGACCCGCTCGGTGATCTCCTGCTGCGCTACGCCCGCACCCGTGGGCCGTTCACCGCAGCCGCCGCCGGGGACCGCTTCGGACTCGGCGTCGCCGTGGTGGCAGCAGTACTGGATCGGATGACCGGGGCCGGCATCCTGGTCCGCGGCGAGCTACGGCCGATTGAGGTTGGCGGTGGGGGCACCGAGTACTGCCACGGCGACGTGATGCGGCGGCTGCGACGGGCATCATTGGCCCGCTTGCGGGCCGAGGTGGAGCCGGTTGAGCAGGCCGCGCTGGGGCGGTTCCTTCCGGCCTGGCACGGCATCGAGCCCAGCGGCACCCTGCGAGACGGGTCAGGAATGGCGCGGCGGCTGCGTCGCGCGCCGACATCGGACGACGTGCTCGGTGTCGTGGAGCAGCTGGCTGGTGCACCGGTGCCGGCGAGCGCACTGGAATCGCTGCTGCTCCCGGCCCGGCTTCCCGGCTACTCCCCCGCCCTGCTCGATGAGCTCACCACGTCCGGTGAGGTGACCTGGACCGGCTGCGGGTCGCTGGCTGGAGCCGACGGGTGGATCGCGCTGGCTCCCACCGACGTGGCGGATCTCGTGCTGCCGGACCTCGAGGAGCAGCTCGAGCTCACGTCCACGCACCGGTGCGTCCTGCGCGCATTGGGTTGGGACCCAGCTGGCGGCCAGGCTGCGGGCGGTGCACTGTTCTTCAGGCAGCTCGCCGACCGGGCCGGCCAGCATCTGCTCGCCGACGGTGAGCCGATGCCCGGTGACCACGACCTCGTGGTGGCGCTGTGGGACCTGGTGTGGGCGGGGTTACTGACCAACGATTCGTTGGCTCCGCTGCGAGCCGTGGTGTCCGGCCGCTCGGCCACCCATCGGCCTCGCCGGTCCGCGCCCCGCGGGCGATACACCCGGATGCGGGTGGGTCGGCCACCAATGCCCTCCCGTGCAGGTCCGCCGACCGCGGCGGGCCGCTGGTCGCTGTCGCCCGTACCCGAGCTTGACCAGACCCGCCGGGCGCACGCCCGGGCCGAGACGTTCCTCGAGAGGCACGGGGTCCTCACCCGGGGGGCGCTCGATGCCGAACGAGTCGCCGGTGGCTTTGCCGGCATCTACAAGGTGCTGCGGGCGATGGAGGATTCCGGCCGGTGCCGACGCGGGTACGTCGTCGAGGGCCTCGGGGCCGCACAATTCGCCGTCCCAGGTGCTATCGACCGGCTACGCACCCTGGGCCAGGGCAACGACGGCGAGACTGCGGCGGTTGTGCTAGCCGCAGCCGACCCCGCCCAGCCCTATGGGGCCGCTCTGCCGTGGCCGCCCACCGTGGGTGACGTGCGACACCGACCTGGACGCAAGGCAGGGGCACTGGCTGTGCTCGTGGACGGTTCAACCGCGCTCTACGTCGAACGCGGCGGACGCTCGCTGCTGTCCTTCACCGAGGACACCGAGACCCTGCGGGTCGCTGTCCACGCTCTCGCCGACGCAGTCCGGCAGGGCTGGCTGGGCTCGCTGTCCGTCCAGCGCGCCGACGGTGAGGCGGCGCAGGGATCGGCGCTGGCCGAGCTGCTCCGCGACGCCGGGTTCCGCGCCACCCCGCGAGGATTACGGCTCCGCGCCTGACACAGTGGCCACGGGATTAGTCGAGCTCACAGGATGGCCCCTCACTGAGTAGCAGGGCGCAGCAATGTCCAGAGCTGGGCGACCGCCTCCTGGTCGCCTGAAATCCGGACTGACTGGTCTGGCAGGCGTCCCCACGACCAGAGGTAAACCTCCGTGGGGCTTCCGCTGACCATCGCGTCCGCCGCGTGTGCATCTGCATCGTCCACCCGTCGTGCGGTAGACCGACCCTGCTCGAAGACCGCCAACCAGCGGCGGTCAGCGGCCGAAAGAGCGACCGCCCCGTCCTGCGGCGAAGACATCCGGAGCTCGCCGAGGCGGTGACCGAACCACAGGAAAAGCAGCTCATCGATGCCGTCCAAGGCCACGTCCGCGTCGATGGGATGCACCGGCCCACCAGCGGCAGCCTGGATGTCGACCCGATGCACGGTGGTCTCATGAGCCATACGTCGCCGCCAGAAGCCGTGTGTGCGGTCCGCGGGCCACCAGGTGTCGCACGGTTCGGCTGGGTCATGCCGGCTCAGCTCGGTCAGCAGCTCGCTGAGACCGGTACGCACGAAACCGATCAGGTCACCGTCGGGGGGTGACTGCTGCCACTGTTCGGGTCGGTGACCGTCTCGCACCCACAGCCGGGTGACCCGGTGCACGCTGCCCACGTGCCGCAGGGTCTCGCCCAGGGTCAAATCCGGGCAGCCGGGTACCTCGGCATGGACCGCAGCCGGCAGCGCGGTGGCGGCTGCGCCGAGCATCAGCTCGCCCTCGATCCCGATGACGTCGAGCATCCGACCGTAGTCGATCAACGGTTCCGGCGCGGTCATCGGAAGGTCCGAGACGCTGCGTGCTGTGCGAGGACCAGGAACTCGCCAGTCTGCCGGAGCAGGTCGTCGGCGTCGCGGCTGGTCACGAGACGACGAACGCCGGCCTCGGCGGCCGATCGAGTGGCCGAAGTGGCGGCAAAGAAGGCTGACCATTCCGCAAGCTCCGGCACCACCGTAGCGAGAAGAACCCACGCGCTGGTCGGCCGGCTGCGGCGGCGTGGCCGCGCCCGCGCCGCCAGCACTGCAGCGGCCGCTCGCAGCGCCGCGAGTTGTGCCTGGGCATAGCGATCTACCGGATGCGCGGCGTACTCGGCATCGAGCAGACCTTGCCGGGCCTGGTCGAACAGGGTCCGCACGGCGAACGGGTGGTGAGTCGGGCCGCCACACCGCGAAAGCGGGACGATGGACGGGGTATGTGGAGCGGCAGTGGGCACGTCGGCCTCCTCAGTCGGGGTCGTGATGAGTGCGACACCGGGTCGACTGCGCCGTGGGGAAGCCGGCGGAGTCCGGTGGCAGCGCGCTTCCCCCGCCCCGCCACCGGACTCTTGTTCGAACATGTGTTCGACACAGGTTTAGAGTAACCCCGCAGGGCCTACTCCCGTCAAGTCCGGCTCGCAGGAAGGTGACGGGTCGAAGGCTCGCCGTGGTCTGATGGACCCGTGCAGCCCACCGGTGCCGCCCGCTTCGCAGCTGCGCCGGCCGATACGGGAGGTCGGCGGTGACAGCAATGCGCGCCCGCGAACCGGCCCGGCTGACCGAGCTGACAGCCGAGCAATTGCGAATGAGGCTCGACGAGGCGCTCCGGATCTACGTCACAGCTATGCGCTACCCCCCCGGCACGGCCCGGCATCGGAGCCCGATGTGGCTGGAGCACATGTTGCGAACCGGCTGGGTGTGCATGGCGGCCTTCGAGGCCGACGTACTGGTGGGTATCGCCTACGGCTACCGAGGAGCGCCGGGTCAATGGTGGCACGACGAGGTCCACCGTGGACTCATGTTGATCGACCCCGTCGCGGCAGAGCGCAACCTCGCCGACTATTTCGAGCTCACCGAGCTTCATGTGCATCCAAGCGCGCAGGGCAGAGGCATCGGACAGACGCTGCTCACCGAGCTACTGTCCAGAGTGGATGCCCCCCGCGCGTTGCTGTCCACTCCCGAGGGTCCGACGAGGGCGTGGCGGCTCTACCGCCGGATCGGGTTCACCGACCTGCTGCGTAACTACCATTTCACCGGGGACTCGCGGGCCTTCGCCGTACTCGGCCGTGCACTTCCGCTCTAACGCGCTGAACCAGGTTGGCAGCCGTTGAGGGCACTCGCGACAGACGTTGGGGGTACTTGAAGACCCACCAACCGAACCGGGACAGCGCCTGGGCCGAACCCGGGCACATGTCGACATACCACTGCCTTATCGTCGGCGCATACAGTGAGTGCACGGTCGGCTACGCAGTGCCGTCACCACGATCCCAGGAGGTTCCATGGCGCGGGTGAACGCCATTCGCCAAACCCGGCCGCGATCCCCCGGCAAGTCGGCGAAAGATCAGCAGGTGCACCCGCTCGATGGGGACCTTCGCGGAGACGTGCACCGCGAGCTCGTCGCATTTCTCAAGGCCAGACGCGACGAGGCCGCGCAGATCGACCCGCAGTTCGTCGCTGCGGTGGACTCGCTGAGCGACTTCGTGCTCGGCGGCGGCAAGCGGTTGCGCCCAACGTTCGCCTGGTGGGGCTGGCGGGGAGCAGGCGGCTGCCCGTCTGACCCGCAGGCGCGCGCGGTGCTACGGGCGGTGAGCTCCCTGGAGCTCATCCAGGCCTGCGCGCTGGTGCACGACGATCTGATGGACGATTCCACTACCCGGCGCGGCGCACCGACGGTGCACGCCGATTTCGCCGCCCGGCACCGCGCGGCCGGGTGGTTGGGCTCGCCGGAACGGTTCGGCGCGGCCACCGCCATCCTGCTCGGCGACATCGCGCTGGCCTGGGCCGACGACATGCTGCGTGGGGCGGATCTCTGGCCTGATCAGCTTGGCCGAGCGCTGAGCGTGTGGCAGGTGATGCGCACTGAGGTGCTCGCCGGGCAATACCTCGACATGCTCACCCAGGCCCGCGGGGACGAGAGGCCCGAGACCGCGCTGCAGATCGACCGGTACAAGACCGCCGCCTATACCGTCGAGCGTCCGCTGCACCTGGGTGCCGCGATCGCCGGAGCGGGACCTGCGCTGGTGGACGCCTACCGCCGATTCGGTGCCGACATCGGCATCGCCTTCCAGCTCCGCGACGACTTGCTCGGCATGTTCGGCGACCCCGCGGTCACCGGCAAGCCCGCCGGCGACGATCTGCGCGAGGGCAAGCGAACGCTGCTGCTGGCCTACGGCTTGCGTGCCGCCGACGGGCAGGGCCACACCGCAGCCGCCGGCCTGCTGCGTGGCGCGATCGGGGACCCACAGGTGGATGCCGACACCGTGACCGAGATCCGGGAGCTGCTCATCGAGCTGGGTGCCGTGGCCGAGGTCGAGCGCCGGATCACGGAGCTGACGAACTCCGCTCTGGCCAGCCTGTGTACCGCTGATCTGGCCGAGCCGGCGGGCGCGCGGCTGACCGAGCTGGCAGCGCAGGCGACCCGCAGAACACTGTGAGTGCTATCGAGTGCGGCAACACCGTTACGCACTCACGACCACGCTAGGGTCCATTCGTGCGCACCGTGCCAGGATCCACCGATCATGTGGTAGTCGTCGGTGCCGGGTTGGCCGGGCTATCCGCGACGCTGCACCTGCTTGGGGCGGGGCGGCAGGTGACGTTGCTCGAGGCCCAGCCCCATCCGGGCGGTCGAGCCGGTCGGATGGATCTCGCGGGCTATCGCCTCGACACCGGTCCCACCGTGCTCACCATGCCCGAGCTGATCGACGAGGCGCTGTCCGCGGTGGGCGACTCGGTTGCCGCACGGTTGGACCTGGTGGCGCTGCACCCCGCCTACCGGGCCCGATTCGCAGACGGATCGGTGATCGACGTGCACACCGACGCGGCGGCGATGGAGGCCGAGGTCCGCTCGGTGGCCGGAGCGCAGGAAGCGAACGGCTACCGGCGGTTGCGGGACTGGCTGACCCGGCTCTACCACGTCGAGATCGGCCGGTTTATCGGCGGCAACTTCGATTCCCCGCTGGATCTGGTAGCCGGCCGTGACGCGGTCCGCGAGCTGGCGACGCTGGCTGCACTGGGCGGCTTCGGTCGGCTCGCCGCCCAGGTCGGCCGATTCGTGCACGACAAGCGGCTGCAACGGCTCTTCTCCTTCCAGGCGCTCTACGCTGGGGTGCCCCCGCAGCGTGCCCTCGGTGCCTACGCGGTGATCGCCTACATGGACACCGTGGCCGGGGTCTGGTTTCCCCGCGGGGGCATGCGGGCGCTGCCCCAGGCGATGGCTGACGCGGCCTCCGACGCCGGTGCGCAGCTCCGATACAGCACCACGGTCACCGCCCTGGAGCATTCCGGGGACCGCGTCACAGCAGTGCGTACCGCAGATGGCGAGCGGATCGCCGCCGATGCAGTGGTGCTCACCCCAGATCTGCCGGTGGTCCACAAACTGCTCGGCCGGGCACCCAGGCGGCCGGTGCCGCTGCGCTGGTCACCCTCGGCGGTGGTGCTGCATGCCGGAGTCCGGCCGGGCACCGGGCCGGGCTGGACCGGGCTGGAGCACCACACGATCATCTTCGGCGAAGCATGGGAGAGCACCTTCGACGAGATCATCTACCGCGGTCGGCTGATGACCGACCCGTCGCTGCTGATCACCCGTCCCACCGCTACCGACCCAACCCTGGCACCTGCCGGACGGGAGCTGCTGTACGTGCTCGCGCCCTGCCCCAACCTGCACACCGCACCACTGGACTGGGCCACCCTCGGGTCGGCGTACCGCGACGAGCTGGTCGGCACGCTTGAGGACCGGGGATTGGCCGACCTCGGCGACGCTATCGAGGTTGAGCAGCTGGTGACCCCCGCCGACTGGGCGGCCCAGGGGCTGGCGGTCGGCACACCATTTTCGGCGGCACACACCTTCGCCCAGACCGGGCCGTTCCGCCCGTCCAACCTGGTCCGCGGCCGGGTCAACGTGGTGCTCGCCGGATGCGGCACTACCCCCGGAGTGGGCGTGCCCACCGCGATCATCTCCGGCAAGCTCGCCGCGGCCCGGATCACCACCGCCGGAGCCCGCCGGCGCACCGTCGTGAGCGGCTGAAACGAGTCAGTCACCGGTAGGTCACGACAAGGCCACCATTGGCATCGCTGGCTCTGCGCTGTGGAAACATACCTTCCGCCATGACGTCGACCCCATCGTCTCCGACAGCGACCCCGCGCAACGCGCCTCTCGAGACCGGTGCTGACCCCGCCGCCAAGCGCGAAGAACCCATGCTGCTGCTCGACGGGGTACGCCCGGGACGGCTGCTCTCGGGCACGGTGCTGCTGGGGTTGGTCGGTTCGGTGCTGCTGGCCGCCATGGCGGTCGGGGCTGGCGGCATCCTCGTCACCGACCCGCTGATCACCGGGGGGCCACTGTCCTGGATCCGCTACGGCCACGGTCGTGACCTGGCCACCATGGCGCTCTACCTCGGCGTCGGGATGATCGTGTGGGCCTGGGTACGCCTGGGGCGCGACGTCCTGGCCGGCACCGCGACCGCCCAGCATGTACAGGTCGCCGGTGCTGTCTGGATCGCACCGATGATGATCTCGCCGCCGCTGTTCACCAGGGACGTCTACAGCTACCTGGCGCAGGGCGCGCTCGCGCTGCGCGGGTTGGATCCCTATCAGGTCGGACCCGCGCATCTGCCGCCCGGGCCCACCGCAGACAACGTGCACTATGCGTGGCAAACCACCCCGGCACCTTATGGCCCGCTGTTCATCTTCATCGCCAAGATCATGAACTGGTTGACCGACGAGGACACCATCGCCGGCGTGATCGGCATGCGGCTGGTTCTGGTGGCCGGCCTGGGGCTGCTGGTGTTCGCGCTGCCCCGGCTGGCCGACCGGCTCGGCGGCGACCGCACCGTCACACTCTGGCTGGTGGTGGCCAACCCGATGACCGTCGTGCACCTGGTCGGCGGGCCGCACAACGACCTGCTCATGATCGGCCTGCTGGCCGTGGGCACGCTGCTGGTGCTGCAACGCAGGCATGCCGCCGGGATCGCACTGGTCACCGTGGCGATGGCGGTGAAGGCGTCGGCCGGAGTTGCGTTGCCGTTCCTGGTGTGGATCTGGGTGGCCCGCCTGCCCGGTAGCCGGGGCGCTGCGTTGCTGCGGGCCGGTGCCGGCAGTCTGGCCGTCTTCGCAACGGTGTTCACCGGCGTCACGATGCTGTCCGGGGTCGGTCTCGGCTGGATCCCCGCGCTCAACGCACCTTCGCTGATCGTCAACTGGATGTCGCTGCCCACCGCCGCGGGCCAACTCGCCTACGCCGTGACGTCGCCATTCCATGACGCCGGCAGCGGTCCGTTTGTCATGGTCTGCCGGATCCTCGGCTCCGTGGTTTTCTTGGTGATCCTCGCCCGGCTGTGGTGGCTGGCCAGGGACGGAGGACCAGCGGCCGTGCGCTACGCGGCGATCACGCTGCTGTGGTCAGCGCTGCTGGCGCCGGCCACCCTGCCGTGGTATTTCACCTGGGGTCTGGTCCTTGCCGCAGGCCTGTCCTGGCGGCGAAACCCGCTGGCGTTGGTGGTCGCCGCGTCCACCTGGCTGGTGCTGGCCACCTATCCCACCGGGGAGAGCGCGTTCCACGCCTGGCCGTACCAGATCGGGATGATGGCGGTCTCGCTGATCGCGGCCACCGCGCTGCTGCGTCGCGACCCGCTGCACATGCGCCGGCGCCCGCCGCTCACCGGGGACGGGCAACCCGACCCAGCCCGTGCGGAGACCGTATGAGCCGTGAGCTCGACGCGGCAGGCATCACCGAGCCCGCGCTGCGGGCCTCGTATACCCGCTGCCGGGAGCTCAACGCGGTACACGGCCGCACCTATTTCTTAGCGACCCGGCTGCTACCACCTGCAGCCCGTCCGGCGATCCACGCCCTGTACGGGCTGGCCCGCTACGCCGACGAAATCGTCGACGACCTGGCGGACACCCGACCTTGGGCACAGCGCCTCGCGGAGCTGGACGCCGTGGCTCAACAATTGCGCGAGGGGCTCGCGCGGGGCAGTTCTGACCATCCGGTGCTGGCCGCACCGGTGCACACCGCGATTCGTTACCGGATCGACCCGCGGCACTTCGCGGACTTCATGGTCTCGATGCGGATGGACCGGCCGGTGGAACAGGGTGGAGTGGCCGGCTACCGGACCTTCGACGAACTGGGTGGCTACGTGCACGGCTCGGCAGCGGTCATCGGGCTGCAGGTGCTGCCGGTGCTGGGCACCGTGGTTCCGCGGCAGCGGGCCGAGCCGCACGCCGCCGCGCTGGGTGTCGCCTTTCAGATCACCAACTTCCTCCGCGATGTCGGGGAGGACCTCGATCGCGGGCGGGTCTACCTGCCCGCCGACGAACTGGCTGCGTTCGGCGTGGATCGGGAGCTGCTGGTGTGGTGTCGCCGCACCGGGGGGTCCGATCCCCGGGTATGCCGTGCACTGGCCTACCTGGTGGCCCACACTCGCGCGATCTACCGTAGGGCGGCACCGGGTATCCCGATGCTCGCGCCGGTATCGCGGGCCTGCGTGGCTACCGCATTTAGCTTGTACGGTGGCATCCTCGACGAGATCGAGGCGGCCGGGTATCACATTCTGGCCCGTCGGGTGGCAGTGCCACGACGCCGTCGGCTCGCAGTTGCACTGCCAGGCCTGAGCCGGGCGCTGGTGGCGCGGACGGTGCGATCAGGCTGAGAAGCCCGCTACGTATCAGTGGGCGATGGAGTCGATGAGCGCGCGGGCGCCCTGGCGCAGCAGGTCGGCGCCGACAAAGAATCCCAGGGCGGCAGGATCCTCGGGCACGCCCCAATGGTGAGAGTCGAGCCACTGGCTTCCGTCAAGGTTGAAGACCTTGCCGCGCAAGGTCAGTTTGCCGCTGGGTTCGGTGGTGGCGTAGCCAGCGATAGGTGAGTTGCAGTGGCCCTGCAGGGCGTGCAGCATCGCGCGCTCGGCGATGGCGTGCCGGGTGGTCTCCTCGTCGCCCAGCCGGCCGGCCAACGTCTGGATCTCGTCGTCGCCCGCGCGGCACTGCAGCACGATGATGCCGGCGCCGATGGCCGGGCACATCGTCTCCAGCGGCAAGATCTCGGTGATCCGGTCTGCTTGATCGACGCGGTACAGCCCGGAAGCCGCCGCGATGATCGCGTCGAAGTGGCCCTCCTCCAGCCGCATCAGCCGCGTGTTGACATTGCCCCGCAGCGGCTTGACCTGCAGGTGAGGATGGTGCAGGTGCAGCTGGGCGGCGCGGCGCACGGAACTGGTGCCGATCAGCGCGCCGGGGGGCAGCTCCCCCAGTGACGCGCCGGTGCGGGAGATCACCGCGTCGTGGATGTTCTCCCGTTGTAAGTAGGCGGCGAACGTCAGGCCTTCCGGGGAGGGCACGTCACCGGGGATGTCCTTGAGGCAGTGCACCGCGACGTCGACCCCACCATTGAGCAGGGCGCGGTCGATCTCGCGGACGAAGGCACCTTTGCCGCCGAGCGCGGCCAGGTCACCCATCCACTGGTCCCCGGAAGTGGTGATCTTGACGAGTTCGGTGGTGATCGCGGGGTCCTGGGCTTCGAGTGCAGCGGCGACCTGCCCAGCTTGGTGCAGGGCCATCGGGCTGGACCGGGTGCCGATCCGGATCGTGCGCGGCATAACAAAACCTTACGGACTCAGGTGCGGGCGGATCACGATAACAGTGTGGACCGTGCCGTCACCGAACTGCTCGTCAATGGTCACGACGTCCCCCGCACCCTGGGGATCGACTTGCCCCTGCCCCAGCGGGGATGGCTACTGTGCCACCTGTGAGCACGTCGCGATCGGCTGCCCAATGATGCCGGTTGAACAGTACGTCGCCGGATTGCACCGCAAGATCATGGCCGCCGGGGTGCTGTTCCGGGACACCACGGGGCGGGTACTGCTGGTGGAGCCATCCTACAAGCCGGACTGGGGCATCCCGGGCGGCGCGGTCGAGGCTGACGAGTCTCCCTGGGCTGCTGCGGGTCGTGAGCTGTCCGAGGAACTGGGTCTCGATCGGCCATTGGGTCAGCTGCTGGTGGTGGACTACCTGCGCCCTCAGGATTCACGCCCCGAGTGTGTGATATTCGTCTTCGACGGTGGAATGCTCGACGAGACCACTGTGGAACGGATGGTCTTTCCCGACGGCGAGATCATCTCAGCGTCATTCCACACTCTCGCCGAAGCACGAAGCAAGGTGACACCAGTGCTCGCAGACCGTCTTGACGCGGCGGTGCAGGCCGTCGAGCAGCGGGTAACCGCATTGTGCGAACAGGGACGCCGCATCACCTGACCAGCCGTCTCCGTACCCCTCGCGATCAAGGCACCCATCGTGCAGCACGGCTTTGGTAGACCCGCTATGTGGAACCTTTTGCTGGTCCGGTGCTCCGGTGGACCGCCAAATGGAACCATTTGCAGCGCCGAGACCGGGATGACCGAGGGTCGGCGGTCTCACGAGCAGACGTATGCCACGCAGTCGGCGATGCAGGCCGCGATGGGACGGCCGGTGTCGATGACGAGTTTGGGGCCGGTGATCGGATGTGCCGCCGCTTGCAGCTCCCGGTACAGCGCTGCGTCACGGTTGCCGGCCGGGTGGTTGGAGTCGTCCGCGATGCGCGCGAGGGCGAGCTGGTCGTCGCAGGTGCACTCGATAATCCGCAACGGCTCGCTCAGGTTCGCGGACAGCTGGCGAAGGGTGGCGATCTGGTTGGCGCGGGCATAGGTACAGCCGTCGAGGATCACGACCGAGGCATTGTCGCGGCGCAGCAGCCACTCAGTGGTGCGGTACATGACATCCACGCAGAAGTCGTTCTGGTCGTGGGTGTAGTCCACATGCGACGGTGGGAACAACCCAGCACGGATGCGGTCCTTGTCCAGCACGACCGCATGAAGCCGGGTCGCGAGGGCACCCGCCAGGGTGCTCTTGCCGGCTCCGGGCAAGCCGGCCATGGCGACGATCACGAGCGCCCCAACTCCTCCAGCCGGTAGACGCGTTTCGCGTTGCCCGCCCCCACCATCTGCGCGACGCGCACCGCATCGGCTCCTGACCACTCCCCCGACTCCACCCACTCGCCGAGGACGCTGGCCATGGCACGCCGCCACAGCACCGCACCCAGATAATGCAGCTCGGCGGGCCCCCATGCATCGGAAGAGAACAGCACCTTGCCGAACGGTGCCACTTCCAGCGATTCCGCAATAACCGCACGGCAACGCGCCCCCGTGTAGTTCACCGCCAGCCCGACGTCGAAGTAAACGTGGGGGAACACGTGGGCCAGGTACCCAGCGCTGCGGTGGTAGGGATAGCAGTGCAGCAGCATCACCGGAACCCGGCGATCCTGCACCTGGCGCAGGAACTCGGTCATCAACGAGGGATCGCAGCGGTGCAGGGTCAGGTCCGGGTCCCCGTACCCGACGTGGAACTGCAGTGGCAAGCCGTGTTCGACGCCCACCCAGAGCAGGTGGCGCAGCAGCACCGGATCGTGCAGGCGCAGCTCGCCGATCTCTCGTCGCCGCAGCCACTGGTCGGCGGCGCAGCGCACGTCACCGACGCTGGGAGGCTCGGGGTCGAAGTCAAGGCCGAACCGGTAGGCAATGACAGACTTGAGCCCCACCGCGTGCCTGGCCCGTTCGTCCAGCGTCGAGGCGAACCGGTCGGCGAACCCGGTCGCGTCCACGCCGCTTGCCGCCACCTCCTCGGCGACCGCCTCGAGGCGGACGACTTCCGCTGCGGTTGCGCCCGACGCGGCCGCCATCTCGGCCGGTCCCAGGGTCTCCTCGGTTCGGTAGCCGGCGTCGACCAGGAACCATTCGATGCCACTTGCGGCGAGAAGCCGGCTGGTGACCGCCTGCGCGCCGAGCTCGCTGCGGCGGGCGAGGTATGTATCGGCGTCGACGTGCGGGGGGAGGTCGAGCACCGGCGCGCACCAGCGGCGGACCGCAAACCCCAATTGCGAATCCAGGTGGGTGGTCCCGGCAGGTGACAGCCACGGGGACTCGGTGAGGCCGGCTTCGAATCCGGCGCCGTCGACCTCACCGGTCGTCGCACCGTGGACGTGGTGATCCACCAGGCGCAGCGCCTCGACCACCGCGCGCAGCGCATCAACAGTCATCGGCCACGCCGCAGCAGTGCTTGCCGCGCCAGGCTTGCCGGCCTTCCCTGACAGCCACCGCCGCGATGATCAGCGCGACGATCGGATCGGCCCACGACCAGCCGAACAGGCTGTTGAGTAGCAGCCCGACCAGCAGCGCCCCGGACAGGTAGGTGCACAGCAAGGTCTGCTTGGAATCGGCCACCGCGCTGGTGGACCCGAGTTCCCGGCCAGCGCGACGCTGGGCATAGGACAACAACGGCATGATCACCAACGACACCGCGGCCAGCGCGATCCCCACCGTCGAGTGCTCGGCGGTCTGCGCGCCGGCCAGCGATCGCACCGACTCCACCGTGACATAGCCGGCCAGCGCAAAGAACGACAGCGCGATCACCGTCAGCGCGGTGCGCTCCCGAGCCTCGGGATCCCGTCCGGAGAACTGCCAGGCCACCGCGCTGGCCGAGGCGACCTCGATGACCGAGTCCAAACCGAAGCCGATCAGCGCGATCGAGGAGGCCACCACACCGGCGGAGATCGCGACGATGGCCTCGACCATGTTGTAGCTGATCGTGGCAGCGACGAGCAGCCGCACCCGCCTGGACAGCGCCGTGCGCCGATTGGAAACCGGACCGGCGCTCATCGAGCGCCCGCGGTGGGCTGCTCATCGATACAGACCTCGGCGTGGTCGACCGCCAGCACGACCTTGACCAGCTCGCTTAGCGCGCGAGCGAGATGAACATCGGCCAGGGCGTAGTGGACCTGCCGACCCTGGTACGTAGCCACCACCAGACCGCAGCCGCGCAAGCAGGACAAGTGATTGGACACATTCGAGCGGGTCAGGCCGAGCAGCTCGGCCAGCTGCCCAGGATAGTTCGCGCCATCCAGCAACGCGATAAGAATCCGGCACCGGGTTGGGTCGGCCAGTGCCCGACCCAACCGAGCCAGCGCTACCTCCCGCGTCTCACATGTCAGCACGACTCAAATAGTACAGTCCATGCTGACGCTTTATCGGTCAGTCCGCGTGGATGATCGTGCCCACATGTTCTCCCTGCAGTGCCTTCGTGATGTTGCCCGGGGTGAGCCCGTTGACGATCTGGATCTCCTTCCGGTGCTTGGCGTGCGCCATGAGCTCGAGCACCAGTACGTCGATGGGGAGCACACTGACGTTCATCGCCAGCAGCTCGGCGGCACCAACCCGCGGGATGAGTTCCGGGGCGTTCCCATCGGCTGTCGCCGGGTCGCTGGTGAACACGCCGTCGACATCCTTGACGTAGATAGTCCTGGCGGCACCGTAGGCATCAGCCAGCAGGAACGCGCCGGTATCCGTGCGGTGCAGCGGGATCTTGCCCACTTCGGGCGGGAGCTCGTAGAGCTCGTAGGGCGGGTACCCGTTGGACACCGCGGCTCGGCTGGCGCTCAGGTGCACGGCGAGCTGGTGCGCGATCGCCGCATGCGGTAGATAAGAGACGCCCTGCTCGGCGAGCAGTGCCGCGATAAGGTGCCCGTTCTGCTCGGCCTCGGCAGAGGTCAACGCGGCCAGCACGCCGGTCGGCAGACCGAGATCGAGCCCGACGCCGAGTACGTGGCGGCCCCGGATGCCCGGGCCGGTGAGGATCAGCATCCGATGCTCGGGCAGCGCCTCCCGCAGCTCCTCGACGACTGGCAGCACCGCGTCGCGACCCTTGTCCATGATCGAGCGCCCGCCGATCACGACGACGTTCAGCCATGGCAGCAGCGGGATCACCGGGCGGTCGATGGGTCGGATGAGTTCGCGGTCGAGCAGGGTCTGCCGCATCAGCGGGGATGGCACGTCCTTAGCCGCGAAGGAGGGTTCGGGGTGAGTCATGACGTTCTCCTGGGTTGCGGGTCGGCGGGGCGGCGGGTGGCGTTCACGCCGCGGAGATGATCGTGCCGACGTGCTCGCCGGCGAGGGCCCGCGTGAGCAGCCCCGGCCGCAGCCCGTTGATGACCTGGACCGATTTGACGTGCCGGGCACGGCGCATGAGCTCCAAGACGGGGCGCTCGATGATGAGATCTGGCAGGTCCCGGGCAATCAGCTCGTCGACGGTGATCTCCGGGATCAGCTCGGCACCCGGGTCGGTCTTCGGATTGGCCGTGTAGAGCCCGTCCTCGTCCTTCACGAAGATCATGTTGCGACAGCCGTAGACTTCCGCGACCAGATAACATCCGGCGTCCGTGCGGTACGGCGGAATAACGCCCTCGCTGGGGACGCGCTGCCACATGTCATACGGTGGCATCCCCGAGAAAATCGCGGCGCCACACTCGGCGAGATACAGCGGGATCGCACCGAACGCCGAGCCACCCACAACCGGCACACCGTGGCGAGCCATGAGGTACCCGAGCATCTGGGCGTTCTGGTCGGCGACCGCTGCCCCGACATCGGTCAGCACACCGGTGGGCAGGCCGAGCTCAGCCGCCAGGGCGTACAGGTGCCGAGCCCGGGTGCCGGCACCGGTGCCGATCAGGATCTGATGGTTTCGCTTGACCGCCGCCAATTCATCGACCAGCGGATAGACCGCCACCCTGCCACGGTCGATCAAACTCTGCCCGCCGATTTTGATCACGCTCACCTCGGGCAAAATGGCGTAATCGGGCACCATGTCGCTTGCCTGCATGAGTTCCGCGTCGTTCAGTGACCGGCTCATCAGCAACGATTCCAAGGAAGCTCTGTTCCCAGTCATTGTCATGCCATCCTCCTCGCTACCTCCCCCGGATTCCTGAGAGGACTGACCACCGAACTTAGACCGAATGACGCCGACGGTGGGAGCCAATTGGACGAGCGTTGCCCCGAACGTGCGGTTGCTGCTGTTCAGATTCGCCGCGCGGGCGTGGGCTGCACCGCGGTGTGATCCGGCGTAGCGGCACGTCTGCCGTAGCTGTGACTTGCGTCACAGCTACGGCGGATCCGCTTGCGCATGGATCGCCAGGCCATGCGCGGACTGCCTTATGAATCGCCCGATCCCCCAACGCCACAGCCTGCCGGTGCCGGGCAGCTTTGGCGTGAAACGCACGTGCCAGTGGATCCTGGTCACGCCTCCAGCCGATTCGAGGTCGACGTGCCCGAGGTAGTCCCGAACCGGGAGCCCGGTCAGATGCCGGTAGCTGAACCGTTTATTGGGTACCAACCCGACAATCTGGTCTCGGCCGGTCACTCGCCCCTTGCGGAAGACCCTGATCGCACCAAGACCCTCCGGTTCCCCAGCGCCAGCCCGCTCCAGATGGAACGAATCGATCGGTGACCACGCCGGCCAGCTCGCACCGTCTCGCAGTAGTGCATACACGGCGGTGGCATCGGCGGACGTATGGACCTGGACGTCGATGTGTTGTCCGCTAACCATTAGGTACATGTACCATGTAGAGTTCTCCGGACTTGAGTTCGACCCCGCCGATATTGCTCGGCGCTTTTGGCGGCAGTTGGCCGATCCGGCGATGTGACCGCACGAGCGGTGGTTCTTCAAGAGATGTATCACAGAGCGCCTTCGCTAGCAGACACAGGCGCGACAAGATGACGCTAGAAGATGGCGAAGGTCGCCCTGCGTACCGCGTCGTCGCCCATCTGGACGCATCGGTCATACTCGGCGCGGCGGGTGGTGAGGATGCATCGAGTGAGCAGGTCACCCAGACCGCCGACGAGCACCTCGTCGGCGGTCTGGGTGAGCGCAATCGCCTGGGTTGCCGGCAGCGGCGTGATCCCGCAGCGGCGGGCCTGCTCCGGGGTCATCAGCGCTGGGTCGTGCCTCGCTGGTTCGGGCAGGTCAAGGCCACGGCGCAGGCCGTCGACGCCGGCCAGGATGAGTCCGCCCAAGGCCAGATAGGGGTTGCTGCTGGCGTCGCAGGCCTTGAGCTCGGCGTTTGTGCTCTCCTCCTCCCGACCCCGGAACGGGGACACGACGCGCAGTGCGGCCTCCCGGTTGTCGTAGCCCCACGACACCGTGGATCCAGCCCACGCGCTGGGCCGGAGCCGGTCGTAGGACAGGTATGACGGGCAGGTGAGAGCGACGAGCGCGGGCAGGTGGTCCAACACTCCAGCCAGGAATGCGCGACCGAGGGTGGTCACTGCGAACGGGTCGGCCGGGTCGTGCATCAGGTTCGTCGTACCGCCGGTATTCCACAGGCTGAAGTGCACGTGGGCGCCACTGCCGATCGCGTCCGGGAACGGCCGGGGCGCGAACGAGGCGAGCAGGCCGTGCCGCACCTCGGCGACCCCACGCACGGTGTCGCGCAACCGGAGCTGATTGTCGGCAGCCGCCAGCGCGTCGTCGTAGCGGATCGAGATCTCCTGCTGCCCCGGCCCATACTCGTTGATGACCTGCTCGACGACCAACCCCTGGGCGACTAGCGCGTCGGCGATGTCGTTCATCACCGTCGCCGCACGGTCCAGGCCGGCCGAGGAGTAGACCGGCCCGTTGCCCCATGGCACCGGTCCCTGTGCGGTGTTCTCGGCCAGGTAAAACTCGTTCTCGAACGAGGCTCGCAGCCGGATCCCGGCCTCGGCTGCTCGGGTGATCGTCCGTCGCAGGAACGTCCGCGGGCAGCAACCCCAGTCCTGACCGGCGTGGTCGACCTGGTCGGCGAGCACGCTGCCCACACCGTCGAGCCACGGCAGCCGCACGTACGTGCTGGGGTCTCCGAGGATGCGCACCTCGCCCACCGGCTCCATGCCGGTGACCGGAACCAGGTCGTCGAGCAGGTTGACGGCATTCTGCGCCCGGGTCAGGCCCAGCCCGGCCCGCATGGTCCCGGCCAGGCGCGCGGCGTGCACCTGCTTGCCGCGGATGACACCGCTGGGATCGCAGTACTGAAACCTCAGCAGCCGCACCTGGTCGTCGGCCACCCGCTGGACCAACCCCGGCTCGTCGTGCGGGGGGCCCGAACCGCGATCCATTCCTGCGGGAGGATGAGGTGATGCCGACGGAAGGGGAGCACCCATGAGGAGAAACATCGCACGACGTGTCCCGCGATGGGCACTGTGGGTGTGCGCGTCGCTAGGAGCGGCGGTCGCCGCCAACGAAGTCCGAGGTAAGCGGGTTCCGTTCCTGCGGGGTTCCTTCCTGCGCTTGCTGATGGGCGTTCGGCGGCTGCGCAGCGACTGGCAGTTCGGGGAAGGACGTGAGGAGGCGCTCGCCGCGTACGTCGCGGCGCACGCCCGGCGAGGTGACCTCGCCGATGTTATTCGGGTGATCGATGACTTCTGCTACCAGCACAGCTTCATGATGAACGTGGGAGACGAGAAGGGTGAGATCCTCGACGCGGTGGTCCGGCGCGGGCAGCCTCGGCGTCTCCTCGAGCTCGGGACCTACTGCGGTTACAGCGCGCTGCGAATGATCCGGGTCATGCCGAACGACGCCCGGCTCTACTCGATCGAGCTCAATCCGGCGAACGCCCAGATCGCCCGCCGGATCTGGGATCATGCAGGTGTCGGCGATCGGGTGACGGTCATCGTCGGCCATCTCGGCGACGGCGGGTCGACGCTGGACCGGCTGCGCGCAGAGCACGGCTTCGCTAACGGCAGTGTGGACTTCGTATTCGTCGACCACGACAAATCCGCCTACCTGCCCGATCTGCAACGCATCGTGAGCCAGAGCTGGCTGCATCCCGGATCCGTTGTAGTGGCCGACAACGTGAAGTTCCCGGGCGCGCCGGAGTATCGGGCGTATATGAGGGAGCAGGAAGGCACGAGCTGGCGCACGACAGAGCACCGGACGCACGTGGAATACCAGTCGTGGATCAAGGACCTGGTCCTCGAATCCGACTACCTAGGCAGCTGAGCGCACCTACGGCAGTTCGACGAGACCCGTTGCGCCGTGGATAGTGATCTGCTGGCCGGTGGTGATGCGCAAGGTTGCGTCGGGAACCCCGACCACCGCGGGGATGCCGTACTCGCGGGCGACGACGGCGCCGTGCGAGTTTGCTCCGCCCATCTCCATCACCAGGCCACCCGCCGTGAGGAACAGCGGCGTCCACCCGGGATCGGTGGACGGCGCGACGAGAATCTCCCCCGGCTCCAGGTGAGCTCCTACCGGGTCGACCACCACCCGAGCCGTTGCGGTCACGGTCCCAGCGGAGGCAGGTGTGCCGGTCAGTTGTCCCTCGACCCGCTCCTGGCCGGGCGTGGCGAGTGCCTCGGGCTGGGTGCCGTCGGACAGCATGACCCGCGGCACCTGCCTGCGCCGCAACTCCCGTGCATAGTCCTCCCGGCGCTGCGTGACGACAGCACGGTAGTCCGCACCCCCGAGCGCGGCCCGGGCCTGGACGAGATCGAGGAAGAACACGTCCCCGGGCTCGGTGAGCAGCCCACGGCCGGCGAGCTCGGCACCGACGGTGGCCAGCTGCTCCCGGACGTGTGCCAGGACGCGCACCAGGTAGTCCTTGTGCGTCTCACGCATGCCGACCAGCTCGCGCACCCGTCCCAACGCGATGCGCACCACGGCGGCCCGCAGCCGGCTGCGGTGTCGAACCCGGCCGACCACCCGCGTCGCTGCCACTTCGGCGGCGCGAGCCCCCCGGGCGAACTGCGCATCCGGGGCGAGGTCCGGATCCTCCAGCCGCAGGTAGTTGGCCAGTACCCCCAGGACGTGGATCGGGTCGTCGGACCACCGCGCCATGCCCACGTCGATCTCGGCGACAGCCCGGTGACCGTGCCGGCCCAGGAACTCCTCGAGCCCGTCTTGCAGCAGTGGTGGCAGGTCGCGACCGGTGAAGCGGTGCGCCAGCTCCGCCGGGGTCGCCCCCCTCAGCGCGGCAGCCGCCGCCGCATCGGCGCGGATCCGGGTCGCCAGCGCCCACAGTTCGAGATCCATCTCGGTGGTGACATTGTGCGGCACCCCGCGCAGCACCTCGTCCCACTCACCGGGCTCGACGTCGCCGCGGGCGAGCTTGCCAGCCAGCGCCAGCGCGAGGAAACCGGCGCCGGCCACCGGCGTGACCGTCGGCATGATCGGGATGACCGCGGTGCTGAGCAGGCGCTGCGCGTGATCCAACCGCTCCGCACTGGTCACTCCCACTGGCACGGTGAGCCGCGCGCTCAGCCGCCGGCCGACCTGGTCGACCCTGTGCCTGGCCGCGGCAGGCGAGATCAGCGCCTGACCGATCTGCAACGGGAGACGGAAGCGCACGGCCACGGCGAGGAGCCGCCGGATGAAGGGCCACCATGAGGTGGTCTGCTCCGCGAGCCGGGGATCGTCGCACAGCCGCCGGAGTACGACCGCCGACCGGGCCTCCATCACGTCGAGGATCCGGGGCACCAGCGCCCGGCCGACTCGGCTATGTAGCACGGGCGTGATGTCGGCGAACGGGCGCAGGCCAGCCTCCGCGAACGCCGGCGGCCCGGCCACCGGGTCGGGCACCGCAGAGCCAAACACCGTTGCCGATATGTCGGCGGCGATCAGCCGAAACGCCGCGATGCCCATCGGCGTCACCGGGCGGATGAGCCCTTGCGCGAGGCTCGCGCAGAGATAGACGCGCAGCTGTTCATCCGGCGGGGCCGGCAGCGGGTACAACGTGGTGATCGGCCGAGCTTGAGTCAGCCACAGCTCCCCTGCGCCGTCCACCGCCCACTCGATGTCCTGTGGCGCACCGTAATGCGCCTGGACGCGCTGCCCCAACGCGGTGAGATCACGGATCTGCCCGTCGCTCAGGCATGGCTGCTCGGCGTCCGCGGGCCGCGCGACGTGCTCGGTGCCACCACCGGGCAGCGAACGGACGGCAACCCGCTTATCGCCCAGCCTGCGTTCCAGGACCGCACCGGTGGCGTCGACCACGAAGTGGTCGGGGTTAACCGCACCGGACACTACCGCTTCGCCCAGCCCGGGGCTGGCATCGATGACCGTGTGCCGGCGGTGGCCGGTCACCGGATCGGCGGTGAAGAGCACTCCGGCAACCCGGGGCTCGATCATCCGTTGCACGACGACCGCAAGCCGCACGGTGGCGTGGTCAATGCCGTTGGTCGCCCGATAGCTGACCGCCCGGTCGGTCCACAGCGACGCCCAGCATCGGCGTACCGCGTCGATGACGGCGTCCGCACCGATGATGTTGAGGTAGGTGTCCTGCTGGCCGGCGAAACTCGCCCAGGGTAGGTCCTCCGCGGTCGCCGAGGACCGCACGGCGACCGGCACGTCGTCTCCCAGGGCGCGGTAGGCGCGATCCACAGCATCGGCGACCACGCCCGGTACCGGGGACGCGAGGACCGCGGCGCGAGCCCGCTCGGCGAGCCCGGCCGCGTCCGGTGCCCCGGGGTCGAGGGCATCCGCAGCGATCTGCTGGTAGGCCGCCGTGGTGAGGCAGAACCCTGGTGGCACCGGGAACCCCGCGCGGATGAGCTCACCGAGGTTCGCCGCCTTGCCCCCCACGACGGGCAGCAGCTGCGCGCCGAGGCAGCCGAGATCGAGGACAAGTTCCTGGTCGACCGAACCAGGTCGCTGGACTGTGGTCATGCCCAACGTTAACTCTGCTAATCGAAAAACTCAACAGCCGATGAAAAACTTCGCGATGGCCATGGATGATCAGGTGTGCTCGGCGGCGAGTTGATCTACGGTTGTCCCGTCGACGAGCCGGTCCAACGTTGCAATCATCGTGGCGCAGTCGCGAGCCGGGTGGTCGGTGGGGCAGTTCAGCGCGTGAGTCAGGAATTTCTGCGCTCCTTGTGCCTGCGCGATCATCTTGTCCAGTTGGGCGATCTGCCGACGTACGGTCTGGCGCCACTGCGGACCGGGGGCATTGAGGATGGCGGCCGCGGTGTCCAGCGGCAGCCCCAGCTCGTGAGCGATCTTCAAGAACGCGAGGCGCCGTAGCTCGTCGGGTCCGTACATCCGTCGCCCAGCGTGGCGCGCCGGCGGCGACACCAGCCCACGTTCGTCGTAATAGCGCAGCGCTGAGGGGCTCAGCCCGAGCCGATCCGCGGCCTGGCCGATTGGGATGAGGTCCATGCCCTCATTTGACTTCAAGCCAGCTTGAACCTGCAAGGTGGAGTCATGACTACTGATGCCGTCAACCACCACGCCGACCATCCGGGCTTCGCCGGGGTGACCGGACTGCTGACCGGCCTCACGATGATCGCCGTAGGGGGCGCCGTTGCCCGCCTCGCCGCTGACCTGGTCTCGGTGTCGGATGCTGACCGTGTGGTCGACGTCGGTTGCGGCCCCGGCACCGCGGTCAGGGAAGCCGCCCGCCGTGGGGCGCGGGTAACCGGCGTGGATCCGGCCCCGGTGATGCTCCGGCTCGCTCGGATGCTGACTCGCGACCGGCCGGCCATCACCTGGGCCGAAGGCGCTGCGGAAGATCTGCGGCAGCCGGACGGGTGGGCAACGGCGGTGTGGGCGCTGGCGACCGTTCACCACTGGACGGACGTCGCCGCGGGACTCGCCGAGGCAAGGCGGGTGCTCGCCCCCGGGGGCCGGTTCCTCGCGATCGAGCGCCACACGTGTCCCGGCGCCACCGGTCTCGCCAGCCACGGGTGGACAGACCACCAGGCCGAGTCCTTCGCGGCCCAGTGCCGGGCAGCTGGCTTCGAAGACGTGCGTGTCGAGACACGCACGCCCGGCCGACGTGCCGTCTGTGTAGTCAGAGCCGTTCGGCCATAAAGCAGGACCTTCCCGGCCCGCGGCCGCGGTGTTGTCAACCCAGGCAACCAGTTCGACACCGAGGATTTCGATCAGGTGGTGCAGATCGATCCGGCTGCTCTTCGCCGCCAACGGCGGCAGCGACTCGATCGCCGTATTCGCCATCGTCACCCCGCTTCCGGGCCTGGTTCACCAGGATCCGGAAGATCCACGTCTTCAGCGACGAGCGGCCCTCGAACCCCTGATGCCCTTGATGACCGCCAGCTAGGTGTCCTGGGCCACCTTCTCGGCCACAGCTTGAGACGCCACGCTGGCTCGCGCCGGCCGGACGAGCGACGCGTAGTACCGCTTCACCAGATCCCGGACGTCACCAGCACCCAGCGCAGCGACGAGGGACGCTTCCTCATTTCAGCGGCGAGCCCACTCGCCGCGCTCGCCGCCACGCCGACCGGTAGCGCCGACGGACAGCGTCCAGCCCGGCCACCGCGTCGGTGGACACGAACAGGTAGCCGCGCTGCTGGACGACGATAAGCATCCATGTGGCTGTCCAGGTGCCTGCCGGGACAGCGATAAGCATCCATATGGCAGTCCGGACGGGGGTTTATGAGCGGTCCTGGAGGGGGAGGCGGATCTGGAAGCGGGTATCGCCGGGCTGCGAGTGAAGTTGGAGGTCCCCGTGGTGGCGGTTGACCACCACTCGCCAGCTGACGTCGAGCCCGAGCCCGGTGCCCTGACCGACCGGCTTGGTGGTGAAGAACGGTTCGAAGATGCGCTTGGCGGTCTCGGGCGAGACGCCGTCGCCGGTGTCGCCGATCTCGACCAGGGCGAACTCGCCGTCGCGGGCGGTCCGCACGGTGAGGGTGCCCTCCCCGTGCATCGCATCGGCGGCGTTGTCGATGAGGTTGGTCCACACCTGGTTGAGCTCGGCAGGGTAGGCAGGCACGGCGGGTAGTTCGCGGTCGTAGTCCTTGACGATCCGGATGCCGTCGCCGAGCTTGCGAGCCAGCATCACCAGGGTGGCGTCCAGGCCCTCGTGCAGGTCGATGTCCTGGTGCGGGGCGCGGTCCAGCTGGGAGTACTGCTTGGCGGCACCCACCAGTGCGGTGATCCGAGCGGTGGCGTCCCCGATCTCCCGGATCAGATTCTCGGTGTCCACGGTGTAGGCCAGCCAGCGCAGCGCACCCTCCAGCGACTCCACCGGCGCAGTGTCGGCGACCTGCTCCAGATCGGCCACCCGCAGGCCGCCCGCGACGAATACCGGCGCCAGCTCCCAGCCCTGGGCCACGCCGTGATCGTCGAGCCAGTCGGCCAGCTCGTCTTCCAGGTCACCGGTCTGCAGCGCAGTCAGCGCCGGCGCGCTGCGCCCGGCCTCCACGAACCGCTCCTGCAGCACGGTCAGGGTGCGCAGGGACTCCCGGTCCAGCCGCCCCTCGGCGAGCATGGCCAACTTGTAGCGCATACCGGCGAGCCGCTCGCGTAGCGCGTCGGTGGCCCGGCTGGCCGCGGCGGCGGGATTGTTCAGTTCATGAGTCAACCCGGCAGACAACTTGCCCAGGGCCAGTAGCCGCTCGCGTTGCCCTACCAGGGCGTTGGAGTTCGCGATGCCGACGAACATGCCCTGCAGCAGGTGCACGGCCATCGGATACCACCGGTGGAACATCTCGTTGAACTCGCGGCTGGGCAAGGTGAGGAAGCGGCAGTCGCTCAACGCCCGCACCGACGCCGAGTAGTTCTCCAGCGACTCCCCGCGCACCAACAGGGTCACCTGCCGGGCGTGGCGGGAGAAGAACACCGCGGCCTGTCCGGCGGAGTTGGCGCCACCCACCACGTAGACGTCCTGGCCGGCGCACGCCGCAGCCTCCGTCGTCGCCGAGCCGTAGTACACGCCGCGGCCGGTGAGCTCGGCGACGCCGGGTGCCTCCAACGCGCGGTAGGCGACGCCGGTGGCCGGCACCACAGCATGCGCGGCGATCTCGCTGCCGTCGCCGAAGCGCACCACGCGCGCCGAACCGCGCGCGTCCAGCCCGACCACCTCCCGAGCCGAGAGCGCTTCGGCGCCGAACTTCTGGGCTTGCCGTCGTGCCCGGTCGGTCAGCTGCGCGCCAGACACCCCATCGGGGAAACCCAGGTAGTTCTCGATCCGGGAGCTCTGCCCGGCCTGCCCACCGCTGGCCTGGCGCTCCACTAGAACAGTGCGCAGACCCTCAGAAGCGCCGTAGACCGCGGCACCCAGACCAGCTGGACCCGCACCGACCACGATCAGGTCATAGAACTCGGCCGCCGGCTGGGTGGACAGCCCGACCGCGGCGGCGATCTCGGCGTCGCTGGGCCGCCGCAGGGATCGCCCGTCCGCGGTGATCACGACGGGAATGTCCTCGACGGCCGCGCCGGCCGCGTCGAGCAACCGTTGTCCCTCTGGATCGTCGACGCTGTACCAGCGGTAGGGCACCGCGTTGCGGGCCAGGAAGTCCCGCGCCTGGTAGGACGGCGCCGACCAGCGGTGCCCGACCACCTTGGTCTGCTCGACGCCGGTCTTCCCGATGGCTCGCCAGGTCTCCACCAGCGCGTCGACCACGGGGTAGAGCTTCTCCTCCGGCGGGTCCCACGGCTTGAGCAGGTAATGGTCGACGTCAACGACGTTGATCGCCTGGATGGCCGCGTCGGTGTCGGCGTAGGCGGTCAGCAGCGCCCGCCGGGCGCGCGGGAACAGGTCCATCGCCTGCTCCAGGAACTCCACACCGTTCATCTGGGGCATCCGGTAGTCGGCCAGGATCGCGGCAACCGGTTCGCCCCGGCGCTTGATCTCCTTGAGCGCGTCCAGAGCGTCCAGCGCCGAGTCGGCCCGCACGACACGGTAGTTCTCACCGTAGCGGCGGCGCAGGTCCCGGGCCACCGCCCGGGACACGCCGGGATCGTCATCCACGGTCAACAGCACGGGCTTGCCCATATCCCTCACCTTCAGTCCATGGCTGCGCAAACACCAGCGCCGGAATGCATTCTTTCTCGTCGTGGACTCGCTCGTTGCGTCCGACGGGGCGTCAGCGCTGCTCAGGCAGTGACACGGCCGCGGCGTCGAACACACCGCGGGGCACGATCCGCTCGACAGCGTAGATCGTGGCTGGGCCGCCAGGTCCGTCGTGGCGGGCTCGGTAGTAGCAGATCCGGTACTCGCCGATGCGCAGCCGGAACCAGCCGGGCGCCGCGCCGACGATGGTCTTAATATCGAGGTTGGGGGCGTCCTCAGCAAGCCGACGCAGGTCGGCGACGATGCGTTTGCGGTCAGGGCCGGGGCCGATCCGCTTCAGGTCCTTCTTGGCTGCCCGTTCGATCCGGACCTCAGGCATTCGCCGGATCCGGGTTGTCCTCAGTGTCCAGTTCGGCGATCACCTCGTCGAGCGACTCCCCGTACTCACCGCGGGCGAAGCGCTCCTCGGCGGCCTTGCGGCCAGCCACGAACTCCGGGGAGTGGGCGAGCACGTAGTCATAGAACTCTTCGGCGTCGATCGCGGAGAGCACCGCGATCGGGCGCCCGCGTCGCGTGACGATGACGGGCTGCCCACCCTGCTCCAGCTCGTCGAGCACGGCCGACGCTCGGTTCGCGAGGTCACGCACACCGACGGTCTCCACCCGGTCACCTCCGATGTAGGTACAAACGATGTACTACGCAAGAGGGTACTCTACAACCCGCCAACGTGGTCAGCGAGGAGCGAGGCGGATCAGGTGGTAGGCCAAGGCGTACCGCAAGGCGCCCCTTACCGGCACATGTTCAACCTCGGCGCGCGCTCAACAAGACCGTCTGTACGTACGCATCTGCCGATGTGCGGGCACCGTCGTCGGTTCATGCCACGTGAAGCTCGAACTGCTGAGCGAACGGCGTTTCGGCAACGGCATGGTCCACCTTCGCTACCGCATCAGGAAGTGAGAAGAGGGCGACATGTCACTCCCGGGCGCACTGTCGCCGACCGGCTAATGCGCGGTTGTGCACTCAGACCGGGCGGACACCGCGGGCCAGGAGGCGGGCCGCGTAGGTAGCCAGCTCTGCGGCAGTCCACGGGTAGTGCTCCAGCACCAGCATCCGGGCGCAGGATTCGGCGACCGACGCGATCAGCTCAGCGACGACGGGGGCCTTGCGGTCGATGTCGTCAGCATCGGCCACCACCATGTACTGGCGCACCAGCTCGCGTAACTGACCCACCACCCGGTCTCGGACCCGTCGCACCCGTGCCGCCACCACGGAACCGGAACTCCAGCCGGAGTCGAAGACCACCCGCCATGAGTTCGGCGCCTGACCCGCCCCGGCGAGAAACGCGGTGAGCCCCGCGGCCAGCACGGCCTCCACATTGTCGGAGACGAGATTGCTGGGCATCGCCTCGGTGATGGCGTTCAGCAGGCGACGCTCCTCGCGGTCCAGCAGCGCGAGCAGCAACTCGTCCTTGTTCGGGTAGCACTCGTACACCACCGGCTTCGTCACACCAGCCGCATCGGCCACCGCCTGCATGGATGTGCCCCGATAACCGCGCTCGACGTAAACCTCCAGCGCCGCGTCGAGGATGAGCGGCCGCCGGCGTTCAGGGCCGAGATGTGCGGCCCGCGCGCGGCCGGACCGGCCCGTCTCGCCGGCCGCCAACGGTACCACCTTCCGATTCGCCACTTGACAAACCTACCAGGACGTAGGAAGTTCCTACGGAGAGGTAGGAAGCGCCGTCAGGGAGGTGGCAGGTGGTAGCCAAGGGCGTCTCTGATCCCGCCGATCTGGCGAAGTTCCGCGAGGTGCAGCAGCTGGCCTATGCCGCAGCCCAGGCGGTCGCGGCAACGCTGGAACCGGGCGTGACCGAGAAGCAGGCGGCCCGCCGGATCCGCGAGTACCTGGTCGAGCGTGGCGTGCAGGACTGGTTCCACACCCCGTTCGCGTGGTTTGGCGACCGCACAGCCTTCCGCGGTTTCCGGGTGCCGCTGCAGTTCTTCCCGACCAACCGGCAGCTGACCGACGGCATGCCCTTCATCCTCGACTGCGCGCCGGTGCGCGACGGGTACATGGCCGACATCGGCTATGCCGGCTGCCTGGGCACCAACCGGATCTACGAGCAGCTGATGGACGACCTGTCGGAGTACCGGACGCTGATCGTCGACAGGGTGCGCGAAGGCGTACCACTCAAGCAGATCTACTGCGACGTCGATGCGCTGATCGCGCGGCAGGGATATGACAACCGGCACCGCATCTATCCCGGGCGGGTCATCGGGCACCAGGTCGGCAAGGTGCGCTCGAGGCTGCCGAAGTTCATCGCGGCCGGCTTCGGCGTCCGCTCGCTGCAGACCCTGGTCGGTGACCTGATCGTGGAGCGAATGCACCACCGTTCGCCGCTGTGGGCCGATGGCGAGATTTCCAACCATCCGGCAACTCCAGGTTTGTGGGCCGTCGAGCCGCATATCGGTTTCCGCGACGTCGGGGTGAAGTTCGAGGAGATCCTTGTGGTGACCGAGACCGGTAGCGCCTGCTGGCTTGACGATGATCTGCCGCACGTGCAGCGCTGGCAGCGGGCATCGGCCGCGTGATGACCAGCGAGGTGACCGCCACTGATGGCGTGCGGCTTCGGGTGTACGAGTCCGGACCCCACGGTTGTCCGGCGGTGATCTGCGTGCACGGATACCCCGACGACCACACCGTGTGGGCCGGGGTCGCGACTGAGCTGGCGCAGCGATACCACGTGGTGAGCTACGACGTCCGGGGCGCCGGTGAGTCCGGGAAACCCCGCAACCGCCAGGCATACCGGCTTGACCAGCTCGCGCGGGACCTGGCCTCGGTAGTCGACGCGGTCAGCCCGGACCGTCCGGTGCATCTGCTGGCCCACGACTGGGGAGCGGTCCAGTCCTGGCATGCCGTGACCGGCGAGTGGCTGGGTGGCCGGATCGCCTCTTTCACGTCGATCTCCGGGCCGTGTTTGGACCACGCGGCCCACTGGTTCCGGGCACGGCTGCGCCGGCCGACGCCGCGAGCGCTGCGCGAACTGGTCGTCCAGATGGTGTCGAGCTGGTACATCGGGCTCTTCCAGTTACCTCTGCTACCGGAGTTGGGCTGGCGCACCGGGTTCGCGCAGCGCGCGCTCGCGCTCCTGGAAGCCACGAGCACCCCGGCTGTGCCGGACGCGGTGAACGGTCTACAGATGTACCGGGCGAACATGCTTCCCCGCCTAGGGCTACCCGGTTCCCGGACGACCGACATCCCGGTGCAGGTCCTCGCGCCGAAGCGGGATCCCTTCGTCTCGGTGCCACTCCAGACCGACATCGCACGATGGGTCCCCGACCTCGCGGTTCGGGTACTGCCCGGGGGGCACTGGCTGCCGCGCACCGACCCGGAGACCGTGGCACGGTGTGCCAGCGAACTGATCGAGCACGCCGAGGGCGCGCCATCAGCACGCGCGCTGCGCCGCGCCCACGTCGCCGGCAGGCGGCAGCGGTTCGAGGACAGCCTCGTGGTGATCACCGGCGCGGGCAGCGGTATCGGCCGAGCCTGCGCTCTCGAGTTCGCCGAGCACGGCGCCGAGGTGGTGGTCACCGACATCGACCAGCAGGCGGTCGAGCGCACCGCCGTGCTGGCTCGGACGCTGGGCCCGGGCGCGCACGCGTACAGCCTGGACGTCTCCGACGGCGGCGCGATGGAGAAATTCGCTACCGTGCTGCGCGAAGAGCACGGCATCCCGGACATTGTGATCAATAACGCCGGCATCGGTATGGCTGGGCCGTTCCTCGATACCACGGTGGCCGACTGGGAACGCATCATCGACGTCAACCTGTGGGGTGTCATCCACGGTTGCCGGGTCCTGGGCGCGATGCTGGTGGGCGGCGGCGCGGGCGGCACCATCGTCAACATCGCATCCGCCGCCGCGTACCTGCCATCCAAGGCGCTGCCGGCCTACACCACGACCAAGGCCGCGGTGCTGGCACTGAGCCAGTGCCTGCGCGGGGAACTGGCCGAGCATGGCGTCGGGGTGGTAGCGATCTGCCCCGGCTTCGTGCACACCAACATCACCAGCACGGCCCGGTTCGTCGGCCTCGCCCCCGCCGCAGAACGCACCACCCAGCGACGGATGACCGCGCTCTACCGTCGCCGCAACTTCACCCCGGACCGGGCGGCACGGGAGATCCTGCGGGCAGTCGAACGCAATGCCGCGATCGCCCCGATCACCCCCGAGGCCAAAGTCGGCCTGCTGGCTTCCCGGCTGACCCCTGGGCTACTGCGGTCACTGGCTCGACTCGACCCCCCTCGCTAGCGCCCCGACAGCTCGGAAGGGAGCTTTCCCATGATCCGCCAGGGCAGCCACACCCCCGAGCCGGACAACCTCGTGCTCCAGCCACGAAACGTCACCTTCGATTGGGCCAAGCTTCCCACGCACTGGGTACCCCACGAGCCAATGGTCACGCACACCATCAACGTGCTGCACCTGCTGCTGCCCGCGGGAGAGACGTGGTTCGTCGACGTGTTCACCCAGGCCCTCCCGTTGATCAAGGACGACAAGCTGCGCGACGAGGTACTCGGCTTCATCGGCCAGGAGACCCTCCACGCCCGCTCCCACCAGGGTGTGCTCGATCACTGGAAGGCCAAGGGCATCGACACCGATCCCTACGTCCAGCAGGTCGGTTGGATGTTCCAGAAGGCGCTCGGTGATCGTGACTTGCCCGCCAAGCGACGGCAGGAGTGGCTGATCGAGCGGCTGGCGATCATCGCGGCGATCGAGCACATCACGGCCATGCTCGGGTACTGGGCGCTCAATGCCACCGCGCTCGACGCCGCCGACGCTGACCCCACCATGCTGGATCTGCTGCGCTGGCACGGTGCCGAGGAGGTCGAGCATCGCGCGGTGGCCTTCGATCTATTCACCCACGTCGACGGCCGGTACCTGCGGCGAGTGCGCGCCATGCTGATCACGGCGCCGATCATGCTGTGGCTGTGGGTGCGCGGCGTGGCTTTCCTGATGCGCATCGACCCCGAGCTGGGCGGCCGGGTCAAGCCGCGCTGGCGGCACTACTTCCGGGCCAGCCGCCGGCGCCTGCTGCCGTCAGCCCGGCAGCTGATCTGGCAGTCGCTGAACTACACCCGGCCCTCCTACCATCCGTCGCAGGAGTTCTCCACCGGTCAGGCCGTGGCCTACCTCGCCACATCACCTGCGGCCACCGCTGCGGCGGTCTGAGATGGACACCCACCTGAGTCCCCCGCCCGACTTGAGGGGCCGTCAACGTCCCGATCGGCTGTTCAGAGCGCTCGGTGCTCTCGTCACCGGCTACGAGTATCTCACCAGCGGCGCCTACCGGCGGCGCCCCGCGACCCAGCATGTCGATCGCGACCTGAACCTTGTGGTGGATGAGGTCCGCCTCGAGGCGCCGGATGTGCGCAGCTTCCGATTGGTCGCCGCCGGGGGTGCGGAGTTGCCGGGCTGGCAACCGGGCTGCCATCTCGACGTGCTGCTGCCCTCCGGGCGCCGTCGCCAGTACTCGCTGTGCGGCGACCCGGCCGACCGCGACTCCTACCGGATCGCGGTGCGACGGCTCGCCAACGGCTCCGGCGGTTCACGAGAGCTGCACGACTCGGTCGGCACCGGCAGCACACTGACCGTTCGCGGCCCGCGTAACGCCTTCCCGTATGTGCCCGCGGCCGGTTACCTGTTCATCGCCGGCGGGATCGGCATCACGCCGATCCTGCCGATGGTCAAGCAGGCCGCAGCCGGTGGTGTGCAGTGGCAGCTTGTGTACACCGGGCGTTCGCGGGAGTCGATGCCCTTCCTCGATGAGCTCGCCGCGCTGGACCCGTCCCGGATCCGGATTCGACCCTACGATCAGTACGGTTTTCCCTCCTCGGGTGCCGGATTGTTGACCTACGCACCGACCGGGGCCACCGTGTACTGCTGCGCCCCCGCACCCCTGATCGCCGGCGTCCGCCGGGACCTCCCGGCCAGCGCGGCGGAAGCGTTGCACTTCGAGCGGTTCTCCGCACCGCCGATCCTTGACGGCAAGCCCTTCGAGGTCGCGCTGAAGCGCAGCGACCGCGTGCTCACCGTGCCTGCCGACCGATCCGCGCTCGACGTCATCCGCGAGGCGGTACCCGACATCGCCTACTCCTGCCGGCAAGGCTTCTGCGGAACCTGCCGGACCCGGGTGATCTCCGGCGAGATCGACCACCGGGACCGTGTGCTGACCGACCGGGAGCGCACCGGCACCATGACGATCTGCGTGTCCCGAAGCCGCAGCGGCCGGCTCGCCCTCGACCTCTAAGCCTCGACCACTTCTATCGGAGGTTGACCAGATCACGACGGGTCCGAGGGCTCACCGGGCTTCATCGCGCCACGCGCGCCGCAGTCACCGTAGGCCAAGCGCGGCGGATGGTGAGCCTGCGACGGACGCCGACCCGCATGCCCGCCATCCCATCGTCCCAACTCTTGATCACCCGGCCAACGCCAAGCCGGAACGCCAGGGAAGCACCGGTCCAGGGAAGCGTCGAGCTGCTTCTCTGTGGAATGCGCGACGCCGCCGCAGTAAGCCCTGGCCTACGAGCCGACAACTTCAATCCGATCGAGCCAACTCGGAGTTATACGTCCACTAGAAAGCGAGTGGACGGTCAGCGTCAATTCGGCCGTCGGCGGCCTCGTGTTACAGCGAATCTCAGCGCCCGTGTGGCGGCCGTCGCCGGACGATCAGGTGAAACGCTCACCTCGTCAGCGAGCTTGCGCAGCAGGAGGCACAGGATCGCATAAACACGCTTTTCATGCGCAGCAAACCTGCTGTCCCAGCCCACACTGCCGGCCAGGTCGGGAGCCACTTCCGCGCCGCCCACAGTGACGACGTGCCGGATCCCGCTGACATCCCACTCAACCCACCAATCGACGGCCGTCGAACCGTTTACGTCAGTGAAGCGCGCTGACGACTCCCCCGGCGCCTGCTGATGCAGACCGGTGCCGCAGACCGTGGTCAGAACGCGATCCGTGATGTCGGCACGACTCGCGGCTGTCTGAGGGGCGGGCGCGACCAATGCAGCGAAACGGGCCAGCGCCTCATCAAGGTTGCGAGGTTGACGACGAGCAGCGTCCACCAAGCGGACGAGCCTCGGTTCGTAGCGCACGAGCAGCCCAAAGAGTAGCAGCGCCGTACCACCGTTAACCAGGACACTCTGCCAGTACGATGTTAGGAAATACGCCACGGCGAGCAGCACCACACCGCCACCGGTGAAGGCGGCGATCCGAGCCCAGTCTGGCTCAGTGATGGACTCAAGACGCTGAGCCACTGTGGTCCTCATCATCGGAGCGCGACCTCTGCGGTATCAGCCACCCGAGCTTGGTGGGACACGGTCCCGTGCGCGTGACCGGCAGACGCTCCCACCACCGATCGGTTTGATCAAGCTCGCTGAGCAGCAGGGGAAGATCCTCGGGCTGGACATCGTCGATATCGATAGGCCGGCCGAGAAGAACGGCCGTGGCGTCATCGTTGCGGCCCATTCGTTCCAATGAACTTGCGAGCGACCGGCGGTAGTCAGCATCGGTGGGATTCAACCGGTAAGCCTCAGCGTAGACAAGCGTGGCAGCCCTGCGATACCCTCCGAGACTGCCGAGCTGCAACGCGAGACTATACAGCGAAGTGGCATATATCTCGTTCCCGACAGCGCACGACAGACCGACGCTGATCGACCACCGCTCAAGGTCGACGACCTCGCGCTCGTGGACCGGATTGTTGGATCCGCCGAGCCCAGTCGCGAGCAATCGCAATGCCGCGTTGCGGCTGCGGTCATCCGTGGCGCGCTCGGCCACGACCCTGGTGGCAGCTCGCAGCGCATCGTACCCGAGTATGTCCGGACCGATCTTGACGATCTCGAAGAGTCGTGCTGTAGACGGCTCCTCGGCGAGCATGGCCAGCACCCTCTCAATACGCTCGGCTCGGTCCGGCACGGAATCACGGGTCACTGCGTCAAGCCTGATGCCGAGGATGAGGGTACGGAATGGTCGGTGGTCCTTTCCCGCGCTGACTAGCACTTTGTAGAGGCGCTGCGCCTCCGGGTACTCGTCGGCTATCTCCTCTTCCAGGACGAAGTTGATGTAATTCTGCATGATGTTGAAGTGCTCCGGTTCAGCTAACCGGGCGAGCCGGTGCAGCTCGAACGCCATGGCGGCCAGCCCGGCACGGTCCGCGATGAGGGCGGCGTTGCCGATCGTGGCGCCGTGGCGCGTCTCCGGACCACGCTGCCGAGCGACAGCCAGCAGCTGGGTGAGGGCCTGCTCGACCGACAGACGGTCGCCGCGATCCTCCGCCGAGTCCGCGGCGAGGTAGAAGAACAGGATCTGATCGTCAGGGTCGTTCGGAAGCTCGGCGTCCGGGAGAGCACCGAGGGCCTCGTCCATCTGCGCCGCATCGGCGGGGCGTTTACCACGCGGCAGCGGGTCCGCCCGAGGCCATTGCTTGCCTGGCTCCGAGTCGTCCGTCATCTGCGCTTTGAGGTCGTCCGGTGCCGCTCCACCCGTACCACCCCGCGACGGCCACAGGGGATCGCTCGCGAGGTAGATCGCGAGCTGCGGTGTGACGTCGGCGAGATCTGCCCGAGCCTCCCCGCCGATATGCGTGAGAGCCTCACTCAACGCGTCGTCAGACATACCCACGAGACCCTTAAGCCGTGCCCCCACGATGTGAATCGGCTCAATTCTGTCGTACACGCCTTGTGTCGCACGAAGCTCCGCCTCCGCAGCCGCGAGTGGGTGGTCGTCCTGCGTCAGCAGCTCACGGTATTGGTTAGACCAGAAATCGGGCCAGAACGCCTTGATAATCCACTCCTTGACGAGCGCCTCGTCGTCGAGTCGCTCAGGATCAATCTCGGTCAATGCTAGGTTCAGTCGCGTCTTGACCGCGCGTGGCGTCGACAAATTCGCGTCCATTATTCTGACTAAGGGCGCAAATAGGCCGTTTGGGTAGATCTGTCCCGACTCATGGATCATCGCGGCGAGCCGCTCCCGGGCAGCTTCGGGAAGTCCGGTGAGCCTGCGCACGAGGCCACTCAGATAAGCGGCGGCATCCGTGGGTCGCCTGAGGAGTTTCGGAACGGTGATCGCGACATGAACGTACTTCTCCAGCCACTGTTGCGGCTCTTTCGTTTCCTCATGCCCCTGGGAAGCGACCAGAAAATCCTCTCGGCACGCGAGGACGAAGTAGATCGATGCTCTGTGCTTCTGGTATCCGGCGGCAGTGGAATGGTCGTTACCTGTTGTCCAGTGACTTGTTGCCTTCAACAGTCTGGCGGCAAAGTCCAGATCGCACCGGTCCAAGTCATCGAGCATGACGACATGACGGATTGAGCCACTGCGGGTTATGTGCCGACGGATCCACTCCTCGATGACCGGAGGTGCGTGGGGAACGGAGGCGAGGACGTCGAGCAGCGCCAAGCTTGTCGCCAAGTCGTAGTCGTCCGGTTGAGACTGGCCGCCGAGAGCGCGCTTGTCATACTTGAGGAACCCGCCCAACATGGTCGCCACAGTGGCTGGCATTCCCTGACCGGCTCCACGGAGGATCTGCAGAGCAAGTGTCGAACGCTCATCCGGGTAGCGCGCCCAGAGGGGTGCCTCGTACTGCGAGAACGTCACCTTGTCGTTGCGTTGCCGAATGAGCCCCTTGAGATATTCGAGGGCTGTCGACTTGCCAGTGCCCCATGCGCCGTAAAGCGCGAAGGTCATCGGCTCGCCCTCGTGCGCGATGTGGTCGGCGATGCTCTCCAAGCCCGCCCGGAACTCTCGATGGGGACCGTAGAGCGCAATGGCATCCTCGAATCCGACAGGGAGTTGCGGACTGAACCTGTTGCCATCTCGTTTCATCAATATCTTCCTGCGCTGGAGCAGTCGATAATGACTTGAGGCCGTGACGGCATCGTAGCGCCAAGCGTGACGATACTGAACAAGGCAAGCCCACGAGGTTGTCTGAATCCATCCGCGATGTCCGAAAATCTCGATCTTACGAGGAGATGGAGTCTTGACACGAGCGTCGTAACAGCACACCCGAGAGCTGCGTGAGCTGATGGCGCAGCCCAAGCCTGGTCACGTAATCTCATCGAGGATCGCGCCTCCTTTGGCGGCCGACAGCGTGTCTAGCCCCTACATCGTCTGGCGGCCACCGCATGCAACACCGGAACCACAAACAGTCTGACCCTGACCACCGGGAGGCGGCCCTGCTGGATCTGGTCGCCTCCGCTGCGTATCTGATGTTCGTCGAGGCAGGCAGCTCACCAGTGCCGGGCATGCTGTGTACTGGTGACCGGCCGTGGTAGGAATCGACGCGACACTGTCGATCGGCGAGCTCCGTAGCGAGGTCGCGGTGTTGTTCGTGCGCCGGCGGGACGGAACAGTGCGTCGCCGCGTTGCCGCAAACCAGACGGGAGTACCCGCAGTGAGCGCAGCAGCGCCCGGCCCCCGCGCGATGGAATAGCTAGATGCTGACCGAGACGAGTTCCTCGCCGTCGATCGTGACCACGTCCACGGAACTGACCTGCTTCGGATCGACCAATGCAGAGCCGTCCAGTGAGGTGCCTTCCTGCGTGTCCTTGCCGGAGGCCAGCCAGCTGCCGGTGAGCACGGCCTTACCTTCGCGTGACACCACGAGCAGCCGGCACTGCTTGCCGGCCGGGACACCGCGGACTTCGGCGTGCACCCGCACCCACCCGGTGAGCGGTGTCAGGCTAACGGCCATGCTGACACCGCTTACCGGGTTGGTGGCCTCGCCGTTGCGGGTGCCCGGAGGTGCCTGCACGATGCTGCTCTGCGGACTCTGGCTGCTCTGCAGCCCCTGCGCCTCGCCGCCGGGAGCGGTCTGCCTACCGAGCAGGACGCCACCGCCGAGCGCGGCCAGCGCGATCACCACGACACCGGCGGCAGCCGGAAACCGGGCCCGGCGCGGCCGCTCCCCCTGTTCCGCGCGCACCCGGCGCAACGTGCGCTGGAGCAGCAGCTCGCCGTCATCGGGCGGACCGTCGAGAAACGCCTCCTGCGGAACCGAGTCCAGCATGCCCCGCAGCTCGGTGAGCTCGGCGACCTCGCGCCGGCAGTCGGCGCACTCGGCGAGATGCGCGTCCACCGCCCTCGCCTCGTCCGGGGCCAGCCCGCCCAGAGCGTAGGCGCCGAGCGACTCGCGGTCGTGCTCCACCGCGCTCATCTGCCCACCTCCGCCCCGGCTTCGGACATATCGACCCGCAGGGCACGTAGTGCATAGTAGGAACGGGATTTCACGGTACCGGGAGGTACTCCGAGCACCTCCGCGGTCTCACCAACGGTATGACCGCGGTAGTATAGCTGTACCAGCACATCCCTGTGCTGCTGGGACAACCGCTCCACCGCGTCCAGCACGACCATCGAGTTCACCACCTCATCCGCGTGATCGCGCTGTGCAGGCGCCGGCTGGTCCTGCTCGCCCACCTCGGCCGCGCGGGCCGCCTTGGCCCGGTGGCGGTCGGTGACGATGTTGCGGGCCACGGTCAGTAACCAGCCGCGGACCGAGCCCCGACCGCTGGTCAGGGCGTCGGCGTGCTTCCACGCGCGGAGCAAGGTTTCCTGCACGACGTCCTCGGCAGCCGCCCGGTCGTTGGTGAGCCGGGTGGCGTAGGCCAGCAAGCCCTTGCCATGCTCGGCGTACAACGACCTGACCAGATCTTCGCCGTGAGCCTGCTGTCTGCGACGCGGCCACCGGCCTGAGATGGTCACACAGGTCCTCACCTGGTCGGGCGTCCGATCGAGGCCAGCACCCCGCTGCCCCGAACGCACCATAAGGGTAGGCCCGGACAGTACTCGAACGCCGGTGACCGCGCGGCACCGCCGCCGGAAGGAGGGGATCTGATGATTCCTCCGGCGGCTCTTGAGTTTTCTCAGTACCCGCTGCCGCCGTAACCGTAGTCCGGTGCATCCTTCACCGGTGCGTCCTTCTCCGGTGCGTTGTTCGACGGTGCGTTGTTCGATGGCGCGTTGTTCGATGGCGCATAATTCGACGGCGCGCTGCTCGCCACGGCCTGCGCCTTCGTGCCCTGCGGGGTGGCCGCGAACCAGGTCTTGCCGACACCTTGGCCCAGGGCCTCGCCCGGCGCGGTGTCCTTGGCGTAGGTGTACAGCGGCCACCCGTTGAGAGTCAGCTGCTGGGTGCCGTCCGAGCGGGTGACCGTGCCGACGAGCGCAGGGTCGACGCCCTGCAGCTGCACGCTGGTCGGCTCACCGAGCGCGGGCGGCCACGTCATGGCGCAGGCATCGTCGCAATTCGACGCTGACGGCTTGGCCTTATCCTTGTCGAAGCGGTACAAGGTGAGTCCGTTCTGGTCGGTGACGACCTCGCCGAGGTTGCCGACCTGCGCGACCGCGAGCTTCACGCCACCGGCCTGGCCTACCTCCTGCTGGTTGGCGCTCTGTGGCAGGCTCGCCGGCGCGGCGCTGCTGCCGTAATCACCGCCGCTGCAGGCAGAGAGAGCCATCAAGCCGGCGGCGGCGCTGGCGACGAGTATCGAGGTGCGGGTGCCGGTGATCATGTGGAACCTCCTGGTGTTAGGGGCCCCCTCATAGATCGCGGGGCCGTTCGACACCATTCACACGGACACCTCCGCCAAGCGGTTCAGCACGATCTCGAAGAATCCGCGGTACTCGACCTCGCGATAGCCATGCCGGACCAGCGCCGGACGGGCCATCGTCGGATGAACCATGGTGCGTCGTTCGCCGTCATCAGGCTCCCGCCCGGATCGGTTCGCAATAACACGCTGGACAGATCTGATCCGGGTCGGCTGGCCCGCCAGGCAGCGCCAAGCTTCCCGTCAGGTGCAGCGCCCGCGGCCGGAATGCTGCACCGCACGCAGCCAGCACAGTCCCGTCCGACTGTAACTCGCCGCGGTGGGTGTCCTGGTCGCCCAGCGAGCGCAGGAACCAGCTTGTTGGAGTCCCCCTCGTGGGAGGGGGCTGTGCGCCGGGTACGTCAATCACGGCTTTACCGTGGCTGCGATCACCTGACGAGCGCTAGGACAGCCTGTCCTAGCGGTGGACTCCAATACGCTTCGCTAGTCCGCGCAGCGGCGTGGAGCGCCTCCGCTCGGCGGTGAGCAGTTCGCGGGTCACCGAACGGGCCAGCGTCTGGTGGCGGATCCAGTCCGGCGACATCCCCTCGGCGGTCAGCAGCAACGCCAACGCCTGCTCCTCTTGGCCTAGATTCGCGTGCGCGCAGGCCCGGTCGGTCAAGTGGCGGCAGCGGGACGCCAGGGGTAACCCCGGGTTCGGTGGCATCCGGGAGGCCGCAGCGAGTGCTGCCGGATAGTCCTCGCTGACCACGCCGACATCTGCGGCCTGCATGGCGACGAGGGAAGGGCCGAAGGGGATTTCGTAATCCATGCGGTCGGTCGCCACTCGTTGGGCCACCTCGTGCGCCGATCCGAGGAAGTCTCCGGCAATGGCGCTGCGACCATCCCGAGCGGCGGCATTAGCCACTTGCACGAGCAGTGACCCGTACACCGACAGCGCCTGGGCGGGGACATCGCCGTGGGGCTCAATGCCCTCCGCGGTTCGGACCGCCACACCCTCGGCATCACGGAACCGGCCGCTGACCAGCAACTGCCAGCTGACCGAACCCCTCAGCACTGCGGCAAGCAGTGCGTCATCGCCACCTGCGACGAGGTCCAGGGCACGCCGCGCCGCGATGAAGCCCGCGTCGGACTGACCCAAGTGGGTCAGGGTGCTAGCGGCCACCGAGTAGCCCCATGCCAGTTGCTCGGCCGCCCTGGGCCGGGTGGTCACATCGGCGGCGTGCAGCGTGGCGCGAAGTCCGATCAGCGCCTGCGGGATCAGGCCGGTCAGCTGATCCCACTTGCCACTCCAGTACGTACCCCAGAGGTAGGTGACCGACCGCTCCGCCTCTCGCAGCGACAGGGGCTCGCCTTCCACACCGCCCAGCAGGTCCGCGACATCGGCGACCGCCTGCCGGAGCGCGACCACCCCGGCATCCGGCGCGGCTTCCGGCATGCTGTCCCGGCCCAGCAGTTCGCCGAGGTCGACGTCCAATGCTGCGGCGATGCGGTGCAGGCTTCCGATCGAGGCGGTATGCCGCCTGCCCTGCTCGAGTTTGCGGATCAGATCCGTGGACACTCCAGCGGCTGCGGCCACGTCGTCCTGGGTCATCAGCACACCGCGCCGGAGGCGCTTGATGCGCTCGCCAACGGTCGGGGTGGTCATCCCTCCCGGCACCTCCGCCAGCATGTGGGGACCCTGGGTGGTGTTCCACTGCCTACGGTAGCGCTGCAGCACAGCAAGCGCGGCCTGGGTCGACACGCCTGCGACGGCCCGCGGGAGGTGCGCGTCGAGCTGCTTCTCGGTGGGGTGCGCGAAACCGACACAGGGCGCGCCGATCTGCGAGCCTGCACTTCATATCGCTCGAAGCGCTATCTCACCCTGACGAAAGTTTCCGTGTCCGTTGCGCGGATGGAGACCAGGTTTTGTCGGTGCATCGACCTAGAATTGGGCCATGTCGACAGTGCTGGGGTGGCAGGCGAGTGACCAGGAGTTGCTCGCCGAACTCCAGGCACTGGAATCCCGTTTGCATTCCACCTGGGCGGAGATGCTGTCGGTGGTTGCCGAGGTCGATTCCCGGGGGATAGCCGCGACGGTGGGATATGGCACGACGGTGGAGCTGGTGCGGGCGGTGGCG
>JBQTHE010000046.1:0-21836 GCA_052390115.1 Pseudonocardiales bacterium | reverse complement strand
CTGATCACCGCGCGATCACTGGCGGCGTTATGACCGCCGACGCGCTTGGTCCCGCGGAGGCGGCTGTATGACCGCCGTCGCTCGTGGTCCCGCGGAGGCGGCAGTATGACCGTCCATCTGGTCGGAGCAGGACCCGGTGACCCGGGGCTGCTCACCCGGCGCGGCGCAGCGCTGCTGGCCAAGGCCGAGCACGTCGTTTACGACCGCCCTTCGATGGCTGAGATCCTGGCGCTCGCACCGACTGCCGCCTGGCACTGCGTCGGCAAGCAGGGCGCCATCCCCGCCCCACCACAACACCAGATCAACGCGCTACTCGTCGAGCTCGGCCGGACCGGGGCATGCGTGGTCCGGCTCAAGGCCGGTGACCCGTTCGTGGTGTCCCGCGGCGGCGAGGAGGCGATAGCACTGGCCGAGGCGGGAGTGGGGGTCGACGTGGTGCCCGGGGTATCCGCCGCGTTGGCCGCACCGGCGGCGGCCGGGATCCCGGTGATGGTCCGGCAGCTGTCCCGCACGCTGACGGTGATCGCCGGCAATGACGACCCCGACGAGGTGGACTGGGGTGCCGTCGCGCGGCTGGGCGGCACCGTCGTGCTGCTCACCGGGCGCGCGGCGCTTCGCCGGGTGATCGTCGCGCTGCGCGCGGGCGGCATGCCCGGCAACACCCCCGTCGCCGCCATCAGCGCCGCCACCCGGCCACATCAGCGAACCGTCCGCGGCACCCTGGACGAGCCGCCGGACCCGCGGCTGGCCCCGCCACTGACGGTCGTGATCGGCGACGTCGCGCGGTTGGACATCGCCGAGTTCTCTGTCACAGAGTCCGACGTCGCCGAGTTCGACAAGAGAGCTGTTCGGCCTCGCCAGAAGTGCTCTCCTGTCGAACTCGGCGTTGCTGACGATGTCACGGCGGGCGAGGTGCGCCGTGCACATCCCTGACGGCTTCGTCTCGCCTGCGGTCGCGGTCACCGGTGCCGCGGTAGCCGTGGTCGGGCTTGGGCTGTGTGTGCGCCGCGCAGGACGAGCAGGCACCGAGCGCCAGCTCCCGCTGGCCGGCCTCGCCGCGGCGTTCTTCCTGGTCCTGGGAGCCCCGATCTTCCCGGTTGCGGTGGGCACCAGCGGGCACCTGCTCGGCGGAACCCTGGCCGTGGCGCTGCTCGGACCGTGGCTCGGCCCAGTGGTGATCACAGTGGTCACCGTGGTGCAAGCCTTGTTCCTGGGTGATGGCGGGATGTCCACACTCGGGGTCAACGTGGTGAACCTGGCCCTGGTACCGGCCGCGGTCGGCTACCCGGTGCTGCTCGGGTTGCGCCGAGTGCTGCGCCGTGCACTGCCCCAGGGGCCCGCCGCTGTCATGGTGGCCGCCGGAGTCGCCGCTGGGGTGTCGGTACTCGCCGCGGCGGTGCTGTTCACCGCGGAGTACGCGGTAGGAGGTGCTGCTGGACTGCCGCTGCACACCGTCGCAGTCTCGACCATCGGGGTCTACGCGCTGGTAGCGGTGTTCGAGGGGCTGGTCACCGCGCTGGTGGTGCAGGGAATGCTGGCGATGCGGGCCGACCTCGTGCGGGTGGCGCCATGAGCTCGACGCACGCCGAGCTGCTGATCCCCGCCGACACCCCGGTGCACCGGCTGGCCCCGCAGTGCAAGGTCGCCGCGACCGCGCTGTTCGTGCTCGTCGTTGCGTGCACGCCGACCGGCGGTTACTGGCCCTACCTGTGGTACCTGCTGCTGCTCGCCACGGTCGCCGCGGTGGCTGCACTGCCGCCGCTGACCCTGCTGCGCCGGTTGGTGGTCGAGGTGCCGTTCCTGCTGTTCGTGCTGGCCCTGCCGATGCTGGGTGAGCCGCCGCAGCTGACCGTGCTCGGGGTGGGCCTGTCTGTTCCCGGGCTGCACGCCGCAGCGACCATCGCGCTCAAGGCGACGTTCGGGCTGCTCGCCACCGGGATTCTGGCCGCGACCACACCGCTACCGGAGATCATCACCGGGTTGGAGCGGTTGCGGGTACCGCGGGTGTTCACTGCGGTGGCGGCGTTCATGGTGCGCTACGTCGAAGTGCTGATCGCCGAGCTGGCCCGGATGCGCACTGCTGCAGTCTGCCGAGGCGGAGACCCCCGCTGGTTCTGGCAGGTTCGCGACGTGGTGGCCGGTGTGGGCGCGCTGGTCGTCCGCAGCTTCGAACGCGGCGAGCGGGTGTACCTCGCAATGGCGTCCCGCGGATACACCGGCACCCTGCCGCCCGCGCTGACCGGTGCCGCGGCGCCCGGCATGGCGTGGGCGGCCGCACTGACCGTCCCGCTGCTGGCAGCGGCCGGGACACTGATGTTATGAAGCCGGCGATGCTGGTGGTGGGGCACGGCAGCCGCGACGCCGACGGGGTGGACGAGTTCTGGGCGCTGGCCGAGACCATCCGCGCCGTCACCGGTGACCTGATGACCGGCTTCGGCTTCATCGAGCTGGCCTCACCCACTGTCGATGAGGCCATCGACGATCTGGTCGCCCGCGGTGCCACGGAGATCGTCAGCGTGCCGCTGGTGCTGCTATCCGCCGGGCACCTGAAGAACGACGGCCCCGCGGCGCTGGCCCGGGCCCGGGCCCGGCACCCGGGGGTGCACTTCTCCCTGGCCCGTGACCTGGGTATCGAGCCGCACGTGCTGGAGGTGGCCACGGATCGGATCCGGGACGCGGCCGGTGACGCCGACCCGGAGAAGTTGGGAGTGGCGCTGATCGGGCGAGGGTCGAGCGACCCGGATGCCTGTGCGGACCTGTGGAAGATCGGCCGGTTGCTCGCCGATGGGCGGGGGCTGGGCACCGTCGAGCCCGGGTTCGTCTCGGTCGCGATGCCGTCGGTGGCCGAGGCGCTCGAACGGCTGCGGCTGCTGGGCGCCGGGACCGCGGTGGTCGCCCCGTTCTTCCTGTTCCCCGGAGTGCTGCGGGACCAGATCTACGCCGAGGCCGCAAGTTGGGCGGCCGATCACCCCGAGGTCGAGGTCCGCGGCGCCGCCCACCTGGGACCCGACCCGCGGCTGGCCCAGCTGGTGCTGCAGCGCTACCGGGAGGCGCGCCACGGCGACGTGCGGATGAACTGCGATCTGTGCGCCTACCGGGTCCAGTTGCCGGGATACGAGTCCAAGGTGGGCACGCCGATCTCGCTGACCCCGCATGGTGCCAGTCCGGCGCGCGGCTCCCGGCGAGCCCGCCGGGCAACCCGCGCGCCCACCGCAGCACCGCAGATCCGTCGCGGGCGGTTTGCCGGCTCACCGCGACCGGACGGCGGCCCTGGCGTCCCGGCAATCGAGGTGCGGGATCTCGATTTCGCGTACCCGGACGGCCGCCAAGCGCTGTCCGGGGTCTCGATGCGCGTCGAGCCCGGTGAACGGGTCGCCCTGCTCGGCCCGAACGGGGCGGGCAAGACGTCGCTGGTGCTACAGCTCAACGGGGTACTCACACCGTCGGCGGGTTCGGTATCCATCGGCGGTGTGGCGGTGGGGCGGCGCACCCTGACCGAGGTCCGCAGGCGGGTCGGCGTGGTCTTTCAGGACCCCGACGACCAGCTGTTCACCCCCACCGTCGGGCGCGACGTGGCCTTCGGCCCGGCGCATCTGGGGCTTTCCGGTGACGCGCTGAAGGACCGGGTGGTCGAGGCGCTGTCCTATGTCGGCCTGGCCGATGCCGCCGACCGCCCACCGCACCGGCTGTCCCTGGGCGAGCGGCGGCGCGCCGCGGTGGCCACCGTGCTGGCCATGCACCCCGAAGTGCTGGTGCTCGACGAGCCCACCGCCAACCTCGATCCGGCGGCCCGGCGGGAGTTCGCCGACCTGATAAAGCGGCTCGGCATGACGACGCTGCTGGTCACTCACGACCTGCCCTACGCGCTGGAGTTGTGCCCGCGCGCGCTGGTCATCGACCATGGGCAGATCGTCGCCGACGGGCTGACCCGGGAGCTACTCGCCGACACCGGGTTCATGAGCGCGCACCGGCTGGAACTCCCCGCTGGCTTCAACCCCCTGGGGGCCTGATTGGCGAGCTAATCGCTGGCCGGAGCGGCAACGATCACGCTGGTTGGCGACGAGGTCGTCCTGGTTTCGGCGTGGCGCAGCCCGGCGGACTCGAACAGGGCGGCGAACTCGGCCTCGGTCCGCTCACGACCGGTGAGACACGCAAGCATGACGATGTCCAACAGCTTTCCGAAGTGGGCCGTGTCTCCGTCCGGGATGACGGTGTCGATCACCAGGATCCTCCCGGTCGGCTTCATCGCTGCGCGCACGTTGCCCAGGATGGCCGCGGCGTCCACGTCACTCCAGTCGTGCAGGATCATCGACAGCACGTAGGCGTCGCCGTCGGCAGGTACCGAGTCGAAGAAGTCGCCGCCCACAAGCTCGACCCGGTCACCGACCCCGGCCTCCGCGAGTACCGCTTCGGCGCCGGCCACGACGTGGGGCTGGTCGAACACCACCGCACTCATGCCCGGGTAGCGCCGCGCGATCGTGGACACCAGGTGGCCGTGCCCGCCGCCGACATCGACCAGCCGGCGCACGTCCGACAGATCGTAGGCCTCGATCGCCGCAGCGTGGAGCTGCCGGGCCAGGTAGCCCATGACGTCGTTGAACAGCGCGCTCCGCTGGGGGTTGGCGGCCAGATAAGACCAAAAGTCGATGCCATGGACGTGCGCAAAGGCGGGGCGGCCGGTGCGCACGCTGTAGCCCAGCTCAGCGAAGGCCCGCTGCCGTTCGGGCAGCCCCCAATAGCGCGCGTAATCCCGCAGCGAACCCGACACTCCGGTGCGCAGTGTGGCTGCCAGCGGGGTCAGCCCAAACGTGCCGGGAGCGACCTCGGTGAACACCCCATGGCTGGCGAGCGTGCGCAGCGCCCGGTACAGGGCGTCGGGGTTCGCGCCGGTGCTCCCGGCCAGCTCCGTGACGGGTCGGGGTTGGTCAGCTACGAGGTCGGCCACGCCGAGCTCGGCGACCACGGTGACGAGATGAGGCACCAAGGAGCCATACAGCAGCTGCATCATCTGCACCGGCGGCGAGGTGGCCGGTGTGCCGGTCGTGTCGTTCGGTGTGGTCACGTGAGTCCTTTCGTTGGCCATCGCGTACGGAGTAGGCGCAACGCCTCATCAGGTGGACTCGTCGCAGCCCTAGGCTGGTCCTGTCGCCAGCAGGGGTCAGCATGCCGGAAAGGTGCGCGCCCGTATCGGTGACCAGCCCGCATCCGGTTCGGTGCCCGCCGCAACGGCCCGGTCGGCTCAGCGTCAACCGGCTGGCTGGACCCCGTGTTCGTCGAGTTCATCGCGCAGCTGTTGCAAGGCCCGCGCCCGAGTGGGCCCGATCCCGCCAAGCGGGATTCCGGTGGTGCGGGAGAGCTTGCGGTAAGAGCAGGGATCGTCGGTGAACAGCATCCCTATCACGGTCCGCCGGCGCGGCGATAACTCGTCGATGAGCTTCCGCAGCGTCCGTGTGGTGTTAGCGTCGATGGCGCGCTGCTCGGGACCCTCCGAGGGGTCGGCGACAGTTTCTGGTGCCACATCAGTGAGCTCTAGCCCGAGCTTGGCCTGACGCAGGATGCGTAGGCATTCGCGGCGGGCGGTGGTCGCCAGCCACCCGCTCAGCCGCTCTGGGAACTGCACCCGGTCGGCGTTTTCGACCAGCCGCAGCCAGGTCGTCTGTATCGCGTCGAGCGCGTCAGCCTCCTGCAGCCGAAACGACCATACCGTCGTAGAAACAAGCTTGCCGTACTGGCGGATGATTTCATTCCAGGCCGCTGGGTCCCCGCCTTCGATCCCCTGCAACAGCTCGGCCGCGTTGTCCGCGGCGTCGGCGGGAACGTAACTGATGCTGACGGTCGTCATCAGAATCGCAGCCCCTGATGAAGTCGATTTCGGCCATTCCAGAGAGTTTTGATTAACCCTCTTGGCATCGCTGACTGACCTTCACTTTTGCAGTTGCCTTGAGGGGTGATCGCCTGCTTCGCTAGGATGCCGGACTTCCCGGAAACGGTCATCGTTTCCACGGACCATCTTCCATGTATACCTATTCATGTACTCCTTCTACATCAGATGAGGTAGCCGGGGAGGTTTCCTACATCCGTAGAATGACATCGTGCGCCGCTCCTGCCCGCCGCTCATCGCCATTCGGAGCCGAATGGCGGTTCTGCGGGTCCTGTCGAGCGCTATTCGGAGCCGAATGGCGGTTACGGTGGCGTAGCGGGGGCCTCAGCGTGAAGTGCCTGTAGCGCTAGACGGCGCCCGTGCGCCCGGCTATTCAGGGGGTCAAGATCCTGTTCCATAGTCGGGCAGCGGTTCTCACCAGTCCTTGTTGAATCGTGCGCGAACGCGCACGTCCATCAGGCCGACCGCAGCCGTCGACTACAGCCAGCCGTTGTCGTGGGCTGTCCGAACCGCCTCCGCCCGGCTCACGACGCCGAGCTTGGTGACCACCGCGGCCAGGTAGTTGCGTACCGTGCCCGGCGACAGGTGCGTGCGCCGAGCAATCACTGCGACGGGCGTGTCGTGATCGGCCAGCCGCAGTACTTCCAACTCGCGTGGCGTCAGCGGGCACTCCGGCGCAGTCAACGCGTCCGCCGCCAGCGCCGGGTCGACGTACCTACCGCCGGCGTGCACCCGGCGGATCACGTCGGCCAGCGCACCGCCGGGGGAACCCTTGGGCAGGAAGCCTTTGGCACCGGCCGCGAGCGCCGGCTGCAGGTGCGGCGGGCGACCACGCCCAGTCAGGATCACCACCGCGCACAACGGCAACACCCTGGCCAGCTCGGTAGTGACCTCCAAGCCGTCCAGCGCCGGCATCTCCAGGTCGACCACCGCCACGTCCGGGCGGTGGGCCAGCGCGGCGTCCACCGCAGCGCGCCCATCCGATGCCTGCGCCACCACGTCGAGGTCAGGTTCCAGACCCAGCAACGCGGCCAGCGCGGCCCGGATCAGGTCCTCGTCGTCGGCGAGCAGCACCCTGATCACGGTGTCTCCGGCACGGGGTCGATACGCGCCTCCGGCAGGGTCGCCTCGAGCGTGAACACCCCGTTCTCGTTCCGGGTGTGTAGCGTGCCGCCGGCGTCGGCCAGCCGCTGGGACAGCCCACGCAGCCCGAAGCTGTGGCGGTCTGGCCCGGCGCCGGCGGCACCGTCGTTCGCCACGATCATCCGCACCTCGTTCCCGTGCCGGATGATCTCGATCGTGCACCAACCGGCCTTGCTGTGCCGGAGCACGTTGGTGCTCGCCTCACGCAACACCGGCGCGAGCTGGGTCGCGATCTCCGGCGGCAGCTCACCGGGCGGTTGGGCGACCGTGCAGCGCACCCCCGATGAGCGCAGCACCTGCGCGACGGCGGTGAGCTGCTCGCGCAGGTCCACCACGCGGTACCCGTGCACGGCCTCCCGCATCTCCGTGAGCGCCGACGAGGCGAGCCGCTGTACCTCGGCGGCTTCGCCAGCGGCGCGTTGGGCGTCCACCGGCGCGAGCCGGGCCGCCAGTTCGGCCTTCAGGGCGATCACCGAGAGGTTGTGCCCGAGCAGATCGTGCACGTCGCGGGCGAATCGCAGCCGCTCCTGGGTGGTGGCCAGCCGGGCTTGCGCGGCCCGCCCCGCCTGAGCCTGGGCCAGCAGATCCCACAACCACGCCGGTAACCCACTCATCGCGGCGACCGACAGCCCGATGCTGACGGTGATCAGGGTGTAACGGACGACCGAGCCGCCCGTCCACCACGCCACACCGACCGCGACCGCGAGGGTTGCCACCGTTGCCAGGACCGCCGTCCGGCGCCGGACCAGCAGTGGTGCCGACCCGACGATCGAGCCGCCGAGCCAGGCCCAGGTCTCCCACTCGTCGGCACCGACCGGGCCGACCAGCGGAACGGACAGCACCGCGGCTGCGACGAAACCGGCCAGCAGCCGGCGTCGAGTCGCCTCGGTCCACCACGGCGTAACTACCGCATAAAGTGCGCCTGCCTGAGCGGCAGCGAAGGCGACGATCCCGATGATCCCCAGCACTACCCACACCACGCTGCGTTCGAACAGCAAACCGATTCCCGGCAGGATCAAGCTGGTGAGTACGGCGGTACCCAGTGCGCCCAGCGTGGCGATCCGGGCCCGCCGCAACTGCGGCTCGGACCCGGATGCCTCGGCATCCATCGCCACCCGCACCATGCTAGGTGTACTCGCTTCGGCGACAGAGCATGGCGATGACCATGGCCGTCATGACGGTCGTCTCCGATCAGTTCTTGGGTTACAGCGCGGGAGCGACGAGCAGGGACGCTCCGACCAGCAGGTCGAACACGAAGCAGAACTCCGCGTACCCGCGGGGCACGACCCCGACGGCGCGGTTGTGGTTGAGGTCGCGGTGGTGGGCGACGTCCCAGATGGCGTGGCCGAACCACCCGGCGGCCACGACGTAGTGACCCACAGCCGGGTCGAGGAACAGGGCGAGCAGGGCCAGCGTGCCGAAGCCGAGCAGCCCAACGGTCTGCAGTGCCAGGACGCCGGGTCGGCGCAGCCGCCCTCGGGCGGCACCGAAGATCAGGTACGCCAGCGCGAGAACGGGCAGCAGCCAGGTCGTGGGGTCGGAAGGCGTCCACGGCTTGATGTCGAGGAGGCCGGCGACACCCAGCGCGAGCGCAGCGAGTCCGGGCCACCACCGCCGTGCGACGCGAAGCCACCCAGACGATGCTGTTGCTGCGTCCCGATTCCCAGGTCCACGGATATCAATGTCGATCGATGCGTCTCTCATGGACCCAGCCTGCGGGCGGCGCTGTGCAAGTCACACCCTCGCCGTGTCATCGATCGGCCATGCGGATTGCATGGTTCAGCCGTGCACCGAGGGACCGCTAAGAGCGCTCACTCTGGGCTGCGGCGCCGTTCCCGTGTCGCGGCAGCGGACGTTTCTGGCCCGGCGCGGATGCAAAGCGCCGCACTTTGGCGCGTCTGACGAGGAACGGTCTCGCCTCCATCGCCAGGATGGCCGCCAGCATCATCGCAGCGCCCAACCAGCCGAGCGCGACCATCCGGTCACCGGCGAGCCAGTAGCCGAACACGCCTGCGAACGCGGGCTCGGTGGCGAGGATCAACGAGGTGCGCGTCGGGGAGGTGCGCCGCTGCGCATAGGACTGCACGAAGTAGGCGAATGCGCTGGCCACGACCGACGTGAACAGCAATGCGGTCCACACCGTCCAGCCAGCCGGGAGGACCAGGTCGTTAGCGGCGGCCGCGATCAGAAACGACAGCGCCGCGCACACCGCCAGCTCGACGGCCACCAGCAGGCCGACGGCAAAGCGCCTGATCGCCCAGTCGGTGGCGAGAATATGCGCGGCGAACGAGAGGCTGCACCACAGCATCACGCCGTCGCCGAACGGTCGCCAAGCGCCACCCAAGCCGGACAGCAGCAACAGCCCCAGCGTCGTCACCGCGATGCACGACACAGCCCACGGTGTCAGCGACTGGCGCAGTAGCAACCAACCGAGCAGCGGGGTAAATACCACGTACAGGCCAGTGATGAATCCTGCGTTCGACGCCGAGGTGTGCGCGAGCCCGATGGTCTGCGTCACGTAGCCGCTCATCAGCAACACCCCGAGCGCCGCACCCACGAGCCAGCCACGGGCGGGGAGCCGGCGCAGCCCGCCGGCGTAGGGCACCGCCAGCAGCGGCGCGGCCGCGAGAAACCGGTATGCGACAAACGCCAGTGGAGGCAAGTCCCGGATCGCGTCCTGGATCAGGGTAAAGGTCAGGCCCCACCCCGCGGCGACGCTCACCAGCCCGAGTTCTGCGGCCCCACGACCACCGTTACAGCTAGGCATTAGAGCGCGAAGGCAGTCTCGATCACTCGACCGCTGCCCCGGCGATCGGCCGCTGATGGGGCGAGGTCACGCGCCACACACAGACGTTGCAGCCACCGGTCGCATCCGTCGTAGCGGGCCGCGAACTCCGCGCGGCCGTGCACGGCTCGCCGGTTGTCGATGATCATGAGATCCCCGCTGTCGAGCCGAACCTACCGACGCACCGTGTTCACCGCCGCCCGCAAGGCGCGTAACGCGCGTTCCGCGGCGGGTGTCAGGCCGATCATCAGATCAAGATCGAGGGTGAGGTAGGGATGGTACGGATCTCCGTATAGCACCGGTAGCAGCGGTCCGTTACCCCTGATGCCATGCGGGCTGCCGAATGAATAGTCCACACCGGTTCGGAACATCGGCTCATAAAGTACCGCCCGGTCGCGTGGCGACAGTTCCTGCAACGCCATGACCGCACTAGCGACGATCGTCTTCGCTGCCCGCTCGTGATCCGGCCGCAGACAGTAGAGCATGACATAGTCGGGCTGGTGCGGATGGAACGCGACCTCGGTGTGGAAATCAAGCAGCAGCTCGGAAGCCATTGCCGCCCGACACGAACGCGGTGAGCAGATCGGACTCCGATGGGCTGAGCTGGCGGCACTCCGGGCCGGCGGGAACGGGTAGGACGAGCAGGCTCAGGCCGGTCAGCGTGTCGCTCGTCCACTCCTCCTCCAGCCGTCTCAGCTCGGCGCCGAGGAGGCCTTCGATGATCTGGGTGCAGTGGCCGAGATATCCGGCCTCCGCGTCGGAGGGCGATCGGTCTGGACCCTTCCGATCGGTGTCAATGCTCCAGTACGACGAGTGCGCCACGTCGATTCCCCCGTGCATCAGGCAGTCTCCACCCCATCCATGCTCGACGCGCGAGTCGATGCGATATTCGTAGGCATTTGTCGGATCATCAGGTCACCTGCGCGGAGCGCGCCGGGCTGAGTTCCGGTGTCTCCACGACCGTTTCGACCGAGGGGCCGTCCAGCGACCTACCACGGGTTTCGGGCATCACCACATAGATCACGGTGGACACCAGCGCCAGCGCCGTGACATACCAACCGAACCAGTCGGCCCGGCGATGTTCGATCAGAAGGGTCGCAAGGTATGGCGCGGTGCCTCCGAAGAGCGCAACCGTCAACGAGTAAGGCAGACCGATGCCGGCGGTACGTACTCGGGCGGGGAACAGCTCAGCCATGACGGCAGCGGCGATCGCGGTGTAACAGGTGAGCAACACCATACCGAAACACATGACCAGCAGCAGGCTCCAGACGGAGTTGTTCAACAGCGTCAACATCGGGATGGTCAGCAGCGTGAAGCCGGCACCGAATACCACCAGCAGCGGCTTGCGTCCGATCCGGTCGGACAACATGCCGGCGAATGGCTGCAACACCGTAAACAGCGCCAGTGCGACGGTGCCGATCGCGACAGCGTTGCCGGGATCGAAGCCGACGGTGATCTGCGCGTAGGTGGGCAGGAAGGTCGTCCAGGTGTAGAAGACGACGGTGGCGGCCAACGTGACGCCGACTACGAGCAACGTCTGACGCGGGTAGCGCACCACGGACTCCAGCAGATGGGGTCGCGTCACCTGGCTGCTGCGGATCTTGCTCGCGATCGGGTACGTTTCTGCTGTGCAGCGCCGGATCCAGAATGCGACCGCGCACGAGACGGCGCCGATCGCGAACGGCACTCGCCACCCCCAAGCGTGCATGGCCGCATCGGTGAGCGCCGCGGCGAGCAGCGCGGTGGTGCCGGCGGCAAGGAACTGTCCGAGGTTGGAGCTGACGTAGCTGAAGCTGGAGAACAGACCGCGCCGGTTGGGTGCCGCCGACTCGACGAGGAAGACTGCCGATACCGCAAACTCACCACCGACCGATATGCCTTGCACGAGGCGCGCCGCCGTCAGCAGGATCGGGGCAAGTAGTCCCACCTGGTCGTAGGTCGGCATCAGCGCCATGACGAGCTGGCCGACACCCATGAGCGTGATCGTCAGCGTGAGCGCGGCGCGGCGGCCCTGCCGGTCAGCGTAGGCCCCCAGCACCAGCCCGCCGACGGGTCGCATCACGAAGCCGACCGCGAAGACGGTGAAAGCGCCGAGCAGCGGCGTGAGCCACCCGCCACCGCGGGGAAAGATCTGGTCGGCGAAGTAGACGGCGAGATACGAGTAGGCGAGCCAGTCGTACCACTCCACCGCGTTGCCCACCGAAACGGCAGCGACCTGCTGGACGCGTCGACGCGGTCCCCCGACCGCGGTGTCTGTAGCCATCGTTCGCCCCGTCCTCGACGGCTGACCTAGCCAACGCCGTCACAGTGCCAGGTGTGATATAAACAGTCAACAACATGGCATAGAAGTCTTGTTCAAGACAAGGTATCCCAAGATGTCATTCGTTTCAGTCAAGCTAGACGAACTGGATCGGCGGCTCGTCGCCGCCCTCCAGGTCAGCCCTCGAGCCTCGTGGGGTCAGATCGCACGGGCCCTGGCCGAACAGGAGCGCACCGTGGCGCGGCGCCTGCAACGGCTGCTCGCCAGTGACGCGGTGCGGGTCACCGCCGTCCACGACGACCTGCGCTGCGGCCTCGGCAACCCGGTGCATGTCCAGGTCCGGGTGGATCCGGGGGCCACGGACCGAGTCGGGGAGGCGCTCGCGACCCGGCCGGACACCCGAGGCGTGTTCGCGGTGACCAGCACCGCCGACATTTGGTGCGAGCTGGTTGCGCCAAGCAAGGAACAACTCCATGACATCTTGACCAGGGAGATTCCCCGCACCGTCGGCGTTCGGGACACCCGCACCCAGGCAGTGCTCCGCACCTTCATCACGGTGGCCGAGTGGCACGCGCCGTACCTGTCCGACGAGGAGGTCGCAGCCCTTGTCGGCACGACGGTCGCGCCGCTGCCGGCGCCACCAGAACGTGTCACTCTCACACCGGTCGAGCAGAAGGTTGCCTCGCTGCTGGTAGCCGACGGTCGGGCCACCTTCACCGATCTAGCGGCCGCACTGGGGGTGTCGGTGCCAACCGCCCGCCGGTGGGTCACCTCGCTGTCGGAACGCCGGTTGTTGCACCTGCGGGCGGAGGTGTCACCGGCGCTGCTTGGCCTGCCGGTGGAGGCGCAGCTCTGCTTGGTCATCCGCCCCACCGAGTTGGAACGCGTCGGCATCGCGCTCGCGCGCCATCCGGGAGTCCGGTACTGCGCCGCGACCGCGGGGACGTATGACCTCATCGTGGAGGTCAGCGTCGCCCACGAAGGGGAGCTGTACCGGTTCATCACCAACACGATCGGCCGGCTGTCCGACCAGATCGACGTCGAGGCGACGTTGATCACGCGGGCCTACAAACGGGGCCACCTGATCACCTCCCGGTCGGCCCCTGAGGAGGCCGGATGACAAACAACTACCCGACGGCGGACAGCGAGGTCATCTCGCTGTGCGCCGCGCTGATCCGCATCGACACCAGCAACTACGGTGACCCCGACGGCCCGGGCGAGCGGCGCGCCGCCGAAATGGTCATGCAGTGGCTGGACGAGGTCGGGCTCGTCGGGACCTACTTGGAGAGCGCTCCGCGGCGGGCCAACGTGGTCATCCGCATTCCGGGCACCGACTCACGACTCTCTGATCAGCCCCGCGTTTTTCGGACCGCTTGAATTCGGTTAGTCTACGCTGCTTCCTGACCGTTTGTCCACTCGTCGAGGGTTTCTTGGGGAGTTTTGTAGCCTAGCCCGGAGTGAAGTCTGTGCGAGTTGTACCAGAATTCGATGTAGCGGGTGATGTCAGCTCGGGCGTGTGCACGCGTGGGGTAGACGGTTCGATGGACTCGCTCGTTCTTCAATGCCGCGAAGAACGACTCAGCCATCGCGTTATCGTAGCAGATACCGGTGCGGCCGACCGACTGGCGCAACCCGAGCTCGGTGATGGTGCCGGCGAACTCATACGAGGTGTAGTTGCTACCTCGATCCGAGTGGAAGATCGCGGCCACGTCGAGCGTGACGTTTCGCGCGGCGTTGCGCAAAGCAGCCGAGATGAGCGGAGTCTTGTAATCCTCACCCATGGCATAGCCGATGACCATTCTGGTATGACAGTCGATCACGGTCGCCAAATACAGCCAGCCTTCCCACGTCGGAACGTAAGTGATATCGCCGACGAGCTTCTGGCCGGGTGCCTCGGCGGTGAAGTCCTGGCCGACGAGGTCGGGGATGTGATGCTCACACCCGTCCTGCTCGGTCAGGCCGGCCCGCCAGGGACGGGGCTGGCAGGGCTGCAGGCCCAGCTCCTGCATGATGCTCCGGACGAGCTCGGGGCCGCAGGGCACGCCCCACCGCGCGAGCTGGGCGTGGAGGCGTCGGTAGCCGTAGGTCTCGTCGGAAAGCTTGAATGCTTCGGCGATGAGCACCGCCAGCCGTTCTCGTCGTTGGGCGGTCAATGATGCCGGCCGTTTCTTCCAATCGAAGAATCCCGACGCAGACACGTCGAGCCAAGCACACATCTTCTTCACGGGGTAGGCGTACTTCGCGTCGCAGGTTCGGCACGAGTCGATGAACTCGTACTTCTCGGCTACCGGGGATCCCGGGCGAAGTACGCTGCGGCTTTTTTCAGGAACTCGTTCTCCATGCGGAGTTCCCGTAGTTCCCGCTGGGCCTCGGCCAGCTGTATCCGTTCGGTCGGCGTCAACGGCGGTTCTTCGTCGGCATGGTCGTCACGGTATTGCTTCACCCAGTTCCCTAGAGTTCCATCATTCACGCCGAGTTCCCGCGCGACCTGAACGATCGGACGTGAGCTCTCGATCACCAGCCGCACGACTTCGTCCCGAAACTCGGGACTGAACTTGCGGTACTTCTGAGGCATTTCCGCTGCCACCCTTCGGATCCGATCCTAGTTGGGGTCGTGGTCCGTGAACAACGGGGCACCTCACTCGCCCCTGCTTGTGCACGGGCACCTGGACGTGGTACCCGCGGATCCCACAGCGTGGCAGGTGCCTCCTTTCTCTGGCGAGGTCATCGACGGATACGTGTGGGGCCGTGGCGCCATCGACATGAAGCACATGGACGCGATGATGGTCGCGCTGCTTCGGGAGATGGCACGCTCCGGGACGCAGCCCCGACGCGACGTCGTTTTCGCCTGGCTGGCCGATGAGGAGCTTGGCGGGCGATACGGCGCCGGCTACCTCGTGGCCGAGCATCCCGACCTCTTCCACGGCTGCGCCGACGCGATCAGTGAGGTCGGCGGCTTCTCCATCGAGGTCGGCGGCGGCACCAGGCTCTACCTGCTAGAAACCGCGCAACGCGGGCTGGCCTGGCTCCGGCTGAGCGCCAACGGTCGCGCCGGCCATGCCTCGATGCTGCACCCCGATAACGCCGTCACCGAGCTCGCCGGTGCCATTACCAGAATCGGGCAGCACCAGTGGCCGCAGCAGCTCACGCCGACGACCCTGCCCTTCTTCGAAGAACTGTGCGCAAGCTACGGCCTGCCGCTGACCAACGGTCACCTCGACAGTGTCGTGCACCGGCTCGGACCGCAGGCCCGGTTCATCGGCGCCATGCTGCGCCACACCGCCAACCCCACCCGGTTCACCGCGGGATACGCGACCAACGTGGTGCCCGACCGTGCCGCGGCCGAGATCGACGGTCGCTTCCTACCTGGTCTGGAAGCGGAATTCCTCGCCACGCTCGAAAGGCTCGCCGGGCCACGGGTTCACTGCGAGATTATCGACCGGGAGGCGGCGTTGGAGGTACCGTTCGAGGGATCGCTGGTCAAGGCCATGGGGGATGCGCTACGCGCCGAGGACCCCATCGCGCGGACCGTACCCTGGTGCCTGCCGGCAGGCACTGACAACCGGATCTTCGCGCGCCTCGGCATTCGCGGATACGGTTTCGTCCCGTTACGTCTGCCGCCCACATTGGACTTCGCCTCGATGTTCCACGGTGTCGACGAACGAGTGCCCGAAGACGCGCTGGTCTTCGGAGTACGCGTCCTGCGACACCTGCTCACCAGCTATTGACGCGCCGCTGTGGCTTGCGGCGCCGCTGTCTTAGGTCCCAGTCCATCGCCGATACCGACCGTTGTGGAGGAGCCGGTGCCGTTGCCCGCCACCAGTACCCATGTCAGCTACCCAGCCAGCACCACCGAGGGCACCGGCACGGTGCTTGCGGCGCTGCAGTACCCCGCCACCGTCGACGGCCGGTGGCTGATCATCACCGACCACACGCCGTTTCACCCACTCGACAGCACCTGGCCCGATCAGCCGGCCGACACCGGCGAGCTCATCGTTGCGGACCACCATCTGAGGGTGGTCGACTGCCTGACCGGAGCTGCTAGCGAAGGGGACGACAGGCTGTACGTCGCCGGGGAAATACCGGCCAAGCGGGGCGACCTGGAGTGGCGATGGCTGGTCCTGCACGTCGTCGCAACCGATACCGACCCGACACGTATGATCGGCCAACCTGCGGAGCTGCGCGTGGACGCCGCGCGACGGCGGCGGCTGTCGGCCGGGCACACCGGTTGCCACCTCATGGCCCTCGCCCTCAACGAAGCCCTCGCTGCCCGGTGGCGCAAGCCGGTCCGCACCGACGGCCTGGGGCGCCCCGACTTCGACGCGCTGGCGATCCTCTCGTCGCGGATCCGTCCGAACGGCAGCACCGACACCTACCGGATAGGCAAGTCACTGCGGAAGAAGGGTTTCACCAGCGACGGGCTCGCCGAGCAACTGCCCGCCATCCAGCGCCAGATCGACGATCGGCTCGCGACGTGGATCGCCAGCGACGCGACCGTTCGGCTGGAGGTACCCGGACCGGAAGTGACCACGCCCCGGACCTGGAGCTGTGCACTTGCCGAAGGCACACCGACGATCCCGTGTGGAGGCACCCATCTCGATCGGCTCGGCCACCTGGCGCGCCTCACCGTCGACCTCACACTCGACGACGAAGCCGTACTCGTGGTCGACACCGCCGCCACCCTCCGGGAAATCTGACGCATACGGGCTATCCGCTGAGGTCATTCCCCAGCTGGTCCCGCAGTGTGATCGCGTCCGTGGGGCAGATCTCCACGCACTCACCGCACGAGATGCAGCGGGCCGCGACGACGATCGGGCGCTGCGGAGCGGGACGCAGTGCGTACTCCGGGCAGGTGCGTAGGCACGCCCCGCAGGCGGTGCACGCCGAGCTGACCGATACCGGGTCCAGCGCGGCCACGGCGACGGTGACGTGCTCGCCGCGCAGCTTGGGCACGACCAGCGACCCCCCGCCCAGCTCCCTTGCCGCCAGCAGCGCGGCCGCCTCAGCGACGCTGCGGGTACCGACGTGGCCGCGGACCGATTCGCTGGGATACGGCACGTCGACCGCGTCGAGCTCGGCCGCCGGGTAGCAGTGCAGCGGTGCACCGTGCTCCCGGATCACGGAGCGCAGCCCGGGCTCGTCGCGGCGCCGATCGACAGTGGCGAATGCGGTGATGTCACTGAGGTCAACCACGGCCGATCGAAGCGCCGACCACACCGCCGATGCGCGCACCCCGCGGGACGATCCGAGGCCCACTACGAGCCTCACCGCCGGCCCCACATCAGCAGCACCGGGTTGGTTGCGGACAACCGAACCGACCCGTCTGGCAGCTCCGCGAACCGCGACGCCGCCAGCTGAACCCCATCGACCTGATGGCCCGCATTCTGCAATGCGGCGCGGCAGGGCGCGAGACGGTCCAGCGCGGCCAGCGCGACCACGACCCGGGGCGACACGTCAGCCGCAGCCCGGACCACGGTGGCCCCACCGCCACCGACGAACACCGCGTCAGGTTCGGGCAGCCCCGCCAGTACACCCGGTGCCTGCCCCTCAATCACCCGGACGTCCACCTGGTGCGCGCTGGCGTTGGCCACCAACCGGGCGCACTGCGCGGGATCCTGCTCGACGGCGATGACGGCGGCCCCGAGCCGGGCGCATTCCACCCCGACCGAACCCGACCCGGCTCCCAGATCCCACACCAGCCGGCCCGGCCCGGGCGCCAGCCGCGCCAAGGCCAGCGCCCGGACCTCCGACTTGGTGATCATCCCGTCGCGGTGGGAGAACTCCGTCTCGTCCAGCGCCCAGCCGGTCGCGGGAGGCACCGGTTCGCCGCCGGCGATCCAGCCCCGAGCGGGCACCGCGTGTGAGTCGGCCAGGCACAGCACGACATGCGGGTCGCGGACCGGCCCGCCGTCGAAGCGGCGCACCTGCTCGTCGGGGCCGCCGAGGTCCTCGGCGACCAGGACGCTGCGGTGCCAACCGCTCAGCCCGGCAAGGATCTCGGGAGCGCCCGCGCCGGGTGCGGTGAGCACAGCGACCGCGGGATGGGCCCGGCAGACGTTGAGCGCACCACGCAGTGACCTGCCGTGCGCCGAGACCACGGCGACGTCGTCCCAGGACCGGCCCAGCAACGCGAACGCCCGCGCCACGCTGGACCGCGCCGGCAGCACCACCGGTCGCAGACCGCGCTTGCGCAGTGCGCGCACGACGCCGAAAAATCCGGGATCGCCGCTGGCCAGCACCACCGTCGGCGAGCCGCCCGGCAGTTCGTCCAGCTCCGCAGGCCCGAGTACGGCAGCGCCGGCCGGCACCGCCACGGCGGCGAGCTGATGCGGCGCGCCGACCACTACCTGCGCACCGGCCAGCGCCTCCACCGCGCCGGGCGGCAGCACGGCGCCGTCCAGCCCTACCACGACGACGCTCATCGCACCCAGTCCGGCTCAGTCGCAGCGACCACCCGCTGCCCGGCGAAGTCGACCATCGCCGCCCGCGACACCAGCGACCGCCCGACCTCGGCACTGAACCGGCACAACGTGTCGGCCACCCGCGCGCAGACGTCGTCCCCGCAGGCTCGCAACAGCCCGCCGGCCTCCCAGATCTCGTAGGCGCGCCGGGCGGTCGGGGCGTCGCGGATCTCCGCGATGTCGGCCGGGCTACCGCCGTGCGCTGCGGTGATCTCCGCCAGCAGGCTGGTGTCCACCCGGGACCTGGTGTAGTGGGTCATCAGGACCCCGGACGCCAACTTGGTCAGCTTGCCGATCATGCCGACGAACACCACCTCGGTCAGGCCGTGCTGCACCGCGCAGCGCAACGCCGCCCCGGTGAAGTCGCCTACCTCCACGAAAGCCACCGGCGGCAGGTGTGGCAGCAGCCGCATCGCGCCCCGCTCGGTGCGCCCGCCGGTGGCCAGCACGAGCGTCTGCACATCCTGCGCGGCCATCACCGCCACCGCCTGCACGACCGAGGCCCGCCACGAGGCCGTCGAGAACGGGCGGACGATCCCGGTGGTGCCCAGGATGGAGATGCCTCCCTCGATGCCCAGCCGGCGGTTGGTGGTCTTGCGGGCCATCCGCTCGCCCCCGGGCACGCTGATCGTCACGTCGACGCCCCGTCCGCCGGACGCTTCCCACACCGCGTTGGTGATCATCTGCCGCGGCACGGGGTTGATCGCGGGCTGCCCGACCGGTAGCCCCAGCCCGGGCAGGGTCACCACCCCCACTCCCTCGCCACCGTGCAGCACGACTTCGCCGTCGTCGCGCCAGGCGACGGTAACAGTCAGGTGCGCGCCGTGTGTGACGTCGGGGTCGTCGCCGGCGTCTTTGACCACCACGGCGGTGGCGGTGCTCCCCTGACGACGCAGCGAGTGCACCGTGAAGTCGTGCCGATCACCTGAGGGGAAGGGGATGTTGACGGTGGACAAGTGGGTACCGCCTAGCGCTGCCACCGCTGCCTTGGCCGCAGCCGCCGAGCAGGCACCGGTGCTGAACCCGGTGCGCAGCGCGTGCGGCCGCATCTTCGCAGTGCGAGGGAGATCCGGCTCGCGCAGCGGCGGTCCGGTGCTCATGCCGCCTCCGCGCGGAGGAGTGCGTCGGCGGGGCTCACAGCTGCGCTCCCCTGCCATTGCGCGGCGGCAGGACCACCACCGTTGACAGGTAGGCCGCGGTGTTGGTCTGCGCCAGCGGGGTGATCCGCTCGTCGGGAGTACCGAGGTGCTCGGCGCACCACGCACGGTCCAGTGCACCGGCCGCCGCGATCCGCTCGCGCAACTCGGCCAACCGGCGGCCGCCCTTGTAGGCGACGACCGTCCCGCCGCTCGCCAGCGCAGCGTCCAGAACAGCACAGTCGCGGGACAGCGGGAGCAGGGTGAGCGGTTCGGTCCCCTCGACCAGGGTCAGGCCGGCGGCGCTGGCGGCGGCCTGCATCGCGGTGATGCCCGGGATGGTGCGGATCCGCACGTCGGGCAGCAGCCCGTGCACGGTCTCCGCGAGGTAGCCGAACGTGGAGTACACGCAGGGGTCGCCGAGGGTGGCGAAGGCTGCGGTGCCGCCGTGCTCACACAGGTACTGCGCAACCCGCGCAGCGGCGGCATCCCATCGCTGGTGGCGTCGCCGCTGTGGCCCCTCGACGTCGTCGTTGAGCGCGAACACCAGCCGTTCCAGGCGGTCGTGGGTCAGGTGCGCCCGCACCACGGCCTCGGCCCGCCCCGCCACGTCGGGGGCCAGCACCGGGACGAACACCCGCCCGGCGCAGGAGAGCTCGCGCACGGCTGCCACGGTCAGCAGGTCCGGGTCTCCCGGACCCACCCCGATCCCGACCAGCTCCCGCGTCACGATCCGCCTTTCACACAGCTCGACACGAAGCGTGCCACCGCTGCCGGATCCGCAACCGGGTGGGTATGCAGGAAGGACGCGTGCACTCCGCCCTGCACGAAGCCCTCGGGTGGCGCGCCGGACCAGGCCCAGGCGGGCCCACTCGCCCGGGGCGTGACAACGGTGCGATGGAACTCGTGACCGCTGATCCTGGTGCCCTCCGGATGCAGCACTGAGTCGCGCAACGCCACCGCGTCGCGGTAGCCCAGAACCAGCCGGTCGGTCATCGTCGCCTCGGCGTCGAGCACCCCGCACATCGGTGCGCCGTCCAACGCACGGCACAGGTAGAGCAGCCCCCCGCATTGCGCGTGCACCGGTACCCCGCGACGGGCCAGCGCGGCGACGTCGGCACGCAGTGCCGCGTTGGCAGACAGCGCGCCGGCGTGGCACTCCGGGAACCCACCGGGTAGCACCACCCCTGCAGTGCCGGGGGGCAGCGATTCGTCGTGCAGCGGGTCGAAGGGCACGACCACGGCGCCCGCCGCGGCGAGCAGCTCGGCGTGCTCGGGGTAACCGAAGGTGAACGCCGGCCCAGCAGCCACCGCAACCACCGGTTTTTCCGGCACCGCAGCGACCTCAGCGTCCGGGTCCCATTGCGGTTCTGCTGGCGACGCGGCTGCCAGCGACATCACCGCATCCAGGTCGATCTGCGCGGCCACCGCGTCAGCCCAGCGCTGCACCACACCTGCGGCGGCGGCGTGCTCGGCAGTGGTGACCAGCCCCAGATGCCGCGACGGCACCGCCAGCGCGTCGTCCCGCCGCAGCGCACCGAGCACCGGCAGACCCACTTCGGCGCACGCATGCCGGCAGACCTGCTCGTGGCGCGCCGAGCCGACCCGGTTGAGCACCACCCCGGCGATCCGCACACCGGGATCGAAGGACCGGAAACCGTGGAGCAGCGCGGCCAGGCTGCGGCCCTGGCCGCGCACGTCGACGACGAGCAGCACCGGTGCCCCCAGCAGTGCGGCGACCTGGGCGGTCGAGCCGTGCCCTGGAGTTCCGGTGCGGCCGTCGAACAATCCCATCACCCCCTCCACGACGGAGAGCTGCGCCCCGGCGGCCCCGTGCGCGGCAAGCGGGGCTATCCGATGTTCGCCGACCAGCACCGGGTCGAGGTTGCGGCCGGGTCGTCCGGTGGCCAGCGCGTGGTAGCCCGGGTCGATGTAGTCCGGACCGACCTTGAACCCGGCCACCGTGGTGCCCCGCCGCCGCAGCGCGGCCATCAGCCCGGTGGCCACCGTGGTCTTACCGGCACCCGACGCGGGCGCGGAAATGAGCACCCGTGAGTGGGGGGGGGGCGGTTTTGGGAGCGCGCCCCACCACGGGGGGGCCCAAACAAAACAACCCGCAACCAGCGGGGACGGGGGGAAAGGGGGGGGGAAAAGGGGTGAGACCACCACC
>JBQTHE010000045.1:0-20365 GCA_052390115.1 Pseudonocardiales bacterium | reverse complement strand
TCCTGGTGCCCCGGGTCGAGACGACCGATGCGATGGTCCGGCAGGTGGATCAAGCGATGCTGTCGATCGGGCGCTACCAGCCAGGGGATCTGGTGGTGATCGTGGCGGGATCCCCGCCGGCCACCGTCGGCACCACGAACCTCGTCCGGGTGCATCGCCTGGGCGAAGAGGACCTTGGCTGACACCGGCTGGAGGTGGGCCCAAGGTGAGGTACGCGGGTCAGTAGGAGCGGCCGAGGTTCAGGGTGTGCTGGGCGACGACGTGTCATAGCGCCAGGCGGCCAGCATTGTCGCCAGCCGGGCCAGCTCGACCTCGATGGCCGCCTTGGCCAGCGGATGCGCTACCGCCTGATGGTTACCGATCGGGGCGTCCCAGACCCGGCGGTCCCGCGCGTAGTCGGCGCCCTTGCGCAGCGCGTAGCGGGCGATGCCGTTGGCATAGGCGGCCACCGTGATCCGCTCCGGGTTGAGCCCGGTGAACAGCGCCGGCAGCCCCGAGTCCGCACCACCGACCAGCGCGTCGGCGCCCACTTCGACGTCGTCGAAGAACAGCATGAACTGCTTCTCCGGCGAGGTGATCGCCATCTCGATCGGCTGGAAGGCCACGCCCGGGCTGTTCGTGGGTACGACGAACAGCGCCGGGCGCAGGATGCCCGTGCGGGCGTCCTGCATCCGGGCCACGACCAGCGTTGCCTCGGTCTCGTCGACTCCGGAGATGTAGTACTTCTGCCCGGACAAAAGCCAGCCCTGGCCCCCACGGCGCGCGGTGGTGGTGATCCGATGAACATTGGAGCCGGCGTCCGGCTCGGTGATCGCAAAGGACATCTTCGCGGTGCCGTCGGCGAGACCGGGCAGCCACCGCTCGCGCTGCTCGGGCGTTCCGGAGCGAGCGATGATGGTGGCCGCGATGGCCGGGGAGACCACGATGAGCAGCAGCGGGCAACCGCCCGCAGCCAACTCCTCGCAGACGATGGCCAGTTCGGTGATGCCGGCTCCCCCGCCGCCGAACTCCTCCGGTACCGCCACCCCGAGGAACCCGGCCTTGCCAGCCTCGGCCCACAGTTCGGTCATCTTCGCACCGGAGCGCGCCTTGGCAAGGAAGTAGTCGTGGCCGTAACGCTCGGCCAGCGCCGCCACCGACTCGCGCAGCATCCGCTGCTCATCGCTCTCCGCGAAGTCCACCACGCCTCCCTTGCCCGCAATTCAGCGGACTCACCCGAGGTCGGAACTGTGGTTCTGCGGTCGGCTCAGCTTACTACGGCCAGCGGCCGCGACCACCCGACGTGATCGCTGCCTGGGAACCACGTGTCGTGCCCCAATAGGTTCCCAGACAGCGATACGGATGGATCTAGCAACGCGGCGGCATCAGGTTATCGCGGTGCTGAGCAGCGATGTGGACGCCCGTGGATCGAGCAGCCCGCGCGGCTACTTGCCGTCGCCGCTGGACTCTTCCTTCACGTCGTGAACCGCACCGGCAACGTTGTCGCGCAACTCGTGTCCGGCCCCTTCAACCTCTCCCGACAATTGCTCACGCTGCCCGGCGTTCCCAAGGCTCTCATTGCCTGTCATCTGCCCGAACTTCTCTTTCGCCTCGCCGATAAGCTGCTCGGCCCTTTCCCTGGCCTTGTCAAAAATTCCCATGCGAGTTGCCTCCCGGTGATATATTGGGTGTCCAAATAGCTCTGGCATGCGCCAGCGGCGCGTGGCACCCTATCGGATGTTCGGACAGGCCCAGCATCAGGCCGTTCTCGCGACCGTCGGTTCGATCGCCCAGCTCAAGGCCGCGCGGGTCAAGGACCCCGCTGGGCCACTGGACCAGGCCAGCGGCCGGGGCCCTGCTGGCCTCGAGCCTCGCATCGGCCTTCCCGCCACCAAGAGGCAGAAGGCCGCTTCGGCCGCTCCTTCGGGATCGTCGCCCCCGCTGTACCGCCTGCCGTTACCCCGCAGTCATGTGCCCGGCAACGCCGTACTGGTCGGCGGACGGGAAGTCCAAGGCCCCTCAAGCGCGGTCGGGGTCTGCCGCTTTTAGCTCTTCAAGCTTGCTACTGAGCCCTATGAAGGGACCCCACGTTTATCCCGGTAGGGCGGTTTTTTCGTCTTGCGGCTCGAAGCTCATGCAATTGCCTGTAGAGGAAGAGCTGCGCCTTTTCCTGGCGCCTGGCTCGCATCGCACGTTTTCGCTCGCTGAAGCTATACCCTATGAGCACGCCCAAGAAAAGGATCGCCAAGGCGGACGCCACCGGAACGATCAGTTCAACGTTCATTTCCCTGCTCCTCCTTAGTCCCATAGAGTTGGTGAGGGAGTAGTCAAGGGTCAGTGGATGGCCTGGACTACTTCGCCCACGTACCGGGTGTTGTGTGCGGTCGGGTCTCGGATCATCTCTAGCTCCTTCCAGGGGCCTCGGGACGCCCCAGGTGGGACGCTGCGGGAACCGGGCCGTCGTTGCACTCAGTTACCCCCTCTCACCTCGCAGTAAACGTCGCTTCCGGGTAGCCGTAACCACTCCGGCTTGTGGACCCGCAGCCCACCCGTAGAGCGCCGCCTTGCCCCACCTGCTCCCGAACTCAACAGCAGCGCTGCCCGAGGTCGGCCGGACAGCACTGCTGTTGGGTTCGGGAGGCTGAGAGCACCCGAGACCGACCATCTGACCCGATTCACGATCTACGGGACAGGGCCTACGGGACAGGGCTAGATGAGGCGGCGGCAGAGCGAGTCGACGTCGCTCTCGTCGTGGTAGATACCGAAGCCGAACCGCAGGCGGTCGTCGCGGTAGTCGGTGATCACCTTGCGGGCCCGCAGCCGCTGCGAGATCGCGGCCGCGTCGGGACGGCGGAAGGTCAGGAAATGCCCCCGTTCACCGACGTCGGGGCCCGGCACGAGGGTGGCGCTGCCGAACCCGGGCAGATCCAGCTCATCGAGCCGGTCGAGGAAGTACGCCTGCAGCCGGCGGACGTGGGCATGGATGGTGGCCACCGGCAGGCCCAGCTCGTCGAGCAGCCGCTGGACCGCGTTGAAGCGGTACAGCCCGGTTGCATCGAACGTCGCGCCCTGGAACCGTGCAGCGTCCTTCGGGTAGCTCACCTGACCGGGCCGGGGTGGTTCGGCGAGCTCGCCGTGGCCCGCGAACCAGCCGGTGTTCACCGGACGCTCGCCGTAGCCGGGCGGGCAGTGCAGGAAGCAGACGCCCTCGCCGGACATCGCGTACTTGTAGCCGCCCGCCAGGTAGAAGGCTCGGTCTGCAATCGGGGCGAGGTCGGTGGGCAGCGCCATGAATCCGTGGTAACCGTCGACTACCACGAACGTCGTGTCGGAGGGCACGGCGGCGACGACCGCCTCGAGGTCGGTCACCACGAACCCGGAGTCGAAGTGCACCTGGCTGAAGAACACCAGGTGGTGCCCGCCGCGGGCGGCGGCGTGGAGCAGGCGCTGCGCAAAGGTGGCGAACGGCTCGGCTGCCACGCGCTCGACGACCGCGAGCCCGGCCTCCTCCAACCGGCGTGCCTGCCGGGCGAAGCTGTGGAACTCGCTGTCGGTGGTCAGGATGCGGGTCGGCACCGGCAGGCAGGACAGCAGCCGCAGCACCAGCTCGTGAGTGTTCGGTGCGAACGTGACCGTCCCGGCGTCGGGCAGCCCCAGCTGGCCGGCGACGTGCCTGCCGGCCTCGGGGATGACCTCGCCCAGCAGCAGGTCCCACTTGTCATCGTGCAGCGTGGCGGCGTCGAGCCAGGCGCGTTGCTGCGCCTCGAATGTCACGTCTGGCCAGGGGTGGTGGCTGTGTGCGGCGACGTGCAGCCGCTCCGGGTCCTGGGTGAGGAAGCGGGTGAAGTGCCGCTGGTAGCTCATCGCTGCCCTCGATAGCGGAAGCCCATCTGCTCGGCAATCTCGACCGGCAGCGAGGGCAACGCCGAGCGCGGGACGAAGAACGTCGGCAAGTCGAACAGGTCGCTGAACACCCGATGCTTGCGCGCGGCGGCCTCCAGGTACGCATGGCCTGCCGTGCCGCCCGTGCCGATCCGTCCGCCGATCATGCGATGGGCGAGCAGGGCGTGCCGGTAGCGCCATGCGGTGAACCCCTCGTCGATGTCAATCAACGCGGTGAGCAGCCGGAATGGCAGCTGGAAGATCGGCTCATCACGGTAGAGGTTGATCAGCAGTGCGGCGAGGAATGCCTGGTGTGACAGCCGCCGCTTGCCGCGGGTGACCAGCTCGGCGTAGCGGTCGCGATCGAAGACGGCCGCGAAGTTCGCCACCGTCTGCTCGAGCGTCGCGAATTGCTCGGTGCGGCCCTGGTCGTCCAGGTTGGGGTGATCCTCGATCACCTCGCGTTCCTGGGCGAGTACCTCCTCGACCGCCTGCTGGTAGGAGCGCCAGAAGTCGTAGTCCCCGAAGTGGAGGAAGGGGGTGCGCTGCAGCCACCGCTCGACGTGGTCCAGCAGTGAGGGCTGCTGCTGCGACGCCTCCACCCAGCGGGCGTGCTCGTCGCTGAGCACACGCAGGTATGGCGAACCCTTGATGTTCAACCGGTGCGGGGGTCGTAGACCCAACCGGTTCTCGATCAGACGGAACTGCACGCTCTGGAATCCCGAGGCGGGGATGAGCTCGTCGCGGAAGTCCAGGAAGTCCAGCGGGGTCATCGTCTCGAGTACGTCGATCTGGTCGAGCAGCAGCCGCTGGATGGTCGTGATCCGGCCCAGTCGGGCGACTACCTGACCCATCTCTTTCTCGGGGACGGTGGCAGCTCCCATCCCCGCCACCACGGTGTCGAGCTCGAACAGGATCTGCTTGAACCAGAGCTCGAATGCCTGGTGGACGACGATGAACAGCAGCTCGTCGTGCGCCGGCTCGCCGCGCTCGGCGCTGGACAGACGCTGACAACCCAGCAACTGGCCCAGCTGCAGGTAATCCCAGTAGTAGAGCGGCGTCCCACGCGCGGTCATCGCTATCCAACTTACCTCTTGACGCCCGCGCTCATCCCTGTACACTGATTGTTCGGCTCTAGTGTAGCGACGCTCAGTTACACTGGACGGCCAGGGGCTCTGCGGGCGTGCGGAGTCGCGACCGGGTCGGGTGCGTGTCGACGGAAACGTTGACTCGTGCCCGACGCTGTTTTTTATGGGGCCTTTCTGCCGCCTTCTCCGTTGCCTTTGCCTTTCCGGTTTCTGGCGTGGTCCTCACAACTCTTGGACCTGGGATGTGAAGGGACCGGCGCGCGACGGCAACCTGCCGCGTAACGGGGAGGAAATACAGCAGGGGCAATGTGGCGGGCATGACTGTTCTCACGACTGCCATGGATAGGACAGCACCGCCACAGGGCACCGGTCCCGATGACCCGCACCCGTCGGCACCGGTGCCGTGGGACCAGGCCCGGGTGCTCGCGCATGCCGCGCCACGGCCGCTCATCGCCCACCGTGTCCCACTGACCCGCGCTGCCGGTCTGACCCTGGCGGGGAAGATCTGCACCTGGGTACCGCTGCCGGCCTTCGACACCGCGGCCATGGACGGGTACGCAGTCACCGGCGGCGGGCCCTGGCGGCTGCTGGGGCAGGTCCGGGCGGGGACGGTCTGGCAGGGGACGCTCGCGCCGGGGGAGGCCGTCGAGATCTGCACCGGGGCACAGGTGCCGGCGGGCGCGAGCGCGGTCCTTCCTATGGAACTAGCGGTCCGCGACGGGGCAACCGTGTCCGGCGCTGCGCCCTCGGCGGGGACCCACATCCGCCGGGCAGGCGAGGACGCGCCGGCGGGGGCGGCGCTGGCACCGACCGGTATCCGTATCGGGCCCGCGCTGATCGGGCTCGCCGCGACCTGCGGGTACGACACCCTGTCGGTCCGGCCGCGGCCGCAGGTGCGGATCCTGGTCACCGGGGAGGAACTGACGCACAGCGGGACGAGCGGGGCAGGGCGGGTACGGGATGCTCTCGGGCCGCTGTTACCCACGCTGGTAGCCGACCTCGGAGGGGAAGTGCGCGAGGTCCGGCACCTGCCGCACCTCCCGACGGACCTGCTGAGCGCAGCAGTGCACCCGCAGGGCGAAGACTCTGACACCGAGGTGGTCGTGGTGACCGGTTCGACATCGGTCGGCGTCACCGATCAACTGCGGCAACTGCTCCGCGCCCACGGTGCGCGCTGGATCGTCGACACCGTGGCCTGCCGCCCCGGACACCCGCAGCTACTGGCCGGGTTGGGGGCCGGACGCTGGCTCGTCGGCCTGCCAGGCAACCCCTTCGCGGCACTCGTCGCGGCCTACACGCTGCTCGCCCCGCTACTGGCCGGGTTGTCGGGCCGGCGCCTACCGGAGCTGCCGCTGGCCCCGGTGACCGGGGACGTACGCCCCGCACCCGGGCTCACCCGCCTGGTCCCCGTGGCGTGGGAAGGAGGTGCCGCCCAGGTGATCGGAGGTCACGGGTCCGCTTTCCTCCGCGGAGCGGCAGTCGGCGACGCGCTCGCGGCCGTCCCGCCTGACTGGGCCGATGGCAGACCGGTCCCTCTCATCCTCACCGGATGAACAGCCCACCGGCTCTGGCAGCGGAGGGGCCACGCATCGAAATCAGCTCGCAAGGGATTGCGGCCGGAGTGGCGGGCCGCACCGAGCTGCCCTCGTATTCCCGAACTCAACAGTAGAGCTGTCCACCGTCCGGTCGCCGGCACCGCAGTGCGCCGATACCCGTCCCGGAGACCACGGACAGCGACGTCGTGTACTTTGCGTCGATGAACGGAGCGGTCGTCGCGCGGGGCTCGCCGTAGGGACACGTGGCCGAGGCATTCTTGCAGCTGGTCGAACGCGCTTGCCGAAGGGGAGACGATATATGAAACGGCTGTTGGCCATTGTCACCCTGATCGTGTTGTCAACAGCAGGTTGCATGGCCGCTCCGGAGCAGCCACCGGGAGAAGGACTACGCCCGAGCGAACCGTTCAGGTTTCGCGTCCTGGCCACCGGGTTGGCTGACCCGTGGGAGATCACCTGGGGCCCCGACGGTTTTCTCTGGGTTACCGAGAGGGCGGCGAAGACCGTGACCCGGGTGAACCCGGCGGATGGGTCGAAAACCACTGTGCTCACCATCGCCGCTGCGTACGCCAGCCAGAGCCAGGATGGCCTGCTCGGTATGGCGTTTCAGTCGAATTTCGGCCAGGGCAGTGAGAACAATGAGGTCTATCTCGCGTACACCTACGATGTCTCCCCCAACGGGGCGGTGGACCGTCGTACAAAGATAGTGCGCTACACCTACGATCCAGCGGCACAGGCGCTGAACAACCCGGCAGACTTGATCGCCGGTCTGCCGGCGAGTACGGACCACAATTCTGGGCGCTTGCTGCTCGGTCCCGACCAGAAGCTCTACTATTCGATCGGGGACCAGGGAAACAATCAGTTCGAACGTTCCTGCAATCCGATCCAAGCCCAGGACCTGCCCACCGCGAACGACGTCGAGGTGCGAAATTGGGCGACGTACGTCGGGAAGATACTGAGGCTCAACCCCGACGGCGGCATCCCGTCAGATAATCCGGTGATCAACGGAGTCCGGAGCCATATCTACTCATATGGGCATCGGAATCCGCAGGGCCTCGTCTTCGGGTCAGAACGCCGTCTCTTCTCGGCGGAGCATGGCCCCAAGGCTGACGATGAGATCAACCTGATCCAGGCGGGCCGGAACTATGGCTGGCCGTTTGTGTCCGGTTTCAGGGATGACCAAGCCTACGTGTACGCAAATTGGTCCGCATCGACCACGCCGCCGTGTTCCAGCCTGAGGTACGACAGCTATGCTGCTCCGCCGTCAGTTCCCCAACTGAGGGAGACCGCGTGGAGCAGCCCGGACTATGTGGAGCCCCTGAAGACGCTCTACACCGTGGCCAACGGACACAACTTTCAGGATCCAGCTTGTGGTGGGCAGTCATACATCTGCTGGCCTTCGATCGCGCCGTCCAGCATGGATTTCGTGCCCCCCAACAAGGGCGGATTTGAACAATGGCGCAACTCTCTGCTGGTGACCAGCTTGAAGAATGGCGCACTCTACGGTTTGAGGCTCACGGAGGACGGCGGCTCGGTCCAGGGGGATATCACCCAGTTCTTCAAGACCACAAACCGCTACCGAGATCTGGCGTTGAGCCCGGACAACCGTACTGTCTATATCGTCACTGACAGCGCTGGCCGGGCGGGACCTCAGTCCGGGCCCCCGACTGAGAAGCTCGACAATCCCGGAGCGATTCTGGAGTTCACCTACGTGGAATAGGAAGGCGACGGCAGCGACCCGTGGGGCTTTGCTCGCGGTGGGCCTGTTCAGCTCGTCGGCGGGACCTCCATGTGACCCAGTTGCACGAGAATCGTGACCAGGTCATAGTACAGACTCCCGCTGATGATCTGACCAGCCGCGTTGAACCGCATGATCTCACAGAATGGTGTGGAAATCCGGCGACCGGTGCGCGGCATCGGCCCGAATGCCCCGTCGTTAATTCCGGTTCCGGTGAACTGCGCGACCACCTGGTTACCGGCATCGATGTAGCAGACCTCGGTGATAGCCGCATCGGAGAAAGAGGCCACCCAGTTGCCCCGGAGGTAATCCACCAGCTGCTGCGGGCCCTTGAGTACCACCCCACGCGCCTGATCGGTGTACTCAGCGTCGGCAGCGAAATCCTGCACCACGGCCGTCCAGTCACGACGGTTGAACGCCTGATGCGAGGATTTATACCTATCGATATAGCTCATGGTTGTAGGCTCGATGTCATTCATGGTGGTGGGCTCCTGGATCTCCGTTGATCCCCTTGATGGGAGGACGGTACGCCGCGCTCGGTTCAACCGGGAGACGTCGACACGCTACTGAACGTCATGCGTGCTGTGAGGGTCGCCCACGGCGGCCGTTCGGGCTAATGGCGTACGAGCAGTTGGCCTACCCGCGCGCGATGTAGAGGTCCCGGAGCAGTCCCGTCTCCAGCTCCATGTCCGCTACCCGGGCCTTGACAACGTCGCCGATGCTGACGATGCCGACCAGCCTGCCCTGATGGACCACCGGCAGGTGACGGTAACGGGAGGCGGTCATCTGTTGCATGAGCCGCGCGATGCTGTCCTGCGGTCCGCAGACCGGGACGTTGCGCGACATGACGTCGGCGACCCACATGGTCAGGAGCTTGGCACCGTACTTGCTGAGCGCACGCACGATGTCCCGCTCGGTGAGCGTGCCGGCGATCGGCCGTTTCCCTTCGTCACCGCAGATGACCAGGGCCCCGATCTGAGGGGGGCCGTTGAGGCGTCCCACCGCCTCAGCGATGCTCGCCGTAGCCTCGATGGTCTCGACCGATCGGCCCTTCGCCTTCAGGATCTCCTCGACCTTCATCAGTGCCCCTCCTGGTGATGCCGGTCACTCCATGGTCCTCCAAGGTGGCGCTGCGCACCACAGGCAGTCATGTGACACCGACCTCAGGTCGCGGTCAGCGACTCGCGCGTGCGTCGTCCCCGACAGTGAAGTCGTCGGCCGTGGGCGAGGAGTTGACGCGCTGCGCGACCCAGTCTGTGACGCTGGCGACTGCCTCGTCGACCGGAATACCGTTGATCTGACTGCCATCGCGGAACCGGAAGGACACTGCGCCGGCCTCGACGTCCTTGGTCCCGGCGAGCAGCATGAAGGGGACTTTCTGCGTGGTGTGGTTGCGAATCTTCTTCTGCATCCGATCACCGGACGCATCGACGTCGACGCGGATCCCCTTGGCGCGCAACTTTTTCGCCACCCTGTGGAGATGTTCTACATGCTCGTCCGCGATCGGGATACCGACCACTTGCACCGGGGCGAGCCACGCCGGGAACGCCCCCGCATAGTGCTCGGTGAGAATGCCGAAGAACCGCTCGATCGAGCCGAACAGTGCCCGGTGGATCATGACCGGTCGCTGCCGCGAGCCGTCCGTCGCGGTGTATTCCAGCTCGAATCGCTCGGGTGTGTTGAAATCGAGTTGGATGGTCGACATCTGCCAGTTGCGGCCCAGCGCGTCCCTGGTTTGTACCGAGATCTTGGGGCCGTAGAACGCTGCCCCACCTGGGTCGAGCACCAGGTCCAGCCCGCTGGCCTCGGCGGCTCGGCGCAAGGCCTCCGTAGCCTCGGCCCAGACCTCATCAGTGCCGATGTACTTCTCGTCATCTCTGGTGGACAGCTCGATGTAGAAGTCGTCCAGGCCGTAGTCACGCAGCAGGCCGAGCACGAACGACAGCAGCGACTGCAGCTCCGCCTGCACCTGCTCCTTGGCGCAGTAAATGTGCGCGTCGTCCATGGTCAGGCCACGGACCCGGGTCAGGCCATGCACGACGCCGGACTTTTCGTAGCGATACACCGTGCCGAACTCGAACATTCGCAGCGGCAGCTCGCGATAGGATCTCCCGCGCGACCTGTAGATCAGGCAGTGGAACGGGCAGTTCATCGGCTTCAGGTAGTAGTCCTGGCCGGGTTTGCGAACTGTGCCGTCGGAGTTGAGCTCGGCGTCCAGGTGCATGCCGGGAAACATTCCCTCGGCATACCAGTCCAGATGGCCGGACGTTTCGAACAGCTGGGACTTGGTGATGTGCGGGGTATAGACGAACTCGTAGCCAGCCTCCTCGTGACGGCGCCGTGAGTAGTCCTCCAGTTCACGGCGGATGATCCCGCCCTTGGGATGGAATACGGCGAGGCCAGAACCGATCTCGTCCGGAAAACTGAACAGATCCAGTTCGGTGCCGAGGCGGCGGTGGTCACGGCGCTCGGCTTCGGCGAGCATCTCCAGGTAGTGGTCGAGCGCTTCCTGCGACTCCCATGCCGTTCCGTAGATGCGTTGCAGTTGGGGGTTGTGCTCGTTGCCCCGCCAGTAAGCTGCCGCCACTCGGGTCAGGGTGAAGGCCGGGATGTGTTTGGTGGTCGGCACGTGCGGGCCCCGGCACAGATCGCTCCAGATCCGCTGCCCGTTGCGCGGGTCGAGGTTGTCGTAGATGGTCAACTCGGCGCCGCCGACCTCCATCACCTCGGAGGTGTCCACGCCGGACTTGAGTGTGATCAGTTCCAACTTGTAGGGCTCGGACGCCAGCTCCTGCCGGGCGTCGGCCACCGGTTCCACGACCCTGCGGGAAAACCGCTGGGACTGCTTGATGATCTGCCTCATGCGCTTGTCCAGCGCCTGCAGATCCTCGGGGGTGAACGGCCGGGCGACATCGAAGTCGTAGTAGAAGCCATCTTTCACCGGCGGCCCGATGCCGAGCTTGGCGTCCGGGAACTGGTCCTGCACGGCTTGGGCCAGCACGTGGGCACAGGAGTGCCGGATGACGCTGCGGCCCGCTTCGGAGCAGGCCACGATCGGCTGCACCGCCGTGTCGGTCTCCGGCGCCCAGGCCAGATCACGCAAGCTGCCCTCGGCATCCCGAACCACCACCACGGCGTCGGCGCCCTTGCCGGGCAAACCCGCCTCCCGCACCGCCTGGCCGGCGGTGGTCCCGGCCGCCACCAGCACGCTCGCGGCGGGCTCGGCGGGTACCGGACTGGGCTGGGACACAGCGGCTCCTCGGTGGTCAGTACGGGGGTTCGGTGACTGATGCTATCCCGTCCGATCCGCCACCCTCGTCTCAGTTACCGGCCCGCAAGTCTGCCCGCACGCAGGCGAATCCTCGTTCGGGGCCGGCTGACCGGCTACCGCGAAATCCTGGCCTCGGCCCAGGCGCGGGTAAGAATCTCGTTCACCGTTTCGGTAGGTGTCTGCCCGGAGGTGTCGAGCCACAGGCCGAGGCGAGGTGTCTGACGTCGGAGCACGTCGTCGAGCCGCTCGACGGTCCACATGTCGTAGGCAACCTTGCCTCTGGCTGTCTCGCGGGTGGCGATGGTGGTGGGCTGTGGGGCGAGTACGACGACGAGCAGGGGCCGGTTGCGGATCATCGCGGTCATCTCGGTCAGGTGATCGCCGAGGATGACATCTTGGGTGATCACCGTGAATCCGGCTGCAAAGTAAGTGTCGCTGACCATTGCGGTCAGTTGGTGGCGCAACCGGAGTTGCCGTACTGCTTCTCGGGACGGCTCGGGAGTCATATCGGCGCGGCCGTTGACCATCATGCGCCGGAAGAGATCGCCTCGCATGTGCACCGATCGAGGCAGCCGCTCGGCCAGCATCTGGGCGATCGTCGACTTCCCAGCGGCCTGGATTCCGGTGATGAGGATGATTGCGCGGCTGACTGCCGGGGCAAGGTCCATCTCAGGAGCGGTTGGTGAACTCATCGCGCGGCGATGTCGACCCGGATCGAGTCGTCGTCGGGGACTACGAAGATCCGGTCGTGCCCCCGCTGCCAACCCACCGGCAGCAGCAGGTATTTGTCCCCTGAACGGAGGAACAACCGGATCCCGCTGTACTGGTAGCGGTATCTGCTGCCTGGCTGAGTGATCTCAGCGACCTCGACACCGTCGCCGTCTAGGGCGATCCGTTCGGCGCTGTAGATCACAACCGCAGGTCGTCCGTCAGGTAGATCGGCGACGATGTCGGTAGCAACTTGCCTGCCGACCTGGTCGGCGTACAGGCTCACCGCCCACAGTGCGCCCAGCAGTCCAATTGCAAGCAGGACCAGAGCCTGAATCCGAGTGTGCGATGCCGGTGTCGTGATGAGCTTCTCCGGATGCGTCGAACGCAGGTGAGCGACATAACCGAGCAGTCCAACACTTCCGACCAGCAGTAATGGCGAGGCGAGTCCCGACGGCCAAGCGACCTGGTCCGGGAACAGCATTCTGAAGATCACCACGGCGGTCAGAGCGAGTGCGAGCGTGCTCATCGCGGTCACGAGCCAACGGGCCGTGCGCCGCGCTGCGCTCGTGGCAATCATGTTCAGCATCCGCTGCACTACGAGTCGATGGAGGCCCAGTAGTAAGAGAGCGCCGCTGGCCACGCAAATGAAAGGGGCGAACGCAACGTTGACGCTGCGCAGCAGGTAGTCGGTGGTGCTGAACCCGACCAGGCTGGTGTCGAGACCGAAGTAAGCGAGAGTGGCCTGAGCGCGAACCCACCCGAAGTAGTAGAGCAGGCCGGTAATCAGCGCTGTTTGAGAGGTGATCGTCCCGGCGATAGCCAGGGCGCCGAAAGGATCGGCCACCGCACGCTGCGCTTTCCTGTTCGGCACCCTGCCGTCGTCGGAAGTGACCTTGGTGGCGACGGATGCGTCCGAGACAGAACTAGTCATTTCGTGACCTCCGGTGATGGCGAGGAGTTCTGCGACGGGACAGGGGTCGACTCCGTCGGCTCTGGCTCTGGAGGATTTGGAGCTGGCTCTGGAGGCAGGTCTGGAGATGGCCCTGGAGCTGGCGTAGGCAGCGGGGAAGGCAGCGGGACCACGAGGTCGTCTTCTTCGGTGGTGGCGGGCGGGGAGGATGGGGGCGCGTCGGCGGTCGTCGGAAGAATGTCACCACGGCCGGTTGGCGCTGCTGCTTTGCCGGTCCGCGCTCCTGGCCGGGCGATTTTCTCTGCCGGTTTCTCTGCCGGTTCGGTGGTCCGCACTGCCGGCTCGTTTGCCGGCATCGCTGGCTCAGGAGGCGGGCTGCTGGGGCCGATACAGCCGCTGATAGTCAGCATGAGACATAGCTCAGCCACGATGACGTTACCGCTGCGCAGCGATATCGACCGCGCGCTATTCATTGAGCGCCTCCGCACCGGGTCGATCGATGAGAGAAAAAATGCGGACATGGGTGTGGGCGGGGTGGGCTAGCTGGATTCTGAGTGCACTCAGGCTCCCGAACTCAACACCAGAGCTGTTCGGCCGACCATGGACAGCTCTCCTGTTGAGTTCGGGAGGCGGAGCGCTATCCGCCTGGGATGATCTTGGCGCGTCGAGTAGGGGATCGTTCTTCGACGCCCGTTCGTTACTGCGTGCTACCGGTGCTGGTGCTCACCGCCACTCCGGCTGCCAGGACCGGGGCGTGAGCCTTGCTCGGCGGGGGACCTGTCGTCATTGTGACGAGTATGAGTACGTCGATGCTCCCAGCTGAAGGCGAGCACCTCACGACCGGCTGGGAGCCGGATTTGGCGGCCGATGACACCCTGCTGCGGCAGGCCGTGCTCGTGCACGCCTCCTGGTCGGTGCAGGTCGCGCGTGGCGCGGGACGACCGTGGCGATCCGGCCCGCAGTGGGCCGGGGGCTGGATCGGCGATCGGGGAGCGCTCACCAACCCGGTCGTCTTGCTGCAACCGTTGATCCGCCCCGAAGAAACCGTGCCTGACATTGGCACCCTGTTCCCACCGCACGTGCCATTCCTGCTGATCAGCCCGTGGCCCACACCGGACCTTCAGCCCTACGGACTCGTCCTACTCGGTCATCCGCCGCTGATGGTGCGCTTTCCCAGCCCGCGACCGGCCTCGCCCGGTTCAGGAGTCGAGGTTCGCGAGGTCCGGGACACCGGCGAGCTGGCGCTTGCCGAACAAGTCCTCGTCGACGGTTACCCGATGCCGGAGTTGAAGCCGCTCAAGCGGGGCGACCTGCTCGGCCCGACGCTGCTGCAGCCGGATACCCGGGTATGGCTCGCGTGGCTGGAGGGGGAACCGGTCGCGGTGGCGGCGGCCCACCAGCACACTGGGATCACGCTCGTCGAGTACGTCGCAACGCTTGCCTCAGCGCGGGGCCGCGGTGTGGGTGCTGCGGTGACCTGGGCCGCCACCCTTGCCGATCCCGCGGCGCCGGCAGTGCTCATCGCCAGCGACGACGGCCGGCCCGTATACGAACGAATGGGTTTCGTCGCCATTGAACGGTGGACTGTCTGGCTCCGCCCGCAACCATAGGCCCGCAGCGTTGACCGTCTAACGCGTGGGGTCAACCTCGTCGTCGGTCGGAGTGGCCGTCCACGTCAGACCGGTTGTGGTATCCCGCGCCGAGCCAAAGCCAGTCCAGCGCCCCCACGGCCAACATCTCCGGATCCGCGGCTCGCTCAACCCCCTCGTCGGCGTCAGCTCCTACCCGCCCCCGACGCAGGGCGCCTGATGGGACAGAAGTGCAGCAACTCGCTCGGGGAGAAGGCCGGTGGTATCGATGATCTCGGCGTCCTGGTTCAGCCACGGTAGGGCGGCTTCGTAGGCGGGGAGGTGTTCCAGCCGCCACTGCCGCGCGCTGACCTCCACGGTGTCGGCTTGGATTCGGCGCACGAGTTCTTCTTCCGTGGCGTGCAAGACGACGTGGCGCACCGAGATCTTGGCCTCAGCCAAACCCGTCACGGATCTCCCGCCAGTACTGGCACACCAGCACTGACTGCGGCACGACCAACGTGCCGCCGACGTAGTTGAGCACCTGGCGCGCAGTCGCTATGACCAACTCACGCCAAGGCCGCCAATCCTGGAAATCGTCGACCTGCTCGGTGGTCAACACGTGTCCGAGCATGAAACCGACGCGCTCCGGATCGAAGATCCGCGAATCCGGCAGCAGCGCGACCAGTGCTTTCGCGGTCGTGGTCTTGCCCACGCCGAAAGTGCCGTTCAACCAGACGATCACGTCACCCAGTGGCTGCGCTCCGAGTGGTGCGGTGTCCGCCCGCGTCAGGCCGTCCTGGCTCCGTCGGTGGCGGCGATCTGGTGAAGGAGCATGGCCCACTGGTGGCGGGTCACGGCAATCGTCGGGCCTGTCCCGTGCTCCTTGCTGTCCCGGAGGTAGACGAGGTCGGGTTGGGCGAGGTTGATCTCGACGCAGTTGGCGTTGGCGGAGCTGTGGCTGCTCTTGCGCCACCCAGCCGGGGAGGGGTGCACCACGCCCGTACCTGGGCGTTTGTCGCTGTTCATGCCTTCTCCCTGAGCACCTGCTCGATCAGTGCGACCGAGTCGTCGGCCCCGAGGGCCGACTCTTCGAGCTTACTCGCGGTGTCCTGGTAGGCGGCGATCTCGTCATCCTCTTCGAGGAACAGGTCTGCGGTCTTGCCCTCCAGCAGAACCGCACCCGGTTCCACCCCGAACTCCATGATCGCGAATGGGCCTTCGGTCCCAGCGTGGGCCCCGGCGGTGAACGGGATCACCAGGATCGTCACGTTGGGCTGGGTGGTGGCGGTCTCGACCAGATGGCGGAGCTGGCGCGCCATGACCCCGCGACCGCCGACCTCGCGGTGCAGCACGGCTTCGTCGAGGATGGCGACCAGGCGTGGCGGGTCGGGCTTGGTGAGGATCGCCTGCCGGGCCATCCGAGCCCCGACCTTGGCCTCGACCTCCCTCGGCGTCGCCCGCAGCCCGACGGTGCTGATGATCGCCCGCGCGTAGGCGGCGGTCTGCAGCAGACCCGGCACGACGACGGGCTCGAAGTTGGTGATCGTGGTGGCGTCTTCCTCCAGGGCGATCTGGGTCTGGGTGGCGTCGGTCAGCGCTGAGCCGTATGCCTGCCACCAGCCCCGCTCGGCGGCACGCTCGGCCATGTCGAGGTACTCCCGCTGCTGGGGCACCGGCACCCGGTAGGTGTCGAGGAGCTTCTCCACCTCGTCGACGGTCATGCCGCGCTTGCCGCTTTCGATGCGGCTGATCGTCGGCCCGGACAGGCCAGCCCGCTTGCCGGCCTCGTCCACGTTCAGTCCGGCGTCGTTGCGGAGCCGCTTGAGTTCCCGGCGCAGCCGTCGCGCCCGGACGGTCGGCCCGGGGCCGCGTGGCATGTCCGTACCTCCTTGCTCCGCAAGCTCAACCTCGGCCGTGAATTAAGGCAACCCTTCTGGACACGCGGCGCCTACATTCGGTACGTTGCCGCTTGTGTGAAACGTTTCACGCGAGAGGATGCCGTATCACTCCCGAGGAGTCTGCTGATGCTAGCGCGGAGCGCCTGCGCGATCGGTCCTGCGTGGGCGGGCGGATCCGGTGAGTGACTACGTACCGAACTCTGGAGTGGCCGAGTGGATCGCGTTACGGCGAGCCCACGAGGGCGGGGTGGCGAATCTGGTCGGGCAGTGGTTCGACTCCGGGCGCCCGGTTCCCGGCTACGTGGCCGACGCTCTCGAGGGGCTCACCAGCGGCGGATTGCTGGTCCTGGCCGACGCAGATCCCGACTGCGGGGAACTCCGCAGGGTCATCGTCACCGACACCGGCTCCGCGCATTACGTGACGTTGCGCCAGATCCACAACCCGAGAGCAACGGTCACGGCGAGTACTCCCCATCGCTGGGCGCTATCCCCACCCGACCAGCGCAGTCACCTGCTCGCCCAGCGCGCGACAGATCAGGTCGGTGTCCTCGTCGCAGTCTGTGGTCGTCGCATGCCGTGGTCGAGGGGCACCAGCGCTCAGCCCACCGGCCGCCAGTGCCCGACGTGTCAGGCGCTGGCGCAGGTACCCAACCCGCAGCGGCATACCTCCCCAGACCCCGGCCGGTCGCCGGCCGAGACAGCTCCCGGCGGGCGGCTGGACACCACAGCGCCGGTCCGTCTCACTGCCGACGCTGACCAGAATGACCGACCATCTCCGACGATGCGGCAGGCGGGTCTGCCGATACCCGTCCCCCAGTTCCCGACCAAGACCCGGCTGGCCGCCGGTCGAGCGACTCCGCCCCGCCCCCAGCTCCTGGCGGCCAGCCGGATCCCAACCATCCTGGCGGGGGGTCCAAGGTCGGGCACCTGCGGTGGGCGCGCTGCCCTGACGACGGCCGCCTGCACCTACTCCAACCGGCCGGCACCGTCACTACCGGGGACCACGCCCAAGCGCTGTGCGGATGCGCCCTTGCCGATGAAGGCCTCACCCTTACCCACGGCTCGGCGGGAGCGCTGTGCCTGACTTGCCTCGCCGAGATCCCCTCACCAGCAAATACTTAACCCGAGTGCGTATCCAGAATGACTGCTTCAAGCCGATCCCTTTCCGCACCGCCAGCCACTCCCGGAAAGTCCGGTTGGCCGTAGACCTCGTCTGCGGTCACCCAACCTGAGCGACCCCAGCCTGCTGTGCGCGGGCCAGCATCGCGCAGGCTCGGCTCGACCTGATCGAGGAGGACTAGCCATGAAGCTCTCTGATCTGACCAGCGCTGATGAGGTGAAGGCTGAGGCGCTCAGGCGCCCTGCGGTACGGGCGGAATGGGACCGCACCGCCGTGGCACGCGAAGTTGCCAGCCGCGTGATGCGGTACCGAGTTGAGCACGGGCTGTCGCAGGCAGAGCTGGGTGCCAAGCTCGGGGTGTCGCAGCCCTACGTTGCGCGGCTAGAAAGCGGTGATCGGTCGCCTACGCTGGCCACGTTGGCGCGACTCGCTCAGCGGCTCGGGCTGGCGTTCCACATCGACGTGACCCCGACCAACGTGCGCATATCTGCGTGAACGCCCGTGAAATCAACGGGGTTGTTGCTTCGTCCATCGAAGCTGCTCAGGTGCTGCTACGAGGGCGTTCAAAGGTGGGCAACTGAGACGAGCCGCAGGAGGGCCGCCACCTGCTGATCGTGGTGACCGGTGTTTGTGCTGGTGGGTGGCGGAGGATGCGGGATTTGAACCCGCGAGGGTTTTAACACCCAACTCGATTTCCAATTCCGGTTCCGGGTGTTCACACGGGATCGCCGGGGATATCCGCACAGGTCAGCGCGACGACCGCAACAGGTGCGAGAGTCTGAACCGGCCCGAACTGAGACGGAAACTGAGACGGAGTGAAGCCGACAGCCATCCGCCGCTGACGGGTCTTTCGCCGGTCTATCCCACGACAGACGGGCTGGCTGTTCGGCTGGTCGGCGATCGGGCTGACGGGCGAAGTCACAGCGGTTGCCTCGGTCGGCGTCCTCGCTAGACAATGCCTAGCCTACGCGGTGGTAATCGGGTTAGTAGGCGGGCTTGCGGTCGGGAACGGCAGCGTCTGGTTGCGCTATGCCATCACATGCCATCACCGGTCGAGCGCGAACGACACACTGGTACCGGCGCCCCACTCGTCTGTGGTAGTTCGCCCTTCTTCAAACGTTCGGGACGAAGAGGTCGACTTGTTGGTGAGATGGTGCTGTATGCGGTGCCGACAATCTCCATGACCACGCCCGGTGGACGCCGACTGCGGGCAGCAGCCTGACGCAGTGCGTTCGTCGAGAGCTTGAGCTTGGAGTTGCTCGTATACGCCACTTTCTCTATATACCATCGTCCCCTGGCCTTGGTACGCCGAGTGCCTTAGCGAATACGGGATCGGCGTTCCATAACGCGCTCGCCCCGAAGATGGCGACTTTCAGGGCGGCACGAGCGGGCCGCAACTGAGGGGAGAGGCCGGCGTGCTCGGCGCGAAGGCGGGTCAGCTCGGCATCACCACGGTCGGTGCGCCATTCCCCGCTGCTGAGCACCCCCATCGCTGCCAACGCGAACAGGATGATGACGCCGCCGAGCAGGAAATTCCCCAACACCCCGAACAGGACACTCCCCATCATCACCACAATCCCTATCATCCCCACCATCGCCACCAGAATCATGTCGAGGCAGCCGATACGCTCACGCTCACGCTGCTCGACGGTCAGCAACAGGCCTGCCTTGATCAGCAGGCGCTCGATGTGGCCCAGCGCGTCGGCGACCGGTGGTGCGCTAGAAAGCGTGCCCACCAGCACGGGGTGCTGGGTCGAAAGGCGAATCGCCCGCTCTAAGTTGCTCGCGTACGTGAGGCCGACGGCGTGGACGCATCGGTGGCCAGATGGCGCGATACGGCCGACCGCGTGCATAGCGGTCAGCGCCGCGAGCACGGTCAGCTCGGGTCCGTCATTCATATAGGCGATGTCTTCGTGGTGGTCCAGGAGCGGTGCTGGGTCCGGTGGCTGTGGCGCCCCCTGCCATGGCTGCATGACGACCTCTCGGCACTTGTGGCGGGACCGGTGAGGGAGGGCACTGGGAGCTGACCCGCTGATCCCAGTAAACATCGGTCATGAGCGCAGCGCGTCGGGGTGAACCCTGGCTCGTGCTAGGGGTTCCGGCGGGCTCCTACCGCGCTGTCCCTACTCGCCTGCGGCCGACCTCCGCAGCGGACCGACGCCGGGGCGGCGGGGTGTCCGCGCGGTCTTCCGGGGTTCGCCTGGGCGGTGGCGGTGGCGGTGCCGGGGGCGGCGGTGTTGGTGTCGGTGGCGGTGGTGGAGTTGGCCAAACGCCGCAGCACTTCTGGTCCGATTCAACTGAGACGGAAACTAAGTGGTCGGCGCCGGAAATCCGTCGGGGGTTGACATGACGGCAGGTCGTATATGCAGTGGCTCAGGAGTCGGAGGTGTGTCAGGTACAGGTGGCAGGCATGGGCTGGTGCGTCGTGAACTCGACGTCACCGACATCGCCGCTCGCTGCAACGTGGGTCAGGTTTATTTCACGACGTGCACCCCCGACAGATTTCCGGCGCCGACCACTAGCCGGGCTTCGCCCCATGCCCGAAGGCGTGCCCCTGGCTGGTTGCGGTTGGGGGCTCCGGTCGGCGGGATCTAGACCGTGACCGGCGTGCCGGTCCGGTGTATGAACCGCCGGAGCGGTTGGT
>JBQTHE010000044.1:0-21132 GCA_052390115.1 Pseudonocardiales bacterium | reverse complement strand
CAATGCCGCTAAGTTAGAGGCGCGGTCCGCGGCGTTGGCTCGTTGCTCTACAACGCCATAAATGGCTCGGCGTGTCAACGTTCGAAAACCGCGAGAAACGCACTGAACCCGATATTGTTATCGCGTGGCGAATAACTCAAGGGCTTCTCGGTCCGAATCCGGTCGACTGACCGACCATGTGACTCTCGGGGTGCTGAGCAGTGTGATACATCGGGACGTCATAGATGATGTGATCCGCGAGACCGGGAAACGTGAGGTCCGGTCGCGATTGTTACCGGCGCACGTGGTCGTGTACTACGTGCTGGCGTTGAACCTGTTCTTCGGTGAGGCCTACGAAGAGGTGATGCGCCAACTCGTGAACGGGCTGCGGTTTCTGGGGAACTGGCGAGACAACTGGAAGATACCCACCACCAGCGCGATCTCCCAGGCCCGCACGCGACTGGGTGAGGCACCCTTGAAACTGTTGTTTCAGCGGATCGCGGTGCCGATGGCCCGACCCGGCACCCGCGGCGCGTGGTTTCACGGCCTGCGGATGATGGCCATCGACGGTCTGGTGCTCGACGTACCCGACACCCCCGAAAACGACGAGGAGTTCGGCCGCTCGGGTAACGACAAGACCCCCGGCCCGTTCCCCCAAGTCCGCCTCGTCGCGGTCGGCGAGTGCGGTACTCACGCCGTCGTCGACGCCGAACTGAGCGGTGTGACCACCGGTGAGCAGACGCTGGCCGCGAAGCTGATCGCCCGGTTCGCCCCCGGCATGCTCGTGCTGGCCGACCGCAATTTCTACAGCTATCAGGCCTGGCAGCAGGCCGTGGCGACCGGAGCGCACCTGCTGTGGCGGGTCACCTCGACCCTGACGCTACCGGTGCTGGAATGGCTGCCCGACGGCTCCTATCGATCAGTGCTGATCAACCCGAAGATCCGCGGCCGGCGCCGCGAGGCGCTCATCGCCGCCGCGACAGCCGGCGCCGACCTCGACCCCGACCACGCCACGGTCGTCCGCGTCGTGGAATACACCATCGAAGACCGGCCCGCCAGCGGGGAACTGTTCTGCCTGATCACCACAATCCTCGACCATGAATTCGCGCCCGCAGTCGAACTCGCCGCGGCCTATCACGAACGCTGGGAAATCGAGCTCTCCTTCGACGAGATCGAAACCCACCAAACAGGCCACCACCGAGTACTCCGGTCCAAAACCCCGGAACTGGTCAAACAAGAGATCTGGTCACTACTACTCACCCACTACGCGATACGCCACGTCATGAAAGACGCCGCCGACACCGTTGGCACCGACCCCGACAATCTATCCTTCATGCGCAGCTACCGTGCAATCCGCCGCCAGGTCACCAACCAGGCGGGCTTTTCCCCCTAAACGACTCACCGCAGCACTCAAAGAAACCACCGATGAAATCATCGAACGACCCAACCCCCCACGACGAGACCGCACCTACCCAAGGGTGATCAAAAGGTACCGCGCGCACAATCACCGCATCAAACGAACTACCGACCACGGCCAACTCCATAACGGTCCAGCAAAGATCCACATCTTCAAGGTCCCGTGCCTAACTTAGCGGCATTGTGCCCTGGGGTATCGGGATCTCGCGCAGCGACTCGCTAACACAGCGCCACTCCAGTTTCAGCAGCGCGCGCTGTCGGCGTATGCCGAACTGACCCAGCTCGTTGGCTGGCTTTGCTTCAATATGGGTGGCTACCGCAGCGCACAGCGCTACTATGACGATGCCCGCAGTGCGGCCCACGACGCCCACAACGTTGAACTGGCTACATACGTCTTATGCACCATGAGCCATCTGGCCACGTGGCAGGGCAAGGCCAGAGTCGGCCTTGACCATGCGATCGTCGCACAAGCCTGGGCCTCGCAGACCGGCAATCCACGAGCTGAGGCTTATGCTGCGGACGTGGCGGCGCGCGCCTTTGCGGCCGACTGCCAAGCCGATACTTGCCGCAACACGCTCGACGCCGAACAAGCTGCGGTTGCCAAGATCGAGGGCGACGTTGCCGATCCACCCTGGTGGTACTTCTACGACGAGTCGTTTTTCTGGGCCACGACAAGCAGTTGCTCCCTGCGGCTGCGTGATCCGGAGCGGGCTCTGGAAACGGTCTCGAAGTCGCTCGCTATCACGGACCCGACTAATGTCCACAATTATGCCTTCACTCTACTCTTTCAAAGCGAAGCCTTTGTGCAGCAAGGCCATATCGCCGAAGCCAGCCAAACCATCGGCGAGGTTGCCATGCTCACCGCTTCCAACAGGTCGCAGCGCATCGGCCAACGCATTGCTGAACTGCGGGTGGCGCTAATGCCGTGGCAGCGGAGCAAGCCGGTACGTGAACTTGACGAACTGCTGGCGGCCTATCCTCCGTCGTCGTGCCGCAGCGCCAGCACATAGAGCGTGTACTCCGAGAAGTACGAACCACGTTTGCCGGGTATCTTGCCTACCGGTTGCCAGCCCCACCCCTCATAGATAGCCCGAGCAGCATCGGCCTGAGGTCCGGTCGCCAGCGTGGCCCGCTCCTCCTGCCGTTGGGCAAGCATCGTGTCGTTCAGCACTCGGCCAACGCCTTCCCCTTGCCAGGCACGGCGTACTTCGATCTCAGCCAATGCAAAGGTGCGGGTGCCGTCCTCGCTGGTAAAGCCTTCAGCCGGTGCTGGGGTCAGACCATCCCACCAGTACGTGCCTGCTGGCAGGGCGTAGCCGAAGACGAAGCCGACGATCTGCGTACCGTCTCGCGCGGTGAGCAGGCCATAGCGGGGGCGGTCGAGCGCCTTCGTGGCGCGCGTGCGGAAAGCAGCGGTTTTCTCGCCGTCCGGCTCCACGCCGTACGCGTCGGCGTAGACGTCACACAGCGCATCCATGAGCTTGGCTGCGTCGGCGCTGTCATGGTGGGTGAGGGTGAGGTCGTGCGTGGGCAGCATGGTGTGAGCCTAGGGACAAGCGGCAGCCGGGTGTAGATACTCACAAAGACTCTTCGATGCTCCGTGAGGTCCAGCGGGACATCGGGGCGGACACGGAAACCGGTATGGGGCGGGACTGCCGTCTTTAACTGCGGACCATGCTCAGCGTTCCTCGTGGCGATTGTGCTGGGCAGATCCGGCCACGCCGAGGCAATGCCACGAACTTGCGCCAGCTCGCTGACACAGCAGCCGCGCACAACCCGCTCGAACTGCTCGCCGAGCAGGACCAGCACTTCGGCCGACGCCAGCGATTCAGCCTGCCGTGGCCGGTGAACTCGGCCCTGCCTGTTGGCATGGCCACCGTGGAACTGGCCGCCGTGATCGCCCCGGTGGTGACCACGACCGGGGACGCGGTGGCGTTGACCACGGGCGGCAAGCGCTACACGTTCAAAGCCGCAGCCCGCCCCGCGCTGGACGTGCTGATCCGCGACCGCGAGCTGACCGTGGCTGCTCTCGGCCATCGCAGCGGCCTGGGCGACGCGCAACTCGCGGTACTGCTGCGTGAGCTGATCAGGCAGCACCTCGTGCTGGTCCGATAGCCATGAGAGCGGCTCACCACGCACGCCCATCCTGGGTTGCCAGTGACGCCCAGCCGGACGACGGCGGCCATACCGCTACCGCTACCCTCCCTTGCCGTGAGCTTCGCAGAATATGACCTCGTGATTGTCGGCTCCGGCTTCTTCGGCCTGACCGTCGCCGAGCGCGCTGCGACCCAGTTGAACAAGCGGGTGCTGATCCTGGAATGCCGTCACCACCTGGGCGGTAACGCCTACTCGGAGGTGGAACCGGATACCAAGATCGAGGTACACCGCTACGGCGCACACTTGTTCCATACCTCAAACAAGCGCGTCTGGGATTACGTCAATCAGTTCACCGCTTCACCGACTACCAGCACCGCGTGTTCACCGTCCACGACGATCAGGTCTACCCGTTTCCGATGGGCCTCGGGTTGATCTCGCAGTTCTTCGGCCGCTACTTCACCCCCGAGCAGGCCAAGGCGCTGATCGCCGAGCAGGCAGCCGAGATCAACGGCAAAGACGTGACCAACCTCGAAGAGAAGGCCATCTCCCTCATCGGCCGTCCGCTGTACGAAGCGTTTGTCCGCGACTACACCGCCAAGCAGTGGCAAACCGACCCGACCGAGCTGCCGGCAGCGACCATCAGCCGTCTGCCGGTCCGCTACACGTTCAACAACCGGTACTTCAACGACACCTACGAGGGCCTGCCGGTCCGCGGCTACACCGCGTGGCTGGAGACGATGGCCGACCAGCCGAACGTCGAGGTCCGGCTCAACACCGACTACTTCGACGTCCGAGACGAGATCTCCACCGGCACACCAACCGTCTACACCGGCCCACTGGACCGCTACTTCGACTATTCGGAGGGCTGGCTCGGCTGGCGAACGCTGGACTTCGAGCAGGAAGTGCTGCGCGGCTGCGGTGATTTCCAGGGCACCCCAGTCATGAACTACGCCGACGCTAGCGTGCCCTACACTCGCATCCACGAATTCCGGCACTTCCATCCCGAGCGGGACACCTACCCCACCGACAAAACCGTCATCGTCCGGGAGTTCTCGCGTTCGGCGGACAAAGACGACGAGCCGTACTACCCGATCAACACCCCAGAGGACAGGGCCAAGCTGGAGAGCTATCGCGAGCTGGCCAGAGCCGAGGCGCGGGAGCGCAACGTGCTGTTCGGCGGACGGCTGGGCACCTACAAGTACCTCGACATGCACATGGCCATCGGATCGGCGTTGTCCACGTTCGACAACAAGATCATCCCCCACTTCACTAAGGGCCGTGCCGTCGACGGTTCCCTCGACGACTAACAGGCAAGGTGGCCGCGGCAAGTATTAAAGCGAACCGGTCGTCGGGATCGGTCCACCACGCGCGGACGGCGAATCCGGAATCGCTCAGATCGGCCCCGAGCACTTCCGGCCGGAACTTGCCCGAGACCTCGGTGCACATTTCCTCGCCTTTGGCGAAATGCGCCGTCATGCGCACTGCGGGCAACCGCACGGTCATCGGGCGGGACGCCCGCAGCCGCATCTCGATCCACTCGTGGACGGCGTCCCATACCGCGACGTGGTCGAAGGCCACGACGTCGAAGTCGGCTCCGAGCTCGCGGTTGAGCACGTGCAGCACGTTGCGATTGAACTCGGCAGTCACTCCGGCGGCGTCGTCGTAAGCGGGCACCATCACCGCTGGGTCGGTGACCAGCCCGGCACCGAGCAGCACCAGCTCACCGGGATCCAGCGCAGCATGCAGCGCGCTGAGGAACCTTGCCCGCTCGTCGGGCAGCAGGTTGCCGATCGTGCCACCCAGGAAGGCCACCAGCCTGCGCCCGCCCTGACCGGCCGGCAGCAGCTCCAGATGCTGGGTGAAGTCACCGACCACCCCGTGCACCGCGAGCCCCGGGTAGTCCCGCGCCACCGCCGCCATCGCGCCGCGCAACGCGGACTCCGACACGTCCAACGGTACGAAGCGCTGCAGCGATCCGCTCGCGGTGAGCGCGTCGAGCAGCAACCGGGTCTTCTCTGAGGAGCCCGAACCGAGCTCCACGAGGGTGTCAACAGGCGCCCACCGGGCGATCTCGTCGGCGCTGCGCCGCAGCAGCTCGCGCTCGGTGCGGGTCGGGTAGTACTCGGGCAGCGTGGTGATCTGCTCGAACAGCTCGCTGCCACGGGCATCGTAGAACCATTTGGGCGGTAGCCACTTGGGATCGGCGGACAGCCCGACCCGTACGTCATGATGCAGCGCATCGGCGGCATCGGAGTCGGACAGGTGGATCTCGAGCACGGGTGCGGTCATGGCTCCTCGGCAATGGTCGCAGGGATCGGCGCGACGTCCACGGTGGACGGTGTCGCGGTGAGCAGATGGCAGTCGGGGACCGGTTCCCAATCGACGGACCGGTCGGTGGGCTCGGAGCAGACCAGCACGGCGCCGTCGCCGGTACGCACCGCCAGTGCGTGGCCCACCGTGGTGGCGGCGAGCACGGCACCGTCGGTGATCAGCAGGTTCAGTCGCGAGCCCGGGGCGGCGGCGAGCACCTCGGCGGCTACCGCACTCAGCGCGTGGCCGGGCGACTCACCAGCCGCCAGCCGGTGCCGGACCAGCGCCCACAGCAGCGCGGAGTCGGTGGGTGCTTCGAGGGTGAGCAGGTCAGTCACCGGCAGTCTCGCGGCCAGCGATGCGACGCTGTGCGGCCAACCGATGATCCTCCCGTTGTGGCTGAACAGCCAGCGGTCTGTGCCGAACGGGGCGCAGGCGGTGTCGATCACCGGCATCCCGGCCGTGGCCGAACGCACGGCAGCGAGCACTGCGCTGCTGCGCACCTCGCGAGCCAGCGCGGCCAACGATGGGTCGGTCCACATCGGAACTGCCCGCCGGTACCGGATCGGCGTGGTTGCACCGTCGGTGTACCAGCCTGCACCGAACCCGTCGGCGTTGAGCGTCCCGCTGCCGCGCATGTCTGACGGCGCGTAGCTCTGCCGCAGCAGCGAGTGCGGCGGGTCCAGCAGCAGCGTCGCGAGGTCGCGCGGCGGCCCGAGGTAGGCCAGGTGTCGGCACACGGTCAGGTCAGGTCCGCCGGTTCAGCGTCCCGGGCGCAGCGAAAACCGGTGAAGATCTGCCTGCGCACCGGATGGTCCCAGTTGCGGAAGGTCCCCCGGCAGGCCGCTGCGTCGGTGCCGAACGAGCCGCCGCGCAGCATCCGGTAGTCCCCGCCCAGGAACACCTCCGAGTACTCCCGGTACGGGAACGGCGCGAAGCCCGGGTAGCCGGTGAAGCCCGAGGACGTCCATTCCCACACGTCACCGATCAGCTGGTGCACGCCCAGCGGGGACGCTCCGGCCGGGTAGCTGCCCGCGGGAGCGGGCTGCAGGTGCCGCTGCCCCAGGTTCGCGTGCGCTGGGGTGGGATCCTCATCGCCCCAGGGGAAGCGGCGGGAGCGTCCGGTGGCGGGGTCGAAACGGGCGGCCTTCTCCCACTCCACCTCGGTCGGCAGGCGCTTGCCCGCCCACGCCGCGTATGCCTGCGCCTCGAAGAAGCTGACGTGCATGACGGGTTCGTCGGGTGGGACCAGCTCGGTGGCACCGAACCGGGTGCGCCACCACGACCCGCTGTCGAGGTGCCAGAACTTCGGGGCCACCAGAGCTGCTTCGCAGCGGTGCGCCCAACCTCGTTCGCTCCACCATTGCGAGTCGTGGTAGCCGCCATCAGCGAGAAACTGCTGGTAGCCGCCGTTGGTCACCGGGGTTGTGTCCAGCCAGTACGCATCGGTGCAGGCGCGATGCGCTGGGCGCTCGTTGTCCAGTGCCCACGGCTCGGTGGAGGTACCCATAGTGAATTCGCCGGCGGGCACCAGCACCTCGGGGGGCAGGCCGGTGGCCCGCTGCGGGGCTGGGGCGGGGGCGTGCAGCGCGGCTGGCCCGGCTCGAAGCTGGTGGGTGGCCAGCATGGTCTCGTCGTGCTGCTGCTCGTGCTGCACGATCATCCCGAAGGCGAACCCGTGCGTCACCAGCCTGCGGCCTTCCAAGGGGATGCATTCCAGCGCGTCGAGCACCTTGCCGCGGACGTCGCCGAGGTAACCCCTGGCTTCGGCCGGTGCGAGCAGTGGCAGCGCGGGTCGGCCCGATCTGGGGTGCCTGAACGCGTCGTAAAGGTGATCGATGTCGGCGCGGACGGGGTCACGGCCGGCCACATCGCGGACCAGCCACAGCTCCTCCTGGTTGCCGATGTGGGCCAAGTCCCACACCAGCGGGGACATGATCCGGGAGTGCTGGCGGACCAGCTCGCCGTCGTCGACCGCCTCGGTCAGTGCCGCGCTACGGGCGCGGGTGCGCGTGAGCTCGGCGGCTAGGTGGTCGCGCAGGGCGGCAGTGCCCAGCTCGGTGATCGGCGTGCTCACAGCGGTTGTCCTCCGTTTAGTCCTGCGGGTCGGGTTCCGTTACGGCGCCCGGCGTACTCCTCGACCAGGTCGTCTGCTGGGCAGCGACCGCGGCGGACCCGGTGTTCGGTGATCTCCTCGACGAGCTGCTGCACCCCGGCAGGTGGGTCCAGCGCCGGCAGGGCACGGCAGGCCAGCTCGAACACGGTGACCGCCGCCGTGGCGAGCGCGTCGTCGCGCAGGCCACGTTCGGCCGCTTCCAACCACCGCCCGACGGTGGGAGCGCAGGCATCCCGGGCGGCGGCGGTGACCACGGGGTCGGCCAGCAGGGCGGCCACCACAGCCACCGGCACCAGCCACTGCCCCGCCGGCTGGGTATCCAGGTAGCGGACCTCGAGGTACCCCTGCGGCCGGACCGGCGGGAACAGCGTGGTCAGGTGGTAGTCAAGATCGGCGGTGCTGGGGCGACCAGGCAGCGCGCCGGACAGCCAGTCGGCAAAGCTAACCCCGCTGGGTACGTCCCAACTACCCCAGGGACGGCGCTGACACAGCACCGGGGTGTCCAGCGCCCGGCGGGCCCAGTCCGCTGCCGGATCCCAGCGCACCGAACTAGGCCTGGTGCGTACGGGGTCCAAGGCGAACCAGGCCTGCATCCGGGAGGACGCCCAGCCCGTTCGGAGGCCACCCAGCCACGGCGAGTTCGCGAACGCGGCGAGCAGCACCGGTCCCAGATCGTGCAGAGCCCCCCAGCGCGACGCCACCTCAGTGGGGGTACCGGCGTCCAGGCATACCTGTATCGCGGCGGTGGAGCACATCATGGCCCGGCCCATCGGACCAACCCGGTCGAATGCGGTCTCCATCGCGGCATATCGGGGGATGTCGATCAGCCGGCGAGAGGGGCGATGCGGATCGGAGCCCGAACCGGTGAGGACCAGTCCGGCGGGATCGAGGAGATCGGTCAAGGCGGCGGTGTCGCCTTCCACGGTGGCGATGAGCTCGGTCAGCGAGGTGCAGGGTGGGCTGGAGATCTCGAGCTGGCCACCGGGTTCGACCGTGACGGTGGAGTCGTATGGAAGAGGGGTTTGGGAGCTGTCCGGGACGAGGGAATGCGGGGCGTGCGCGCCGAGCGCGTCGGCGAGGTGGTGCGCCTGCAACGGGAGGTGGGGGTTGCCGGAGTGCTGCACCACCCACTCGAGTTCGGCTCCGAGCAGCCTGGGTGGTCCGTGCTTGAAGCAGACGGATGCGACGTAGACTTCAGCCTCTGCCCGATTGCGCAGCATCGTCGGCGGTGCCGCCGGCGTCGACACCCAGGGCAGCGGTACCGCTGGCGTCATGACCCCCACCTCCTGCTCATTGACCCAATCGACGAGCCGACCCGCCACGCTACCTAGTTGCTCCGACGTCCGCAGCGTTACTTACGCCAATCCCCAAGCCACCCACCCCGGCGTGTCCGGCTCCCGTGCCCGGTGTGTCGGCGTGGGGTGCCCGGCAAATCGGGCGCCTCCCGGGCATGGGTGGCGGACACGCCGGGCACGGGAGCCGGACACACCGGGCATGAGCGGCGGACACACCAGGCACGGGAGCCGGACACGCGGGCGAGGGCCAGGGGTGTGGGACTGTGACTCGTGCTGGCCATCGCCTGTGGTGTGGGGGCGGCGTTGGTGTTCGCCACGGTGACGTTGTGCAACACCCGGTCCAGCCGGCTGATCGGGCCCCGTGCGGTGCTGGGCGGGGTGATGGCAGTCGGGTTGATGGTGCTGTCCCCCTTAGCCCTCGCCGGTGGGGTGCCGAGCGGGCTCGATGGCCGGGCGGTGTGGTGGATGGCCGTGGCCGGGGTGGGCGACGTCGTGGGTCTGTTGCTCGCCTACGCCGGGTTACAGGTGGGCAAGGTGGGGATCGTCGCGCCGATCGTGGCCACCCAGGGCGCGGTCGCGGCGGTGATCTCGGTAGCCGCCGGTGAGCGGCTGGCCGGCGGGGCGGCGCTGCTGCTGGCCTTGGTCGTGGCCGGTGTCGTGCTGGCCGGCACCCAGCGGGGGACGCCCGGGGGGCATCCGAAGCGGGCGACCGGGTTTGCGGTCGGCGCCGCGGCGGCGATCGGCGTCAGCCTGTACGCGATCGGCCAGGTGAGCGCGGCGTTGCCGGTGGTGTGGGCGCTGCTGCCGTCCCGGATAGTGGGCGTGCTGGTCATCGCGGTCCCGCTCGGACTGCGCGGTCAGCTGAGCATCACCAGAGCAGCGCTGCCGTTCGTGCTGATCGCTGGAGTCGGCGAAGTGGCCGGTTTCGGGCTGTTCGCGATCGGTTCTCGCGCCGGGCTCGCGGTCACGGCAGTGCTCTCCTCGCTGTTCGCCGCGATCGCCGCAGTTGGCGCCCGGGTGCTGTTCGGCGAGCGGCTGACGCGGGTGCAAGTCGTCGGTGTCGGCGTCGTGGTCGCCGCGGTCAGCGCCCTGAGCGGGATGCAAGCCACCGCCTAAGGGCGCCTGCCCATCCCGAGAACCCGGTCCTGAAGCCGGACTGGTGCCGACTGGTTGACCCAGCTGTCTCGCTGTGTACTATTAGGGCGAACGACCAAGTCGATCGGACAAGGCGAACGACCAGGGCGGAGAAGAGGTCGCCATGCCGGCCAGGACAGCGGCGGATCGGGGACGGGAAGTACGGCTGCAGCTCCTGAGTGCTGCTGCCGAGCTCATCGCCGAGTTGGGCTGGAATGCGGTGAGCACCCGAATTCTGGCCGAGCGCGCAGGAGTGACCCCTGGGCTGGTTCATTACCATTTCCCGTCGCTGCAGGCATTGCTGCGCGACGCCGCCCTGGGGATGATAAGCGATCTTCTGTCCGCCGCCGAGCCTATCTTCGAGGATGCCAGAACCCTCGACGCCGGCGTGGACATGATGCTCGGCTCGCTGGACGCCTACACCGGACGCGACCCTACGTCGTTGCTGTTCACCGAGACCTATCTGGCCGCGACCCGCGATGAGACTTTGCGCATCGAGCTCATCGGCCTGGTCGACGAGTTCCGGCGGAGGCTGGCCCGATGGCTCGGGGAGCACGGTGCGAAAACACCCCATGACACCGCTGCTGTGCTGGCGGCAGCTATCGACGGCGTGATGCTGCACAGGGCGCTGAATCCGGAGCTGACTTCGTCGGTGGTCGCGCCGGTGTTGCGCAGACTCATCATCTCCAGCACGGCTACGCCCGGGTATGCACAACAGAGAGAGGACTCCAGATGAAAGCAGTAATTTGCGGCGCCGGAATCGCGGGGTTGTCCCTCGCGCAGCGACTCAACACCATCGGCTGGGACGTCGTGGTGATCGAGAAGTCACCGGGTCCGCGGGACCAAGGTTATATGATCGACTTCTGGGGGCCGGGCTATGATGCCGCCCAAGCCATGGGAGTTCTGCCACGGCTGCAGGAACTCGGCTACCGGATCGAGGAAGCCCGCTGGGTGGACGAGTCCGGCCGGCGACGCGCGGGATTGAGCTACGCACGCATCGAGCGGGCGCTGAACGGCCAGGTGCTGAGCATCATGCGCCCCGACCTTGAGCTGGCGCTTCGGGAGCAGGTGGCCGACGAGGTTGACCTGCGCTACGGCAGCGGCATCGCCCACATCGAGAACTCGACCGACGGCGTGCAGGTCACCCTCACCGACGGGACGATTCTCGACGCCGACCTGTTGGTCGGTGCCGATGGCATCCACTCGACGGTGCGGCGCATGGTGTTCGGCGAAGAGGCACAGTTCCTCCGTTACCTCGGCTACCACACCGCCGCGTTCATCGTCGACGATCCAGAGATCTACGACTATGCGCGCAACCGGTTCTGCCTCACCGACACCACAGAACAACAAATGGGGTTCTATGGTCTGCGCGATGGCAGGGTGGCCGCGTTTGCGGTGCACCGCAACCCCGATCCCACCCTTCCCGAAGACACGCAGCTGGCCGTGCGCCAGGCGTACTCGTCGCTCGGCTGGGTCGTTCCCCAGGCACTGGCGAAGTGCCCGACGTCGTCGGAGCTGTACTACGACCAGGTCGCACAGATCGAGATTCCGCAGTGGAGTCGCGGGCGGGTAACCCTGCTCGGCGACGCCTGCCAGGCGGTCTCGCTGGTCGCAGGGCAGGGCGCCGCACTCGCGGTCGCGGGCGCTTACGTGCTCGGCGAGCAGTTGGCAACCGCGGACACCATCGAGGCCGCACTGGTCCGTTACCAGGAGCTGTGGCAGCCAGTGATCAAAGACAAGCAGCAGGTCGCCCGGCGCGGAGTGGGATGGTTCCTGCCATCCTCGTCGCTGCAGCTGTGGCTACGCAGGATCGTCCTGAAGCTGATGAGTCTTCCCGGAGTGGACCGGTTCGTCAGCCTCCCGCTGGTGGGGAAGTCACACGCCACCATCGACCCGCCGCAGCGGCCATGGCTGCGCGGCCCGGTGAGCAACCCCGGGCCGCGCAGCCAGACGGATACCCCGCCGCTACTTCTTCTTCGTCCGGGTGGCACCGCCACGGCCACGCAGCGTCACACCGGACTCCGAGAGCACCCGGTGCACGAAGCCGTACGATCGGCCGGTTGATTCGGCGAGCGCCCGGATGCTGGCACCCTTCTCGTACTTCTTCTTCAGATCCGATGCAAGCTTGTCCCGGGCGATGCCGGTGATCCGGCTGCCCTTCTTGAGGTCGGCCACCACGAAACGCCTTTCCTTCCGACACTAGAAGAGCCGGTCAAGGCCCTTGCGGCAATGATCGACCAGGTTAGCGATCTACGCCAGAAGATCTTCGGGTGGATCTGTGAACGGTAACCTATCCGGGCCGGCTGCCCCGACGATACGATCCGTCAGCAGCCGGCTGGGTACGTTCCGTAACGGGGCGGCGCCGGGTTAGGCGAGTTGCACCAGGTCGAGGTAGTCAGCGCTCCAGTGATCCTCTGTGCCATCCGGCAATAGGATCACCCGCTCGGGTTCCAACGCCTGCACCGCCCCGGGGTCGTGCGTCACCAGCACGACCGCACCGGAATAGTGGTGCAGCGCGTCGAGCACCCGCTCCCGAGACACCGGGTCGAGGTTGTTGGTCGGCTCGTCGAGCAGCAACACGTTGGCCGCCGAGGACACCAGCGCCGCCAGCGCCAGCCGGGTCTTCTCCCCACCGGACAGGGTGCCTGCCAGCTGATCCAGTTGCTCGCCACGAAACAGGAAGGTGCCCAGCAGCGTGCGCAGCTGCTGCTCGGGGACGTCCGGCGCGGCGTGCCGGAGGTTGCACCACACGGTGGCATCGAGATCCAGCGTGTCGTGCTCCTGGGCGAAGTACCCCACCCGCAGGCCGTGTCCTGGCTCGACTCGGCCGGCATCGGGAGTCTCCGTCCCACCGAGCAGCCGCAGCAGGGTGGTTTTCCCGGCGCCGTTGAGACCGAGGATCACCACCCGGCTGCCCCGGTCGACGGCGAGGTCCACCCCGCTGAAGACCTCCAGCGAGCCATAGGACTTGCCCAACCCGCTCGCGGTCAGCGGGGTCCGCCCGCAGGCGGCGGGCTGCGGGAAGCGGATCCGGGCCACCCGCTCGGCACGTTGCTCAGTCTCCGCGCCGGCCAGCAACCTGGTAGCCCGCCGCTGCATGTTCTGGGCGGCGACGGCCTTGGTGGCCTTGGCCCGCATCCGGTCGGCCTGCGCCATCAGGACAGTGGCCTTCTTCTCCGCGTTGGCGCGTTCCCGGCGCCGCCGCTTCTCGTCGGCGGCTCGCGCGTCCAGGTAGCGCTGCCATCCCAGGTTGTAGATGTCGGCCTCACCGCGTATCGCGTCGAGGAACCAGACCTTGTTGACCACGGCGGCGAGCAGATCGGTGTCGTGGCTGATCACCACGAGGCCGCCGTCGTGAGCGGTGAGGAAATCGCGCAGCCAGGTAATCGAATCGGCGTCGAGGTGGTTGGTCGGCTCGTCGAGTAGCAGCGTGGTGTGTGAGCGCCCGCCCGAGCCGTCCGAGGCGCCGAACAGGATCCGGGCCAGCTCGACCCGGCGTCGCTGCCCGCCGGACAGCGTGCGCATCGGCTGGGCCAGCACGCGGTCGGGCAACCCGAGGCTGGCGCAGATCCGCGCCGCCTCGCTCTCGGCGGCGTAGCCGCCAAGCGCGGAGAACCGATCCTCGAGATGGCTGTAGCGGCTCACCGCCCGGCCCTGCTCGTGGCCGTCGACCAGCTCAGCCATCTCCGACTGCGACTTCTCCATCTCGTGCAGCAACTGGTCGAGCCCGCGGGCGGAGAGCACCCGGTCCCTGGCCGGTACCGACAGATCACCCTCGCGGGGATCCTGGGGCAGGTAGCCCAGCTCCCCGGCGCGGCGGACCTGGCCCCCGTAGGGTTGGCTCTCGCTGGCCAGCACCCGCAGCGTGCTGGTCTTGCCCGCACCGTTGCGCCCCACCAGGCCGATCCGGTCGCCGGGCTGTACCCGCAGGGTGGCTCCGGACAGCAGGATGCGGGACCCGGCACGCAGCTCGAGGTCGGTGGCTGTGATCACGATGAGAAAGCTCCAAAGGTGGTCGCCGGCAGGGGTCCCCGGGCATGGGGTCACTGCCCCACGCGCCGCAGCGCGCGGGGCCGGCAGCACGTCAGCTTGTCGCGACCACGCGCCCATACTACCTGCGGTGGCAGGGCGATTTAGCCCGGAACTCCCCTACAGCACTCCGGCCCAGCGCCAGAGCAGCTTTCCCGGCCCCGCGATGAGCCCTACCTCGTCGAGGAACTTGACGACCTTGTGGGCGGCGAACTGCTTGGTCTGCCGCCAGTGCGGGTTCGCGGCCGCCGCGGCGACGGCCTCGTCGACGTCCAGCCCGGCCGCCGCGTACACCTTCGGATCGATGAGTCTGGTGGTGGAGCAGTAGACCGCTACGGCGAGGATTATGCGGCTGTAGGCCCGGCCCACGGGGCCCAGCCGGGGCCACTGCCGGAGTGTCTCCTCGCGGGCATATCGGATGTGGCGGGCCTCCTCGATGACGTGGATCCGCGACACCTTCTGGACCATCGGCTGCAGCGACTCATCGACCATCTGCTCGCGCTGCAAGACGTCGAGGATCTCCTCGACGTAGATCGCCGCGCCGAAGGTCAGGGTGCCGTTGGAGAACGTCTTGAGAAACCGTGCGAGCTGGTGGACGAACCAGCCGGGACCGTATTCGGGGCCGCCGAACTTCTCCGCGGCGCGAGAGAACATCACCGAGTGCCGGCATTCGTCGGCGATCTCGGTCCACGCGTACCGGGCGTGCGCGCTGCCCTTGGGATGGTCGTAGATGTGCCGGACGAGCATCTGCATGAGGATCGTCTCGAACCAGATGCCCATGCTGTAGAGGCTCGCCACCTCGTGCTTGGTCAGCTCGATCCGCTGCTGCTCACTCATCCGGTGCCAGAGCGCTGTGCCGTACAGCGAGCTGCGGCGCGGGTCGATGAAGTAACGGTCCGGCGCGAGCGGGGCATCCCAGTCGATCTCGACGGCCGGGTCGTAGGAGTGCTTGGCCGAGGTCCGCAGCAGCCGTTGTGCGGTGTCCTCACGATCGGGGATGCGGCTCGTCGCGTCAACGGCGCTGGTCATGGACATCTGCGGCCTCCTTGACGAGCGGGCAGGCTCAATATAACTGACCGGTCAGTTATCGACAAGAGGGAGCCACTCACCCCGGCGGATCCGGTCCAGGCCCAGCCACCCGAAATCAACCGCCCGCGCCTCCACCTTCGCTCGCGGCACCTCCGGGTGGTCCAGCCACCAGGACATCAACCCCTGCAGGGCGCCGACAAGCATCGGGACGGTCAGCCGCGCCTGCTCCAGCACCTCCTCGTCGGAGGGCACCGCAACCCCCGGCGCAGGGGCGTAGAAGCTGGCGAGGACCGCCGCGAGCACCTCGATGACCTGCTCCCGGAGCGTGCGCAGCGGCGCGCCGAGCTCGGGGTTGTCCAGGTGCCGCGCGACCAGTGCCCAGGCCTCCGGACGCTCGGTCACCAGGTCGCAGAGCAGCCGGACCACGCCCCGCCAGGCACCGAGCGCGTCGCCGGCCTTGCCCAGCACCTCGGGCAGCCGTCCCATGAATCCTTCCACGACCTGCGCGGTGACTGCCGCGAAGAGCTCCTCCTTGCTCGGGAAGTGCTGGTACACCAGCGCCTTGCTCACCCCGGCGGTGGCGGCGACGTGTTCCATCTGGGTGAGGTAGTAACCCCGGCTGCTGAACTCCCGCAGCGCCGCATCGAGCAGCTCGCCTCGCCTGGCCTGGGACGACAGCCGCCGCCGGGCGCGCGCTGCGCTCGGGAGGTGTCGCGGGGACGGCCGGCTCACGTCGACCAGTGTGCTCGCTGTCCGTGCGTCGTGGGCGCGGGCATACCCTGTTGCGCGATGACCGATCCCACTGCCGACCTCGCTGGACGCACTGCTCTGATATCCGGTGCCAGCCGTGGCATCGGGCACGCCATCGCTGCCGCGCTGCTGGCCCGCGGCGCCGCCGTGACGATCACCGCCCGCAAGCCCGACGAGCTGAACGCCGCTGCCGACGAACTCGCCGCCGCGGTCGAAGACACAGCCGACCGGGTGCTCGCGCTGCCCGGAAACGCGGGTGATCCGGCAGCCCGCGCCGAGGCGGTGGACCGGACAGTCGAGCGCTTCGGGTCGCTGGACGTGCTGGTGAACAACGTCGGGATCAACCCGGTGTACGGGCCGTTGATCGATGCCGACCTCGACACGGTGCGCAAGATCTTCGATGTCAACGTGGTGGCCGTGCTGGGCTTCGTGCAGCAGGCACACCGGGCATGGATGGGCGAGCACGGCGGCGCCGTGGTCAACGTGGCCTCGGTCGCTGGGCTGCGCTCCACCGGAGCGATCGCGGCCTACGGGACGTCGAAGGCGGCGATGATCCGGCTCACCGAGGAACTGGCCTGGGAGCTCGGCCCATCGATCCGGGTGAACGCGGTGGCCCCGGCGGTGGTCAAGACGAAGTTCTCGACCGCCCTGTATGCCCAGGGCGAGGAGCAGGTCGCCAAGGCCTACCCGATGGGCCGGCTGGGCAGGCCCGAAGACGTCGCCGCACTTGTCGCGTTCCTCGTCTCCGACGCCGCCTCCTGGATCACCGGCGAGACGGTGCGAGTGGATGGCGGCCTGCTTGCCACCGGTCCCCTGCGGTAACCCCGCGTTGGTGCTAGCCGGGTGGGTGCAGCTGGACCTCGACGCAGCGGGCTCGATGCGCGGCCTCGTCGAGTACCGCACGGCGGGGCTCGGGGATGTCGAGCACGCGGGGTTCGGCCCGCTGAAGCAGCGCGGCCAACCGCGGGTCGGCGGCCAGGCTGCGCAGCGCCGCAGTGTCCCCGCCGAGGACGACGGCGTCCAGCTCGGCTGCCCGGGGTAGCAGGACCCGCGCCGCGGTATCCGCGGCAGCGCGCAACGCTACTCGCGCCTGGCCCTCCCGGCGCCGCGCGAAACGTTGCTGGGATTGCCCGCCTGCGGCGGAGCGTCCGTGTACCTGGCGGCTGCCGGTGCTGGAGGTGAGTACGACCCCGGCGCGGGCGATCCCGACGCTGTACCCGCCCAGGCGGACCAGGAGCAGCCCGATCGTGCGCGGCACCATGAGGTGGCCGAGCAGGTCGTCCACACCCTGACTGGCATGTTTGCCGGGCAGCGCCGCCAGCGGACCGAACGGCACCGGGATTGACGCCATCCAGCCGTCACCGGCCGTCACATCCACCCGCTGAGGAGCGACCGTGGTGGCCACCACCCCACCGTGCGCGGCGGCGAACCGCTCCAGGAATCCGGCCAGCCGCTCGGGCTCCACCTCCACCGCCCGCCCGCCGGCGGCAAGCTCCCGGGTTCGGCTCACCACGGCACGCTAGCGCGTTCTTCTGCGGACAGTCACCGCAAGGGGATCCGGCCACGTCAGGGGCGGCCCATCAACCGGGCAGCCGATTTCAACGGCGGGGCGGCAAGGGCGGTGTCGCGGTGGACGGGCGGTCGTCGGTGGTCGGCGCGGTGGCTGCGGGGGTCTGCGCCAAGGCCGCTAGCGCCAGCTCCAGCGCGGTGTCCAGCTGCGGGTCCAGACCCTGGGCCCAGGCCTGCGGCGGCATCGGCACCTCCACATCCGGGTCGACACCGTGGTTCTCCACCGACCAGCGCCGGTTCACGATCCACATGGCGTAGCGGGGCTGGGTCACGCTGCTGCCGTCCACCAGCTTGGTCGCAGGACCGATGCCGACCACGCCGCCCCAGGTGCGCATACCCACGACCGGGCCGAGGCCGCGCTCCTGGATCATCGCGGTGATGATATCGCCGTCGGAGCCCGCGTTCTCGTCAGTGATGGTGACCAGCGGGCCCCGTCGCACGTCTCTGGGGTAGGGAAAGGGCAGCATGCCGCGGGGCACCATCCATCCGGTGAGCTCGCGCGCCAGCTTCTCCAGCACGAGCTGCGAGGTATGCCCGCCACCGTTGCCGCGCACGTCGAGCACCACCGCCTCGCGCGAGACCTCGGTGTGCAGGTCGCGGTGCAGCTGCGCCCAGCCCAGCGCCATCATGTCCGGCACGTGCAGGTAGCCCACCCTGCCCTCGGTGGCCCCATGCACCGCGGCACGGCGATCGGCCACCCAGTCGTGGTAGCGCAGCGGCATCTCCTCGGCCAGCGGGATCACCACGACGGTGCGCTCGTCGTCGGAGCCGACCGCCCTCAGCCGCAGCTCGACGGGCTTGCCTGCAGTGCCCACCAGCAGCGGCCAGGGCCCGGTCACCGAGTCGACGGCGCGCCCGTCGACCTCGACCAGCGCCTCCCCGGGTCGTACTCCAGCACCCGGTGCGCGCAATGGGGAGCGGCCGGCCCCCGCGGAACTCTCCCCGGGTAGCACCCTGGTGATCCGCCAGAGCCCGTCCTCGCCACGTTCGAGGTCGACGCCGAGGTAGCCCAGCCGCCGCGCCTCCTGCACCGGGTTCTCGGGGGGCATCTCGTAGGCGTGCGAGGTGCCTAGCTCGGCTTGCACCTCCCAGAGCAAGTCAGAGAGGTCGTCGCGGGTGGCGACCCGCTCCACCAGTGGCCGGTAGCGCGCCAGCAGGGCGGGCCAGTCGTTGCCGGCCATGTCAGCCACCCAGAAGTTGTCCTGCATCAGGCGCCCGGCCTCGTCGAATATCTGCCGCCACTCCGCGGTCGGCTCCACCTGCACGCGGACCCGCGACAGGTCGATGTCGAGAGCGGCCGACGGATCGTCACGCTTGGCGTCTTTCTTGGCCGGGTGCTCGGCGGGCAGTACCCGCAGCTCTTTGCGGTCGCGGATCACCAGGCGGGTGCCGTCGCCGCTGCCCCAGATGTCGTCGATGTCCTCGGCGAGCACGGTCGACGTGCCGGTGACCAGGTTCAAGTACTCGAGCACCGGGCGCGGGGCGTCGGCGTCGGGGGTGGCGAGGTCGTCGCCGAGCACGCCGTGCAGCGGTTTGCGCAGCCACACCAGGCCGCCCTTCGCCGCGGCCAGCGAGGAGTACCGCGCAGCGGGCACCGGCACGGGCACGGCGCGCTCAGCCAGGCCGTCGAGGTCCACCACCACGGTGACCTCGTCGACGTCCTGGCTGTCGTTGGCGGGGGTGCTGGCGCGACCCCGCGCCGTGGGGGCGAACGGTGACGGGGTGCCCGCCGCCAGCGGCAGCAGCTGCGGGCGGGTGCCGGCGAGGAAGGACAGGTCGAAGACGTGGGCGTCATACACGGGGTCGAAGGTGCGGGTGGACAGGAATGCCAGGTGACGGCCGTCCAGGGTGAACGTGGGCTCGGAGTCGGCAAAGCGCAGCACGGTGGCGTCGACCACGGTGCCGTCGGACACCCGCGCCAGCTTGATCTGGCTCAGCGGGCGCGGGCCGGGGTGCGTCCACGCCAGCCACCGGGAGTCGGGAGAGAACACCAGATCCTCCACAGCGCCATGCTCCGAGCGGGCCAGTTCGGTGTCCGCGCCGGTGGCCGGATCGACCAGCAGCGCTCGTCCGTCGTGGGTGGCCACCGCAAGCCGGCTGCCGTCCGGTGCGGCCGCGAGGTCCATCACCCGCCCCAGCCGACCCGCTGCCAGGGTGCGCACGCCTGCGCCGTCCTGAGTGGACACGACCAGTGCGTCCGCACCCGCGGCGTCGCTGACCCACACCACGTCCTCATCCTCGCCGAGCAGCCGGGGCAGCCGGGCCCGCACACCCGAGCCGGCCGCGAGGGTGCGCACGGGACCGTCTGCGTGCGTCACCCACTGCACGCTGCCCCGCACCTCCACCGCGCTGGCCCGGCCGGTGCGGTCGACGGCGATGCCGCCCAGGTGCTTGCCTGCTGGCACTGGGGCCGAAATGCGGGCCGCGCGGGGTCCCCCGGTGCGCAACTCCAGCCGGCGCGGCTGGGAGTCGACGGCGAGATCGTCGAGCAGCCAGAGCTCGCCAGCAGCGGCGTACACCACGCGCTCGCCGTCGGTGGTGGCGTGCCGAGCGTAGTAGTCGTGGTGGTCGGTGTGCCTGCGCAAGTCGGAGCCGTCGGCCAGCATGGAGTACACGTTGCCCACACCCTCGTGGTCGGAGAGAAACGCCACCCGCCGGCCCACCCACATGGGCGCGGTGAGCTGGCCGTCCAGCTCCGGCAGCAGCCGGACGAAGGTCCCCGAGCCCTCGGGGTCGATCCACAGCCGCCCAGCAGTGCCGCCGCGGTAACGCTTCCACATCGCGTAGTCGTGGCGGCGCCCGCCGAACCCGGTACCGAGCACCACCCCGCCCCCCGCCGCGACGTCCAGCGCGGTGACCGGGCCGTACGGCAGACGCCCAGCGGGCCCGCCGTCCAGCGGCACGGCACGAGCCCAGGTGCGGTGGCGCAACGGCTGGCCCACGGCGGAGGCCACGTGCACCCGGTGAGCGTCGGCCCAGCCCAGTACGCGGGCGTGGGTATCGCCCCACCACGTGGTGCGCACCGACGGGCCACCCACGGTGGCGACAACGTGCAACTCGGGTACTCCGTCGCGCTGGCTGAGATGGGCCAGGTGCTCACCGTCGGGGGAGAAACGCAGGTCCTTGGTCGGGGCCTGGTCGGAGGTCAGCTGCCACGGCCGCCCACCCTCCAACGGGGCGAGCCACACGTCGTCCTGGGCGACGAAACCCACCAGGTCGCCGTGCAGGGTGGGATAGCGGAGGTAGGAGTCATTACCAGGGCTCAGCACTCCCGCACCCTAGCCACCCGTGAGTGGCGGTACGTGCTGGGGCACGTAACGCCACTCACGGGGGCAGCCGTAGGCGGCCCCCGGGCTCGACGGGCGGGGGGCGGGGGGGGGGCCGGCGGGGTGGGCGGTGGCGGCGGCC
>JBQTHE010000043.1:0-29261 GCA_052390115.1 Pseudonocardiales bacterium | reverse complement strand
CAACCGCTCCGGCGGTTCATACACCGGACCGGCACGCCGGTCACGGTCTAGATCCCGCCGACCGGAGCCCCCAACCGCAACCAGCCAGGGGCACGCCTTCGGGCATGGGGCGAAGCCCGGCTAGGTTTGGGCGCATGTTCGCCGTCTATGCCGCCGAGCCGAATCACGAAGACCCGCTGGCCTCGCTGCGCATCGGAGACCGCCCCGAGCCCGAGATACCCGACGGCCATGTGGCAGTCGCCGTGCGAGCAGCCAGCTTGAACATGCACGATCTGTGGACGCTGCGCGGAGTGGGCATCAAGCGCGAGCAGTTCCCGATGATCCTGGGCTGTGACGGCGCCGGTGTGCTGCCCGACGGGTCCGAGGTGGTGCTGCATTCCATCATCACCAGCCCAGGCTGGATCGGCGATGAAACCCTGGACCCGCGTCGCACGCTGCTGACCGAGAACCTGCAGGGCAGTTTCGCCGACACCGTCGTCGTGCCGGCGCGCAATGTGCTGCCGAAGCCGGCGTCGCTGACCTTCCCAGAGGGGGCCTGCATGGGCACCGCCTGGCTCACCGCCTACCGGATGCTGTTCGTGAAGTCCGGGCTGCGGCCTGGGCAGACCATGCTCGTGCAGGGCGCCTCGGGTGGGGTATCCACTGCCCTGGTGCAGCTCGGCCGGGCCGCCGGGATGCGGGTGTGGGTGACCGGGCGTACCGAGGGCAAGCGTGAGCTGGCCCGCTCGCTGGGCGCGGATGAGACATTTGAACCCGGTGTGCGGCTGCCTGAGCGAGTCGACGCGGTGTTCGAGACCGTCGGCAAGGCCACCTGGTCGCATTCGGCGAAAGCTCTCAAGCCGGGCGGGATCATCGTCTGCTCCGGCGCCACCAGCGGGGACGCCGATCGCGCCGAGCTACAGCGGCTGTTCTTCCTGCAACTGCGGATGATCGGCTCCACCATGGGGACCCGCGACGAGCTCCGCGATCTGCTGTCCTTCCTGGACATCACCGGGTTGCGCCCGCACATCGGCGCGGCGCTGCCGATGTCCGACGCCGAGCAGGGCTTCAAAGCGATGCTCGACGGCGACACCGCCGGCAAGATCGTCTTCACCCGCTGACTCGGGCGGGCGTGAAGGCGAATTCGACCGCGTCGTGCACCGGGCGGAACCCGATCCGTGGGTAGATCACATTGGTGACCGGATTGGTCAGGTCGGTGAACAGCACTACCTGTTTGGCACCGGCCTGCCGGGCCCGGCCTGCGGCGGCCGCGGTCACCGCGCTGCCGTACCCGTTCCCGCGATGCTGCGGCAGTGTGTACACCGGTGCGATCCGGGACATGCCTGCCAACGGGGCACTCGCCGATGCCCAGGCCACGGGCTGGCCGGCGACCTCCCACAGCAGCGCCACGGTGCCCGCCGCCAGAGCGCGCCGGGTCTGCTGCGCTGCGCTGCCGCGGCCGCGAAGACCGCCGGTCGCCTCGGCGGCGAAGTTCTGCCGCCACTGCGCCAGCAGCGCGAGGTCGCCGACGCCGGCCTGCCGCACCGTGCCCGGCACACCGGCCGGTGGGGTGAGCCCGTGCAGGGCGAACAGCCGCTGCGCCATCCGCTCGTGCACCGCTGCATCGGTGCGCGCCGACCAGCTCCGGGCGAACGCTTCTGCATCGTCGCGGGGCCCGACCGCGCCGGGCAGCGCCGGGTACCCGGGCGCGAGCAGCTCGGCCGCCGCACCGGCACACTCCGCCGGCAGTGCGCTGACGATCAGGGCCCAGGGCGGTGTGCAGATTGCTGCCCCGGCGAGGGTCTCTCCCCGGTGGACGGTCAGCAGCATCGGGGGATCGCCGACCTCGGGTGCCCGTATCAACATGTTGGTCACCGTGAGCGCGACGGTGTGCCGGACCGGATCGCCCTCCAGCAGCGGCCGGGTCAGCGCGACGAACTCCGCGACGTTGTGGTGCAGCTGAGCGTCCACCCCGCCATGGTGACCCGGAGCAGTCCGGCACGTCGATCGAATACTCGAGCACGGACTGCCTTGCAACTCCGCACCGCAGCCCGACACACCGAGCAGGTGAGCCGGACACACCGGGCAGGTGAGCCCGACACACCGGGCGGGAGAGCACGACACGCCGGGGGTGAGTGGGTGGGTGGGTGGTGGGGTCAGAGGACGGGTAGGTAGGTGCGCAGCTCGTAGGCCGTCACGTGGCGGCGGTAGTTGTCCCACTCGGCGCGCTTGTTGCGCAGGAAGAAGTCGAACACGTGCTCGCCGAGGGCCTCCGCGACCAGCTCGGAGTTCTCCATCTCGACGAGCGCCTCAGAGAGGTTCTGCGGCAGCGGCGCGTAACCCGCCGCCCGACGTTCCCGCTCAGACAGCGCCCACACATCGTCCTCGGCGGCGGGCGGCAGCTCGTAGCTCTCCTGCACACCACGCAACCCTGCGGCGAGGACCACTGCGTAGGCGAGGTAGGGATTGCATGCCGAGTCCGGGGTGCGGATCTCCACCCGCCGACTGGACGCCTTACCCGGCGAGTACATCGGCACCCGCACCAGCGCCGAGCGGTTCGCGTGCCCCCAGCACACCGCGGTCGGGGCCTCCCCGCCGGTGATCAGCCGCTTGTATTAGTTCACCCACTGGTTGGTCACCGCGGTGATCTCCCGAGCGTGCCGCAGCACCCCAGCGACGAAGGCCCGGCCGGTGTCGGACAGCTCGTAGGGATCGTCGTCGTCGTGGAAGGCGTTGCGATCGCCCTCGAACAGGCTCACGTGGGTGTGCATGGCCGACCCCGGCCGGGCGGTGAAGGGCTTGGGCATGAACGAGGCGCGCACCCCCTGGGTGATCGCGACCTCCTTCACCACATACCGGAAGGTCATGATGTTGTCGGCCATGGTGAGCGCGTCGGCGTAGCGCAGGTCGATCTCCTGCTGGCCCGGGGCGCCCTCGTGATGGCTGAACTCCACCGAGATGCCCATCTGCTCGAGGGCCTCGATGGCGTGCCGGCGGAAGTGCGGCGCGGCGTCGTGACTGGCCTGGTCGAAGTACCCGCCGGAGTCGGCGGCCACCGGCTCGGAACCGTTGTCGGGCAGGTCGCGCAACAGGTAGAACTCGATCTCGGGATGGACATAGCAGGTGAACCCGGACTCCGCTGCCCTGGACAGCCCTCGGCTCAGCACGTGCCGCGGGTCGGCCCACGACGGCGAACCGTCGGGCATCGCGATGTCGCAGAACATCCGGGCGGAGTAGTGCGCCCCGTTCGGGTTCTCCCACGGCAGCACCTGGAAGGTGGAGGGATCCGGCTTGGCGACCATGTCGGACTCGTAGGCCCTGGCGAAGCCCTCGATGGCCGACCCGTCGAAACCGATGCCCTCGGCGAAGGCTCCCTCCAGCTCGGCCGGCGCCACAGCCACCGACTTGAGGTAACCCAGCACGTCGGTGAACCACAACCGGACGAACCGGATGTCGCGTTCCTCCAGCGTGCGCAGCACGAACTCCTGCTGGCGATCCATGGGCGCAGGGTAGAGGACCGTCGGTGACGGCCGTGTTGTCCGCCCCCTACTATGCGACCATGCCGCGTCGACATCTGCGCCTTCTCGCCCTGTTCGCCGCACTGATCATCGCTGCGCTCACGTCTTGCAGCGCAGTCGAGGAGCAGAATGCCACCCTTCCCGACAGTGCGCGGCTGCTCGCCGACTCTGCCGCGGCGATGCGAACGGTGACCACCACCCACATCACCATCGACGTGCAGGGCGACGTGCCGGGGGTGCAGCTTCGGTCCGCCGACGGCGTACTCACCCAGGAGGGTTCGGCGAAGGGCACCGCCACGATGGACTTCGGCGAGCAGATCCTCGAAGTGGAGTTCGTGAGTATCGGCGACAAGCGCTACGTGCGCATCCCGCCCAGCGGCTTCCAGCCATGGCCCAGCGCGGAGTACGACCCCGCGGTGATCCTGAATCCGGACCGGGGTATCGCGGCGGTGCTCGCCAGCGGCAAGGAGGCCACCACCGAGGGTCGTGAGCAGGTCGGCGGGGTGGACAGCTACCGGTTACAGGTCGACTTCCCAGCGGAGCCGCTCAGCGGCCTGCTCAGCAACTTCATTCCTGAGCCGCCACAGGACAGGACCGGTCAGGTGTGGATCGCCGTCAAGGGCTCCCGGCTGCTGCAGGCCCAGTTCCCGGCGGCAGACGGCTCGATCACCGTCCGATTCTCCGACTTCGACGTCCCGGTCGAGATCACTGCTCCCGCCTGATCCCGGCCACCCCCGATGACCGCGACGGCAGCCCCGGTCCGCCGTCGCGGGCTGGCACTGGGCGTCGGCGCTCTGGTCACTCTCCTGGCCGCGCTGGATGCCTATGTCGTGGTCAGCTTGCTGGTCGACATCATCCGCGACCTGCAGGTGCCGCTGAACCGCCTGGAACGGGCCACCCCGATCGTCACCGGCTTCCTGCTGGGCTACGTCGCCGCGATGCCGCTGCTGGGTCAAGCGTCCGACCGCTTCGGCCGGCGGGCGCTGCTGCAGGCCTGCCTGATCATGTTCGCAGTCGGATCGGCGGTCACCGCCGCCGCGGCAACCCTGCCGTTGGTGGTGGCGGGCCGGGCACTGCAGGGGATCGCCGGTGGAGCGTTGCTGCCGGTGTCCATGGCGCTGGCCGCTGACCTGTGGCCGGGTCGTGGCCGATCCACCGCGTTGGGCGCACTGGGCGCCGCCCAGGAACTGGGCAGCGTGCTGGGCCCGCTGTACGGCGTGGCGGTGGCCGCGCTGGCCGGCTGGCGCGGGGTGTTCTGGGTGAACGTCCCGATCGCACTCGCTGCGGTAGTGGCGGTGCAGCTAGCGGTGCCGCCTGCGACGCGGTCCGGCGGGTTACGATCCCGGGACCGCGCACCACTGGACCTCGTCGGCGGCGGGTTGTTGGCGCTCATGCTGGGGCTGCTGGTGGCTGCGCTGTACAACCCCGATCCCGGCCGCGGGGTGCTGCCACCCTGGGGGTGGTCGGCCCTGGGCGGCGCCGCTGTAACCGGGATCGCGTTCGTGCTGTGGGAGCGGCGCTCGACGGTGCGGCTACTGGATCCCGACGGCGTGTGGTGGCGGGTCTTCCTCGGTTCGCTGGGGGTCAGCCTGGCCGCCGGTGCCGCCCTGATGGTGACCCTGGTCGACATCCAGCTCTACGCGCAGACGTTGCTGGACCGCGACGCCGCCGGCGCGACCTTGCTCCTGGTCCGGTTCCTGGTGGCACTGCCGGTGGGAGCGCTGGTCGGGGGGGTGGTAGCGGGCCGGGTCGGTGACGCCGCGGTAGCCGTCACCGGCATGCTGCTGGCCGCCGCCGGTTACCTCCTGGTAGCAGGATGGCCCGTGGACATCTTGGCTGCCCGCCACGACCTCGGTCTGCTGAGCCTGCCCCGGCTGGACTCCGACCTGGCGCTGGCCGGATTCGGACTCGGCCTGGTGATCGCGCCGCTATCCGCGGCGGCGCTACGCGCCACCCCCGCCGACCGGCACGGTGTGGTGTCCGCCGCGGTCGTGGTAGCCCGGATGACCGGCATGCTCGTCGGCGTCGCGGCGTTGTCGGCGTGGGGACTGCACCGCTTCCGCGAACTCACCGCTGCGCTGGCCACTCCGCTGCCCTTCGGGGTCAGCGACGAGGTCTACCAGCGGCAGCTTGCCGACTACCAACTGGTTCTGGACGCCGCGCTGCGCACCCAGTATCGGGAGATCTTCCTGCTCACCGCAGCGGTGTGCCTGCTCGGCGCGATCGGCGCCCTGCTGATCAGCAATGGAGGGCGGGCCCTACCGGGCACTCAGGCTCCGGGGACGCACAACCTCTTGCGATTCGGCAGGGTGAGCCGCACCAGGTAATCCGAGACCGTGTCGTCCACGCACTGTTGACCCTGCAGCGCCACCGTGTGCTGCTGGCCCTCGTAGGTGAGCAAGTAGCCGTTGAGCTGCTCGGCGAGCTCCACCCCGGCCTGGTAAGGGGTTGCCGGATCGCCAGTCGTGGAGATCACCAGCACCGTCGGTATCCCGTCCACCTCCGGTTCGCCTGGCTGGAAGGTCGGGGGCACCGGCCAGAAGGCACAGGCGTCCCGGGCTGCCGACGGTGGGTTCCCGTCATCGAGGAACGGCGCGACCTCCCGGTAGCGCCGGTCAGCCTCCCGGACCACCGCCGGATCGGTCACCGGCGGATCGTCCAGGCAGCGGACCGCTTTGAAAGCGTCCTGGCTGCCGGAGTACCCCTGCTGGTCACGCTGGTAGTAGATATCGGCCAGGGCCAGCAGGGTGGAGCCATCCCCGCTGATCAGCTGGGTGAGGCCCCGGTTGGCCACCGGCCAGAACTGGTCTGAGTACAGTGCCTGGATCGTGCCGATGGTGGCGTCGTTGTAAGAAAGCTTGCGGTTGCCGACCGGTAACGCCGTTGTGGTCAGCGGCCGCAACAGCTCCTGAAACCTCCGGCTGGCCTGATCCTTCGGGGTTTCGCCCAGCCAGCACTGTGGTTGAGTGACACACCAGCCGACGAACGCGTCGAACGACTGCTGGAACCCGGCGCCCTGATTCACCAGGCTCTCCACCAGGACCTCGTCCGGGTCCAGCGCGCCGTCGAGCACCATCGCCCGCACATTGTTCGGGAACTGTTCAGCATAGGCGGTACCGATCCGGGTGCCGTAGGAATAACCCAGGTAGCTGAGCTTCTCGTCGCCCAGCACCGACCGCATCACGTCCATGTCCCGCGCGACGTCTCTGGTGCCGGCGTTGGCGAGCAGATCGCTGCCTAACCGCTCGGCGCACAGTGCAGCGTAGGCCCGGTTCTCAGCCTCGGTCTGAGCGATCCCAGCCGGCGAGGTGTCCAGGTCGAGGTCGAGCCGCTCGGCGTCCTGCTCCTGTGTGCTTCGGCAGACGATCTTAGGCTCGCTGGCACCGATTCCTCGCGGGTCGAACCCGACCAGGTCGAAGCGCCGGCCCAGCTCGGTACCGCCCACCGCCCCGGCCAGCGACGCAACCGCGCTCATCCCCGAAGCACCGGGACCGCCGGGGTTCACCAGCAGGGAACCCAGCCGCTCTTGCTGGTCATCCGCGGGGCGGCGCAGCAATCCGAGCTGCGCGGTGCGCCCTTGCGGGTTTGCATAGTCCAGCGGCACCTCCACCCGGGTGCACTGCAGCGTGGGGTCCGCGAACGAGTCCCTGGCGCGCTCGGTGGTGGCGAACTCCTGGCAACCACCCCAGGTCAGGTCCTGGCTGTAGAACCCCTCCAGCCCCGCCGGAACCCGGCCGGTGGGATCCCCGTCGCGCTGGACGCCCGGGCTTGACCCCGCGACGTCGGCGGGCTGGCGGTCTCCGACAGCCTCGGCAGCGCAACCACCGAGGGCGAGCACGGTCGCCAGGACAGCGGTCAGCCGCAACGGGCCTACCAAGCGGGACATTCGGCGAATCCTAGTGAGCCCTGAGTAGATGTTCGGTGTGGCTCCCCGCAACTGTGCTGGATGATGAGGTCATGGCGCAGCTCCGTCTGGCCTTGGCTCAGGTGAACCCCTGCGTGGGTGATCTCGCGGGCAACGCCACGATGATCGCGGCGTGCTGCCGGGAAGCCAGCGCCGCCGGTGCGCACCTCGTGGTGTTCGGCGAGATGGCGCTGACCGGCTATCCGGTGGAGGACCTGGCAATGCGCGAATCCTTCGCTGCCGCCTCGGTGCAGGCCCTGAATGACCTGGCCACGCTGCTCGCTGACGACGGGTGCGGGGAGTTGGCCACCGTCGTCGGATATCTGGACTCCGAAGCCGACGGAGCTCACGGTCCCCGCAACGCAGTCGCGGTCTTGTACCGCGGGCGGGTGGTGGCCCGCCAGTTCAAGCATCACCTGCCCAACTACGGGGTATTCGACGAGCGCCGCTATTTCATTCCCGGTACCACTCTGACCGTGTTCCGGCTGCACGGCCTGGAGATCGGGATGGTGATCTGCGAGGACATCTGGCAGGAGGGCGGCCCGATCACCGCGCTGGCCCAGGCCGGGGTTGACCTGGTGGTCGCGCCCAACGCGTCGCCCTACGAGCGCGAGAAGGACGACACTCGCCTGGCGCTGGTGACCCGCCGTGCCACCGAAGCAGGCGCGCCACTGGCCTACGCCAACCTGGTGGGGGGCCAGGACGAGTTGGTCTTCGACGGTGACTCGATGGTGGTCGGCGGGCGCGGCGAGCTGCTGCTGCGGGCGCCGCAGTTCCGCGAGCAGCTTCAGGTGCTGGACCTGGACCTGCCCGGCGGGTCTAGCAGGGCAGCAGGCCGGTATGCCGGGCTGGACGTTGCCCGGGTGGTCCTCACCGAAGACCCGCTGCCGGGGTATCCGGCGGCGCCCGCTGCGGTGGTTGCCGAGCCGCTGTCCGACGAGGCCGAGGTATGGGGCGCACTGGTCACCGGCCTGGGCGACTACGCGCGCAAGAACGGATTCCGCTCAGTGGTGCTCGGGCTGTCCGGCGGGATCGACTCCGCGGTGTGTGCCGCGCTGGCGGTGGATGCGCTGGGTGCCGGCGCGGTGTACGGGGTGTCGATGCCCTCGTCGTATTCCTCTCCGCATTCCCGGTCCGACGCCGCCGACCTCGCCGAGCGCACCGGTCTGCACTACCAGGTGCAGCCGATCGGGGAGATGGTCGACGTGTTCGTGGGTCAGCTCGGCCTGTCCGGAGTCGCCGAGGAGAACGTCCAGGCCCGCTGCCGGGGAGTGACCCTGATGGCACTGTCCAATCAGCATGGCCACCTGGTGCTGGCGACCGGGAACAAATCCGAGCTGGCGGTGGGCTACTCGACGATCTACGGCGATGCCGTCGGCGGGTTCGCGCCGATCAAGGACCTGCCCAAGACGGCGGTGTGGACCCTGGCGCGGTGGCGCAATGCGGTGGCCGAGAAGCGGGGGGAGATCCCGCCGATCCCGCCGAGCTCGATCGGCAAGCCGCCGTCGGCTGAGCTACGTCCCGGCCAGCTCGACACCGACTCGCTGCCCGACTACCTGCTGCTCGACGCGGTCCTCGACGGCTACGTTGAGGGCGACCACGGTTTCAGCGATCTGGTGGCTGCCGGGTTCGAGCCGGACCTGATTGAGCACATCGTGCGGCTGGTCGACACCGCGGAATACAAACGCCGGCAGTATCCGCCCGGCACGAAGATCACCCTGAAAGCCTTCGGCCGGGACCGCCGACTACCGATCACCAACCGCTGGCGCGAACACTCCTGACCCCGGCGTGTCGGCCTCTCACGCACGGTGTGTCCGCCTTTCATGCACGGTGTGTCCGCCTCTCATCCACGGTGTGTCCGCCTCTCATGCACGGTGTGTCCGCCTCTCATGCCCGCGCCGTCCACGTTGTGAGTCTCGTCGCACGCTCATGCCAGGCACTGACATCGGTGCCACGCTTTCGGTATCAGCCATCCGGCACAACCCGGGGACCGGCGACGACTGCCGGCCTCGAGGGAGGACGGTCAACGATGACCGCTGCTGTCGAGCCAACCCTGTACGGCGGACCGATCGACCCGGACTGCAAGGTCAAGCGGGTCAGGATCCAGGACCTTCTCGCGGCCAAGCGTCGCGGCGAAAAGTGGGCGATGCTCACCGCCTACGACTACTCCACCGCGGCTCTTCTGGACGCCGCGGGTATTCCCGTGTTGCTGATCGGTGACTCCGCGGCCAACGTCGTGTATGGCTACGACACGACGGTGCCGGTGACCGTCGACGAACTGGTACCCCTGACGCGCGGCGTGGTCCGCGGGGCTCGCCGCGCGCTCGTCGTCGCTGACCTGCCGTTCGGCTCCTACCAGTCCTCTCCTGCGCAGGCACTGCACACCGCGGCGCGTTTCCTCAAGGAGGCCGGCGCCCATGCGGTGAAGCTGGAGGGCGGTCGCCGGGTGGTGCCCCAGGTTGAGGCCCTGACCGAGGCCGGCGTGCCGGTGATGGCCCACCTCGGGCTCACCCCGCAATCGGTGCACGCTTTAGGCGGTTACGCGGTGCAGGGACGCGGTGAGCAGGGCGAGCGGCTGGTGGAGGACGCGAAGGCGCTGGAAGCGGCTGGCGCGTTCGCCATCGTCCTGGAGGTGGTGCCCACCGAGCTCGCCGCCCGGATCACCGCAGCCACCGACGTGCCCACCATCGGTATCGGCGCGGGGCCGGATTGCGACGCTCAGGTCATGGTGTGGCAGGACATGGCGGCCTTCCGGGTTCCCGGCGACCGTATGCCGAGGTTCGTCAAGACCTACGCCGGACTCGGCGACGGCCTTCGAGAGGCCGCGACCCACTTTGCCGAGGATGTCCGCTCAGGCGCGTACCCAGGCCCGGAACACACCTACCACTGACCCCCTGCCACGTGTCCGGCTCTCATGCACGCTGTGTAGTGCACACGTGCACACCGGTCTGGTGCGGGTTCACGAGCCTGCCCGCTCGGCGAGAACGTCAGCATGGCAGAGCTGCGGTGCGCACCAGCAACCCAGCGCTCGCCCGATCAGCTCCCCATCGCTGATCCGGGCGAGCAGCTCCGGTTGCTCGTCGAGCCATTCGCGGTAGCGACGCACCACCGCCTCGCGGTCGGCGCCGGCCTGCTTCACGAACGGGTTGGCGAAAACCGATTGCGGCCAGGAGTGGCGTGACCCGGCGTGACCGACGTAAGTGATCCTTCCTTGGGCCAGCAGCCACGGCACGAGGTGGCGATGCGGGCCGCCGCGGCGCACGTTGACAACCACAGTGAGCAGCTGCGAGGCCAGCTCTCGCTCGGCGGCGGTCCACCGGTGGGCATCATCGGGTAGCTCGGTGAGCACGAGCCGACACGTTAGGAGACTCCGTTCCTCGAGCCAATCCGGTGTACTCGAAATACGGACACACCGAGCAGGAGAGCCTGACACACCGTACCTGGGAGCCGGACACACCGGGCAGGAGAGCCGGACACGCGGGGATGGGGGGGCCTACTCGGTTCCGAGTGGCGCCTGGAGACCGGCCTGCGGGCGGCGGGGTATCGGGTCCAGGCAGGACACCAAGACCTCGCGGGACTGGGGGTCGGTGACCACGGAGTCGTCCCGGTCCCGGTATACCAGCTCACCGCTGGTATCGATCTCCAGCAGGTACCCGGCCTCGGCGAGCTGGCCCTCGTCCAGGTCGACCAGCCGTTCAACGCGGCTGGGCACCACCCGGTAGACGGGCCACGGGAGGTCGCCGTAGGTCTGGTGCAACTCATCGATCAGGTAGGCCATCTGCTGCTGCCAAGGCAGCGGCATCTCTTCGGCCAGCGACCGTGGCAGCACGACATAGCCGTCATCGACTCCCAGCTTCGCCAGCGCGAGATAGTCCCGTAGCGGAGTAGCCGAAGCCGGCCGACCGGCCGGTCGCGGGATCGGGTCCGACGCGTACACCGTCACCTCCGGATGTCAGGCCTTCGCGGTGACCGGCACCCCGGGCCGGACCGCGAGCGGCATCAGTTCGTGCTCGTCGAAGCTCACGGCCCGCTGGCGCAGCGGCACCGTTTGATTGGCCGCCTCGACCATCTGACCGTTACCCAAGTACATCGCAACGTGGTGGATGCTATCGGGGTTCGAGGTGTCATAAGCCCAGAACAGCAGGTCGCCGGGCTGCGCCTGGCGCACCGGCAACTGGGTACCGGCCCAGTACTGCTGGCGCGACACCCGGGGCAGCGTGACCCCGGCCGACTCGTAGGCACGCAGCATCAGCCCCGAGCAGTCGTAGGAATCAGGACCGGTGGCGCCCCAGACGTAAGGCTTGCCGACTTCGCCGAGCGCGAACTGCATCGCCCGTCCGGCGATCTCAGTGGGTGCCGGCAGCGGCGTGGTGCAGGACGCTTGGACGAACTCCGCAACGTCTCCGCCCACGGTGTTGATCACATTGACGGCCAGCGGTTCCCACTGGTGGTACCGCAACGGGAAGGCAGACCGCTCGATGGCCTGCGCGATATCCCCCGGCCGCCGGGTTTCCCAGTTGGGCACCGTCAGCAGCACGTCGTAGAACTTGTTGATCTGATAGACCGGATCAGTGACCTGAGCGACGCTGCCCCACCCCTGCGAGGGGCGCATCTGGAAGATGCCCAGCGAGTCCCGATCACCGTAGTTGAGGTTATGCAGCCGAGACTCGGTCATCCCGGCCTGGATCGCGATCTGCCAGGCTCGCGGCGGAAGCCCGCGCTGCTTGCCGATCGCGATGATCAGGTCGACGATGGCCCGCTGCTCGGCGTCGAGGTCGCTGACCTGGACGGCCACCTGCGGCGCTTCCCGCGGATCGGTGGAAGCGAGCACCGAGCCGCACGGTGCCCCGAACCGCCAGTCGCCGGAACCGACGCCGCCGAGCAAGACGGAGATCGCGGCCACCGCGATGAGGCCGCCGAGCAAGCCGACGACCACCAGCCCGACCAGCCACCGTCGCACGGCTCAACCCGCCCGCTGGTAACCGGCGACTCGCCACCCGGTCGGGGTCGAGACCAGCAGCAGCCGCACCACCACTCCGGTGGTCGGCACGTCCACCTCAGCCGAATTCGCGCTCGAGCTGACCGTCCGTAGCTCGCCGGTGATCTGCGCCTCAGGCACGTTCGCCGGGTCAACCGAGCGCAGCTCGGGCAACAACTCGTCGGTGGTGTACGGCCGCAGCTGCTCGATCCAGCGCGCCGAGCTGATGCCCTGCGGGACGGTGAGAAACGCCTGCACCCAGGAGCGCGCGACGGTCAGCGCGGCGGCCGGGGCCGGGGCGCTGGGAGAAGGCACCTGGGGCTGCCCGCCAAGGGCGGGTCCGGGCACGGTCGCCATGTGGGGGGACGGAGGCAACGGGCTGATCCGCGGGCTGCTCGACGGCGCCGCCCGAACTGGGCCAACCCCACTCTCGGGCAGCGCGAGCCCAACCCCGACGGCAAGCACGACGAGCACCAGGACAGTGCCGGCGAGATGCCGGGGGGAACGCACCGGCCAGCCCCAGAACGTGCGGTAGACGGCCGCGCGGCCGCGGTGGGTGCGGATCGGCACAGCGCTGGCCTCCCCGCTCAGTCCGTGGCTCGGACGGGGTCACCGTCATTGGCTTCCGACCCGACTTCGAGCCCGGCCGACGGCCGGTACACCACCCACACCGGGCGCCCGGCCACCTCCTCCAGCTCGGCTTGCCGCGGCGGGCGCGAGTTGCCCGACGCCGACGGCACGTACACCGGCTCCTCGCCGGCCCGATCCCGCACTGCGGGTATCACCGGGTCCATCGATGGCGACAGCAGGTCGGCGACGCGGGCGCCATCGTTTGCCGTCGAGCTGAACCCGGTCGGCAACGCCGCTGCCTGAGCCGGTCGCGAGGCGTCCCCGTCCGGTTTGCTCGGCGCCGTTTCGCCACCTCGTCCGGGTCCACCGGGGGTACTGGGACCGAGCACCGGGGTCGCCGCCAGACCACCCGCGGGGCGGTCCAACCGCTCGGCCACGACCACCACCGGTACGGCGGACTCCGGGCGCACGCGGCTGCCGGGTGCCAGGTCTCCGATCGGTGCGCCCTGATCAGCCTCGGTGCCGCGGGCCTCCTCCCAGAACCGCTCCGACGGGGTGGACTCAGCGCCTGCTCCGCGTCGCCGCAACCGCGCCAGCACGCCCGGTGGGGCGGCGGGCAGCGCTCCACCCACCGCGCCCACCGACAGCTCCATCATCTGCCACATCCGGCGGACCGGGCGGGACACCAGCAGCATCACCAGCGTGATCATCCCGGCGAGCAACATCTCGGCCAGCACCGAGATGTTGCGGGCGGGGTCGAAGACCCACACCGTCACCAGCGTGTGCAGCGCTGCCAGCGCCGACAGCACGACGACGTTGAGCAGTGCGGCACCAACGACGCGACCGACGCCGCGGAGCAGTTCGTGGTGCAGGATCGCGATCAGGCCGATCACCGGTCCGAGCAGGATGACCACCCGCAGCAGCACCTGGGCCAGCAACAACGCTGCCTGGGCGAGGAACTGGAACAGCCCGAACATCACCGACTGCAGGGCGGCCAGGATCCCGACGCCGATCCGGTTGCCGTCCACCCCCTGGAAGTAGCCGTATGAGCTGCCCGTCCGCTCGGCGATGGCCTTGTACTCCTGCTTCTTGCGCTCGGCCACACCGGATTGCGGATCGTCCGCGCCGTCGGCGATCTCCTGCTTGGTGTAGGCCTGCGCGCGGACCAGGTCTCGGCCCAGTTGCTCGGCCTGCGGCCCGTCCGGGGAACCGAACTCCCCGCGTAGCCAATTGCGGTAAATGATCTTGTCATGCAGCAGGGTCGGCAGCGCATCGCGCTGCTCGATGCCGACCTCGTCGAGGAACCCGGTGCGGACCTGGTTGCTGCCCTCGACCAGCACCCCATCGAGCACCTGGGTATACAGCAGCGGGGTCAGGTACGTCGCTGAGGCCAGCCAGATGCCAGCCAGCGCCCACGCGGCGCGTTTGCTGACCGTGGCGAGGTCCCCCCGCCAGATCGACCGGAACAGCACAATCGCCAGCAGCACCGCGATCAACCCGAACCAGGGCGCGTACACAGTGTCGTAGAGCGCGACGGTGCCCGAGACGATCAGGTCGTTCAACGGGGCCAGCAGGCCTCCGTCGGCAAGCGCGTAGTGCAAGCCGTTGGTGGCGCCCACAACCGCCTTACCGATGTTGAACAGCAGGCTGCCAGTCCAGGTGTCGATCACCGCGTTTGGATTGCGCAGGCCCGATGGACCGCAGCCCAGGTCGTAGGTGTGCCACACCAGCCCGGCGTAGCCGACCTCGTGGTAGACGCTGCCCGGCGTGCCGGCCTGCAACGGCGTCGGGTCGATGGCGCCGACCATGCCCGACCCGGGGCGCTCCGGATTGGGCGCTTCCTTGCAGTCGTCGACTCCGGGGACCTGCAGCGGTGCCGGTGACCCTTGGGCTGGTGAGCCCCACGCTGATGACCCCAGCGCAGCCTGCATGCCGAGCAACGCGATGACCACCAGCAGCAGCACTACGGCCGTCCTGCCGCGCAGCACCCGGATCGTCATGCTCTCGCCCTGGCGGCGGTCTCCCGCGCGATCGCGTCGCGCACCGAGCTGTTCTGCTCGGGCTCGGTCTCCGGCGGGCGGGCGGTGCCGCCGCCGGCGTGCCCACCAGGGGGTGCGACACCGGGCAACTCGCCGCCCGGGACGTCACCGTCCCGTACGTCGCCGCCCCGTACTTCGTCGCCACCGACGCCACCGCGCAGCGCATCCGGGGTGGTGTCCAGCGCGGCGCACAGATGCTCCAGGTGGGCGCCGGAGAAGTCCACCCGGACGCGCTCCACTCCCCCGGCGCCATCACCGAAGATGAACTGTCGAGGTGCCCGGTCCCGTACCGTCAGCCGGTCACCGCCGGGGCGGCGCCCCAGCGACGCCACCACCTGCTCGTAGCCCGCCTCGATAGGTACCTTGAGCAGTCGCAGCGCATCGGACTGCGCGGGCTCATCGTCAAGCCGCCCGACGAAGACCGAGTCCAGCAGCGACACGAAGCCCTGGATCTTGAGGAAGTCCGCCGGGATCTGCGACGACAGCAGCACTCGCACGTTCCATTTGCGGGAGTCCCGGGCGAAGCGGTTCATCAGCACCCGACCGGTGGGGACCTCGGACAGGAAGAACGCCTCGTCAATCCAGACCCCCTTGCGCTGGTCGCGAGGGCGCTCGTAGATCGATCGCTGGGTCAGCCACGCCGCGAGGTTGAGCAGCTCCACACCGAGTGACTCGGCATCGGTCCAGTGCTCCCGGCCGACGGTGTCCTTGGGCAGGGGCAGACCGGACATGGTGAGCACGGTGAGCCGGTCGTCGCGCACCTCGGTGTAGGGGTCGGCGCCATCTTCGGGAATGAGCAACGACATGCGTTCGCGCATCTCATCGAGGAAGTCGGCGACCACGATGGCGTGCTCGTGATGTTCGGACGGGTCACGGCGCAGCATCTCGAACACCTGGCCGGGATGGGCGTCGGGCCGCCCGCCCACCGCCCGGACCGCGCGGAGCAGCACGATCCGGGTCTTGGCCATCCGGGCGACCTCGAAGGGCAGCACTCCGGTGAGCACGTCGAGTACCAACCGGCGCCGGGTGGCGGCCGTCAGCGCCTTCTCCCGTCGCCAGGCCCGCTCCGGGTCCTCCTCATCGAGGTAATGCGCCAGCTCAGGCTCGGCGACCACCCGGTAAGGGTTGAGGATGCCGGGCTGGGCGTTGAGCAGGTTGATCGGCCGGGCGTAGGGCCTCAGCTCGGGCAACTCACACAACTTGGCCAGCGGGCCGGAGGGGTCCAGCAGGGTCCAGTACGCGCCGGAACGCAGCGTCTTGTACACGATGCCGCCGCCGAGGAAGGATTTTCCGCCGCCCAGCCCGGCCACCAACGCGGTCAACCCGGAGGAGTCCCGGATCTCCTGGGCCATCCAGGGATCCCAGGCGACCGGGCGCCGGGTGGCGGTGCACGTCTCGCCGAGCAGGATGCCGCGCCGGTCCCCCACCTCCGCGGTGGCGGTGGGCACCGCCGAGGCCGCCCAGATCACCGAACCGCGGCGTAGGTAGGCGCCCGAGGACAGCGGCTCACCCGGGATGAACTCGCGGGCCAGCGCGTACTGCGCCTCGGGATGCTCGATGGCGATCTTGGGCTTGTACAGGTCCAGGAGCTGCTGGGCCAGCCGCAGCGCATCCCGATCGGTGGGCCCCGAGACCGCCAGCCGCCACCACGAACGCACCCTGGTGCCCAGCGCGGTGAAACCCGACGTCATCTCGTCGTCGATCTCCAGCACCCGGCTGGCCTGCCGGACCAGGCTCTGCGGCGGCTCGAGGTCATGCTCGTCGGTGTAGTGCCGCACCTGGGAGCGCACCTTGTTCATCTGCCGCTGCAGCTCGCCGGCGACCTCCTCCGGACGGCGCACGTAGAGACGGGCCGACCATTCGACCCCGGCCGGCAGCCGATCCGAGCGCTGCACCCAGGGGTCGTCGATCTCCGGGATCCGCAACCCGTGCATCTGCCCCACGGTGAGCACCACGACGTGGCGGGTGGTCCCGGCATTGGAACCGGTGCGACCGCGGACGGTGAGGGTGGGCGCGTAGGGCTCGGCATGGAAGTCCGCGGCGTCGGTGAAACTGGCCAGGTCTTCGGGCTCCCAGGTGGAGCCCGGCACCGCGGGCAGATTGCGTGGGGCGGGCAGTCCCAGCGAGCACGACCGGTGCATCAGCCAGGACAACTCCTCTGCGGTAGCCGGCCGACCCTCCAGCCCGGCGATACCGAGTACCCCGTCGAGGTGCTCGACCTCGGCGTCGATCGCGACCAGCTCGGCGTCGACGGCGGTAGGGAACACCCGCCGCAGCACCGGCGCGGCCCGTTCCACGACCCGGTCGACCATGGACCGGGTCTGCACCTGCACGCCGAGATAGACCTCCTTTTCGGCCATCGAGTGCCCGAGCAGCTGCTGCTGCTCACCGACCATGTAGTCGTCGAAGGACAGCGCACCGGGGGTGTCGGGCAGCCGGCTCACCGCGTTGCGCGCATGCGCCTCGGCCCACATCCGGATCGGGTACGGCCGAGCAGTCACCCGCAGGTGCAGCCATCGGCCCTGCAACTCCGCGTACTGGCCGGCGATAGCGTGGATCAGGTCCTGACGTTGCGAGTCCGAGCGAAACGACCAGCGCTGCGGCGCGAGCCGGTACCACGCATAGACCTCCTGCCCGTTGCGCACCAGGTGCCCGTCGATGGAACGCAACGCGATGACGGGGGTATAGGTGGGGGCCGCAGCCTCCCCTGGCAGGGTGTGGCCGCGCCGGTTCGAGCCGCCTCGAGGGGCAGGCGTGGCGGCCATCGAGCGCTGATTGTTCGGTGCGGTGTGCTGGTCGCGCTCACGTCTGCGGGGGGGACGGCGCCCGAACACTGTTGTCCTCCTTCCTGGAACGGCCCCGACGACGCAGCCCCCGCTGGCGTGGCCGGGGGCGGTCATGTTGAACACGGATCCGCGCCGCGCTGGTGGCCCCACCCCGAGCCACGGTCTTCTTCCTGGGAGCGGTGAGCTCGCGGACCCACATCGTGGCGACGGCGGTCAGCGGACGTTCGTGGCTGATCCGGGAACCGATCATCCGAGTGAGCAGGATGGTGATCAGCAGGGCCCAGCCGGTCGAGAAGAAGCTGAAGCCGATGCCCAGCTGGCGCTCGACGCCGAGCACCACGAGGAACACCACCATTCCCACACCCCAGGCCACATACCGGGCACGCCACGGGAACGTCGCCTTCGGTGGCCCGAGCCAGACCGCGTCTACCCGGTAGACGTCGTCATCGGTGCGGATCCGCAAGGTGCTCTCACCTTCCGATCAGCCGCTGAACAGGCTGGCGATCCACGTTCCGAGGTTCACCCCTGCTCCGGACACGGCCAGCCCGACGATTCCCAGCGCGATGATCACGCCTCCGACCCGCCGCATCACCCCGGCGTTGTCTCCCTTACCGCCACCCAGCCACAGCAGCAGTACCGCCACGGCCAGCAGCAACAGCGGCACGATGTTGTCCAACATCCATGTGCGAAGGTTGTTCGTGCTCAACTCCGCTTGGGCGACCACGATCAACGCAGTCATCGCAGTCATCGCAACCCCCTGGGGGTTTGATCACGGTTCAGCACCGAGCGGCCGCCCGGCGGGTGCTGAGTAGACCATGCCAAGGTTGCCGGAGAGTACCCGGCACGCCACGCCCAGTGGTCACCCGTATAGACGAAGAGCCGTCTCTACCGCTCTGGTGCGACCTCCAGCCACCCACTCTCTGGGTTCGTCACCGGACCGATCGGCGCCCTTCCGATGGCAGGTCCTCCGTCCGGGCCTGCCATCCCGCCGCGCAACTCACGTCCCGTCGAACCGCCCGGTTGGCGCAGTCCACCTCGCCGCCCGGGGTCACGCCGGGCGAGCCGGGAGGTTAACAGTGCACTACGACGGCCTTGCCCACGTCGCGACGAGGGACCTCGACACGGGGTTGGCGCCGGCGGACGATGGCGTGAACGCAGCCGGGTGTCGGCGGGATCTTCCCGTACGGGCCGGGGTTCGACAGCAATCTGCGATGCAGGGAGGCCCGGCATGACCGGACAGCTCACCGCGCGGGACGTCCAGGTGCGCCCGCTCGCCGAGACCGACCTGGCGGAGGCCGACCGGGTCGTGCGGCTGGCCTTCGGCACCTTCCTCGGGTTGCCCGACCCGATGGCATTCATGGGCGACGGGGACTACGTGCGCAGCCGCTGGAAAGCCGACCGGGCCGCGGCGCTGGCCGCCGAAGCGGACGGGCGGGTCGTCGGCTCGAACTTCGCCACCCGGTGGGGCAGCGTCGGATACTTCGGCCCGCTGACCGTGCACCCGTCTCTGTGGGACCGCGGCATCGCTCGCCAGCTGCTGGCTCGCACAATGGAGATCATGGACGGCTGGGAACTCAGCCACACCGGCCTGTTCACCTTCGGACACAGCCCCAAACACATCGCGCTATACCAAGCCTTCGGGTTCCTGCCCCGGTTCCTCACCGCGGTGCTGTCCGCGCCGATAACGCCGCCGGCTGCCCACGTAGCCGGGTGGACGACGTACTCCGCCGATCCCGACCAGTTAGCTGATTGCGTGATGCTCACCGACACGATCTACCCCGGTCTCGATGTGAGCCGGGAGCTGCTTGCCTGCCAAGAGCAGGGCCTGGGTGACACGGTGCTGTTGGAGAACCATTCGGGCTTCGCGGTCTGCCATGTCGGGCCAGGCTCGGAGGCAGACACCGGGACATGCCTTATCAAGTTTGCCGCGGCGCGTGCGGCTGCCGACTTCGAGCGGCTGGTAGCGGCCTGTGAGCAATTCGCCGCCGACCGCGAGGCTACCCGGCTGGTCGCAGGCATGAGCACCGCCCGCCGCGACGCCTATCGCATCCTGCTCCAGCGCAGGTTCGTCACCGACTTCATCGGGGTCACGATGCACCGTCCCGACGAGCCGGGCTATTCCCGTCCGGACGTGTACGTGATCGACGACTGGCGGTAGCGCGGTCAGACGAGAACCGGAGGCCAGGATGTTCCCGAGCACGCTCGAGGTGCGCCGGTGAGCCGCGAGGGCGCCGCGGAGTCCCGCGCCGGGGTACGGCTGACCAACCTCGACCGACCCTTGTTCGACGGGGCGGACGCGACCAAGCGGGACCTGGTGGACTACCTGGACACTGTCCGGGACCGCATCCTGCCCGAGCTGGGGGATCGGCCGCTGTCGGTGATCCGGGTGCGGCCGGGCCAGCAGCCGTTCATGCAGAAGAACGTACCGACCTATACCCCGGATTGGGTGCGGACGACCACGGTGTGGGCCGAAGCGTCCCGGCGCGAGGTGTCCTACGCGCTGTGCGACGACCGGCGCACGCTGCTGTGGTTCGCCAACCAGCGCGCTGTCGAATATCACCCGACGCTGGTCCGCGTCGGGGCCGACCACGCCACGCACCTGGTGCTGGACCTCGACCCGCCGGCCGGTGACGCCTTCCAGGACGCCGTCCGCGCTGCCGAGCTCGTGCGGCAGGCCCTGGCCGACGCCGGGTTGGCGGCTGCGGTCAAGACCAGCGGGGCGAAGGGCCTGCACGTGTTCGTGCCGCTGGACGGCCGGGTGGGGATCGAGGACGCCGCGGCGGCGACCAGGGCGATCGCTGCGCGGGCCGAGCGGCTTGACCCCGACGTCGCGACGACGGCGTTCATCCGGGAGGACCGCGCCGGCAAGGTGTTCCTGGACTCGACCCGGTCCGGCGGCGCTACCGTGGTGGCGGCCTACAGCCCGCGGATCCGTCCCGGTGTACCGGTGTCCTTCCCGGTGACGTGGGACGAGCTCGACAGCGTGGTGCCGGCCGATTTCACCATCCGCACCGCCGCCACGCTGCTGGCTGACCGCGACCCGTGGCATGAATTGATGCCCGAGCCACAGCTGTTGCCCGCGGATCTGATCGAGGAAGGCCGCGCCATCCCGATCGCACGGGTACAGGCGATGCACGAGGGCAAGCGACGGGCCCGCGCCCGCCGGCAATAGCCGGCTGGTCTGTCAGGGGTTGCGTATCAGAGACCTGAACTTCAACCCCAGCCAGGGCTTGCGGCCCCAGGCCACGAGCTGACCCTTGGCGATCGCGTTCCACTGGCTCTGGCGCTCCCAGAACACCATGAAGAACGCTGCCGGATCGGCCAAGATATGGCAGTCGATCCGCCTGGCCGACGGCTCTTCGACTCTGAGCGACCCATCGTCGAAAACAAAGTTGAGCCGGCCGCCGCCCCGCAGCCGCAGCTCGAAGGTGGCCTGAAGGCCGGCCGCCTTCTCAGCGTTGACAAACGTCCGAGGGTCGACAGTTTGTAGCACCGGGACGAAGAACCCCTGCACCACCATGGCCGCATGGGTTGGATCTATCCTCCACTTTCGCCCGGCGGCCTTGGCGATGTCGTAACCGTGCATGACGGTTTCGTTCAGCAGGTTGCAGGTCAGGGCCGAGAGGGGCACCGTGGTGCCTTCGATCAGCCAGGAGCGTGGCTCATCGGGAGAGTGCCCCGCACACTCGCCGAAGTACTCTTCGGCCCGCTCCTCGATGCGGTCAGCCAGGACAGCCAGATCGCGCTCGGGGTCGGACTTCATCCCGAGCGCGTTCATGTCGGCGTTGTCCCACATGTCCCGGATCATCGAGTCACCGGCCAGCCCAGCAATGCTGGGCACTAGTGCCTGGAATCGGGAGAGGTCCCGCCGTGCCAGCCCAGGCACCAGCACCCAGTTCTGCGAGAGATGCATGGCAACCTCAGCGAGGTTCCACTGGCCCACCGCGGGAACTCCCGGATCACTGATGGACCGCATCAGGGTCGTCACCCGCCGAACCTCATCGCGGAGTGCATCCTGGCTCTGCTGCCATTGCGTTGCCGATACGCTTGCGACCATGTCAACCCCTTGGATCGTCAGGTGTGCTGGGCAGCGACCGTAAAGACGGGACTCAGGTCCGCCACAGCTATGGCGTGGAGTTCGGGACTGCGCTATCTGCCACGTGTCCACGTACTGTTGTCAACCCATGAACTTTCCGTCACGGCAGTCGGACACGTGGCGGTCAGCGCGTCAAGGGACTCCTGCTGGTGTGAGAGTTAGGCTGGCGTGATGTTTGCATTGCGGTGAAAGATGTTACCTGGATCGTACTGGGTTTTGATGAGGGCCAGCCGGTCGTATTTCGTCGGCCCATAGGTGGCTCGCACGCGGTCGTCGTCTTGTTCGGCGAGCCAGTTGATGTAGCCGCCAGGGCTGGCGGCGAACGGGCGCAGGGCGTCCCACACCGATCGCGCCCAGTTCCGGTCGGCCGCCAGCGCAGCTGGTTCCGGACTGATGGCTTCGATGTTCACGGCGTACTGCGGTGTGCGCGTTCCGCCGAACGCGGTGTCCTGTTCGCCGATCTGTGTGAAGGCGCCGTCGAGGCGGAAGATCGGCATGAACGACATTGGCGAGGTCTTGTCGGTGGCTTGGTCGACCAGCACGTTGATCGCCTCGTCGGACAGTTCATCGAGATAGAGCGCTTTCGAGTAGGCCCGGATTCCCCACGGGAAGGCGCTGTCATCGAACATCTGCTGAAGCGCCGTGTAGGAGATCGGGGTGATGAACTCGAACAACGGCGGGCACGCGGCACGGATCGGTGCCACAGCTTGGGCGTGGTCCTCGGCCGAACCGAACCCGACGAGCAGAAGCGCGTACCCCGGCGCGAAATGGTGCTGTTCCGGGACGAACGGGGCGGGTGGTGCGTTCAACGCGACGCAGAACAGCGGAGCGGTGTTCTCGGGCAGCGCTGGGATGGCCTCACGAGCCGTCCGCAGCGCGTCATGCCCCTGGTCGAGGCTCCAGAACAGCAGGGCGAAGTGAACCTCCGGGCCAACCGGGTGCAGCCGAAATTCGAACGAGGTCACGACTCCGAAGTTGCCACCGCCACCGCGCAGTGCCCAGAACAGGTCCGGATGCGAGTCGGCAGACGCCCGCAACCACCGACCATCGGCCAGCACCACCTCGGCTGCTGCGAGGTTGTCAATTGCCAAACCGAGCTTGCGGGTCAGCCAGCCCATGCCTCCGCCAAGGGTGAGCCCGGCGACGCCGGTGTGGCTGACGACGCCACCGGTGACGGCGAGGCCGTGCGCCTGGGTGGCGGCGTCCAGATCGGCCAGGCTCGCCCCACCACCGACAGCCGCCCGCCTGCCCTCGGGATCCACCACCACGTCCCGCATCCCGCTCAGGTCGATCATCAAACCGCCCTCGCAAACGGCCAACCCGCTGTACCCATGCCCGCCACCGCGGACCGCGATCTCCAAGCCCTCACGCTGCGCAAACGCGACTGCCGTAGCCACGTCCTGCTGCGTCCTACACCGTGCGATGACCGCAGGATGACGGTCGATGTCGCCGTTCCAGATCAAACGAGCGCTGTGATAATCGGCGTCACCCGGCATAAACACTGGGCCCGACATCACTGCGCGCAGAGCTTCGACACCCTCGCCTACCGTCGCCGTCACAATAACCACTCTCCTTAGCCGCTGACAGAGCCGAACATCCAGGCTTCGCTGTCGAATCCTTGAGCTTATCGGCGTCCCCCTTTACGAGGACTGTTGAATGTCCTCGTTCGTCAAAGCCACCGGTCAAACCATGGTCACCGCCTTCGTCTCTTCCGGATACCTGAACACGGTAGGGAGGAGCGCCGCGTGGCGGCGTCCGCCGAATTACTCAGTTGTTGCCCTGGATGCCTGAGTTACATGTGGACCTCTTGTTCGTCGAGTTTGTCCCGCAGCTGTCGTAAGGCCCGCGCCCGAGTGGGACCGATCCCGCCAGGCGGGATTCCGGTGACGTGGGCGACCTCGGCGTATGGCCGGGGTGAGTCGGTAAACAGGGTTCGCAGCACGGTCCTCTGGCGCGAGGACAACTCATCGACAAGCTTCCACACTATCCGCGTGGTGTCAGCATCAATCACGCGCTGCTCGGGGCCCACTGAGGGGTCGGTGACGGTTCCTGCCCGCACGTCCATGAGGTCTGGGACGGCCTTGGCCTGGCGCAGAATGTGTAAGCATTCGCGGCGGGCGGTGGTCGCCAGCCACCCGCCCAGCCGCTCGGGGAACTGCACCCGGTGGGCGTTCTCGGCCAGCCGCAACCAGGTCATCTGCACGGCGTCGAGTGCGTCGACCTCCTGCAGCCGAAAGGACCGCGCCGTCGCGTACACGAACTTGCCATACCGACGGAGGATTTCATCCCAGGCCGCCGGGTCCCCGTCGATGATCCCCGGCAGGAGGTTAGCCACGCTGCCGGCGGTGTCGGCGGGTAGGTGATTGATGATGGCGGTTGTCATCGGAATCGCAGCCCTTTGGTGAAGTCGATGTCGGTCATATCGCTCGCGTAAAACAAGGATGCGCGCGCCTGGGAGTCACAATGTGAGTAGTCGGCTACTCGGATCGCGCAGAGGTGGGTACGCAGCCGGAGCGGGGTGCGTGGGAGCGTCGGGGTACATAGTGCTGTTCGAGTACGGCGTCGTGGCCGTGGTGGCGGATGGCCTGAAAATCCAGGTTGATGTACCTGAACACGGTAGGGAGGCGCGCGGTGTCGCGGCGTCCGCCGAATTACTCACCCCGCATACTCAACTGCGGCTGGTGATCCAGACCGCGATCTGGCTCCGGTTCGGCAGGTCGAGCTTGGTGAGGATGTGCTGCACGTGGTTCTGCGCGGTGCGCTCGGATAGGTAGAGCCGGGCCGCGATCTCCCGGTTGGTCAGCCCGTGGGCCACCAGCTCGGCGACCTCATGCTCCCTCGGCGTCAAGGGCTCGGCCGGCACCTGGCCCAGCCGGTGGGTCAGCTCCTGGGCTCGCGCCGCAAACGGCGGCATGCCAAGGGCCATGGCTCGGCCGGCGCAGTCGGCGGCCAACGAACGGGCTCGTGCCGCATCACCATCCCCGGCCCGCCGGGCCAGCGCCACGGCCAGCTCGAACAGCGCCTCGACGTGGTAACCGGCCGCCCCGTTCGCCGCGCACACCTGGCGGGTGTGGTCGAGGTCGGCGACGGCGTCATCGAGTAGTCCGAGGTGCCGGGCTGCAATGCCCAGGTAGAGCTCAACCGGCCCGAGGTAGATTCCGGCGCCCGCCCCGCCCGCGACATGGTGGCCACGGTAACGGGCCAGCAGCCCGCGGAGCACCGCGAGGTCCTCGGCAGCGTCCAAGGCCGCGGCGACCACGATGCCCAGCGCGTAGCCGATGGTCACCCCGTGCCTGGTCGGCTGCCACTGGGCCACCGGCCCCAGCGCTCGGTAGAGCCCAGCTGCCTCGGCACGCCGGCCGGCTGAGATCAGCACAACAGCTGGCGCGAGCGAGTAGAGGGCGCCGAAGGCCGGCAAGTAGTCTCGGGCACCGACCCCTCCGTCGAGGCCGTAGGCCCGCACCGCGCCGCTCGCCTCAGGACCGATGTGCTGACCCGTTATCCCCAGCACGGCGTCCCGGACCCACGCCGAGAGCGGGAGCAGCTCGGTGAAACCCTCATTAGCCAGCCGGATGGCGTCGTCGAAGCGCGCCTGCGCCTGCGCGTGCGCTGCCCGGCAGCGCAGCAGGTGCCAGCACGCCACCGGGCCGCCCAGCTCGCCGACGCACCAGGCCAGCCCATCGAGCTCGCGACCAACACCGGCGAGGTCGCCGCGCTGGAACATCACGTCGATCCGCCAGAGGTGGGCCCACATCTGGGCCTCGGGGTCCGCGGCTTCCCGGCCGATCTCCAGCAGCTGCGCGGCCAGCGCCCACCGCTCGTTCGTCCCATCCGGATCGCAGTGCACGAGCTGGCGGGCCCGTAACGTCGCCACGACTGCGGCCCGATCGCCGCACTGGTTGGCCACGACCAGTGCCTGCTCGCTGGCCCGGGCGGCGGCATCGACCTCATCGAGGTATATGCACGCGCGGGACAGGCCGGCCGCCACCCTGGCGCGCAGCGAGGTGGGCTCCGGACCTAGCTCCCGCAGGACCTCCTCGCACAGCCGCCTGACCAACCGGTCGGCCTCGGCGCCGTCGCCACCGTCCAAGGTCAGGGCCGCCTCGGCAATGAGGTCGGGCCGGGCCATCGAACGTGCGAGATCGGCCGCACTCCGGCAGGTGCGCAGCCGGCCCGGGTGATCCCCAGACAGGTTCTGCGCGGCGCCGAGCGCGAGCAGCAGCCGGCAGCGGTCGAGATCGTCAAGCTCGCGGCCGCCGACGTCCAGCGCGAGCCGGTACAGCCGCACACCCTCTTCGTAGGCGAGCCGGTTCACCGCCTCGCCCGCGGCCCGCCGGATCCAACTCCCAGCGCGCTCCCGCTCGCCGAGCACGGCCGCGGACGCCCAGTGTCGGGCGAGATCCGATAGACATGGCTCGAGACGGTCGGCGTAGAGCTCCTCCACGGCCTCTGCCGCCGACCGGTGCAGCTGCACCCGCTCGGCGCTGCCCAGGCCGGCCTCGATCGCGTCCCGAACCAGGACGTGTACGAATCGGTGCTCGCCCGCCGTCGCGGTGGACTCGACCAGACCGGCGGCCGCTGCCTCATCGAGCTGGCCCAGGCAGCCGAGCACCGGCTCTTCCACCATCCGGGCGACCACCTCGACGGAGAACTCCCGACCGACGATCGACGCCGCGCGCAGCAGCCACACGGACGTCGGCGGGAGCCGTTCCAGCCGTTCGTTGATCGTCTGCCGCACGCTCAGCGGGACCGGGACGACCGACGCGGCTGGACCTGCGTCGGCTAACGCCCAGCCCATCTCACCGACGAAGAAGGGGTTGCCACCGGTGACCGCGTGCACCCGTTCGGCCTGCGCCGCTGCGACGTCGCGCCCGATCAGCGCGGTGAGCTGCTTGCCGACGGCCGCAGCGGCCAAGCCGCGCAGGTCGATCCGCCGGGTGACTGGCTCCCGAGCAAGTCCCGTGACGAGGACGTCGGGCACGGTTTCGGTATCCCGGTAGTTCACCAGCACCAGCAGCCGTTCGCGAGCCAGCGTGCGCACCACATGGTGCAGCAGCAGTAACGAGCCGTAATCCGCCCGGTGCGCGTCGTCGAACACGATGACCCACGGTGCGCTCGCGGTGATATCGCTCAGCAGCCGGGCCACCGCGTCGAACAGCCGAAACCGGTCCTCGCTCGAGCCGCTGCCACTCCGGTCGCCGCCTGGGGCGTCGAATACCTCAGGTGCGAGCTGCGCGAGGTCGGGAGTCACCCCGAGTTCGTCAGCGATCTTGACGACGTCGACGCTGGCGGACAGAGCGCGCAGCACCTGCCGCCACGGCCAGTACGGAGGCGCGCCACTCGACTCCGCCGCCGGCCCCCATGCCACCGGCACGCCCCGCGTCGCCGCCAACCCGGTCAGCTCCTCCGCCAGACGCGTCTTGCCGATCCCCGGCTCGCCCCGGCACAGCACCACGCGCGGATGTGCGGCGAGAGCCGACTCCAGGTAGTCCACGAGCGCGGCCAGCTCCCGTTCGCGACCAACCAACTCGATGCGCATCAGCAGCCACGCCTCCTCGGCAACGTAGCTGGCGTGGAGCCGCTCAAGCAGGAAGAGACCCGCCCCGAACAGTAATGCCCAGCACGAAAAGCGAACAGGGGAGCGCGAAGTCCTGCCCATTGTCCGGGACGGACCAGGTTCCACACCGCGACCCGGAGTTCTCGTCCGACTGCGGCGCGCCAGGCAATCAGAGCGCATTCACCGGCGGCACGGCGTCGTCCACACGCAGTCCTGCTGAAACTCGGGAAGGGGGCTGTCCGGCCGGCGTCGCGGCGTCACGAACGCAGCCACACCCAGGAAGCCACAGATCAACAACCAAGCCGGAGCGTTGGCCACCAACCGGAACCGGTGTCGTCCACCTACCGCTGGTGCCAGGTTGCGGGGCGGACGAGCTGGCCTATAAGCCGGACCCAGTTCGTGTCGCCCTTCGACCAGCGACCCAGGGACGGAGAGCCGTCTGACCAGCGGCCAAGGTTGTCAACGCTTGCGGGCGCTTGCTGTCGGATTCCAAGCTGGTGTGCCCCCAGTGTGCCCCACGAAAGATCAACTGCACGCAGGCTAGGGACTCCAGATCCCTTGACCCCCAGAGATTGGCAATGCTGCCGCATGAGGTTTCCTGCGCAGGTCAGCCATGGTTGCAGAGTCCGGCATCGTCCGGCTCGTGGGGCACAGTTGCTGTGCTTCTTAGCTGTACGTAAAGATGATCAGTTCAGATCAGAGTTGATCATGGCCGGGCGCTCAGGTAGGTGCAAGATAATCGACGTGCACGGTGGTGCATCGGCACAACGACATGAAGGGATGCTATGGCCACCCAGACCCTGACTGAAGCGAACTTCGATGAGGTAGTCACCGGCAACGATGTGGTTTTCGTCTGTTTCTGTGAGTCCTCGTCCGACGTCTGCCGCAGGTTCGCGGCGACGTTCGAGGCGTCCTCGAACGAGCATCCCGACGTCGTCTACGGCACGGTCGATGTCGAGGCCGAGCAGGGCTTGGCGGCAGCTGCCAACATCAGCAGGAGCCCCACCATCATGGCGTACCGGAAGGGTGTGCTGGTGTACTCGCAGCCGGACGGGCTGCCCCGGGAGGCCCTGGAGGACGTGGTCACCCAGGTGAAGGCCATTGACCTGGACGAAGACCGCAAGGACCTGGACCAAGCGCGCAACCAGCCGACTTGGGAGTAAGCGAAACACACGGTCGGTTGGCTGTCTTGGGGGACCTTCCCCGCGGCACGGCCACGGGGGAGCCCATCCGGGTAGTTCCATGGACGAACTGGTGCGAACGCCCATGCCTACTCGATCAAACTGGTTTGACCCCTCGCTTGTAAGTCCCGGGCTGACCGTGTGCCGCGGTGTGCCCGTGGTGTTCGACCTCGAAGGATGCCCGAAAATGGTTCGAGGGCGTCTGCCTTCGTGCCGAGGTCGTTGCTACACGGCTGCTATATGGTGCGGGCTCCCGTTGACCACCTCGGTCTGGACCCGCGGCAATCACTGTGTGACGTTTGGGGGCTCGCATCCGATCCTGGTGGTGTGAGTGAGCGAGTCGGAAGCCTCGGCGACTGGTCGCGCGGCAACTACAGGTCCGAGGCGAGAATCGAGAAGGAGCGCATGAAGCACATCGATTCGCTTGGGGTTTTCTGGCTTCCGGGAATGTCTGATCTGAAGACGCGTTCCTTGCAGGAAGGCTCACCTTCGACCCTGAAGACGGCGGGCGCTTGCAACTAATCGGAGCTTGGTGTCAAGTAGTGGACGCACCACCAGCTTCAAGCAGCCTCGATAAGGAAAGTGTTGAGGACTTCGGTCGGTTTCTTCCAGTTGAGTGTCTGTCGTGGACGGTTGTTGAGTTCGTCGGCGAC
>JBQTHE010000042.1:0-31292 GCA_052390115.1 Pseudonocardiales bacterium | reverse complement strand
GCCAAGCCCCCCGCTGGCTCACCGGCTGGAAACTACATCGCGCCGCCGGGCGCGACCACGCGTGGGGCCGGCCCCGGGGGGGGGGGGGCGGTGCGGGCGGAGCCAGTGCCCGGCCCCCGACTTGGCTGATGAGACCTGAGACAGCCGCCTACTCGGCAGGGCATATCACGTCGGCGAGCGGCAAGTGGTCATCCAGCTCGCACACCGGTACATCCCCGGCGGTGGAGGGCGAAGGACCGTCGAGCCCCCTGCCGGTCGGCGGCTGCGTCACGTCCTCTGGCTGGGCCTTACCGACCTCGACGTAGTCCCGACACAGCTGCTCGAAGATAGGTGTGCCTGACATCTCCCCCACCTCCCGTTGTCCGGGGAGAGACTCGTGGCGGCCCCGGCTGGCTGTCAACTGCGATCAGCCACCCGTGGCACACGCGACGGCAGGTGGCAGCTTGGGGACGGTCAGCGGTCACCGACGTGCACACTCACGGGGAACAGCCGCTCGGACGAAGCCTGCCTCAGCCGACCCCGTACGCACAGGCGACACCACCGGACCGCACCCCAGCGGGAGTAATGTCGGCACTGTCCGATCTGGTTTGTGGAGGAGGTCGTCGTGGGTTCGCTGATCGCGGTGGTAATACTCGTGCTGCTCATCGGTGGTGGCGCGGCGTACTACCTCCAATACCGGCAGGCCTCCCAGCAGCGCGATCTCGAGGACTCGAAAGCCGAGGCGCGCCGCTGGGTGGAACGCCTCGGCGGGCAGGTCCTCAACCTGGTCGGTACCGATGAGCCCTCCAAGCAGGCACTGGCTGACGCTGCGGAGCGCTACACGGCCGCAGGCTCGCAGATGGACTCCGCACGTACTGCGGTACAGAGCCGCCTGGTTACCCAAACGGCCCTGGAAGGGCTCTACTACGTGCGGGCCGCCCGTACCGCCATGGGTATGGACCCAGGCCCCGACTTGCCGCCGGTGGCGGGCCAGGCCGGCGCCGGTTCGGTCACCGAGGACCGCGAGGTCACAGTCGAAGGTCACGACTACGCAGCCTCCCCGCGTCCCGGCGACCGCACGCCGCACTACTACCCGGGCGGCCGGGTCGCCGGGCGGCCTGTGCCGCAGGGCTGGTACAGCGAGCCCTGGTGGAAGCCAGCCCTGGTAGGTGGTGCGTGGGGTTTGGGCTCAGTGCTCCTGTTCAGCTCGTTGTTTTCGGGAATGGGTGGGATCGCCTCAGCGGGCGCGTGGGAGCAGGGCCATGGAGCCGGGCAGGAAGACGCAATGTCCGGTGCTGACGGCGGCGGTGCTGACGGCGGCGGCGGGGACTTCGGTGGTGGTGGCGACTTCGGTGGTGGTGGCGACTTCGGTGGTGGAGGCTTCGGCGGCGGCGACTTCGGCGGCTTCTAGCCCACAGGCCGTCGCTGGCAGCTGGGGCACCAGTAGAGGTTTCGCCCCGCGTGCGCTGGGACGAACTACCCTGCCACTTCGGCGACGCCTTCGACGTCGTCATGTGCCGGGGCAGGTCGCTGCCATATGCGGGAACCTGGGACGATGACCGGCCGCTGGACCGCGATGTCCTCACCGACGCAGTGCAGCAGTTCGTCGAGAGCTGGTCACCCTGCTACTACGGGGCGGCCTCACCGACGTCCACGAGCAGCAAGTCCGCGGGGAAAACTACACGGTGTTCACCGGAAAACGCCCGTGGCGATGACCAGCACTCACCGCCTGCTGTTGGTGCTGCGGTGGACTCCACACCGCGGTCCGCCACCCACACCAGGTAACCGGAAACCTCAGCCAGCCCCGTCAACCTGGCAGTGCCATATGCCCCACTGTTCAGCTTCCGTGGTGGCTCGAAGGGTTGGCGGCTTGTCCGTCGCGATCGTGGAGCAGCTGTCCCGCGGCGTAGGTCGCGCGTACGGCGCGGTCGTCGCCGAGGGTCATCAGGACGAAAAGTTTTTCCTCCCAGTTTTGTGCTGTCTGCATGCGCATTTCAAGGAGCGGGGTCGACGATGGGTCGAGCACGACGAAGTCGGCTTCGCCACCCACATTGAGAGTCCCGATCCTGTCCTCGAGGGAGAGTGCGCGGGCAGAGCCAAGGGTGGCGAGGTAATATGCCTCCACTGCCGATAGCTTCCCGCCCTGCAATTTCGCAACCTTGTAGGCTTCGTTGAGCGTCTGGAGCATAGAGAAGCTGGTGCCCGCGCCGATGTCGGTGCCCATGCCGACCCTTGCTTTGTGCTGACGCGCTGTCATGAGTTTGAATAGGCCGCTTCCGAGGAAGAGGTTGGAGGTCGGGCAGAACGAGATGGCCGAGCGCCGTTGGGTGAGCAATTCGAAATCGGCATCGTCGAAGTGCACGGCATGAGCAAACACCGACCGGGAGGTCATGAGCCCGAAGTGGTCGTACACGCCGAGGTAGCTTGTACCTAACGGTACAACGCTCTCGAATAGTTCCTGAACCCAGGCGATCTCATTTTTGTTCTCCGACACGTGCGTGTGCACGTAGCAGTCCGGATGCTCCTGGATAAGACGCTCCGCTTCCCTCAGCTGCGCAGGTGTCGATGTCGGCGCGAAGCGCGGTGTCACCGCATACAGCAAGCGGCCCCTATTGTGCCAAGTATCGATCAAGGCTGTCGTATCGTCATAGGCGGATTGTGGCGTATCCAGCAGATAACTGGGAGCGTTTCGGTCCATCAACACCTTGCCCGCAATAAGCCGAATACCGAGTTCTTCGGCCTCCTCAAAGAGAGCATCGGCCGATTCCTTGTGGACCGTCGCGAAGACCAGCGCGGTTGTCGTACCGTTGCGCAGCAGTTCCTTGAGGAACACTTTTGCCATCGAGCGCGCGTATTCCTTGTCTTTGTACTGACGCTCAATGGGGAAGGTATACCTCTCGAGCCACTCCAGCAGCTCCTCGCCGTAAGCCCCGATCATCTCCGTTTGTGGAAAGTGGATGTGAGTGTCGATGAAACCCGGGACGATAAAGTGCCCGCTGTAATCGATGACCTCGACGCCCTCCAGACTCCCAGCCACATCATGATAGTCCCCGAGCGCCCTGATCGTGCCGTCTTCTACGACCAGCAGGCCGTCCGCAATGAACTGCACAACCTCGGGTCCCTCCAGGGCTGGATCGCCCGTGAACGTAAGCAGACAACCGCGGTACGCGCGTCTCGACTGGGCTCCGACCTCCGCGCGCACACCGCCAGACCCCACCGCCTGAGCGGTCTCGACCCGTACCATACGTCACCCTTTTCGACTAGATAAAGCCATTTGGAATTGTTTAATAGAATTCACCGACACGGTTTGATATGCAACAGCCGGTCCCAGATGGAGGTTTATCCCTTCGCTGAAAATTTCTCCAGCTACAGAACCTGCGCGACGAGCCGGCAGCACCGTTCTCGCCGACCACCCACCATCGAAGGTGTATGACGCGTCGTCGATATCTGGGAACAGGCTCCTCCCAGTGTCGGCCCCTGCGCTGGGGGCTCGATGACGACTCCTCCGAGCCGATCAGGATACCTCGGTGAGACCGGTGGGGACCTGCCATTCGTATCGGCGGCCCTTGTTCGTGATCAGCAGTCCTTGCTTGAAGACGACCATGCCCAGCTTGCCGGCCAGATCAGCGGCTACCGGAACGGCGTCGCCAGCGGTGCTGGCCCCGAAATTCAGGACGGATACAGGTTGCGTGGCGAGCTTGGTAAAGTCCGCCGGGGGGACGTTCACGAGGTCGGCGGCGGCATGGCCGGCCAGGTGCCGGATCAAGGTCGGGCCGACTCCGGCGAATGCCGGGCCGGGAAGTACCTCTCGGATGAAGTCGAGCACACCCTTGGTGAGGGCGGTGCCGGCCTTGGAGGGTGCCTGCTGGCGGGCGAGGATGGTGTCGAACAGGGCGGAGCCTTCGTCGAAGCGGACGGGGCTGAGCTGCTTGTCCACGCCCAGGACGTGGCCGATGACCCGCCAGATGTGGAAGAAGGCGTCCCGGTCCTCGGTTGGCAGGTTCACCCCGAGGCGGGCCAGACCCCGGGGGATGGCGACGGAGAAGCTGAGCAACGTTCCGACAAGGTCTTCTTGGTTGACCGGCAGCCCCCACTCGGGTTCCCAGTCATCCTGCCGGGACACGTGGTATCGCATCGTGGCGTGCAGCAGGCGGATCTTCTGCGCCGAGCGCACTCCTCGCCCGCCTGGGGCCAGGCCACCGTCGTCGAGCACGTCGACCACGAACTGGGAAGTTTCCATCAGCCGCCGGTACACCCCGGAAGTGAGCCGCTGCGAGCGGTAGAGCACCTGGGCACCCTTGGCGCAGGCGTAGCACAACGGTAGGGAGCTGCACAGCAAGATCGTGGTGATCTGCTGCTGGTAGCGGCCCAACAGAATGTGGCCCCGGTCAATCTGTGACCAATCGGCCCACTCCGGCAACACAGAAGTCTGCTCGAAATACCGCTGTAGACTCGGCGGCAAACCGTCCGGCACGCCGTCGCTGTTCCTGCCGAACCCGAGCAGCGCCTGCCGTACCTGATCCGCCTGCCCCAGCGCGTACGTCTCACTAATCGCCACGTCCCCGAGCTGATCCCCCGTCTCCCGCATCCGATCCAACAGGTCATCAGGGTACTGAACGGTGGTCATACGGCCTCCCTCGCGAATGGTTCGTTCCGAACTACAGCCTGCTCGCACGACTCCTCTAGTTCTATCACCCGACCGAGCGGTTTTTATACACAACTGGTGACAGATGTACGTGACCTGTACGCCCACAAAGTTCAAATAGTAGCGATTTACGCAAGATCAAATATCGATTCGCGTAAGATCGACCTGACTTCACGAAAGAAGTGCATGGTGCAACGCGTTTTTTGTTGTTCCGATCGCGCCGATCATCTCTCCCCTTCGCAGCTGTGGCTACCTTAGGGATGCAGCTACTTAACGCCCCGCTGCTTACGTGGGGGCCGGCTTCTGGTCCACGAGCTACTTGGCGAGCTCCTGCTGATCAATCAAAGGCGGCATGGGGCAGCAACGCGTGCCTGCACAGCCTCGGCGGCCACCGCATCGTCCACCCCATCCGGTAACGGCTCAGCCTCGGTACTAAGGCGCTCGCCGCCGCTGGCAGCAGGGACACCAGTAGAGGTTGCGGCCCACGTGCCGCTCAGTGACCACGATCGTGCCGCACACCAGGCAGGGGCCCCCGGCACGGCGATAGACGTAGACCTCGCCACCATGCCGGTCCTGCCGTGAGGCGCGTCCGGCAAGGATCGGATCGTGCTCCGGGCGCACCGTATCGATCCGTCCCCGACGCACCCCATCACCCATGAGATCCACGAGATCCGACCACAACGCCGACCACTGCTCGGCAGACAACGCACAGCCCGGCTGCAACGGATCCAGCTGATGACGGAACAGCAGCTCAGCGCGATAGACATTGCCAACACCGGCCAGCACCGATTGGTCCATCAGCAACGTGGCCAGCGGAGCGCGGGACCGGGAGATCCGCCTCCACGCCCGGTCCGGGTCCGCGTCGCGACGCAGCGGGTCGGGTCCCAGCCGGGCGCGCACGGCATCCACCTCGACCTCGGTGAGCAACTCGCACACCGTCGGCCCGCGCAGATCGGTCCAGTGCGTGGAACCGACCAGACGCATCCGCACCTGACCCCGGGGCGGCTGCACGGGCAACGCCGCCTCGGTGAACGCGCCGTAGAGACCCAGGTGCACGTGCACCACGAGATCGGGTGCGTAGAGGTGAAACAGATGCTTGCCCAGCGCCTCGGCGCGCTGTAGCACCCGCCCGTCCAGTACCGCTGCGGCCATCGCGAAACGTCCCTGTGGGCTGGACACCGCCACCGGCGACCCGCCGTAACACCGCTGGTGGCGCCGAGCCAACCGGTGCGTAGTATGACCCTCCGGCATCGCAAGGCTCAGCGCGCGTACAGCGGGGGTGGCTCCCCGGTGGACTCGAACGCCGAGATTTGGCTGATCCGGCGGGAGTGTCGCGCACCACCGGAGAACGGTGTGGTGAGGAACGCCTCGACGATCTCCGCCGCCTCGGCGGGACTGTGCATCCGGGCGCCGATCCCCGCCACCTGGGCGTCGTTGTGCTCCCGGGCGAGCTTGGCGGTCTCGGTGCTCCAGGCCAGCGCGGCGCGGCAGCCCGAAACCTTGTTGGCGGAGATCTGCTCGCCGTTGCCCGACCCGCCGATCACAACACCTAGGCTGCCCGAGTCGGCCACCACCCGGCGGGCGGTCTCGATGCAGAACGGCGGATAGTCGTCGTCCGGGTCGAAGACGTCCGGGCCGACGTCCACCACGTCGTGCCCGACGCTGGTGAGGTGCTTCACCAGGAAGACCTTGAGCTCGAAGCCAGCGTGATCGGAACCGAGGTAGACGCGCACGTTGTGCAACATTGCCATATCGCGAATCACCGGGTGAGGAGGGCGCAGGTTGCGGCGCGAGCACGTGCAAGACGGTTACGACGTCCGGCTCGAGTGGGGCCGGGAGGGGGTAGCCGTGCTCGGAGCGCATTGTGCCGTGCTGGTGATCGTGGACGTGCTCTCGTTCTGCACGGCCGTGGACGTGGCCGTCGAGCGCGGGGCCTCAGTGCTCCCGCTGCCCTGGGGCGACGAGCGCGCCGCTGACGTCGCACTGCGTGCCGGGGCAGTGCTGGCTGGTCCCCGCAGCGCCCCAGGATTGACCCTGTCGCCGGCGGCATTGCGCGAGATACCCGCCGGGACGCGGCTGGCGCTGCCCTCCCCCAATGGCGCGACGCTGTGTGCGCTCGCGCAGCGTACCGGCGCCCACGTACTCGCCGGGTGCCTGCGCAACGCGGCCGCGACCGCCCGGAACGCACAGCAGCTGGCCCGCGGCGGTCCGATCGGCCTGGTACCGGCCGGCGAGCGATGGGAGCTGCCGGGCGAACCGATGCGGCTCGCCCTGGAGGATGCCATCGGTGCGGGCGCGATCGCCGGGGTGCTGCCCGGGGCGTTCTCGCCGGAGGCGGAACTGGCCGCGGCTGGGTTCGGCGCGGCCCGCTCCCGCGGGCTACACGGAGTCCTCGCGGCCAGTGTCTCCGGGCGGGAACTGGCCGGCGACGGGTTCGCCGCCGACATCACGCTGGCCGCAGCGCACGACGCCAGCGAAACGGCACCACGACTGCAAGGCGGAGTCCTGACCGCATGATCCCCAGCGCGCCGACATGGAGATATATCGGGCCGATCAGCGGTCCAATAGCCCCGATATGTCTCCATGTCGGGAGGGACAGCAGGAGGAGGGCCGCGTGACGGGGAGGTGGATCGAGCTGGCCGATGGGGTGTTGGTGCGCCGGTACGCCGAGCTGGACCTGTCGGTGGGCCTGGTGATCGGGGATCGCAGCTGCCTGGTCGTGGACACCCGCAGCGATCCCGGTCAGGGCGCTGAGCTACACGCCGCGGTCCGTGGCATCACCCGCCTGCCGTGCAGCGTGGTGCTCACCCACGCACATTTCGATCATTGCCTGGGCACCGAGGCCTTCTTGCCGGCCACGGTGTGGGCGCATCCCCGGTGCCGGGAGGACCTAGCCAGAGGTGGCGCGGCGCAGCACGCCGAGGCACTGGCCTGGGGCCGCGCACACCTCGCACTGGTGCGTCCGGTGCTGCCCGATCACCTGGTCGCCAAGCAGGTCGAAGTCGACCTCGGTGGTCGACAGGTGCTGCTGACCCATGCCGGGCTCGGGCACACCGACCACGACATCGCGGTGTGGTCGCCCGATACCCGCGTGCTCTTCGCCGGCGATCTCGTCGAGCAGGGCGCCGACCCCGACTTCACAGACGCCTACCCGCTGGACTGGCCCTCCACTGTGACAGAGCTACTCCAACTCAACGCGCGCATCGTGGTCCCAGGGCACGGCGACCCGGTGGACGCCGAGGTCGTCGCCACGCAGCGCGACGACCTGGCCACCCTGGCCGCCCTATGCCGCGCAGTACAGACCAGCGACCTAGACACCACAGACGCCCTAGCCGCCTCCCCCTTCACCCAACCAACCACCCTCGCTGCACTAGCCAGGCTCGACCAACCCGACATGGAGACATAACGGGCTTATCTAGGGTCCGATTACCCCGATATGTCTCCATGTCGGAGTACAGGGGTGGGGGAGAAGGCGGGCCTTTCGTTCCGGGTTCGCTTGAGCTCGAAGAAGTGCGGGTAGGTGGCCAGCAGCAGGGCACCGTCGAACAACTTCCCCGCCTCCTCACCGCGCGGGATACGGGACAACACCGGCCCGAAAAAGGCGACCCCGTCCACGTGGATCGTCGGCGTCCCGACATCCAGTCCAACCGGGCCCATGCCGGCATCGTGACTGGCCCGCAGCTCCTCGTCGTACTCAGTGCTGCCCGCGGCCACCGCCAGCTCCGCGGGTAGCCCCACCTCGGCCAGCGCGGCCGCGATCACTTCGTCGAAGTCCTTGTTGCCCTCGTTGTGGATTCGCCTGCCTAGCGCGGTGTAGAGCGGATCGAGCACTTTGTCCCCGTGGTCACGGGCAGCGGCGATGCACACGCGAACCGGCCACCAGCGTCGGTGCATCAGGTCCTGCTGCCCCTCGCGGCCCTCGTTGAGGATCGCCAGGCTCATCACCCGGAAGTGGACGTCGATGTCGCGCACCGTCGCAACTTCGAGGATCCACCGTGAGGTGATCCACGCCCACGGGCACAGCGGGTCGAAGAAGACGTCGACCTGCGCCGGACCCGGCTCGGTCCGGGCTTCCACGTTGTGGCCTGCGGTGACCGTCATCTCGCTCTCCGTTCCTGGTCCGTTGCGCCCTACAACCCGTCCGCGTGATCACTTCTTCCGCGGGCTATCTCACCTGCGGGCTGACCAGCGTCCGTGATTGGATGCGAAGGACTCCCGATCCGACATCAGAGGTGATCTGTGGCCGTCCCCAACCTCACCCAGGAGCAGGCTGTCGAGCGCGCCGGACTACTCGACGTCGACTCGTACACCGTCGAGCTCGATCTCACCGACGGTGCCGGCAAACCGGGCGAAGGCACGTTCCGCAGCACGACCACGGTCCGCTTCTCCTGCCGCACCCCAGGCGCGTCCAGCTGGATCGACTTGGTGGCGGCCCGAATCGGCTCCGCGACCCTCAACGGCGCCGCACTCGACATCGCCGGCTACGACGAGGCGAAAGGGATCCCGTTGCCCGCCCTGGCCGCTGACAATGAGCTGATCATCGAGGCGGACGGCCGCTACATGAACACCGGCGAGGGGCTGCATCGCTTCACCGACCCCGTCGACGGCGGCGTCTACCTTTACAGCCAGTTCGAGACCGCCGACGCAAAGCGCATGTACGCCTGCTTCGACCAGCCCGACCTCAAGGCGGTGCACCGCGTCCGGGTGCTGGCACCCGTGGAGTGGGTGGTGATCTCCAACGCGCCTTGCCAGTACACCGAGGACGCCGCCAGCGGGTCAGTCCGTCATGTCTTCGCCGACAGCGCACGGATCAGCCCCTACATCGCGGCGCTGATCGCCGGCCCTTACACCCGCTGGACCGACGAGTACACCGACGAGGACGGGACCATCCCGCTGGGCATCTACTGCCGAGCCTCGCTGGCCGAGCACATGGACGCCGAGCGCCTGTTCACCGAGACCAAGCAGGGCTTCGGCTTCTATCACGGCGCCTTCGGGGTGCGCTACCCGTTCGCCAAGTACGACCAGTGCTTCGTGCCCGAGTTCAACGCTGGAGCGATGGAGAACGCCGGTTGCGTGACCTTCCTGGAGGACTACGTCTTCCGCAGCCGGGTCACGCGCTATGTCTACGAGCGGCGCTGCGAGACCGTGCTCCACGAGATGGCGCACATGTGGTTCGGCGATCTGGTGACCATGCGCTGGTGGGACGACCTGTGGCTCAATGAGTCCTTCGCTACCTGGGCCTCGGTGCTGTGCCAGGCTCAGGCCACCGAGTACACCGGGGCGTGGACCACGTTCGCCACCGTGGAGAAAGCCTGGGCCTACCGGCAGGACCAGCTGCCTTCCACCCACCCGATCGCCTGTGACATCCCCGACGTGCAGGCCGTCGAGGTCAACTTCGACGGCATCACCTACGCCAAGGGCGCCAGCGTGTTGCGCCAGCTGGTCGCCTACGTCGGGCTGGCGGAGTTCCTCGCTGGCCTGCGGATCTATTTCACCCGGCACGCCTGGGGCAACGCCACCCTCGCCGACCTGCTGGCCGCGCTGGAGCAGGCGTCCGGTCGCGACTTGTCCGGCTGGAGCGCGCAGTGGCTGGAGACCACGGGACTCAACACCCTGCGACCGGAGTTCACCGTGGACGGTGACGGAAGGTTTGCATCATTCGCGGTGCTGCAGGGGGGCGCGCGGCCCGGGGCCGGGGAGCGACGCACCCACCGCCTCGCGATCGGTGTCTACGACTCAGACCCTGGTAGCCGCGCGCTGGTGCGCGCCCACCGGCTGGAGCTCGACGTCAGCGGGGAACGTACCGAGGTCCCCGAGCTGATCGGAGTACCCGCAGGTCAGTTGGTGCTGGTCAACGACGACGACCTCACCTACTGCTTGCTGCGGCTCGACGAGAAGTCCCTGGCGACGTTGGTCGACCGGATAGGCGACATCACCGAGTCGTTACCCCGGACCCTGTGCTGGTCGGCGGCGTGGGAGATGACTCGCGAGGCTGAGTTCAGGGCCCGGGACTTCGTCGCGCTGGTGCTGGGAGGCTTGCCCGCCGAGACCGAGGTGGGCGTCGTGCAGCGGTTATTGCTGCAGGTGCAGACCGCGCTGTCCGCCTACGCCGATCCCACCTGGGCCATCGAGGACGGCTGGCCGCAGTTCACCCGCACGCTGATGGATCTGGTCGGCACCGCCGACCCCGGCTCCGACCACCAGCTCGCGCTGGTCAACACGCTGACCACGTCGCTGCTGGGCAAGCCGGAACTGGATGCGCTAGCGGGCTGGCTGGCCGGTGAGGGTGTGCCCGAGGCGCTCACGGTGGACACCGACCTGCGCTGGCGGTTGCTGCAGGCACTCACCGCTCATGGGGTAGTGGGTGAGGGCGAGATCGCCGCCGAGCAAGACCGCGATGCCACCGCGACCGGGCGCCGGCAAGCCGAGCGGGCGCTGGCGCTACTGCCCACCCCCGCTGCCAAGGAACGCGCCTGGCAGCGGGCGATGTGCGACGACGAGCTGCCCAACGCCATCAGTGAGGCGATCATCAGCGGTTTCAGCCACTACGCGCAGAAGCAGCTCCTCACCCCGTACCTTGAGCGGTACTTCAACGAGATCGCCGAGGTGTGGGACCGCCGGACCTCCGAGCGCGCCCAGTCCTGCGTGCTCGGGCTGTTCCCGTCGTGGGCGGTCGAGCAGCGATGCGTAGACGTCGCGGGCGCCTGGCTGGAGACCGGTGCGCGCCCGTCCTCGCTACGCCGGTTGGTCTCCGAGGGTCGGGCTGGTGTGGTCCGGGCCCTGACCGCGCGCGCCTTCGATGCCGGGACGTGAGCGGCAGTCCTCGATGCCAGCCAGCATTAGGAGTCTGTTTGGTCTGCGAGTATCCGCAGACCTGAGGTCAGGCCCCCGGTGAGGTCCCCCTCCTTGAACGCGGAGACCATGCTCTCCACCGCAAGCTTGCACCCGCGATCGGGGAGCCGGGTGTGGGCCTTGCAGCCGGTGACCACCTCGACCACCTGCTGGCCGGGTGAGACTGCCACCAGCACCGCATTGTCGGCTCGGTTGCCCATCGAGTCGTGCAGCTCCACGGCCCGCGCCCGGGTATCGGAGCCCAGGTCGCCAAGGTACACACTGAAGTGCAGGCCCACCGTGCGGCTGGCCCGGGCCAGCGCGTCGTCGAGTGTCGCGAGCTGCGACGTGCTGAAAGGCAGGGTCGGCAGCACCGGCGTGACATGCCTGGCGGCGGAGGTCCGTCCGGTGCCGACCAGGGCTTCGCCCAGAGCGAGTTCCTGCTGGCCATCGTCTTGCTGGGTCTGAGTGACTTCGGCCCGATCGACCTGGGCCTGATCGACTTGGGTCGGATTGGGTGGGGTTTGACCGCGCCGTTTGGCCTTCCCGTGCTGCTCGTTACCAGTGGCCACGTGCGCCTCCCCGTGCTGCACCTGCTCTCTGGGAGCTGGCTTCGCGCAGCGCCTCCGGATTCGCCGTCCACAATACCGGGGGGTAATTCCATTCCTGCCCGGGGCGGTAGCGGCGACGCCGGGCGAAGTGGGGCCGCAGCGTCAGCAGCCCCAGCAGGACCATAATGGCCAGCGGGACGCCCGCCAGGATGAGGATGATCTCGGACGTCACGGGATCACGGTAGCTGACCGGAGTCTACCTGCGCCTCACCAGGTAGGCGGTTGCCGCTGCGCCCACGGTTGGGCGCGCTCCAGCTGCCCGGCCAGGGCGAGCAGGGATCCTTCCCCGGCGGGGCGGCCCACGAGCTGAATTCCCACCGGGAGCCCATCGTCGGTCCAGTGCATTGGCAGCGAGATGGCGGGCTGACCGGTGACGTTGTACAGCGCGTTGTAGGGCGTATAGCGCTTCTGCCGCTCGAAGTCCTCGGCGGGCGTGGGTGCCGAATTGAACCATCCGACCGGTCGGGGCAGCTGGGCCAAGGTCGGGGTGAGCACCGCATCGAACTCCGCGTGCGCCGCGACCGCAGCCCGGCCGGCGTGCTGGACCCGCGCTATCGCCTGGAGAAACTCCGGTCCACTGACCGCGGCCCCCCGCTCACGCAGCCATCGGGTGAACGGCAGCAGCGCATCCTGCGCCTCGGGCGGTACCGGCACGGCGTGCGCTCCCACCGACCAGATCACCTCGAAAGGTGGCATCAGCACCTCGGGGTCGAATGGCGAGGCGGTGTCCACCACTTCGTGACCCAGCCGGTCCAGCAGGGTGGTGGCGCCCTCCCAGGCCTGGCGGCACTCAGCTGCGAGCTCGACGCCGGGCAGCGGGGAATCGGCGTAGCGCCCTATGCGCATCCGCCCGGGCTCCCGCCGGGCGTGCTGGAGGAAACTCCGCCCTGGCGGCAGCGGCAGCGCGATCACCGGTTCAGCCGGGCATACCACCGCCATGGCGTCCAGCAGCGCGGCGGCGTCGTCGACGGTGCGGGCCAGTGGGCCGGCCACTGAGAGCAACGTCACATCGCCTGCCGCCGGTCCGCGGGACACCCGCCCACGGGTGGGTTTGAGACCGACCACGCCGCACGCCGCCGCGGGGCCGCGAATCGAGCCCCCACCGTCGCTGCCCGGCGCGAAGGGCACCAGCCCACCCGCCACCGCCGCGGCCGCCCCGCCGGAGGAGCCACCGGCCAACAGGCCGGTGTCCCACGGCGTCACCGCGGGAGGCAAGCCGGCTGGCTCGGTGTAGCACACCAGCCCGAATTCGGGAGTGCTCGTCTTACCCAGGCTGATCGTCCCGGCATCGGCCAGCAGCCGGACCACGTCGTCGTCGAGCAGCGGCACGTATTGGGCGTAGATTGCGGACCCGAACGTGGTGCGTACACCGGCGGTCGCGGTGAGATCCTTGATCGCGGTCGGGACGCCCAGCAGCGGGGGTAGCGCGACAGGATCAGGCGTCCTGCTCACCAGTAGATCCGCAGCGCGCGCCACCTCCATGGCGCGCTCGGCGGTGACCGTGACGAACGCGCCCAGGCCGTCCACCCGCCGCAGATAATGCTCGACGAGCTCGCTCGGGCTCACTTCGCGTCGTCGCACCGCCGCAGCCTGCTCCAACGCGGTCAACTCGTGCAGATCCGCCACAGGTCCAGCCTATGGCGAGCCGGAGTTCGGCAGCGGCCCAGCGTGGCGGGCGGCACGTTGGTAGCGGTTTCGAGCGGCTGGGACGGACGTTGGTGGCTCTTGGAGAGCCACCAACGTCAGGCGACCTCGGCCAGGTAGGGCAACCACAGCGGGTCCGCGTCGGGCACCGTGGCCAGCAGCCGCCAGTGCTGCCCGCGCGGGGGGCGCGGCACCACCCGTAGCTTCCAACCCAGCTCGGACAGCAGCCGGTCGGCCTTGCGGTGGTTGCAGCGGGTGCAGCAGGCTACGCAGTTCTCCCAGCAATGCTCGCCGCCGCGGCTGCGCGGCACCACGTGATCGATGGTCTCCGCGCGGGCTCCGCAATAACTGCAGCGGTAGCGGTCGCGGTGCATCAACGCCGCCCTGGTCATCGGGACCCGGGCCCGGTAGGGCACCCGCACGAAGGTGCGCAGCTTGATCACCGAGGGGACCACGATGCTCGTCGTCGCGGAGTGCAGCACCACGCCCGCAGCGTCACCGTGCACCACGTCAGCCTTGGAGCACACCACCAACACGACGGCCCGGCGCAACGGCAGCGCGGTCAGCGGCTCGAAGGTGGCGTTGAGCAGCAGCACCCGACGGCGTCCCCAGGCCGGTGCTCCGGTGGCAGTGGCCTTGTCCGCGACGACGACAGTGGCATCGACAACAGGGGTATCGAGGAGCCCGGTTGAGGTTCCTGAGCGCGAGGCGGTCCGCCGGGCCGCCCCCGCTGGGTGACCCTCCGGGCTGGGTTGTCGGTCGTGCACGCGACCACCTCCGGCACTGCGCGCACATAGTCCACCACGAAGGCGGCGTTCGCGCACGTATCCGATGTTGACACGTGTCGGTGACCACCAGCCAAACCGGCCACGAACAGTGGCGAGAACGGGCCGCGGATACAGTCCGACGCGTGACCGGAACTGACGACGCGCCGGACCGGAGGCATCCGCTCGCTCGGGTCGACCCGTTGCATGCCCGCAAGATGTGTGCTGCCCTGCAACACGCCACGACGGCCGACCCGGCACGGGCTCCGGTGCTGATCCGCCGCGAGGTCGAGGCCAGGCACGCGGCGCGCGCGGTGTCCCGGACGCTGCTGACCACCGACCAGCTTTGTTTTCTCGCCCAGTACACCGGGCTCGATCTGGAGGCGGTATAGACCAGATGATCGCCCAGTTGATTTCCCAGCCCGCGGTTTTCCAGCCCGACTGCGCTCAGGAGGCGGGCTCGTGGTGCTCGCGCATCTTCCAACTCACCCATAACGACATGCTGGCCCGCTACGCCGACGCCGTCGTGGGGACGGGGCTGCGGATCCTGCTCATCGTCGCGCTCGCGGTGCTGATCCGGCTGATGGCGCACCGTGCGATCAACAGGCTGACCCGGGTGACCGCGGAGGGACCGCCGTCCGGGTTGCTCACCCCGTTGCGGGAGCGGGCCCCTGAGTCCTGGCGCGGCACGGGGTTACTGTCGAGACGGCGATCCCAGCGGGCTCGCACGATCGGCTCGGTGCTGCGATCCGGCACGACGTTGGTGGTCTACGGGGTCGCGATCACGCTGGTGCTGGGTGAGCTCGGGATCAATCTCGGGCCGATCATCGCCTCGGCCGGCATCCTCGGCATCGCGCTCGGCTTCGGTGCGCAGAACCTGGTCAAGGACTTCCTGTCCGGGATGTTCATGATGGTCGAGGATCAGTACGGCGTCGGCGACATCGTCGACCTCGGTGAGGCCACCGGCACGGTGGAGGCCGTGGGCCTGCGGGTGACGACCCTGCGGGACACCAGCGGCACCGTGTGGTACGTCCGCAACGGCGAGGTACTGCGGGTCGGCAACTCCAGCCAGGGCTACTCGGTGGCGGTCGTCGACCTGCCGGTCGGGCATGACGCGGACATCCCGGCAACCACCGAGCTCGCTGGCCGGACCGCCGCCGAGCTCACCGCCAAGGGCAGCGCGCTGGCGCCCGATGTGCTCGAACCGCCGGAAATGCTCGGGGTCGAGTCGATCGGCTCGAACGGCGTGACACTGCGGATCACCACCAAGGTGCGGGCGGGCCGGCAATGGGCGGTGCAGCGGGCGCTACTGGCCGGCATCAAGGAGGCCTTCGCCGACGCCGGGATCCCACCACCCTCCCCCGCTGGCCTGACTGCTCCGCCAACCTGACCCACCGCCGCAGTCTGGATGCAGACTGCACTAATTCGGCCCCTGATTACCGCAGTCTGCATCCAGACTGCGGTGTGAGGCTGAAGGGCTTGATCTGGCAGGGCAGGATGGGGGGGTGGTTGCACCGGAGAACTTCTATGAGGCCGTGGGTGGCGAGCCGACCTTTCGGCGGATCGTCGGTCGCTTCTATGAGCTGGTGGCGAAGGACGAGGTGCTGCGCCCGGTCTACCCGGAGGAGGACCTCGGTCTCGCCGAGGAGCGGCTGCGGCTGTTCCTCATGCAGTACTGGGGTGGGCCGCACACCTACTCCGCGCAGCGTGGGCACCCGCGGCTGCGGATGCGGCACGTCCCGTTCCGGATCGGGCCGACCGAGCGCGACGCCTGGCTGCGCTGCATGCGTATCGCGGTGGACGAGGCAGACCTCGACGAGGCCCACCGAGCTGTGCTCTGGGACTACCTGACGATGGCGGCGAACAGCCTGCAGAACTCGCTTACTTGAGGCACCCGATGGGACAAGCCGACGACCTCGACGTAGCCGACGACGACCAGACCTGGTGGCTGGATGCCGTGTTCTACCAGGTGTACGTCCGCTCCTTCGCCGACGCCGACGGTGACGGGGTAGGGGACCTGGACGGCGTGCGCAGCCGGCTGGGCTACCTGGAACTGCTCGGCGTCGACGCGTTGTGGCTCACCCCGTTCTATCCCTCCCCGATGGTCGACCACGGCTACGACGTCAGCGATCCGCGCGACGTCGACCCGCTGTTCGGTGACCTGGACGCCTTCGATCGGCTGGTCGCCGACATCCACCGGCACGGGATGCGGGTGATCATCGATCTGGTGCCCAACCACACATCCGCCCAGCACGAGTGGTTTCAGGCGGCCGTGGCGGCGGCGCCGGGCAGCCCCGAGCGCGCCCGTTACGTCTTCCGGGACGGCACCGGCTTCAGCGGATCGCAGCCGCCGAACAACTGGACCAGCACCTTTGGCGGTCCGGCCTGGACCCGGCTACCTGGCCGCGATCACGGTGGCGGCCAGTGGTATCTGCACCTGTTCGCGCCTGAGCAACCCGACCTGAACTGGGAGAACCCGGAGGTGGCCGCCGATCTCGAGCGGACCCTGCGGTTCTGGCTGGACCGGGGAACCGACGGTTTCCGCATCGACGTGGCGCATGGGATGGCCAAACCTGCTGGGTTGCCGGACATGCCCCAGCCCATCGAAACCTGCCCGGGCCTGCTCGATACCGACGTCGATGATCCCCGCTTCGACGCCGACGGTGTGCACGACATCCACCGCATGATCCGCAAGGTGCTCGACGAGTACCCGGCGCGGGTGGCGGTCGGCGAGATCTGGGTGACCGACGACGCCGCGTTCGCCCGGTACATCCGCCCCGACGAGCTACACCTCGGATTCAACTTCCGGCTGCTGGAAGCGGATTTCGACGCCGGCAACGTGCGGGCGGCCATCGAGCACTCGCTGGTGGCCGTCCAGGACAGCCCGGCACCGGCCACCTGGACGATCTCCAACCACGACGCGGTTCGTCCGGTGACCCGCTACGGCGGCGGTGAAGTGGGCCTGCGGCGCGCGCGAGCGATGGCGCTGGTGCAACTCGCCCTGCCCGGGCCGGCGTATGTGTACAACGGCGATGAGCTGGGTCTGCCGAACGTCGAGCTGCCCGATTGGGCGCTGCAGGACCCGGTGTGGCGGCGCTCCGGGCGCACCCAGCGCGGGCGGGACGGTTGCCGGGTGCCGCTGCCGTGGGAGGGCAGCACCCCGCCGTACGGGTTCACCGACACCCCCGGTGCCTGGTTGCCCATGCCCGGCAACTGGGCCGACCGGGCGGTGGCGGCACAGCTGGAGGATCCCGGTTCGACGCTGTCGCTGTACCGGCAAGCACTGCAACTGCGCCGGGAGCACGAGGCCTTCGCCGGCGCCGAGCTGTTGTGGTACGGCGCACCGGCCGGATGTTTCGCATTCCTGCGCAAGGAGGGCGGGCTGGTCTGCGCTTTGAATGCCTCCGGCACGCAGGTTCCGCTACCGGTGGGCGAGGTGCTGCTGGCCAGCGGCCCGCTCTCCTACGCCGGCGACGCGCTCCCGCCCGATACCGCCGTCTGGCTCGTCGAACCCCCGCCGTCGTCGTAGCAGCACGTCACACTAGCAAAGGCAGCAGGGCGTACCGGCGGCGTAGCACCGCGCCGTAGCGGGCGTCCAGCCGCAGCCACGAGTCAGTGGCCGATACCCGGACAGTCTCGGCGGCAGCGTGGCCGCCTACGAAACCCATCCCGGACAGCGCGAACAGGCAACGCAGCGGTACCCCCACATCGAATCCTGCCCCGCTGACGGTGATCACTTTCTGATCCAGCAGCGCCGCGGGAGGGGAGCCGTGCGGGCCGGGGTTGTTCCTGGCGACAGCGGCACCCTGGTCGGCGAGGTCGGCGAGCACTCCGGCAGGCACCTGGTCCACCTCACACCAACCCTGTTCGGGCGGCAGCGCCGAGCGCCACAGCACATCCTGCGCCTGGCCGGGGTCGACCACCGCAACGCCGGCCACCGCCACCGCGGCCAGCAGGTCCGACCCCCGCACAGTGAGATCACCGGGCCGCACCGCACCCCGCACCGAACGAGTCACCAGCGTGTCGAACGGGGTGACCACCCAGGCGTGCACCCGGCCGTTCCCGCTGCGCAGCCGCACGATCGCGTCGCCCTCCAGACGGACCGCCCGGGCCACGAAGGCGCCGAGATCGTCCCGCTCGACGGGGTCTGGAATCCGCAACTCAGCCATCATCGCCACCCTGTCGCATCGGTTGAGTGGGGCGAAACGCAGCTAGGAACTCTCGTTCCACGGGCATCAGCCGACGCGGCCGTCGCGCCTCGGTGTCGTAGGGCGCGAGCCGGGTGCTGGCCGTGACCGCGTCGCCGTCCTCAGCCGCCACCGCGTAGTCCAAGGCGAACGAGGCACCGCACAGCTCGCTGACCCATAGTCGCACCTGCACCGGCCTGGACGTGTACACCAGCGGCTGCCGGTAGCGCACCGCAAGCTCGACGACGACCACGCCGTCGGCGAGCGTCTCGGCACCACGCCGGGCACCCTCGCCGAACAGCAGCTCGGTGCGTGCCTCCTCCAGGAGCGTGACCACCCGGGCATTATTGACGTGCCCGTACACGTCCATGTCCGACCATCGCACCGCCACCTCCGTGCTGAACACCGCCAAGTCGTGCCCTCCCGTTGGTCGGGCTTGTGAATGGGAAACAGCGCTATTGCACTGCTTCCCATTCACAAGCGCGTCAGCGCCCGCACCGCGACTGACAGAGTCGCCAGATCCAGGCTCCCGGCATCGGAAATTTCATCGAGGATGGCCCTGGCCCGGGCCAGCCGCGAGGAGTTCGCCTGCTCCCACCGCGCGATCGTCGTCCCCGGGTCGATCCCGACATCACCAGTGTGCAGTGCCTCCAGGGTGATGTCCCGCAGGGCGGCGTAGAGATCGTCTCGCAATGCCAGGCGAGCGAGCGCGTGCCATCGGTCACCCCGCTCCAACCCGTTCACCGAGCTCAGCATCCGGTCGATGTCCAGGTGGGCCGACAGCGCGTAATACAGCGGGGCTACCAGCTCGGCGTCCGACCCGGCCAACTCGGCTACCTCGACCACGTCGAGCAGCCCGAAGGTGCTCAGCCCCGCACACACCCGCAGCGCCAGCTCAGCCGGCACCCCCTGCCCGGTGAGCCTGCTCGCGACGGCCGCGACGTTGTCGGCCTCGCCGCCGGCCAGCCAGTCCGGCACCCACGGGGCCAGCGCCTGCACGATCGGGCGGAACCGGTTGATCTCGGCAGCGACCGCAAGTGGCTGTGGCCGGTTGAGCAGCAGCCACCGGCTGGCCCGGTCGAGCAGCCTGCGCAACTCCAGCATCATGGCATCGGCCACCGGCACCGGCATCGCAGGGCCCAATCCGGCGATCGCCCGCCAGGTCGCCGGCAGGTCGAATACCGCGCTGGCCACCGCGTAGGCCCGCACCGCGTCGGGGGCAGCAACCGACAGCTCCTCGGCCAGCCGGTAGGCGTAGGTCATCCCGCCGCGATCGACGACGTCGTTGACCAGCAGCGTGGTAGTGATCTCGCGGCGCAGCGGGTGTTCGCGGATAGCTCCGGGGAACCGGTAGCGCAGCGGTGCGGGGAAGTACTCCGGTAGCCGCGCGCGGAACACCTCGGCATCGGGTAGATCGCTGGCTAGCACCTCGTCGGTCAGTCCGAGCTTCACATGCGCCATCAGGGTGGACAGCTCCGGCGAGGTCAGCCCCTCGCCGGCGGACTCCCGGGCCTCCCACTGGGCACGGGTCGGTAGGGCTGCCAACCCCCGATCGAGCCCGTGGTGCTGCTCCAGGTAGGCCACCAGCCGGCCGTGCACCGACACCATCGGCTCGGCGTGTGCCCGGCTCACGCCGAGCTGGGTGTTCTGGTCAGCGTTGTGGGCGAGCACCAGCGCGGCGACCTCGTCGGTCATCTCGACCAGCAGCTCGCGGCGGTCCGCGGTGCTCAGCACACCGTCGGTGACCTGCCGGTCCAGCAGGATCTTGATGTTGACCTCGTGGTCGGAGCAGTCCACCCCGGCGGAGTTGTCGATGGCATCGGTGTTGAGCAAGCCACCGGCTTGAGCGAATTCCACCCGACCGCGCTGGGTCAGGCCCAGGTTGCCGCCTTCGGCGACCACCCGCACGCGCAGTTGCGCGCCGTCCACCCGGACCGCGTCGTTGGCCTTGTCGCCGACGTCGGCGTGGGTCTCGGTGGAGGCCTTGACGTAAGTCCCGATCCCGCCGTTGAACAACAGCTGCGCCGGGCAGACCAGGATCGCCCTAATGAGTTCCGGTGGGGACAACTCGGTCACGCCCCCAGCAATGCCCCCATTAATACCGAGAGCCCGGCACATCTCCGGGCTGAGCGGAATCCGCTTAGCGGTCCGCGGCCACACCCCGCCCCCGGCGCTGATCAGCGAACGGTCATAGTCGTCCCAGGACGAGCGCGGCAGCTCGAACAGCCGGCGCCGCTCGGCATAGGAACTGGCCGGGTCCGGATCGGGGTCGACGAAAACATGCCGGTGATCAAACGCCGCAAGCAGCCTGATGTGCTCGGAGCACAGCATCCCGTTGCCGAACACATCGCCGGACATGTCCCCGATCCCGACCACGGTGACATCCTCGGTCTGGGGGTCGGTGCCGAGCTCGCGGAAGTGCCGTTTGACGCTCTCCCAGACACCACGGGCAGTGATCCCCATGGCCTTGTGGTCATAACCCGCCGAACCACCGGAGGCGAACGCGTCGCCGAGCCAGAACCGGTAGGACGCGGCGATCTCGTTGGCGATGTCGGAGAACGTCGCGGTGCCCTTGTCGGCCGCGACCACCAGGTAGCTGTCATCGCCGTCATGGCACACCACCTGGTCGGGATGCCGGCTGGTGCCGTTGACGAGGTTGTCGGTGAGGTCGAGCAGCCCGGACACGAACATCCGGTAGCAGCTGATGCCTTCGGACTGGATGGCTTCCCGATCCGCTCTTGGGTCGCCGGTGGGCGTGGGCGGGCGCTTGACCACGAAGGCGCCCTTGGCCCCGACCGGCACGATCACGGCGTTCTTCACTGCCTGCGCCTTGACCAGCCCGAGCACCTCGGTCCGGAAGTCCTCCCGGCGGTCCGACCAGCGCAGCCCACCACGCGCGACCCGACCGAAGCGCAGGTGCACGGCCTCCACCCGCGGGGAGCAGACGAAGATCTCGAAGGCCGGTCGCGGCTCGGGCAGCTCCGGCACCATTTTCGGGTCGAGCTTAAGCGCCAGGTACGCCCGGGGACTCCCGTCATTGCGCGTGTCCGGCTCCTGTGCACGGGGTGTCCGGCTCCCATGCCCGGTGCCGTCGCGCAGGTAGTAATTGGTTCGCAGCGTGGCGTGCACCAGGGTGAGCAGGCTACGCAGGATGCGGTCGGCGTCCCGCCCGGCCACCTCGTCGATCATGGCAGCAATCTGGGCAACCAGGTCGTGCTGCCTGGCGTGCCGAGTGGCGGGCTCCAGCGCCGGGTCGAAGCGGAGCTCAAAAAGGGCGACCAGGGCCGCGGCGATGCCGCTGTGCGCAACCAGCACGTCCTCGACATAGTGCTGGCTGTAGGGGCTTCGACCCTGCCGCAGATAGCGGACATAGCCGCGCAGCACCGCCGCCTGCCGCCAGTCCAACCCGGCGCGCAACACCAGGGCGTTGAACCGGTCTACCTCGCAGGCGCCCCGCCAGGCGGCCACGAACGCGGCACAGAACCGCCGCTGCACGTCCTCGACATCCTGACCGGCCAGCTGTTCCAGCACGATGGCATCGAGCCGCAGCCCGAAGTTGTAGATCCAGCAGTGCACGCCATCGCCACGGATAACCTCGTAGGGCCGCTCGTCGACGACCTCGACGTCCATCTGCTGCAGCACCGGCAGCACCTGGGACAGGGTGATCCGCTGCCCCGCCAGGTAGAGCGTGAACCGCCACTCCCCGGGCTCGGCAGCGTCCAGGGCGTCGAAACCCAGATCCATACCGTCTGGCGCGGTGAGCGCCTCCAGCCGGCAGATGTCGGCCAAGGCGGTCGCGGCGTCGAAGTCCTCCTTGTAGGCCTCCGGCAGGGTAGCCAGATAACGCTGCGCGAGCTCGACGGTCGCTGCACCGCTCGCCAAAGCAGCGGCGCGGGCAGCGTCGAGTAGCCGATCGTCCCAGGTGAGGACGGCGTACTCGAGCCGTTCGGTGATCGCCCCGACGTCCGGTGCCCCGGGTACCCCGGAATCGTCAGGGTCGGTGTGCACGGTGAAGTGCACCCGGGCGTGCACGGATTCGCCGATCTGCGCGCTGTACTCCAGGCCGGTGCCCTGCAAATCGTGCATCAGCACGTCCTGCATGGCCAGCCGCGCGGTGGTGGTGTAGCGGTCCCGCGGCAGGTAAACCAGGCAGGAGAAGAACCGGCCGTAGGGATCACGCCGGCAGAACAACCGTAAGGTGCGCCGCTGCGCCAGGGACAGTACCCCGGTCACCGTCTGGTACAGCGAGTTCGGGTCAGTGGAGAACAGCTCGGCCCGAGGGTAGGTCTGGAGCACCTCCAGCATCCGCTGTCCCGAGTAAGACTGGAGAGGAACACCGGCCCGGTGGATCACGTCGCGGACCCGACGGCCGATCACCGGGATATCCAGTACGTCCTCGTGCAGCGCGGTGGTGGCGAGCACCCCCAGAAAGCGGTGCTCCCCGGTGACCTCGCCGCGATCGTCGAAGGTCTTGACCCCGACGTAGTACGGGTAGACCGGACGATAGACCGTAGCGGGCGCGCTGGCCTGGGTGAGCACCAGCAGATCCCGGGCCAGCGGGTCGACGTCTGGTCCGGTGCTGAAGCCTCGGGCGGTCAGGCTGTCCCTGCGCAGCACGCCGAGCCCGGACGCGAGCGCTGCCCGCAGCGCGGGCGCCTGACGATCGGTCGGCTCCCGGACCAGCTCGTATCGCCGGTAGCCGAGAAAGGTGAAGTGCCCGTCGGCCAGCCAGCGCAATAGCGCAGCGCCGTCGGCCACCTCCTCGGTCGGCAGCAGCGGCGGCGGTGCGGTGTCCAGTTCGTCGGCCAGCGCGTACGCGGTGCCAGCCATCCGCTGGGTGTCCTCGACGACCTCGCGCACATCGGTGAGCACCGCGAGCAGACGCTGCTCCACCTGCCGGACCCGTTCGGGATCGGTGATGCGGTCGACGCTCAAGTACATCCAGGACTCGGCCAGCGCATCGGGGGGCACTTCGTCGGGATCAGAGTCGGTGAGCACCTCCCGGAGGGTTCCGGTGAGATCACGGCGGACGAAGACGATCGGATGCACGAGGCGCCGCACCGAAACGTCGAGGCGGGCCAGCTCGGCGACCACCGAGTCCACCAGGTAAGGCATGTCGTCGGTGGTGATCTGGACCACAGTGTCGTGCGAGCTCCAGCCGTCCTTACCGGGAGTGGCGTCGAGCAGCCGGACCAGCGCCCGGCCGGGCGCCCGATCAGCGGCCAGCGCGAGGTGCGATCGGACAGCTGCTACCAGCTGGCCGGGATCGGTATTGCTCAGCTCCTCAGCTGGGACGAGGCGGTAGTAAAGCGCGACGAGCTCGGCGAGGTCGTCGCGCAACATCGAGCCAGCCCCGGCTCCGGGACGAGGAGTGCTGGCGCTGGCGGTCATCGTTGCTGGCTCCACGCTCGGTAGCACTCATCTGAGCACCACCGCCGCCGACCACCCTAGTCAGTCCCCTCGTCCCGTAGTCCCCTAGTCCCCGGCAGCGGTCCGGCGACTCGTTTCAGGAGGAATCCACAGCGGTTCAGCGGTGAGTTCCGGCAGCCGCAGCAAAGGGTTGGTGAGCGCCTCGGAAGGATCGTCTTCGCGCCGGTCGATCGGCGGAGCGAGCTGAAGACCGGACGTCCAGCGCATGCCTGGACGGCCGTAGGGAGGAGCGTCGCGGCTGTTCCTGACACCGGCGGCGGTGCCACCATCATCGCCGCGCGGTCCGGTCGAACCGGTGTCGTCAGCGCGGACGTCACGGCTTTCCTGGTACGCGGCAAGCGCCTCGGCCAGCAGATCACCGAGGCCCATCTGCCGGGACTCTCCTTCGCCTGCTGAGCCAGCGCTCCCAGGTTCCCATTCCATCGCCCGCGGCGTCGGGGGCAGCGGCGGTGCTGAGGCCGAGAATTCCCGCCGGGTCGACGGGGGCTCCTCAGCGTCCTCCGGTGGCCCAGCATCGGTGGGCTCGCGCTCCAAGGCAGCCGGCGCACCCGAGACCGGCCGGACCAGTAGCGGCGGGTAGTTGGCAGCGGGGACCGACGGCGCGTTCGGACGGTCCGCCGCCTGTCGACTGCCCGCGCTGGCCTCCTCGGGCCCACCGTCGCCGATATGGCGCATCTCGGCAGTGGGTGCTCCGTCAGGACGCTCTTCTGCGGGTTCCTCAGCGCGGCGGCGGCCGGAGCGTCCCGCCGACAATGCCGACGCGGGCAGCAGGTCGCTCACGCACACCAGGGCGCCAGCGCCGCGGCGATGACGTGCCCCGGACTGCCATGGGGCGAGACCGGTCGGTGACTCGGCGGACCGCAGGTCGGCCTGTTCCGGAGATGCGGGTCCAGCGTCCTTGACGACTGGGTCCACTGCAGCCGGATTGGCCGGTTCTTGCAAGCGCGCGGTTGTCTTGACACGGGAGATGACCGGCACGGGCTGCACCAACGCTGGAGCGGACGGTCCCGAAGTCTCCGCCTCGGGGGTCTCCGCCTCGGGGGTCTCCGCCTCCGCGGATTCGACCTGCGGAGCCCCCACCTCCGGGATCTCCACCTCCGGAGTCTCTGCCTCCGCGGATTCGACCTCCGGGACCCCCACCTCCGGGATCTCCACCTCCGGAGTCTCTGCCTCGGCGGATTCGACCTCCGGGGTTTCTGCCTCCGGGGCCTCTGTCTCCGGGGTCTCTGCCTCATTGACCTGTGGGGTCTCCGCCTCCTGTGGGGTCTCAGACTCCACAGTCTGCGCTTCCTGGATCTCCACCTCCGGAGTCTCCGGCTCGGAGGCCTGATGCGGCGCGACCCCGGCGGTGATCTCCGCGCTCAGCAAACCGACGTCCGGGTCAGATCCAGCGCACCCCGTCCCGGTATTGCCGAGCAGGGCGGCGACCTGGTCGACCAGGCCTGCTACCTCACGGCGCACAGACCCGCACTGCTCGAGCAGCGTGGACCGCGCAGCTTCCACATTGCGGCGGTGGCGACCCTCAGCCGCCCGGGCGGCGCGCACGCAATGCAAAGCGTCGGCAAACTCGCCGCGCGCCTCGTGCACGTGGGACAGGCCCTCGAGGCATTCGGCGAGGACTGCGTCCACACCGTGGCGCTGGGCGCCCTCAACCGCGTCGGCGAGCAGGGTCAGCGCTGGCTCGTGACGGCCTTCGGCGAGGTGTACCCGGGTAGCCAGTGCCAGCCGTAGTCTGCCGACCGCGCCGGCCGCCGCGGCGCGCACCGGACGGCGCAGCAGCAGCCGCACCTCCTGGGCCGCGGCGTCACCCTCGTCACGGTCGAGCAGTGCCAGCACGATCTCAAGCATCAGCCTCGCGCTGACCTCACCGCTGTCGTGCTCGGGATCAGCCAGACCGGCCAACAGTTCGCGACCGGCTCTGGCCTGTGCCTCGGCCTCTGCAGTCGCGCCACATCGACGGTGGCGCGCCGCGTCGGCGGCCCGCGCGGCAGCTCGCAACAGCAGCGTGGTATCGCGGTCGAGGGCTTGGTCCTCCCGGTAGAGCTCGTCGGCCTCGTCGAGCGCGGGCGTGAAGAGGTCTCCCCGGCCCAGCGCGGCCGAGGCCTCGGCGGCGGCGATGAGTGCGGTTCCCCTCAGCGCCGGGGCAACGTCGTCCCCTGCCGCCAGCACCGCGCGCACCGCCCCGAGGGCGGTGGCAGGTTCACCCAGCGCGGCCGCGCAGTGCGCCAGCTCCACGTGCAGCTCGTGCCGCAGACCCGCAGGTGTGTGATCATCTTGGATCGCTGGGAAGAGCCGGTGGGCTGCTTCCCAGTGCCGGCCGAGGCGGTTGAGCGCAAAACCTGCGAGGTGGGCTGCCCGCAGGACCGCCAGCTGGTCGTCCTGTGCAGCGGTCACAGCCCGGTCGGCCAGCAGCAACGCCAGCTCGGGCGCTCGCCAGCGCAACAGCATCGCCGATTCAACCAGCGATGCGGCCTCGCCGTTGCTGGCCGGCATGCCGGTCCGGACTCCGTCGCGCGCCGTGCTGCTCACCTCCCACCCCCATCGTCGGTCCCGATCATCGGCCGCCCCATGCCCGGTCAATCCCGGGTCAGTCTGCGGTAGGTCACGCGGTGTGGTCTCGCCGCTTCCGCTCCGAGCCGTTCGACCTTGTGCTGCTCGTAAGCCTCGAAGTTGCCCTCGAACCAGAACCAGGAGGCGGGATTCTCCTCCGTGCCCTCCCAGCTGAGAATGTGGGTTACCACCCGGTCCAGAAACCATCGATCGTGGGAGATCACCACCGCGCAGCCGGGGAACTGCTCCAACGCGTTCTCCAGCGAGCTCAGCGTCTCGACATCGAGGTCGTTGGTGGGCTCGTCGAGCAGGATCAGGTTGCCGCCCTGTTTGAGGGTCAGCGCCAGGTTGAGCCGGTTGCGTTCGCCGCCGGAGAGTACCCCTGCCGGTTTCTGCTGGTCAGGACCCTTGAATCCGAACGCGCTGACGTATGCCCTGGACGGCATCTCGGTGTTGCCGACCTGGATGTGGTCAAGGCCGTCGGAGACCACCTCGAAGACCGTCTTGTTCGGGTCGATCCCCGCACGCTCCTGGTCGACGTAGGACAGCTTCACCGTCTCGCCCACCCTGACCGTGCCGGAGTCGGGCTGTTCAAGCCCGATGACGGTCTTGAACAGGGTGGTCTTACCGACACCGTTGGGACCGATCACCCCCACGATGCCGTTGCGGGGCAGCGTGAAGGACAGGTCCTTGATCAGCAGACGGTCATCGAAGCCCTTGTCCAGGTACGACACCTCCACGACCACGCTGCCTAACCTCGGTCCCGCCGGGATCTGGATCTCCTCGAAGTCCAGCTTGCGGCTGCGCTCGGCTTCGACTGCCATCTCCTCATAACGCTGCAGCCGGGCTCGAGATTTGGCTTGCCGGGCTTTTGCGCCCGATCGCACCCAGGCGAGCTCGTCGCGCAGGCGCTTCTGCAGCTTCTGGTCCTTCCTGCCCTGCACCGCCAAGCGGTCGGCCTTCTTCTCCAGGTAGGTGGAGTAGTTGCCCTCGTAGGGGTAGGCGCGGCCGCGGTCGAGCTCGAGGATCCACTGCGCGACGTTGTCCAGGAAATACCGGTCGTGGGTGACGGCGAGCACCGCACCCGGGTAGCTCGCCAGGAACTGCTCCAGCCACAGCACGCTCTCTGCGTCCAAGTGGTTGGTGGGCTCGTCGAGCAGCAGCAGATCGGGCTTGGACAGCAGCAGCCGGCACAACGCGACCCGACGCCGCTCTCCTCCGGACAGGTGGGTCACCGGCTCGTCGGGTGGCGGGCAGCGCAGGGCATCCATGGCCTGCTCGAGCTGCGAGTCGATATCCCACGCATCGGCGTGATCGAGCTCCTCCTGCAGCCGCCCCATCTCCTCCATGAGCTCGTCGGAGTAATCGGTGGCCATCTTCTCGGCGATCTCGTTGAACCGATCGAACTTGGCCTTGATGTCTCCCAGGCCCTCCTGGACGTTGCCCAGGACGGACTCGTCCTCGTTGAGCGTGGGTTCTTGCTCCAGGATGCCCACGGTCGCGCCCGGGGCAAGGAAGGCCTCCCCGTTGTTCGGTTGGGCGAGCCCGGCCATGATCTTCAGTACGCTGGATTTGCCGGCTCCGTTGGGTCCGACCACGCCGATCTTCGCGCCGGGATAGAACGCGAGGGTAACGCCGTCGAGGATGACCTTGTCGCCGTGCGCCTTGCGCACCTGCTTCATGGTGTAGATGAACTCCGCCACGGCCGCGATCGTAGAGGTGGCCACCGGGACCGGGCAGCGCGGCCGACCGCCGCCCGACCCCAGCGCGGACTCAAGCGAGAACAGGCACCAGCGGCCGAGCCGCTTCGGCCAGTTCGGACAGGCTGACCTCATACGGTGGGTCCGCCCTGTCAAGCGGATCCACCCGGTCCGCCAGGTCCTCCCCGGGTGACGCCTCGGCGTCTTGGTCTCCGGTACTCGGTGGCTGCTCCCGGCGCGGCTTACGCACCGTGGCCGCACAGCGAGCCAGGTCCGGGCCGATCGCGCTGGCCTCCAGTTCGACGACCGACCGGCGCTCGCCCTGCTCGGTGGTCCACTCCCGGGTGCGAAGCTTTCCACTGACAATCACCGGATCGCCCTTCACTAGAGAGGCAGCGTTCTCGGCGAGCCTGCGCCAGCAGTTCACTGCCAGGTAGAGGCTTTCGCCGTCTACCCAAGACTCGGACGTCTTGTCTAGCCGACGCTCGGTGCAGGCAACCCGGAAATTAAGCACGAGCGTCCCGTCGGGACCAACTCGTCGCGGCCGCATGTCGCTGACCAACGTTCCTACCACGGTCACTGGTGTCTGTCTCATCTCACATGCCCTCCTGCGCAGCTTTCCCCGCCGTCTGCGGTGGGGAGCCGACCCCCCGGCCGGCACTGCCCAGGCTGCGCGGCCAGGATTAGCTCCGGTAGCCATCCATGATCGACATGGGGATAGCAGGGTTCGATGTGCACAACTGAGCTGCCGCATCCGGTCGAAGCCCGAGGTTGTCAGGGGCTCGTGCTACCCGCGATCGGAACCGCGATTCGGCTCCGAATGGCGATCGGAGAGGCCGCGCAAACCGCGATTCGGCTCCGAACGGCGTCTACCGGGGCTTGCGTTCCGACAGTCGGGTGAGCAGGGCGTTGTAGGCGGCCAGCTCGGCGTCGCCGTCTGAGTCGGCCCTGCGATCGAACCGGCGGGCCTCCCGGGCGTCGCTACGCGCCCACTGCACCAGCAGCGCCACCAACACCACCACCATCGGGATCTCGCCGATGGCCCACGCCATCGCCCCGGCAGTGCGCTGGTCGGCCAGCAGGTCGGGCACGAAGGGCAGGGCCAGTGACCGGTAGAAGTCGCCGCCGATCACCGTGGCCGAGCCCATCAAAGAGATACCGAAGAACGCGTGGAAGGGCATGGCCGCGAGCAGCAGGCCGAGCTTGCCCAAGTGAGGCAATCGGCGGGGCGCGGGGTCGATGCCGATAATGATCCAGTAATACGCGTAACCCATCAGCACGAAGTGGGCGTTCATCACCAGATGCGCCCAATGTGACGGCGCCGCAGCATCGTACAGACCGGTGAAGTACATGACATAGAACGACGCGATGTACATGCCCAGGGCCATCAACGGGTGCGTGGCCATCCGCACGACCCAGGAGTGGGTGAACGCCAGCAGCCATTCCCGCGGTCCCGGCGGGTTGCCCGCCCCGGCAGGGCGCAGCGCCCGCAGCGCCAGCGTCACCGGACCGCCGAGCACGAGCAGGATCGGGGCCAGCATCGACAGCAGCATGTGCAGGCCCATGTGCACGCTGAACATCGCCATCGAGTACCGGCCAATACCCGACGACGTGGCGATCAGGATGGTCGCACAACCACTCAGCCAAGCCGCGGTGCGGCCCACCGGCCAGACGTCGCCACGCAGCCACAACCGTCGCACCCCGGCGAGGTAGGCACCTGCAAGAACCAGCGCGGCGACGCCGAGCACCAGATCCGGACGCCAGTCCAGCAACAGCCGCTCCAGGGTGGGCGGACCGGCCACGTTGTAGCCCAGCAACACCTCGGTACGGCTGGGCTGCGCGACGATCCCGCCGGAGGGTGCGGTCTGGCTCAGCGCCACCGCCAGGCCGATCGTCGCGAACATGACCAGCACTTCGACCCCGCCCAGCCGCAAGATGGCTGCGCGATCGCCACGGTCGACCACCGCAGCCACCGCGCTGCGCCGGTGCAGCCAGCCGAAGACACCCAGTACCAGCAGCGCGGTCATCTTGCCCAGCACCAGCAACCCATAGGTGGTGAGCAACTGGTCGGGGGTGATCCGGACCAGCGCGTTGATCACTCCAGAGGCGGCCATCACGATCCAACAGACCAACGCCAGCCGGGAGAACCGCTGGGTGGCGAGCCCGGCGTGATCACCCCGGCGGGTCAGGTGCGTCAGCAGGGCGATCAGGCCGCCAACCCACAGGGCGGCAGCGATCACGTGATAGAGCAGGCTGCTGGTGGCGATGTCATGCGAGCCGCCGGCCGAGGAGTGCCCGGTCAGCGCCACCGGCATCAGCCCGACGACAGAAAGCGCGAACAGCCACACCACTGCGCCCCAGGTCAGGGCGATCCAGCAGAACCCGGCCAGCACCAGGGTTATCCCCGCGGTGAGTGCCCAGGCCCCAGGCTGGGACAGCTCGGACACCAGTGATGACAGCAGCCGCGGATCCAGCACCTCGGTCACTGGGCGGCCCACCGCATCCGCGGCCAGCAGCGGAACCATCAGCGCGGAGGTCAGAGTCCAGACGAGGGCGGCGATCCGCGCTACGCGGACGGCCGCGTAGCCGCCGGTACCTAGGTAACCTGAGGATTGCGGCGGCACCAGAAACGCCGCCAGCAGCAGCGATCCGATCGTGACCACCGCGGCACACTCGGACAGCGCCCGCATGACGGGCAATCCGGCTCGGGTGAGCAGCCCCGGATCGGGCAACCCCAGCCCGGTGAGCCCATCACCACCCAGAACAACGACCAGCCCAGCGCCGACAACCGTGGCCAGCAACGTTCCGACTACGACCAGCACGCCGAACCGGCCGCGTGCCCCAGCGGCGTGCCGGGCCGGTGCGTCGACGGTCACACCCCCAGACTCAGCAATCATCACCACACCCCTCTCACTCCCCCAGTCGCCACCGGAGCGGCTGCCGCGGGCTCC
>JBQTHE010000041.1:0-41207 GCA_052390115.1 Pseudonocardiales bacterium | reverse complement strand
ATCGCTCATTTCAAAACTTGGCGGTGCATGCACACCGACTACCGCAGACCCGAGCGCACCTACGCCACAGCCTTCAACGCCGTCCGAGCACTCCACTTCTTCACACTACGTTTCGCATAAGCCTCATCGCCTCGTTACTGCCGTTGACGCTGTGTGTGATCGGGCAGTCTTCCTTGGCACTGGACCAGCTCACGATCTTGAACGGCTCAAACATCAGCCTTTCCGCACTCCGCTGTTGACTGTCGTGGACGGCACCGAGCGTCGGTTGCTTTGATCCACAGCCTGGTCACGACGGGTGACGACGGCCAGAGCAGGAACGGGGAGGTTTGGCATCGGCAACGTGGCACTATGCTGCTCTAGCTGGGAGAACACTTCCAAGAGTTGCTACGGTGTGGCCCTACCCTGGTAACGAGAGGTGGACGTATGGTGACGAAGCGTCGCGCAGCACTGGCGACGGCGCGTAAGGCCGCTGGCTACACCCAAGAACAACTGGCGGCCGTGCTGCATGTCGAGCGCTCGACCGTGATTCGCTGGGAAGCAGGTCGGCATGCGCCCGTGCCGTACCTCTGGCCGAAGCTGGGGCGTATCTTGGGTGTTAGCCGTGAGCAGCTCCAACTGCTTCTTGCAGGCGACGTGTTGCGTCCCGCACCGCCAGCGGTCTGCTCACCACCTACAAACCAGGCGGTAGCGTTGGAGGACATAAAGCGCCGGACGATGATGAAGTGGGGCGTGGCTGCAACCGCAGCAGCCAGCCTGAGCGCCAGCGCGGGCACCGCCGTTGGCATGGCTGACGTGAAGCGTTTGCAACGTTCCACCGCCCGACTGCACAGCCTTGACCAGCAGCATGGCGGTGACACCCTCTGGCGAGCAGCTCTGGACGAGGCCCGTGACGGTATGCAGCTTCTTGAGTACGGCAGCTACACCGGCACCGTGGGTCAACACTTGCTCACCGCCACCGGCCAACTCCAGATATGCGCCGGGTGGTTGGCGCTCGACGCTGGCCAGCACGAGGTCGCCCGGAGCTGCTTTGGTGAGGCATTGGTCATGAGCCGCCAAGCTAATGACGCGCAGATCGAGACGCGTGCTTTGGCGAATCTGGCGTTCCAGAGCAACGTGCTCGTGCGACCCCGTGAGGCATTGCGGTATGCGGCAGGTGCAGAACATGCCGCTACCGGGCATGGTTCCGCTTTATGGCTTGCGGCTATCCCGCAGTTGCGCTTAGCCATCGGCAGCTCTCTCGCGGGAAACACCCGTGACGCTGATAACGCACTTAGCAACGCTCGGCGTGTGTTGGAGCGAGACAACGAGGCGGCCAACGAGGAATGGGCGGCATTTCTCAGTCCGATGGAGATCGACGGTATCGAGGCGACGTGCGCCATTGAGCTACAGCGTCCGTCACACGCTGAACGCTTGCTGGAACAAACCATCGCTGGTTACGCCACACAGTTTGCCCGGAACCGGATGGCATATCGCGTTCGGCTGGCCCGTGCCCGCCTCGACATGAGGGCCGTTGACGGCGCAGCCGAAGCAGCGCACCGTGCCCTCGATGATCTGACGGGCGAGGTAGCCAGTTGGCGGGTCTTGACCGAGCTTGACGCCGTTGCCAAACGGTTTGTAGCGTACCCCGAGGTGGATGGGGTTGAGCGTTTTCTCGTTCGCTACCAGACTGTGAACCAATGAACACCACACCCGATGAGCTGACCATCCAGCGCCATGATGGCCAGGGACTAAGGGAACAAAAAGACGAGTTGCTTGCCGTTTACCAAGAGGCGTATGCCGAGCGGCTCAGCGATCCGTTTTTTTATCCAGCCCGCTTCTGGGAGCGGCTAGAACGGGGTAGCTCACGTGACGGCTTTCGGTTGGTGACCGGCCGAGTCAAGGACGAACTTGGTGGCTTTACGCTCGGGTCTGTCTTGCCCGCAAATTCGGGCTGGTGGCGGGGCTTTAAGGGTGACGTTGACCCTGACTTGCTGCGTGAAACCGGCACACGGACATTCGGTATTAATGAGCTGATGGTGCGCCCAGTCTGGCGTCGCCGGGGTTACGCCAAAGCCCTCAGTAACGCCTTGCTGGAAGGTCTGCTCGTGGAACGGGTGACCTTGCTGGTGCGCGCCGAGAATACGGCGGCTTATACCGTTTATACATCTTGGGGTTTCTACACCATTGGCCAGATGCAACCGTTTGAAGATTCGCCGTCGTACGAGGCGATGATGCGGGAAATGAGAGACGGGCGGACATGATCCGCTCGCGAATAGCCAGCCAGGAGAGCGTCCGACAGATCTGCATCGTTTGATCGTAAATGGGACTCTACATGTCTTCGGTGGAGTGAGCAGCTCATCATGCTCTGGCGGGGCGGGACGACCGACATCGAGTACGCCCATCGGGGATGAACGGTGGTGGTGCGCTCCGTCGTTGGCTCCCCGTTCAGAGATGTCCGAGTGGGCTGTCGGTCGCTGCCCGCGCCTATCGCGGTCTCAGGCTGCTCACGTCGGCATCGACGGGACACGTAACCATCGGCAGGGCAAGCTATCCGCGTAAGGACCTGCCACTGAAGTCGACGGCGCGGCCGTGACTGTGGCGTCGTCCGACTTTTGAGGGATATTATCACCCTTGTGTCGGACGCTGTAGATCATGACGGGCTGTACCAGCTCGCTGAGGCGCAGGCGGGTTACTTCACAACCAGCCAAGCGCTCACGTCAGGGATGGATCGCAGCACGCTGCGTCATCATGCCCGTCCGGGAGGCCGTTACGAGCGGGTCCGCCGTGGCCTGTACCGGTTGCGGCATTTCCCCACCAGCACGCACGAGCACGTGGTCGCGGCTTGGATCCCGCTGCGGGAGGCTGGCGCGGTGGTCTCGCACGAGAGTGCCTTGGAGTTGCACGCCCTCTCGGACGTCATCCCGGTGGCGGTGCATCTGTCGCTGCCGCGCGCCAAGCGTGGGCAGCGCCCACGCCCAGGGGTGCGTCTGCATACTCTTGAGCGGCCGCCGAGTTCCTCGGAAGTGCACACCATGCAGGGGGTGCCAACCACGTCGCCGGAGCGCAGCATCGTGGATTCGCTGGAGGCCGGCACCCAACCCGAGCAAGTCGAGCTCGCCATCCGCCAGGCTTTGGATCGAGGATTGACCACGTCGCGGCGTCTGCGCGTGGCAGCGGCTGACCGGCCCGATCGGGCGCGGCGGTTCATTGAGCGGATCTTGGCCGAGACAACCGCATGAGGTATCGGGATGCCGCAGCGTTCCGCCAAGCCCTGGAGCGGCGGCTCAAGGAGCGCACCGCTGGGGTGGGAGCGCATCTGGCGCGGGATCGCAAGCGGGTCGCCTTCGATCGGCTGCTGGCCCGCCTACTCGCGGTCGCCGCAGACCGTTGGCTGCTCAAGGGTGGTTTCGCGCTTGACTTGCGCTTGACCGAGCGGGCCCGCGCGACCAAGGACATCGACCTCGATTGGGGGCGAGATCGCGAGGACGAGCTTCTTGACACGCTCCTGGACGCCGCTGACCACGACGCGGGTGACTTCTTCACCTTCCGCATCGAGCGCGCCGGCCCGCCGCAGGACCAGCTCGGGGGGAGTCGCCGGTTCAGCGTCTCGGCGTCGCTGGCCGGCCGCGAGTTCGAGACCTTCCTGCTCGACATCGGGTTCCGGGTGATCTCCACGCAAGGAGTCGAGGCGCTCACCACCCCGGACCTGCTCGCGTTTGCGGGCCTGCCGCCGGTCACCGTGCCGGCACTCCCGCTGGAGACCCAAGTGGCCGAGAAGCTGCACGCCTACACACGTAGCTACGCCGACGCCCAGCCCAGCAGCCGCACCAAGGACCTCGTCGATCTGGTGCTGATCTCCGAACTCGCCAACCTCGACGCCACCTCCTTGCAGCGTGCGATCCAGGAGACCTTCACCGTCCGCGGCACCCACCCGGTACCCGAAGCGCTACCGCCACCGCCGCAGGACTGGAGCGCACCCTTCGGTGAGCTCGCCAGAACGGTAGGGATCCCCACCGACCTCGCCGTCGGGTTCGCCGCGGCCGCCCAACTCCTCGACCCCATCCTCAACGGTCGGCTCCCGAACGGAACCTGGGACTTTGACAAACGACAGTGGGCACAAGAATGACCACCGCTAGGGTCCACTGTAGACGCGGTGGGGGGTGGGCATGAACGGTGGTCCACTGCTGCCTCTCATGCCCACGGCAGCGCCCTTATGATGTCTGTTTGCCCAGCTAGTAGCGCTGCGCTCCGAAGTCTGACCGCCTCCATGAGGAACTCTCCCGTGGCAGATCCAGGGTGACTGCCCACCCGTTGCGATCTCGCAATGGTGGCGTGACCAGTTGTGGTGTCGCGTCGGGTCTTAACCGGCCCGGCTGCGCGTGGGGCGTCGGTGAGCCATGCTCCGCCGAGAATTCCCGCGCCGCCGGTAGTACCGACCCCGGGGCAACACCACAGTGGCCTTGGTCTGCGTCCTGAACGGCGTATCCGACGTTCTCTCCCCCTCACGGTCACGTGCGGTAGGTGGGTCCACTGTGGACGCTATGGGCATGGGATTGGACATGAACGGTTCGATCCCCACCCGCCCCACTGCTCGACCAGTATCAAGGCGTGGCAGTGCACAGCACTACGTGTCCTGCCGTGACGACAGCTATCGCGCCTGCGACATCTGACTTCCCCGACCCCGACGGCAACCAACCCCTGCGCTGGCGCCGCGCCACCCTATGGGACTTCGCCGACCGCAGGTCCCGGGTCCGGCGCGGGTCAGCTCGACACCGAGAACGCAGGCTCAACCGGGAGGTAGGCCGCCGACGTGCCCGAATTTCCATGCCACGAATCTCGATCGCGTCGGCCCGTGACGTCTGTCGACGACGGTCCGACCGGTCAGATCCAAAGGCCGCAGTCTCGGTGTGAGCCTAAAGCACCGTCCGGCACCGCACAAAGATCACCCGCGGTCGGGGCCATGGGCGGCCGGGCTGGCGATGGCATTCAAGGTCATCGAGGACGCCCAGGACCGCTGGCGCGCTGTGAGCGGGTCTGCACCTGATCGCGCTCGTCCGCGCCAGCGCTACATTCATCAACGGCACGCTCGTGAACGACCCGACGAGATACCCCAGCCCAATGCCGCCTAAAGATCTTCATCCACGGGTCTTGTCGACTGCTCCGGTGAAGCGCGTAACACGTGTACCACCGAATGCGATCTCTTAGTCGTCACCCGTGGGTGTTGTCGGAATGGGTAGCCATGCCCGTTCAGGTGTCCTTCAGGCTACAGCCGGGCGAGGAGTGCTACGGCGTGGCGGAGGCCGACATCGAACGGTGGCTCGAGGGTGACGGAACGTACACGGAGAAGTACGTCGGCTGGGCCGGGGGTCTCGCTGGGCTTGCGATCGGCAAGGCCGTCACTGCCGCCGGGAACGCGTGCCGCCGCGCAGAGGCAGCCCGCAACGCCGCCGAGCGGTGGCGGCTGGTCGGCCACTACCGCATCTACCTCACCAGCGAGCGCATCGCCCTTGAGGGCGGCGGCGGCCGGGAGTGGCACGAACTGTGGCTGCATGGTGTAAGGCGAGTCGAGCTAGATGGGTCCGCCATCGTCGTCCAGGTCGTTAACGAACCCGCGACACGCCTCCACCTCGCTCCCACCGAATACTGGTACCTGTTGTTGCGGCGGCTCGCCATGGACGAGCTGCCCAGCGGCGGGGCGAGCTGAGTGGACCTGCGGCGCGTTGGAGAGAAGCACGAGGGGGCGGCCGTGGTACCGGAGCAACTCTCCAAGGACAATTCGCTCGCCACCAGACTGTTCGTGCCTCCTGGCCGCTTCGGGTGAGAATACGTCGTTCCACCGCCAGCCAGTCCGCTCCGCAGCTCGACAGCGAACCGCAATGGCGTGAGCCCGCGCCCCCACACACACACACGAGCTCGAGGACACCGCCGCGCAAACTGCCGTTCCGACTGATCGCAGCCGCCTACGAACGCCGCTCACTGGCGATCGGCTCGCACAGGCCCTTCGAGCAGTGGGGGCCGATTCCTACCCGAGCACACCACCGCGCGGTAAGCCTCCTCGACCGGCTTCTGCATCACTGCCAGGTCGTCGTCACCGACGGCGAGTCCTACTGCATGCGCCAGAATTGACGTGGCGGGACGGTCGGGACGGCGATGGCTGTGTCATCTCGTTGCTGCTTCCCGTGCCCCTGGTCACAAGGTTAAGCTCCGCGCACACCATGCGGCGGCCAGCTCGGTGTCACGGGAGGGAACGGGTGAAGGCAATTCGAAAGGTCTTGGGTTCGCCCAGGCAACTCAATGGATCGTCGGACTTGCGATTGTGGGCTGGTGACCACCCTGTTCTTGAAGCCTTGCGCCGGCGTCGGAAGGAGGCTAGTGCGCCCAAGCGGCGCACCGACGGCCTGCGGATCGGCCTCGCGGTAGAGGGGGGAGGTATGCGGGGGGTAGTGTCCGCCGCCATGCTTTCGGCTTTGGAGGACTTCGGCATGGCTGATGCGTTTGACGCTGTCTACGGCGGGTCCTCGGGCTCCATAAACTGCGCGTATTTCTTGGCCGGGAAGACATGGTATCCGGTGTCCATCTATTACGAGGATCTTTCCACGGATCAGTTTCTCTCGTTCCGTCGAGGCATCACGGGGGGCTCAATTCTGAATCTGGACTACGCGTTGGATGTCGTCATGGATAAAGTTAAGCCGCTCGACTATGAGCGGGTCCTGGCGTCACCCGTGTCGCTGGTACGGGGAAAGTCTCGGACGTTGTTCCAATTGTAGACTCACTGCGCAGGCCCGGATATAACATACCAGACCTCGATCATAACTGGCCAGCACGCATCGTTGGCCTAAGCTACTTGCTGGCTGGAGTGAAATACTACCAAAATATTCTATCGGGTGTCAACGCCTTGGCGGTTGGTTCGGGGAATGGGATGCTCACCTGGTGGGCTAGAGCGGCTGAGACGGGGATGCGTTTGTTGTTGTTCACCGCGCCGGTTCTAGTGCTGACCGCGAACCTGATAGACGTGAGATGGTGGCCTATAGTGTCGGCGATTGGGCAGACTGTCGTTCTATTCACGAATTGGAGCTGCATCATGTTTGTCGATGCGTGCCTATCGAAGGCTCGTAAGCTAGAGATGAGTACAGTGTCTCCTGATGACGATATGGTGACCGGTTTGAAGCAATACCGGCTGTGGACGCCCAGTGCGATTTTTTATGCGGCGATCGTCTGGGGCATAGGCCTGTTGATCGTGACGGGCCACCTTGGCGACGAATGGCTGTACGCCTGCGGAGTGATAGCAACGAACATGCTGATGTTTTACGTTATTAAATGTGGTATATCCGCTGCCGATGTTCGCGTCACACTCCATCGAGCTGTGCTGGCCGGGGAGCGCGTTGATTACCTGAATCAGCGCCAGACCTCCGGTAGTAGCTGAAGGCCACGTCGGTTGATCTGGCTTTTTCGTAGGCGTGTCAAGGCGGCATTCCGCTGCCACTGCTGTCAACCGGTCACGATCGGCTCCCAAATGCCGACCTCGGACCTGACCCAGATGCCGCCACCGCCCCACGAACGGCAGCGCCGGTCGGCGTGGAACGTCACGGTATCGGATGACTCAGGCTCCTTGACCTGTCGAGTAAGCCGTGGCGGAACGCCACTACTCCGTGTTGTACAACGCCCTGTTGTTGGCCGTCGGCCTTGGCCCCCAGCGATGCCGATGGTGGCTCTCCGATCTTGACCGGGCAACCTGGTCCGGCGCCCCTGAAGGAGGGCGGCCCGTGACTCCCATCCCGGCGGGGCTGTGGGTGCTGGCGTCGGCGTTCGTGGCCGGAATTGGCGATCTGGTCCGCTGCGGTGGGTACGGCTGCTCGCGGACTGCCGAGAGCACCGGACTCGTCCCGGAACAGTGCACGAAGCATCTACTGTTCGTGCGGGCCCGTTCGTCGGGTCCATTGTGGACTTGGTGGGCATGAGATTGGGCATGAACTGTGGTACAATGCTGCCTCTCGTGCCCATGACCGAGCCCTTGTGGTTGCTGTTTTCCTAGGTAGTGGCCCTGCGCTTCCGGTTCTGACCGTCTCATAATCCGTCAGGTCGTGGGTTCGAGTCCCACCCGCCCACCTCTGAATAGGCAACGGGGGTGATCGCGGGCGTGCGTCGTCACAGATCGCGCGGTAGACGGTGACTCATGTCGAGCGACGGGGGTTCAACGCAGCGAGAGGTCCCGAATGCGGACCGCTCTTGGGGTGAGAACGACGAATGCCCTGCACCGACCGCCGCCACCACACCAGGTATGAGGTCGGCGAGGACCACGGCGGCGACGTCTGCTGCTCGGACGACATCCGGCAGCTGCCGCAAGCGGATCACCGATAGCTCGGCGGCGCGGGTGAGCGCAAGCTCGCGCCGAAGTCGCCGCGGTCAGCGGTGAGGAGTGTGCACCCCTCACCGCTGCCTTGGCGAGCACCTGCGGATCGCTGGCACTGGCCATTCTGTGGTCGCGTGATGCCACTGGCGATCAGAAACTCAAATCGCCACAAGCAGGCCGGTCGCGTACATCAGCAACGCACCTGCGGCCAGGCCGCCGTAGGTGGCTGGGTCGATCAGGTCGCTCGCCCGGTCCCGCAGGCTGGGTGCGATCTGCACGATGACCTGGAGGATCGCGCCGACCCCGATCCCGAGCAGGAACGCGGACAGCTCGGCGTTGACGATGGTGGAACCGATCAGCGTCCCGGCCACGGCGGGTGCGCCGGCCAGCAGACCCAGCCCGAGCAGTCGCAGCAGCGACACCGGTCGCCGGGCCAGTGGCACCACGATAGCGAGACCCTCCGTGGTGTTGTGGATGGCGAATCCGATCACCAGCGCTGCGCCGAGCGCCAGCTCGCCGATCGCATAGGCCGACCCGATGGCGAGCCCCTCGCCGAGGTTGTGCAGCCCGATCCCGATCGCGATCATCAGCGCGAGCCGTTGACCGTCCGGAGATCCCGTCATGGGGTTCCTCGTCGCTGTCCCGCCGCGGTCCCGGCGGGCCTGCAGAAACCGGTCCACAGACGTCAATGCCAGGAAGGCGAGGCCGGCACCGAGCACGACGAGCGCAACGCCGCCGAACGCGGCACCGGTCTGCCCGGCGAGCCCGATTGCCTCGATCGCAGCGTCCGCGGCCAGATACGCCAGCAGCCCGACGGTCAGCGCCAGCAGCACGCACACCACCCGCGCGCTCGCCCTTCGCACTGCAGGCAGGAACAGCATCCCGAGCAGGACGGGGATGATCCCGACGTAACTGCCGATCAGCACCATGCGCCCGACGGAGTCGCCGTCGGGCTGGGGCGTCGTCACCGCCACCGGGATCTCGTGCTCGATCACCACGCCGGTCGAGGTGAGGATCGAGACCAGGTACGGCTGGCCGTCCTGCCACGGCACGTCGAGCCGGAGCGTCCCGGCGCCGAGCCGCCCGATCGGCTCCTCTCCCCCGGTGAACCCCACAAAGGAGTCGTTGACCGCGATCTGGCCCACCTGCACCGGATCGGGCCCGGTGTTGCGCACGGTCAGCTCGATGGTCCCTGGGGACAGCACCGCCCGTTCGACAGCCAGCGTCTCGATTGGTGGGCCGCTGCGCTCCGGCAGCGTCTGCCCGCCCAGCATGCCAATGACGAACAGCGCCGCTCCGACGGTGAGCACGGTCGCGATCGCGAGCACCCGGCCGTGAGCGCGGCGCACCGCACGACGCACCATCACCGGCTCCCCTTCATTCGACTACCTCGAAGAAACCCATCCAGCCCAGATCGGCGAACTCGGTCTTGTGCGCGTGGAACATGTACCGCCCGACGTGCGGAAAGCGCAGCTCACAGATCCCGCGCTGACCCTGGCCGAGCACGACCGTGTCGGTGTACTCCGCCGGCTGCAGCCGGGTGCCCGTCGGGTAGTAGTCGAAGAAGTTCCCGTGCAGGTGGAAGCTGTTGATCGGGTCGTATTCCAGGATGTTCACCAGGTAGATCCGGACGAGCTCGCCGCGGCGCACCCGGACCGGCTCGTGCATGTAGTGGAACGGGATGCCGTTGACCGCGTAGAGCTGGTTGCCCTGGCCGTCGAAGGTCGTGTTGTAGCCGTGCATCACCATCACCAGCTCGTCGGCCGGCGGGCGCGGCTGCAGCGGATCGATGAGGAACGTGCCGTACATCCCACGGGCGATGTGCTCGGCCAGCGGTCCCACGTGGCAGTGATAGAGGTGCAGCCCGAACGGTTCGGCGTCGAAGGAGTAGGTGACGCTGGCGCCGGGTTCGATGATCCCGGCGCCGATCCCGGGCACCCCGTCCATCTCCGCCGGATGGATCCCGTGGAAATGCATCGTGTGCGGATGCGCCGAGCCGTTCACGAACCGCACCCGCAGCACGTCGCCGGCCGTGGCGCGCAGGGTCGGCCCGGGCACCCGCGCGTTGAACGTCCACGCCGGAAACCGGACGCCGGGCGCCACCTCGATCTCGTGGTCGGTGGCGAAGATCTCCCATTCGCGCAGCGTCCGCCCGCCCGGTAGCCGTGACGTGGTGCCGGCGTCGAAGTCGCGCAGCAGCTCCGTCGGGTTGAACCCGTTGGCTTTGTGATCGACGGTGCGACCGGCGCGGAACGTCGGGCCGGCCAACCCGCCATGGTGCGTGCCGTGCCCTGCTCCGTGCGTTGGGTGCCTGTGCTGCGCGGAGGCGGCGGTGTCCCCGTTGCCGGCTCCGCCGGCGGTGTCCCCGTTGCCGGCTCCGCCGGCGGTGTCCGATGTGCCGGCTCCGCGGGCGGAGCTACCGAGCAGCGCGCTGGCTCCCAGTGCCGCGCCGGCGGTGCCGACCAGCGCGCCGCCGGCAAGGAACCGTCGCCGGGAGGTCTGGGGTTCGGTCACCACTCCTCCCGGCCATGCACCAGGCACACCAGCGGGTCGCCGAGCGCGCAGCGCTGCCCGTTCAGCCCGATCCAGAGCGGGCCCCCGAACGGGCTGCGCTCCAGCACCTCGATGGTCACGCCCGGCCGGACGCCGAGGTCAGCCAGGTAGCGCAGCGCCCCGCTGTCCCGGTCGTAGACCCGCTCGACACGGAACCGGGTGCCCGGCGCCACGGTGTCCAGCCGCGCGCCCCAGCCCTCATCGTGGCGGCCTGCCGGTGGTGGGATCGGGTCGCCGTGCGGGTCGCGGGTGGGATGGCCGAGCACCTCGTCGATCCGGTCGACGAGCCGGTCGGACACCGCGTGCTCGAGCACGTCGGCTTCGTCGTGCACCTCGTCCCAGGCCAGGTCGAGCACCGTGACCAGGAACGTCTCAAGCAACCGGTGCCGCCGGACCACCTCTTGGGCATGCTTGCGGCCGTGCGGCGTGAGCAGCGCGCGGTGGTCGTCGGTGCGCTCCAGCAGCCCGTGCTCGGTCAGCCGCTTGAGCATGGTCGACACCGTCGGCGGCGTGAGGCCCAGGTGAGAGGCGAGTGCCGAGGTGCTGACCGGCTCGCCACGTCCGGAACGCACGAAGATCGTTCTCAGCGCGTCCTCGACCGCCGTGGTGTGGGTCAGCCCGCAACAGGCCGGCCGGTCGGGCATTCGAGGCCTCTAACGCTGGGAGCAAGAGTGGACGAACGATACCTGCGGAGCGTAAGGAGAGCGCCGACGGATGGTCGTCTCATCTTGAGAGAGCCTGCGCTGCGCCTGCCCGGTCTGGCTCAGGCGGCACTTCTGCGGTCGGTCGTCGCGTTCAGCGCATCCAGGTAGCCGTCGCGGTAACCGGTCTGGTTGGGGTGGTAGGGCCCGACGAACGTTGGCACGCTCGGACCGTTGATCCACGGGTCAGCCGAGCACACCCCGTGGCTGGCGAAGCGGTCCCGCACGTCGCTGAAGCTGAATCCGGGGTGCTGGCTGACGGTCTTCTGGATGACGGTGTTGAGCACGTCGGAACCCTCGTTGAGTTTGTTGCGGCGGACCTGGTTGGGTGCCAGTGGGTCGGCGCAGCTCGGCGCGAGATCGAACAGGCGCGGATAGCCCAGCACGATGACCTGTGCCTGGGGCGCGGCGCTGCGGATCTCAGCGTAGGCGCGGTCCAGCCGGCCCGGCAGCACGGACCGCGAGTAGGCCTCCGCGGCGTTGACCGCGGCGATGCAGGTGCGATCGCTTTCCGCGACCGTACAGGTCTGCAACACCGCCCCGAATCCCACGTCGTTACCACCGATGGTGATCGTCACCACGTCGATACCGGGTCCTAGGGCCGAGATCTGATTGCCGCGCACATCAGTGGTGGTGGCCCCGGAGCAGGCCACAAATCGGAAGCTGGCCGGCTGGTGCTGCGCAGCCCACAGCGGGGGGTAGGACAACGGGCTGCGGCGGCAATCTCCACTTTCCGCGTCGTAGACGCCGGTGCCCACTCCTGAGGAGTAAGAGTCGCCCAAGGCGACGTAATCCATTAGGTCGCTGGCCGGTAGCTGATGCAAGCGCGCATCGCCAAGGCTGACCGCGAAAGCGGCGTGCCCCCCCATGATCGCGTTCTGACTCGCGGCCGCCGTCGACGCGGCAGCAGTCGGCACCCCGACCACCCCAGCCAGCAGCGCGACCACCAGGCCCACCCACCTCAGCGGACCCCAACGCCGCCCCGGCGCCTCCTGACCGGCGTGGCGCCCGAGGACTACTTTCGGTGACGCGGTGCTGTCCCCCACGAATCCCCCTGACCCCAGGTGCTAACACACGGCCGGATACACGAAATTGCCTGGTCATCGGGGTGGATCGGAGTTGCCGAAGCTCGATCGGACCGAATGAAAGGCACTCGCGGCGCAGGATAAGCATCACAGGCTGTGGCTGTCAGTAACTACCGGCGGCGCGTCGCTGGTTTCGCCCACCGGTGGATCGGTGCTGAGGAACCAGCCATGGCGACGGGCTAGGCCCTGTCCCGTAGATCATGGACCGGGTCAGATGGCCGGATCTCGGGTGCTCTCGGCCTCCCGAGCTCAACAGCAGTGCTGTTCGGTCGACCGTGGACAGCACTGCTGTTGAGCTCGGGAACAGGAGGGTTGATCATAAACCCGATGATCAGCGGGACGCGCCCTGGCGAAGGAGCTGCCAACCAGAAGGGCGGCGGGCAGCAGCTCCTCAGGTTCGCTGGAGGGATGAGCGTCGATGACATCGTCGGCGAGCATCCCGGCCTCCAACCCGAAGACATTCCTCCGGCGCTGAACTACATCGCTGAAGCGCTCGCCGAGCACTACTACGCACTGAGGCCCGCTGACGTGAGATTTCTGATCGATGAGAACCTAAACTCCGATGGTCAGCGCGCTGTCAGCGCACCTCGCCGTGGCCACACCCGTGTTCACGGTGGACGGCTCACCCACGGCCGAGCTGACCCAAGACACACTGATACTTCCCCGGGCAGCAGCGCTGTCTTCGACGCCTCGCCCTTCCCACGACCGCAGGTGAGCGGCAACGTCGCCCAGGATTTCATAGGCCTTCGTCGGCGGGCGCGAGGCCGACGAACGCCAAAACGATGAATCCAACAGCGCGACGACTCCGACGGCGTGCGCCAAGCCGATCTCTACCACGCTGAGCAGACCGACCCCGACAGCGAGGCACATGACGGCCCAGCTCAGCAGGAGACCAGCCCGGCCGCGCGGGGACGTGGTCTGCCGGGTTGCGGGGGTGGCCAGCGCCGGCTGTGCACCGCCCGGATCGAAGCGCCCACCCAGGACCAGCCGGAACAGCAGCGCCAGCGACGGGGCCAGGATCAACCCGCCGGCCAACACCGCCGCCACCACCACCGCGATCAGGGTGGGCTCGGGCGCGGCGGCCTGAGCGACGGTTAGCCCGGGCAGGAAGACCGGCCGCTGGGCCAGCCCCCATCCGACGAGGATCACCCTTGTCGTATGGCTGGTCTTCGGCACCCCGGAGAGCGCGCTTGTGCGCGTCATCACCGTCCTGGTCATCGCCTGCCCCCACGCCCTGGGCCTGGCGATCCCGCTGGTGGTCTCCATCGCCACCGAGCGCGCGGCGCGCGGTGGCGTCCTGGTCACCGAGCGTATGGCGCTGGAGCAGATGCGTACCGTCGACACCGTCCTGTTCGACAAGACCGGCACCCTGACCAAGGGCGCGCCCGTGTTGAACGAGATCACCACCACCAGCGACCGGTCCGAGGACGAGCTCCTGGCCTTGGCCGCCGCGGTCGAGGCGGACAGTGAGCATCCGCTGGCCCACGCGATCATCGCCGCGGCGCATGACAGGGGTCTGAGCGTCCCGCGGGCCGGCGAGTTCCAGTCCGCTACCTCCGTCGGGGTTACCGGCACCGTGGATGGGCGCACCGTGAGCGTCGGCGGCCCGAGCTTGCTCGCCGAGCATGATCAGGCAGCCCTGGCGGCGACGCGGTCGTGGTCTGACGCGGGCGCCATCGTGCTCCATGTGCTGATCGACGGGCAGATCGCCGGAGCCGTCGGCTTGGCGGACGAGGTTCGTCAGGAGTCGCGCGAGGCCGTCGACGCGTTGCACTCGTTGAGCGTGCACGTCGTGATGATCACCGGTCGTGATCACCTCAGTAATCTTCGGGTTGTGGCACATCAGCTCGCCCTTGGGCCCCACGGGGGCCGGCGTGTCACCGGTCCTCCAAGGCGCGTCGGTGGCCGGAGTCATTGTCGTAACCGGGATGGGTGGGGCGGTCTTAGGCTGGCTTCGACAACGCAGCGGCAGCCTGCTCGCCCCGATCGGGCTGCACCTCGGAACCAACAGCGTGGGCTTGCTCGCGGCCGCAGTGGCGCGGACGCCGGGCTGAACGCGAGGCGGAGTTCTTCGGCTGGCGCTGAAACGTAGCGGGTGCCGTAAGCACAGACGAGGGTGCCGACGCCGGTGGTCAGCAACGGAATAATGGCCACGCCAGACACCCTGCCCACCGCCACGACCAACATCGCCGGCCAGACGATCACCGCCAACCTGTGCCTCTACCCGCTGGTCTCCCGCTACACCGGACACGGTGACCCCACTTCGCCGCCAGCTACATCTGTGTCTGACCCACCGCCGCGCTGACATCGCACGAGGGCTGAGGCGCTGCCGTGCCGGGTCCGGTTTTGTCAACGGCAGCCGAAAACTGACCGCCTGGCGGCGGTGGCCGTCGTGGCTCGCGAGCGTGCACGCCCAGTTCGAGGCGTCACTGGCGGAGCCGGCTGCGGGTGAGCGGGGCCGCGCGGCGGGTTTGGTGCGCAGCACGTCATCGGAGATGGTCAGCCAGGCCAGCGGCGCGCCGGCCACGGCCAGCACCGACATCAGTGACGCGCGAACTGGGTATCCGTGAATACTGCGAGGCGCTCGATGCCACGCAACCATTGCACAGGTGAGTCTCGCACGTGGCCGGGATCGGTAGCGTCGGGTTGGCCGAGGAGAGGAGAACCCAGCATGCCCAGCGCACCTAGTGGATTGCATCATGTGACCGCGATCGCCACCGATCCGCAACGCAACGCGGATTTCTACCTCACGCTGGGGTTGCGGCTGGTCAAGGTGACGGTGAATTTTGATGCCCCGGATACCTATCACCTTTACTTCGGTGGCGGGTCGGGCCAGCCCGGCACGCTGATCACGTTCTTCCCGTGGCCCGGCGCGCCGCGCGGGCGGCGCGGGGCGGGGCAAGCCACCACGGTGTCGTTCTCGGTGCCGGAGGGTTCGCTGGGCTGGTGGCGCGAGCACCTGCAGGCCCACGCGATCGCGGTGGGGGCTGTCGCGACCCGAGCGGACGAAGAGGCTTTTTCGGTGCGCGACCCCGATGGGTTGGCCCTGGAGTTGGTCGCCCACACCCAGCCCGAGCTGACATCGGTATGGGAAGACGGGCCGATCCCGCCCGAACACGCCATCAGGGGCCTGCATTCGGTGACGTTGACCGAGGCCGGCTACGAACGCACCGCTGAGCTGCTGACCGGCACGCTTGGTTTCCGGCTCGCGGCCGAGCAAGGCGACCGTTTCCGGTTCGCCACCGGCGAGGGCGGTGCTGGGTCCCTGGTCGATGTGCTGTGCCGCCCCGAGGCGCCCGAGGGGCTGGTGGCTGCGGGCACGGTGCACCACATCGCCTGGCGCACCCCCGGCGAGGCCGAGCAGGTCCAGTGGCGCAACACCCTGCTCGGGCAGGGATTCAACGTGACCCCGATCATCGACCGGCAGTACTTCCACTCGATTTACTTCCGCGAGCCCGGCGGGGTGCTGCTGGAAATCGCCACCGATCCGCCCGGGTTCACTATCGACGAACCGCTGATGCAGCTGGGCCGGGCGTTGAAGCTGCCAACGTGGCTGGAGCCCTCCCGAGCCGAAATCGAACACGCGTTGCCCACCCTGAAGGTCCCCGGTTCCGACGAGGAGCTGGTCCTCGGCGGCGCTAGCGGGGCAGGCGGCACATGAGCACCCGCAGGGTGGAGGCGTTCACCCACCGATTCATACCCGCTCACACCGCCGGCGCGCTGACCTTGCTGCTGCTGCACGGCACCGGCGGTGACGAAAACGACCTGCTCGAGCTCGGCCGTGCTCTCGACGGCCAGGCCGCACTGTTATCACCCCGCGGCCAAGTCAGCGAGCGGGGCACGAACCGGTGGTTTCGCCGCCTGGCTGAAGGGGTCTTCGACACCGACGACCTCCTCGCCCGCACCGATCAGCTCGCCACCTTCGTCACCAGCGCTGCCGCCCACTACCGGCTGGATGCCTCCCGCCTGGCCGCGGTGGGTTTTCCAACGGCGCCAACATCGCCGCCACGCTGCTGTTGCGCCACCCCCACCTGCTGCGTGCTGGCGTGCTGTTCGCCCCGATGGTCACCCTGAACGACCCCCGATGGCCGACCTGTCCGAAGTGGGGGTGTTCCTCGCCGCCGGGCGCGCTGACCCCATCGCGCCACCCGAACAGGCCCAACGCCTCGCCGAACAGTTCATCGAGCGGGGCGCGGCCGTCGATCTGCGGTGGCACCCCGGCGGGCACGGGATCGATCCCCACATCCTTGTCCAGGCCACCACCTGGCTGGGCAAGCTGCGGGCTGCCACCAACACCGCCCCACTGCCCTGAACCCAAGCTCCCCGGAGGGAAACCACACCGAGCCCGACACGGCTTCGGGTGCCAGTGCCTGCCAAGCAGGCGGACCGAGGAACCCAAGAGCGAGGTTACCCTGCCTTAGCGGCAGCTCGGTGACCTGCTGGCCGGGGAGCTGCGGGGACTCACCGGGAACCACCGGCTCTGGCAAAACAGAACCTCACTGACCGTGCATGGGAGCACATCCCTGCTCACACCACGTTATGGACCGCTCCTTTGCACGGCGGTACTCCGGCTCATCTGAATCACGCGATCCAATCAGAGACTCGTACGCAGATGTAATCCCGGGCTCTGCCTGGACCCGGTTCCCAGGCTCACGACGCGAATCCATTTCGTTGCCGGCTCTCCGCGAAGCTAAAGTCCGCCGCGTCCAGCATCGCGCGCACCTACTAGCCGGGCTTCGCCCTATCCCGACCAGGAGTGTTCCCTCGCTGGCTTGCCCGGGGGTGCTGTCCGTGAACTCGACGCGGCCGACATTCCCAGTCCTTCCACATGTCGGTCTCGTCGAGTTCACGGGGCGCGGCACCGACACACGCCCGCCTATCGCCCTGGAGCCGACTCAAACCCCACAGTTGACTCGATCATGACGGCCGTGCCGTCTAAACCAGTTAACCGCAGGCCTCCACCTCCTGGCGCCGAGCACAGAGACTTACATCCCGGTCAAGGGTGTGCCCCCGCGCGTCCGTAGTCAGGGCCAGCAGGGGTCAACAGCGTCGCTCACCTCCTTGCTCGCCTGTCAGAGATAATCCGTCATTGCCGTCAACTTCCTTTCAGACTGCCGATACCGGCCCGCCAGCCGCGGTCACGCTGGTTATCCAGCTCACCAGTGCTGATGCGCTGCGGTCGTCGACGACATCCAGCAGCCACGCCGAGCCGCCCGGGCGGCGGGTCAAATCGACGATGCCGGTCACGAAGCTAGTCGACCGGGTCGCCGAGGCGGCCTGACACGCGGTCTCATCCAGTCCTACCGCCTCGACACCGTCCAGTCGGCTGGGGTCATCGACCCGTGGCGTGCCACGTTCGCTGACTGCGGCCATCGCCGTACGCCACCCGATGCCCAAGTCCCTGGCTACGCCGCGACCGAGGCCCCGTCCTGGCCCACACGGCGGCAGATCTCGGCGCGGGCCCGTTCGGTCAACGACGCCCGCGGCGCGATCACCGCAGAGGTCTCTGTCCAGGCCCTCTCTTTGGGCACAACACCTGCCGGCAGCGCCAGACTCGCTTGACCCATACCAAGGCAACCGGCCGACCCCCGCAGGCAGGTCCCGCACCCAACACGGCCGCCGGTCATGCAACTGGGCCACTGCCCCACAATCTGGACAGCCCACCAAATCCACGGTCGTCTCAATCGCCTGCTCCACCTCACCGGCGAAATCCGACACGGCCAGCACGACAAACCCGGGCAAGCCCAACATCGCCGCTGCGGCACTACGCTCTCGTTCCATCTGAGGCCTCCATCTCCGTGTCCATGAACACCACGGATCATGAGGCCCCACGCCCATCCCGGACCAGGCTAAAGATCGTGTCCTACAGCGGCACACCACGCTCAGAGACGAAGAGCCTCTTAAAGCATGCCAACGTCGAGGAATGACTGGCTAAACGCCCGCGGTTTCACCTGCATTTCATCCCCACCTCGTCGTCGTGGCTCAATCTGGTCGAACGGTGGTTTCGGGACCTGACCGACAAGGCGATCCGCCGGGGCGTGTTCCACAGCGTGAACGACCACATTACCGCGATTCGAGGACTACCTGAAAGTCAACAACGACAACCCGAAACCATTCGTGTGGACCGCCACCACTGAGCAGATTCTCGCCAAGGTCTACGGGGTCGGGCTTATCCTCACCTGGCTCGCACGGCACTCGGCCCGGTGGCGACGCGTCTGGCATCTCGTCTGCCATCGCGCGCCTCCGTGGGGACCTGCGGCCCGGTGGGCCGTCCTGCTGCTCGCGGCACCGGTCCTGTTGGTGACGATGCTCGTCGTCGCCGCGTCGTGGCAGCGTGAGGTCGCGGCCCTGATGTCGATGCAGCAGACCACGACCAGTGGATGGTTGCGGGCCGGTCTGCTGCTCGTCGTCGTCGGAGTCGGGCTGCTGGCCGCGGCACGTGGCATCCGCTGGTTGGCTCGATTCCTTGCCCGCGCGCTGGGCAGGTGGGCGCGGCTGCCCTGGCGACTGGCCAGGGCAATCGGCGCCGTGCTGGCCGGTCTTCTGGTCGTCACGGTGGTCAACGATGTGCTGCTCAGGCGCGCCCTGTCGGTCGCCGACTCCACGTTCAGCGGAATCAACAGCGGCACGTACCCGCGGGTGGAGCAGCCCCAGCAGCCCACCCGTTCCGGCTCCCCCGCGTCCCTCGTCCCCTGGGAGACCCTTGGCCGAGAGGGGCGCAGCTTCGTCGCCGGTGGCCGGTCACCACAAGAGCTGGCCGAGGCCGGAGCGCGCCCACCGCTGGATCCGATCCGGGTCTATGTGGGACTGCAATCCGCCCTGACCGTGCAGCAGCGCGCGGACCTCGCCGTGGGCGAGCTGGAGCGCACCGGTGCCTTCGGCCGGTCGGTCCTCGCGATCGTCACCACGACGGGGACCGGCTGGGTCAACGCGCCCGCGCCGGAGAGCCTGGAGCTGCTGCACGGCGGCGACACCGCCATCGTGGCAACCCAATACTCCTACCTGCCCAGCTGGCTGTCGTCCTCGTCGACCGCTCCCGCTCCGAGCAGGCCGGCCGGCTGCTCTTCGACGCCGTCCACGCCCGCGTGGACCAGCTGCCGATCGGTCACCTTCGCAATGTCGAGTCCCATCAGCTGCGGCACGACCACCCGATCGCGACCGCTGACCACGCATACCGGGCAGCCTTCGGCCAGCGAACGCACGGTGGCGCGCATGCTGTCGGACATCACCGCGTCCTCGGGCCGCTCGACGATCGGCGTCAGCGCCCCGTCGTAGTCGAGGCACACGGCCGGGCGATGACCGGCCAGCCACCGAGCCAACTGCCCGTCGTCGTCAAGCGCATGACGAAGGTCACGAACGGTAGGCGCCGAAGGCATGGTGAGCCCGACCTCCTCCTGCTCGAACCGTCGTCGGATACCCCCACGAGTGGCCCCCGAAACCGGCAGCAAGGTCAGACGCCGCGTCCAGGCCGTGCGGAGACGGTCGTACGGAGCGGAAGATGAAGGGTGAGCACTCACCAAACGCCGTGCCCCAGGGGCGCAGCCCGGGCGCGCAAAGGAGCGACACGATGGTGGGAGAGAGCCGTATCGGGGTGACCGGGCTGGCGGTGATGGGGGCCAACCTGGCCCGCAACATCGGTCGGCACGGGGTACCCGTCGCCGTGCACAACCGCACGACCGCCCGCACCGCGAGATTCATGGCGGCCTACGGCGGTGAGGGCACGTTCACAGCTGCCGAGAACCCGGAGGACTTCGTCGCCGTGCTGGAGCGGCCGCGGCGGATCCTCATCATGGTCAAGGCCGGTGCGCCCGTCGACGATGTCATCGAGGAGCTGTCACCGCTGCTGGACGAGGGCGACATCCTGATCGACGGCGGCAACTCGCATTTCGCCGATACCAAGCGGCGTGCCACGGCCTGCGCGCAGCGCGGGCTGCGGTTCCTGGGCGTCGGGGTGTCAGGCGGTGAGGAGGGCGCACTCCTTGGGCCGAGCATCATGCCCGGCGGTGACCCGGCCGCGTACGCCGAGGTCGAGGGCGTGCTGACGGGGGATCGCGGCGCAGGTGGACGGTACGCCGTGCTGCGTCTACGTCGGGCCCGACGGGGCCGGGCATTACGTGAAGATGGTGCACAACGGCATCGAGTACGCCGACATCCAGCTCATCGCCGAGGCGTATGACCTGCTCACCCACGTCGCGGGCTTGGACGCCCCAGCCATCGGGAAGATTTTCGAGGAGTGGAACTCCGGCGACCTCGAGTCGTTCCTGATCGAGATCACCGCGAAAGTGCTCGGGAAGACGGATGAGAAGACGGGTGGCCCGCTCGTCGACGTCATCCTCGACGAGGCCGAGCAGAAGGGCACCGGTCGCTGGACGGCGATCGACGCCCTCGAGCTGGGCGTGCCGCTCACCGGCATCACCGAGGCCGTGTTCGCGCGCACGCTGTCCGCACTGCGCGACGAGCGCAAGGCGGCGTCCACGGCGCTGGCCGGGCCGGTCCCGGGCTCAGGGGAAGACCGCACCGATCTCGTCGACGCCATCCGCCAGGCGCTGTACGCCAGCAAGGTCGTGGCGTACGCGCAGGGCTTCGCGCAGATGCGCGCCGCGTCGGCGACCAACCGCTGGGGCCTCGACCTCGGCGCGATGGCCACGATCTGGCGGGGCGGTTGCATCATCCGGGCGCAGTTCCTCAACCGCGTCCGGGACGCCTACGCCGAACACGGCGACGTCGAGAACCTGCTGATGGTGCCGTACTTCACCGAGGCCGTGGCGGATGCGCAGGACGCGTGGCGGCGCGTGGTCGCGATCGCGACGCAACAGGGCGTGGCGATCCCGGCGTTCGCGAGCTCGCTGTCCTACTACGACGGCTACCGCCGCGAGCGCGGGCCAGCCAACCTCGTCCAGGGGCTGCGGGACTACTTCGGCGCCCACACCTACCGGCGCGTCGACACCGAGGGCTCGTTCCACACGCGCTGGTCCCAGGACGGCACCGAGGTCCCTACCGGCGCCTGAGCGATCCGATCCCGGCCCCGGTGACTGGCGTTTCCGGAATCGCGTTCTCTGTGATGTCGAGCCGCAGTCGGCGTCGATCAGGGGCGCCGACCGCCGATCTTGTCGCGGCACGCCAGCGTGTGCACTATGAGGGGTGTGGTCGCCACCGAGCTCGCGCTGGCGCTGCACCCGGACCGGTTGTTGCCGATGGAATCCGGCGAGCGAGCGATCGCGCGGCGGCTCTACGAGGCGGTGCGCGCCCTGCCGGTGATCTCGCCGCACGGTCACGTCGATCCGCGGCTGCTGCTCGACGACGAGCCGTTCCCGGACCCGGGTACCCTGTTGGTCACGCCCGACCACTACGTGACGCGGCTGCTGCACGCCGATGGCGTCGAGCTCGACGCGCTCGGTGTCGGCCAGGCCCGCTGTCGGAGGACGCGTCCCGCCAGGTATGGCGGCGGCTCTGCGAGCGCTGGCACCTTTATCGGGGCACGCCGGTTCGCTTCTGGCTTGAGGCCGAGCTGGCGGAGATCTTCCACGTCACCTCGCGGCCGTCGGCCAAGACGGCTGATGCGATCTATGACCAGGTGGCCGCGCGGCTGCGCGAGGACGCCTATCGGCCCCGGGCGCTGTTCGAGCGCTTCCGCCTCACGGTCCTTGCCACCACCGACGACCCCGCTTCGGACCTGGGCGTGCATGCCGCGCTGGCCGCTGACCCGACCTGGTCGGGGCGGGTGATCCCCACCTTCCGCCCGGATCGCTACCTCGAACCTGCCCAGCCGGGTTGGCGGGAAGCGGTCGCGCGGCTCGGCGAGGTGGCCGATGTCGACACCGGCGGCTACGCCGGCTATCTGCGGGCGCTGGAGCAGCGGCGTCGGTATTTCGTCGCCCACGGCGCGACCTCGGCGGACCACAGCCACGCCGACGTGCGGACCGACCCGCTGGCTCCCGGCGACGCGGCGCGCATCTACCGCGCCGCGCTGACGGGCGAGGTCACCCGCGACGAGGAGGTGGCGTTTCGCCGTAACATGCTGCTGGAGATGGCCCGGATGTCGTGCGAAGACGGGCTGGTCATGACGCTGCATCCCGGAGTGCGACGCAGCCACCACCGGCCGACCTTTGAGCGGTTCGGGGCGGACACCGGCCATGACATCCCGATCCGCACCGAATTCACCGACGCGCTGCGCCCGCCGCTTGAGCGCTTCGGGACGCACCCGGGTTTCCACCTCGTCGTCTTCACGGTCGACGAGACGGTATGGTCGCGCGAGCTGGCGCCGCTGGCCGGGTTCTACCCGTCGGTGTACGTCGGTGTGCCGTGGTGGTTCCTCGACGCGCCGGACGCCATCCGGCGGTTCCGCGCCGCTGTGACTGAGACTGCGGGTTTCTCGCGGACCTCGGGCTTCGTGGACGACACCCGCGCGTTCTGCTCGATCCCCGCCCGCCACGACATGTCTCGCCGCGTCGACGCGGGCGTGCTGGCGCGGCTGGTCGCCGAGCACCGGCTCAACGAGGAGGAGGCCGTCTACTGGGGAATCTCGGCCTTCACCGGGCGCACCAGCAGCCCCGTCGTGGAGCAGTTGAACGAGCAGGGTGGCCTCTACACGCTGGTGTCACGAGCAGGAGACGGAGACCGGTTCGAGGTGCTGAGCAGCCTCTGTCGAGCGCACGTGGCGCCCGACCACGATGCCTGGCTTGGCTACTTCGAGGCACCCGAGCTGGCCGCGGTGACGATCACCGTGACCGAGGCCGGTTACCTCCGCGGGGCCAACGGCGGGCTCGACGTCGAGCACCCCGAGGTCCAGGCCGACGTCGAGGTGCTGCGACGTGACCCCACCGGGTTCGTGCGCACCGCCCCGGCGCGCCTGGTCGCGGGGATCGCGGCCCGCAGGCGGGCCGACGCGAGGCCATTCACGCTGGTGCCCTGCGACCACACCCCGGGCAACGGCGCGCTGGCGCAGCGGGTCGTCCACGACCTGGCCGGGCTCATCGACGCCGCTCTGGCCGCGTGGATGAAGGACTCGGTCGCCGTCGTGACGACGATGGTCGATCGGATCACCCCCCGCGCCGGGCCGCAGGACATCCACACCGTGATCAAGCGCACCGGGCTGGACGACCGCTGCCCGTTCGTCAGCGAACCGTTTCACGAGTGGGTGCTCAGCGGTGGGTTCCCCGCTGCGCGGCCGCGCTGGGAGGACGCCGGCGCGATCTTCACCGACGATGTGACGCCGTATGAGCACCGCAAGCTGTGGCTGCTCAACTGCGCGCACGCGCTGCTCGCCTACGCCGGTTCCATCAGGGGCCATACGACCGTGGCCGAGGCGGTGGCCGACGAGACCTGCCGGTCCTGGCTGGAGGAGTGGTGGGCGGTGGCCTCGCCGCGCCTAGACCAGCCAGCCGAGGAAGTCGCGGCCTACCGTGGCGCACTGCTGGAGCGCTTCGCCAACGCTCGCATGCACGACCGGCTGGACCGGATCACCGCCGACGGCTCCCAGAAGCTCCAGATCCGGATCCTTCCCGTCCTGCGCGCCGAGCGAGCGGCCGGGCGCGTGCCCGAGGGCGCCACGCGGGTGCTGGACTGGCTGGACCCCAAGCTCGGCGCCGACGGCGACGTTGTGGCGGCCGTCGTCGACCAGTGCCAGCAGCTCGCCCAGCAGAGCCCGCGATGACCCCGGGCCCGCCCGCGCAGGTCGTCATCGGCCTGGACGTGGGCACGACCGGCGTCAAGGCCGCGGCCTTCGGCCTGGGCTCGTCGTGGCGCAGCGTCGCGATCCGGGAGTACCCGCTGCTTGCGCCCGCGCCCGGCCAGAAAGTGCAGGACCCCACCAGGATCCTGACCGCCAGCGGCGACGCGCTGGCCGAGTGCGTCGCGACCGCCGGATCCGCCGAGGTGTTGGCGGTCTCAGTCAGCGCGGGGATGCACGGGCTGATGGCGCTCGACGACGAACTGAGCCCGCTCACGCAGCTGATCACCTGGGCTGACGCCCGGGCACGCGAGGAGGCACGGTCGCTGCGCCGGTCCGGACGGGCAGCGCAACTGCATGCGCTCACGGGCGTGCCGGTCCATCCGATGACGCCGCTGACCAAGCTGATGTGGTTCGCCCGCCACGACCCGCAGACGTGGACGGCCGCTCGCTGGTGGGTCGGTCTCAAGGATTACATCCTGCTGTGGCTGACCGGCACCTTGGTCACCGAGCTGTCATCGGCATCGGGCACCGGCTTGCTGGACATGTCAACGCGCACCTGGAGCACGGCGGCGATCGAGCTGTGTGGGGTCGACGCCGACCGGCTCCCGCCCATCCTGTCCACGACCGCCACGCTGGGACTGGCCGCTGCGGCGGCCCGCAAAGTCGGCCTGCGCGCCGGCACTCCCGTCGTCGTGGGCGCAGCCGACGGGCCCCTGGGCAACCTCGGCAGCGGAGCGGTGTCGCCGGGCATCGCCGGACTGTCGCTCGGAACCAGCGGGGCCGTCCGCATGGCCGTGAACGAGCCACGGGTCGACGCCGGACGGACGCTGTTCTGCTACGCGTTAACGGACACGGCATGGGTCGTGGGTGGAGCGATCAGCAACGGTGGAGTCGTCCTGCGCTGGATCGGCCAGTCGCTGGCGCCCGACGTGCAGCCGGCCGCAGGCCACCAGCGCGCCGACGCCGCGTTGCTGAAGCTGGCGGCGAGCGTCCCAGCCGGCAGCGACGGCCTGGTCATGCTCCCTTACCTGCTGGCCGAGCGCGCGCCGCTCTGGGACCCGGACCTCCCCGGCGCCTATCTCGGTCTGCGCCTGGAGCACACGCGTGCGCATCTGATCCGCGCGGCGGTCGAGGGCGTCTGCCTGCAGGTGCGCATCATCCTCGACCGCCTTGATGACGTCGAATCGGTCAGCTCGGTGCGGGTGACCGGCGGGGTTTTCCGGTCAGCGCTCTGGCGCGAGGTGATGGCAGCCATGCTCGCCCGGCCCATCCACGTCGTCGGCGCCGCCGAGGGCACCGCGCTCGGCGCCGCCGCCCTGGGGCTGTTCGCGCTCGACCGCGCGCCGACGCCGACCGACGCGGTGACGGAGCTGTCCGAAGCCGGGGCCGCACCCCCGGAGTCCGTCGAGCCCGACCGGCAGCTCGTGGAGACCTACGACCAGCTCCGTGCCTCGGTCCCCGAGCTCATCGGCGCGCTGGGCGACGTCGCGGGCCTGTTCGCGCGCATCCCCGACGCCGAGGTGGGGATGCGATCGCCGTGACGCTTGATCCCCTCCGGTAGGCCCTCGACGGGAGCGTGAAATGAGCCCGGATCACCCACGGCATCTACATCGACATACCGCTCATCGAGGGCGTCGACGTAGCACTCCAGCCGTAGATCGTTATATCCACGCGCGTGTTGCTTCCTGGCGCTGTTAGTGGCTGGTTCGGGCGCGGTGCTAGGGGCCTCGTCGCCAGTCCGACCAGGCTTCGGGACAGACCCAGGGCGCGGCCGGGTTCGCTGACGAAGATGGTGAACAGCCGGCGGATCTCGTTGCAGGTCAACGCGATGAACCCGGCTGGTGTGGCCACCCTTCGCCCTGATCTCGCACCATGAATGATCCCACGCCCTTGGATAGGAGATGGATCCCGGTCGCATGATGGCTGAGGCGCGGCAACGTGCGGGGCTCAGCCAGGACGAACTCGCCGAACGCGCAGGCACATCGCGGCCGACGCTCTCGGCCTACGAACACGGCCGCCGCTCCCCCACGCTGCAGACCGCCTCCCGAGTACTCGCCGCGGCGGGTTTTGAGCTGACCGCCACACCGCGGGTGGAATTCACCGAGCACACCACCGCCAAGGGACGGACCGTTGCCGTGCCATCGATCCTTCCTCGCCTGTCTCCAGCGCAAGCACTCGCCACGGTCACGCTGCCACTGCACGTGAACTGGTCAGAGCCCACCCGCACGTTCGACCTACGTGACCGCGGCCACCGTGCCCGCGTCTACGAGATCGTGCTTCGCGAAGGCACTCCTGAGGACGTCCTCAGGTACGTCGACGGGGTGCTCCTGGTCGAGCTCTGGAACGACTTGGTCCTGCCCCGCGACATTCGCGCCGCATGGGCACCACTGATCGACCAGACTGCGACCTGGCCGCCCGGGAACTCACCTCCCGACCTACGCAGGACCTGGATCTGTTCACCCGCGTAGGCCGCGGCACCGTGCCCGCCGCCCGCGATGCGTTCGAGGCTGCGGCGCACACCCGAGGCTGGTCGGTTCGGCGTATCCGCGACACCTCGACGTTCTGCCGGCTGGTCGTGTCTGGCGATGACGAGCTTCTCCTCGACCTCGCCCTGGACTCGCCGCCGAACCTGCCGCCCACCGCGAGCGTCGCCGGACCGACCTTCGGCCTCGAGGAACTCGCCGGGCGCAAGGTGATCGCCTTGTTCGACAGGGCGGAAGCCCGCGATTTCGCCGATGTCTTCGCCCTCGCGCAACGCTACGAGAAGGAACTGCTCCTGCACCGCGCAGCCGAGATCGACACTGGATTCGACAGAGCAGTATTCGCCACCATGCTGCGCACTCTGGGTCGGTTCACCGACGACGAGATTCCCATCGACTCGAGCAGAGTGGCCGCACTGCGTGCCTTCTTCAGCCGATGGCTGATAAGAAGCACAGCGCTACTAGCTGGGCAAACAGGCGTAACGAAGGCGCTGCTGTGGGCATGAGGAGGCACCGGTGACCACCTTTCATGCCCAACCCCATGCCCACCGAGTCCATAGTGGACCACTGCTGCGGTGTCGGCTCGGCACCGGGGCCTTCGTGGTGCTCACGCCGACGGGGGTGGCGCGTTCGGCACCTTCCGCTGCGTTGAGCCCCGAGCCCCTGCCGCGCCGTGTAGTTGAGGGACACTGTAGTTGAGGGACACTGCGGGGCCGGCTCCTCGGCGGCCACGCTGAGGACGAGGATGGGCTCGGATAGGGCACCATGGACGCATGAGCGGCGTTGGGCAGTCGACAGCTCGTCCCGGGTGGGTCCGGGATGTGCCGGTCCCGCACACACTTGACGAGCTCCGCAGTCCGCTCACCGGCGACGTCGGACTGTCGGCGACCTTGTTCTGGTCCGGCCCTCGGCCACGCGAAGTCCGCTGGGATCTGACTGACCCCGACCGGCGACGCGATCTCTACGAGATCGTGCTCGTCGGGGGAACCCTCGACGACATCCGACGGCTCGTCAATGGTGCTTCACTCGTTGAGCTCTGGGATCAGATGTACGTGCCGCCGTGGGTCAGGGAAGCCTGGCGGCCGTTGATCGACTCGGCTCGCGCGGCCGCCTGACCCGATGCCGCTCGACCCGTTGCAGGACCTCATCGCGAGGACAGCGCTGAACCTGCCCGAAGCTCGCACTCTGGCCCTGGCCGGCGGCGGGGCGAGATCGCCCACGGCTTTGTCACCAGGGCAACCCACGACATCGATCTCTTCACAGAGGTCGACAACGTTGAAGCGATACGGGTCGCCGCTGCGCTGCGGGCCGCGCTGGAGGCGCGCGGTCTCGCCTGCCGCGATGCCGACCGGCCGCCGCTCGATCAGCGATTTGTCGCAATTGAGCCAAGTAGCGGTAGGGAGTGTGTGGTCGAGGTCTTCGCCGACGGTGGCCGGCTCCGAAGCCGGGCGGCCCTCGATATTGGCCCGGTCCTACACCCCGACGATCTCGCGGCCGACAAGGTACTTGCGCTGTGGGGACGGGCTCGTCCGAGAGACTTCTACGACGTCCGTGCACTGATGAACCATTACAATCGCGATCAACTGCTGAACCTTGCCGCATCCAAGGACGCGGGGTTCACCTCAGCCACATTCCTCGACGCCCTCAACGCAATCAACCGGCTTACATCCGACGATTGGGCAGAGGACGGCATCGACTCCGCGGCAGTCAATGGGCTCCTGTCGACATTCAAGCAATGGGCCGGAGAGCTCTCCACTCCGTAGCGCTTTGAGTCAGGAGATCGTCCGAGGACGTTAGTCGAGTAACGCGTCGGCGAGGCGGCTGAGAATAGGGCCCGCGCGGTTCGGCATCGCGGTCCATTCGCGGGAGAGTTAGTTCGGTGAAGGCCGCCGGTAGCCGGTGTCTCGGGCCGACGTTGACGCCGGAGTTCATACTGGCCGCGGCGGAGGTTCTGCACGAAGGCGTTTCAGGCCGCGCATCGGCCCCCGCTCCACGGGCCCTCCTGGGTGCGCGTTGTTCGGCGTGGAAACTGTTGGGGTAACATAGTCGAGTACCCCGCTCAGGTGAGCAGCCTGAGCCCAACGGCCCCCGTCACGGGGGCCGTTTCTCTGTCCTTGGGTTGGCTGGACAGTACGGTGAGCGGCTGAGGCATGCGGTGCACAGGAACCGCGATCGCGCTCGTGTCCGGGCCGGTCGTAAGGAGCGACATGGTAGTCACTCGTGCTCAGGAAGTAGATCGGATGCCGATGGGACGGGAGCGGCCCGGCCATCGCCGTCATGTCGCCGCTGTCACGGTGGTAGCGGGTCTGGTGCGGCCCCGGTGATCAGCGCTGTTCCCCGCGGCGGCGGAGGTCCCCGCGGGTCATTACGCGTTCGTCGGCTCAGCTCCTGGAGCAGGTCGCGGCGGTGGATCGGGCGTCCGGCGCGGTCGTGGTCCCCGCCGATCTGCCGGCCGGCTCGGAACCTGGCCAGCATGATCACGTCGCCGGAGGCGACCGAGGTTTACGTGCCGCGCTGTGGAGGACGAGCTGCTAGGTCGATGGATCCGTCGATGAGGCCCTTCGACCGAGCAACGGAGGCACCGCCACGAGTGCGAACCACGGCTGGATCAAGATCCCCGCTGTGCCGCTTCGGCACGAGGCGATTGAGGGTCCGCGGCACCGTGCGGCGGGCCGCGTCGTCGGTGCCGCGGACCGTCTCCCGCAAGTACGCCGGCTTGCCTGCGACCGGATCGGGTCCAGCGTAGACGTGCATACGCTGCGACTCACCGCGGGCCTCGATGTTGCCCTGGAGCCGCTCGCTACCACGCCTGGCACGTGCTGCGGTCACGCCGGCCGCCGTAACTCATACCCAGATCTATGCCCAGAGATCATCTAGCGGAACCCAGATGAGGACTGTTTCTGCTGGTAGAAGGGTGGGGCGGGTGGGGATCGAACCCACGACCTGACGGATTATGAGTCCGCTGCTCTGACCTGCTGAGCTACCGCCCCGGATGAGTGCCGAGGCTAGCCCACCGCTGGCCTCGCTTCGCTGCGGGTGCAGTCGATCACCATCGGTTCTGATGCGACACCTGCTCCAGTGGTGGATCCTCCCGGTGAGCGCAGGTTGGTAATACCCGTGCAAACAGCAGCTGAACAAGAAGGCGACACCGCAGGCTGGGTGCCGCCCCGCCTTACCGTGGAAGGCGTGGAACAGGCCGGAGCGGTCCCCCGTTGGCGGCGCCGTAAGACGAGCTCGCGGCACCGCAGCGGCGGTGGCGGCAGGGGTTTCAGCGGCATGTGTGGATTGAAACGGGAGGTTGTCGTCTTCGAGGACACCGCGACGCCGCTGGTAGCCGCGGACAGCGTCCGCACCCGGCGATCCGTCGCCAGCGATTCCGCCGCAGCTAGACCGGCTGATGGCGGCGTTGCCTGGCCGGTCGAGCCAGCAGCAAGCCAGCACGATGGGGACTGCACGAGCAAGCTCGCATGCGGTTAGCCGCGGTCCTAGATGGTCATCGGTCACGGTCAAGAGTTGGCCCCGTTCACCGCCGGTCACCCCGAACAGCGCGCCCTGGCGGCAGGCCGTCGCGCCAGCGGACATCGGCTGCACCGGTCCGGAGTCAGGACGTCCGGCCGGCACCGTACCCGCCAGCACCGGCGACGCCCGGATCTGGGGACTGCTAGCCCACCGCGGCTGGTCGGTCGTGCACGCCCGCCGGTGTGATCACCATCGGAGGTACTCGATGAGCCCCACCCACCCAGACCAAAAGGAGCCACCTGTGACCGCTACCGCCGAGACCGTGCCGACTCAGACCTTCGGCGTAGAAACCACGACGTTGGCCGAGCTGATCGCCCGATCGCTGTCCGCGACGCACGTGGTGGACGGCCACTTCGTCCGCATGGGTGCCACCATCGACGGCGGGTACATCGCGCTCGACATCACCCGCATCGAGTTCCAGACCGACGCCGATACCACCGTGCGGGTGCTGCTGCATCTGTCGGAGCCGATTACGGTCACGCCGGCGGCTCCCGGGTCGAGGATCTAGATCAGAAGAGGGAGCATGCGCCCAAGTCGGCACAGGTAGCTGGCCCGCTCCCAGCCTGGCCACGACACCAGTGATGATGCCGATGGTGAGGCCGGTGAAGGCGACCGGACACTCCTGCGCGGGGCCGGTCGGCAGGTAGGTAGGGTGGTCAGCGGCGCCCGAAGCCGGACGACCTGAGGAGCACGATGGACGAGCTCATTTCTCACACTTCCTGGATGCGAGACATTCCCGATGATGCCCTAGTGACGACGCTGAGCATTCCTGGAACACATAACTCTTGCAGCGTCGACGGCCTCCTCGGATTTGGAAAAACCCAGAACCTGGACCTGGTCGACCAGTTGAACGCGGGAATACGTTTTCTCGACATCAGACTTTCACATTATCAGGATAACCTTTTCGCTCACCACGATATTATACATATGGGAAAGAGCTACGCGGATGTACTGGCAATTTGCGCGAGCTTCCTCAAGCAGCACCCTTCCGAAGCCGTTTTAATGTCAGTCAAGGACGAAGGTCGCTTCGATGGCGGCCTCGGCAGATTCGCCCCCTCCCAAGCCTTTGGAAGGTTCAGAGGAGATCCGGCGAACTGGATTGTCCGATCGAGCTCATTTGAAGACGCATTCAGGGCGAGAACGTGGCAACATACCGAGGATGCGTCGCTGTTCTACAATTTCGCCGCCCCTCTTACTGATGACAGTTCTGCGACTACAAGTTGTGCACTCACATCCAAGACAACATTGGGAGAGGTTCGCGGTAAAATCGTTTTGCTGCGAAGATTCGAAGGCGGCCAGGACATCGGATTCGATCTTACCGATTGGCCGGAAAATCGGCGCTTCAGAAGCCCGACAGGCCTGATCTACGCCGTCGAAGATCGCTATCAGAACCCTGGAGAAAACGGCAAGTACAACTTTATTATGGCCCATATAGAGGAAGCAAGGCGTCGTGACCCCAAGGATCTTTACATCACGTTTTCCAGTGCCGTGGACCTGAGAAGGAAGGCGAACGGCTACTCGAGGGCGATAAATCCACGCCTCAACAACTATCTCGTAGAATCCCCACAAGGGCGTGTTGGAATTATCGTTATGGACTACTTCGAAGAGCCTCGGGAATTGGTCTCCAATGTGATCAAAATGAACTCCACGGCTGGCGCGACCGACGGTCAAAACGGTGGGCGGCACAGCCGAGGTCGGCGTGCCGTTCGGTGATCACGTTGCTCCGCCCGCTGGCAGCCGCCAGCCCAGGTAGCGAGCCACAAACCGGGTAACGGTCGGGAGCTGCGGCTGCTTGAGAGGCCCGGGGCCTCATGCTCTGACCTGGGAGGCGGCGTTCACCAGGTAGTGCTGAAGGGTGGCCCGGTACTGCTGCTAATGAACGATCTTGCACGCGGACAGAATCCCCCGCAGACTGGGACTATCATGCACTCCACAGCACCGATGACCTGCATGGACATCCGGAGCCAACGAGCGGGGGCCGGTGCCGCGGTGCCGCCAGTGGCGCACCGTCGACACGGGTGTGCGAGTAGCTCGGCGGCCTCCGCCGTAGTGAGTAGATCCACGGATCTACCCCCCGGCGCTTTCAGAAGTGGACCAGTAGCCTGGACTGGTACCCCTTCGCCGAGGTACACCGCCCCGGGACGACGGTCCCGGGCATCGGCCGGGGGGAGATCACCTCGGCTGTGGAGTGGTGCTGGTGGACGTTGACGACGACCCGCGCACGATCGGTGCCCGGCTGCGTCAGGTCCGCTACGTCCGGGGCAAGTCGTTACGCGTGATCGCCGAACTCGCCGGCATCAGCAAGGCGCATCTGTCCCGGATTGAGCGCGGCGAGCGTGCGCTGGACCGCCGCTCGGAGATCGTGGCGCTGGCAAATGCGCTGCAGATCGCACCGTCCGAGCTGATACGGCTGCCAATGCCGGCACCGGGCAATGGGGACACCGACGCCGCAATCGACGCGGTGAGGCGGGCGCTGATGGGCGCTAGCCATGGGCTACCGGGCGGCGAGGTGCTTCCTGCGGCAGTGTTGCGGGCACGGGTGAGCGCGATGATCGACGCGCTGTGCCGCTGCGAGCGGGAACGGGACGTCGGCGCCGCACTGCCGGGTCTGATCCGGGACCTACATGCCTCGATCGCGGCCGGACGCGACGTCGCCGAACTGCTGTCTCTGGCAGCCTGGCTGCACACGCAGGCCACCGTTGCGTGGCTGAGCATCACCGATGCCCCTGTGGACCTTCGCTCGCACGCTCTCATGCTGGCTCGACATGCTGCGGGGGACCGCGACACAGCCACATCGGCAGGGCTCGTCGCTGCCGCCAGCGCGAGGGTGGGGCTCGCCGCGGGAGCCTTCGACGTCGCCAACGCCGCGCTCGACGCGGTGACCGTGCCGACGAACACTCCAGAGACGATGCAGCTTGCCGGGTTCCTCGCGCTGCGCCGCTCGGTAGTCGCCGCAGCGGATGGCCGACCCGGTGATCTAAACGGCTCAGTCGACCACGCCACCGATCTCGCCGGGCGCACCGGGGAGGGCAACGCTTACGGGCTGGGGTTTGGCCCGATCAAGGTCGGCCTTTACCGCATGGCAGGACTGCTGGAGATCGGCGACAACGAACGGGCAGCGGCACTGGCCGAGAGTCTGGCACCGGAAGCGCACGTCAACCGGTCGGGTCAAGCCGCCTACTGGGCTGACTACGGCCGTGCGCTAGCCCGGATGCGAGGGCGCCAGCACGACGCGGTACTGGCACTGCGCCGCGCTGAGCTGATCTCTCCGCACCGCATCCAACGGGGGCCGGTGGTCCGCGAGGTACTCGCCGAGCTACTGGTGCGCTCCCAGCGCGATGCCGTCGGCCGGGAGCTGCGGGGGATGGCCTACCGGGCTGGCCTACCAGTGTAGCCCACCCGGGGGACGTCTCTGATTAGAGACACCACGGGTTTGAACGCGGTCAGGGTCTATCCGTGATCGACGTACCTGAGGCACAGCGCGAGTCCCGCGAACGGGTCCCGGACGCTCCGCATGGCACGCTGGCCGGCTACCAGCGGAGCTGCGGATGCATGTGGTGCCGGTCCGCAAAGACCGCGGCAACGGTCACGATCAGCGGGACGGTCAAGCCGTGAAGTGGGGCCTGAGCTCGCTGGACTGGCGCAGTCACGCCATCGACGAGCGCCGTGACCATCCGATCGGCGTGCTCAAGGCCGAGTGCGGCCGCCGACTGATGATGGTCGTCACCTTGCACGAGGCGCCCAACGGACCGCCGTGCCCGCATTGCGCCGCGAAGCAGCTCGAAGTAGCTCAAGTCGCGCTGACCCGCGCCGAGATCGGGATTCAACTCGCCCCCGCGAAGATCGCCGAGGGCGCCCCCTAGCGAGGCGCCTCGACCGAGGGCCGCCCTGGACTGAAGCAGCTCCGAAGCGCGCTGCGCCGTGGCCGTCGCAATGTTCCACCCGCCCGCGATTCGGCGCTACGGACGGGGTCTTGACCGGCCCCACTCCTTCAGGGATGACCTGCGGGGGATGCTCCCCGAGTTGGACTCGAACCAACAACCCTGCGATTAACAGTCGCATGCTCTGCCAATTGAGCTATCGGGGAAGGTGCCGGTGCCCGAACCCCGGTGCTGGGCCGGCTGACGACTACCCTAGCGCACCACGTGCACCACCCGTAGGGCTGCCCCACCTGCTGGCAGGATCGATCCGCCAACATCAGGGACACGAGATGAGGAGCACGACATGGGTGGCTTTCTGCTGGGTTGCGCGATCGGCTACGTGCTCGGCTCCCGGGCCGGGAGCGCTACGAGCAGATCGAGCGCATGTGCCGCCAGGTCCTCGACCACCCCACGGTGCAGGGAGCGGCCGGCGTGGTCAGCGGCAAGATCAGCGAGGTGGGCGGCCGGAACACCCAGAAAGACCGGTAACGGACACCGCCGCGAGAGCTAGCCGGCTTGCGCGACGGCGAAGATCCGGCGGAACGGGAACCAGGTCACCCCGTCGGCCCCCGCCGGGTAGGCAGCCCGCAGCCGCGGCGCGAGGTCCTGCCGGAACTCCATCCACTCGGCCGCCGACAGCGCCGCCCGGACCGGCCGCAGGGTGGTCCCGGTGATCCATTCCAGCACTGGGTCGGATCCGGTCAGCCGGTGCAGGTAGGTGGTCTCCCACACGTCCAACTCCGCAGCGCCCGGGGCCAGCACCGCGGCGTAGCCGGCAGGTTCGAGCACTGGGCAGGCTGCCGTGAGGTCGAGCAGACCGCGCCAGCGAGGCTCGGTAGCCAGCCGGGCCGTCTCGGTGTGCGACGGCGCGTTGAAGTTCCCGGGCACCTGCAAGGCCAGCCATCCCCCCGGCAGCAGCTCCCGGATCCACCGCCGAAGCAGTTCGGCGTGCCCGGGCACCCACTGCAGCACCGCGTTGCAGACGACCAGACCAGTGCCGGGAGCGGCCGACCAGCTACGCAAGTCGCACAGCTCGGCGGAGATGCCCCGTTCCCACGCCGCCTGCACCATCTCCGCTGAGCTGTCCACCGCGATCAGCTTCGCCCTGGGCCACCGCTTGGCGAGCAAGGGCGTCAGAGTGCCTGGCCCGCAGCCCAGATCCACCACCAGTGCCGGGTCGCGAGCACCCACCCTGGCGAGCAGGTCGTGGAAGGGCCGCGCCCGGTGATCGCCGAATTCGAGGTAGGCCTCCGGATCCCACACCAGCGACCCCCTCCTCGTCGTTGCGGAACGTCGAAACTAACCGGGCGGGGCCGGCCGCGGCAAGCACGACGCGACCTGACTGGCCATCATCTCCAACGCGCCGGGGTCAGTACCCGGATCGGCACGCACCTGCAGCACCACGCCATCGCGTCCAGGGATTCGGCGCTGCACGAACCAGGCCCCGCCACCGGGGAGTTCGCGGTGCTGGCTGGACCGGATCGAGCTGGTCACCCGCTCGCGCACCACCTCGGGGACCTTACCGGGCTGCGCGAGCGCGAAACGGCGCGGCGGCAGGTCGGACAGCAACACGGCCTCACCCGCAGTGCCGGTGCTGACCGCCTCGGTGACCACCAGTGCGCTGCGGTCCCACACCGCCTTGCTCACCAGGTGCCAGCCGATGCGGCGGGCCTGGTCACCCTCCGGCACCCACAGCCCCAGCTGGGTCAGCACCAGGTGCCCGCCACCGGCCAGCTCCCCCATGGTGACGATCCGCTCATCCGGCTCCAGGGTGCCGGTGAATCCCGCGGGCAGCCCGGGCACCGCGGCAACACGCCGCAACAGCCGTTCCCAGACGCTCAATCCTGGGCCCCCACGGCCTGCTCACGAAGCGCCCGGTAGTACTGCTCCAGAGCCACCAGATCACCGAAGAGCCGATGGTATGAGTCCGCGTCGTCCAGCGGTGACATCCGTTGCAGTCGGGACTTGATCTCGGCGACCTGCTGCCCGACGACGGTGGCCTGCAGCCGGGCCAGCAGGCTGCCGATGTAGCGCGCGTCGTCCTCGGCACCGGCCTGGGCTCGCAGCGTCTCCACGGCGAGCTCGGTGAGCAGAGATCGCTGCGGGTAGTGCGCGGCGACGGCGTCAATCCACGCCGGACCGGACATCCCCGCGGCGGTGCCGCCGGCGGCCAGCACAGCGGCGTGCACCTGGGCGTAGGCGGGGTGAGTGAACGCCTCGGTGGGCAATGTGTCATACACCGGGCCGGTCATCGCGGGCTCCTGAAGCACCGCCTTGAGCACCTCGCGCTGGGCCTGCAGCCGCACATCGTCACGCGGTGGACGCTCGGCGCCGTTCTCGGTCGGCGACGTGCTCCGAGCTCGCCGGCCACGCCGTTGAGGCTCCTCGCCAGCGGATTCCCGGACCCGCCGGACCACCGTAGCCTCCTCGCCTGTCCAGCCACTCCAGTGCGCCAGCTGCGTCGCGTACCGATCACGCAATGCCGGGTCCTTGATCCGGGCGACCAGTGGCACTGCGCGTCGCAGCGCTTCGACCTGGCCCTCCGCGGTGTCCAGGTCGTGCTCGGCGAGCAGGGTCCGCACCGCGAAGCTGAACAGCGGCTGGCGGCGGCACACCAGGTCGCGGACCGCGGCGTCGCCCTTGGCCTGGCGCAGCTCGCACGGATCCATCCCGTCCGGTGCGATCGCGATGAAGGTCTGCGCGGCGAAGCGCTGCTCGTCGTCAAACGCCTTGAGGGCAGCCTTCTGCCCAGCCTCGTCGCCGTCGAAGGTGAAGATCACCTCGCCGCGCAAGGCGTCGTCGTCCATGAGCATCCGGCGCAGCACCGAGATGTGCTCCGTGCCGAACGCCGTGCCGCAGGACGCCACCGCGGTGGGTACCCCGGACAGGTGCATCGCCATCACGTCGGTGTAGCCCTCGACCACGACGACCTGACGACGCCGGGCGATCTCACGCTTGGCCAGGTCGAGCCCGAAGAGCACCTGCGACTTGCGGTACAACGGCGTCTCGGCGGTATTGACGTATTTCGCCTCGTTGCGGTCATCGTCGAACAGCCGCCGGGCGCCGAACCCGACCACATCACCGCCCAGGTCGCGGATCGGCCACAGCAGCCTGCGGTGGAAGCGGTCCATCGGCCCCCGCTGGCCCTCCCGGGACACCCCCGCCTTGACCAGTTCCTCGACTGAGAACCCGCGGCCGAGCAGGTGCTTGGTGAGCTGCTCCCAACCCGACGGGGCAAAGCCGCAGCCGAAGGTGCCCGACACCTGCTGGTCGAACCCGCGTTGCATGAGGAACTCGCGGGCCGGTCGCGCCTCGGCCGAGGTCAACTGCTCGGCGTAGAACTCCTGGGCCAGCTTGTTCGCCTCGACGAGCCGGGATCGGGTGCCGCGGTCGCGCTGCACCGAGGAGCCGCCACCGGTGTAGGTCAGCCGGATCCCGACCCGGTCGGCCAGCCGCTCCACGGCCTCGACGAAGCCGAGGTGCTCGATCTTCATGATGAAGTCGACGACCGATCCTCCTTCGCCGCAGCCGAAGCAATGAAAGGTGCCGTGACCTGGGCGGACGTTGAACGACGAGGTCTTCTCGTCGTGGAACGGGCACAGCCCCTTCAGCGAATCCGCACCGGCCCGGCGCAGTGCGACGTACTCACCGACCACCTCGTCGATCCGGTTGCGTTCGCGGACTTCCGCGATGTCGGCGTCCCGGATCCGTCCAGCCACAGTCACCGAGTCTAGGGTCGGTGACCGTGCCGAGTTCGGCGGACGTCATCGAGGAGCATCGCACCCACCTGCTTCGGGTCGCCTACCGGCTCACCGGGTCGCTGGCCGAAGCGCAGGACGCGGTCCAGGAGGCGTGGCTGCGGTTGGCCCGGCTGCCCGACGCCGACCGGGCAGCGATCCGCGACCCGCGCGGCTGGCTGACCACCGTGGTCGGGCGGCTGTGCCTGGACCGGCTGCGCTCGGCGGCCGTGCAGCGGGAGCGCTACGTCGGGTCGTGGCTGCCTGAACCACTGGTGACCCGGCTGGACGGACCGGCCGACCCGCTGGACGAGGTGGTCCGCGACGACGGCGTGCGGATGGCCGCCCTGGTTGTGCTGGAGCAGCTGACCCCCGAGCAGCGGGTCGCCTTCGTGCTGCATGACGCGCTGAGTGTCCCGTTCGCCGAGATCGCCGACGTACTGAGCTGCTCGGTGCCTGCCGCGCGGCAGCACGCCTCCCGGGCACGGCGGACGGTCGCGTCGGCTGACCCGCCGTCCCGGGTGGCTCTGGCCGAGCAGCGCCGGGTGCTCGACGCGTTCCTCGCTGCGCTGGCCGGTGGTGACCTCGCCCTGCTGGTCAGCTTGTTGCACCCGGATGCCGCGGTGATCGGCGACGGCGGCGGCAAGGAGCGCACTGCGCGCCGGCCGGTCCGGGGCGCAGACAAGGTGGCAAGGTTCATCCTCGGCCTGCTGGAGCGCTATGGCCCTGAGCGGCTCGGCGCCGCCCGGCCGATGCTGGTCAACGGAGACCTGGGGATGGTCATCCCGCCGTGGCCGGGCGACGCCGGGCACCCGCCGCTGGCCGGTCGGGTGGCCTGCCTCGCCATCCGCGACGGGCAGGTGGCCGCGATCTACGACATCGTCAACCCGGACAAGATCGGCCGCATCGTCGGCCCGTGACCTGACCCCCGAAACAAACGGCCCAGAAATGTCGGTCCCTCGTGGCAGTGTTTGGCAGACCGACCCGAGGAGGGGACCATGACCAGCATGAGTGTCACCGCCAGCACTCCCTTCACGGTTACTCACCGACAAGAATCTCCCGGCGGCACCCGTGCTGGCCGTCGAGGTGCTGTCCCCGAGCGGTCGGCTGATCGACCTCAACCTCAAGCGCGCCGCCTACGAGCGGATGGGTACCCCTAGCTGCTGGGTGCTCGATCCCGACGTGCCCGACTTGCTAGTGCTCGAACTCGATGTCGACGGCCGTTACCAGGAGGTGGCCCGGGTGGTCGGTGACGAGGCCTTCGAGGCACACCGGCCGTTCAAGGTGCACGTCGTGCCGGCCGAGCTGCTCGGACGGCTCCGTCCCCGCTAGGCGATCCGGCTCGTCTCGCAACCGGTACGGCCGATTGACTCTGCCGATGACCCATGCCTACCGTCACTCGATCGACGGAGTGGAGTAAGCCGGTGTAAACCCGGCACGGTCGCGCCACTGTGAACGACACCCACCTCGGGTTTCGTGAGCCAGACACTCCGCCGTCGTGATCACCGTCTAGTGGGTCGCGTCAGCCCAGGGAGGTACCGCCGTGAGTTCCATCTCCGTACCCGCGCCGATTCCGATCCGCATCCCGTTTCGTGAGATCCTGCCCTGGGCACTATTCGTGAGCGTTCTGGGCCTCTTGCTGCTGTATTTCGTCGGCGCGGAACAGGGCGCAACGTCGATCATCTCAGGCCACTATGTGCATGAGTTCGTGCACGACGGTCGGCACTTGCTCGGCGTTCCTTGCCACTGACAGCGCCCCGACCATGATGCGGACGTTGTTGGTATGCGGTCTGCTCTCCGGTCTGGCGGCCGGGCTGCTGACGCTGGTATTCGCGTACATCTTCGGCGAGCCGTCGGTCGTGAGCGCGATCGACTTCGAGTCGGCCGCACAAGCCGCCACGGGCGAGACTCCGGAGCCGGAGGTGGTCAGCCGGGCTGTGCAGAGCACCATCGGGCTGGCCACCGCCGTCCTGGTGTACGCCGTTGCGTTCGGTGGCTTGTTCAGCCTGGCGTTCGCGATTGCCTACGGCCGCATCGGCCGGCTGTCCGCGCGGGCCACTGCCGCCGTCCTAGCGCTGGGCGGCTACCTCGTGGTGTTCGTCGTGCCGTTCCTGAAATATCCCGCCAACCCGCCTGCGGTCGGCAATCCCGACACGATCGGCCAGCGCAGCGGGTGGTACCTGGCGATGGTGGTGGCCTCGGTGCTGCTGGCAGTCGCGGCGACCTACCTCGGCCGGCAGCTCACGTCGCGTCTGGGTGCCTGGAATGCCGCCCTGACGGCAGGCGCGGCGTTCGTCGTGACGGTGGCACTCGTGCAGTTCCTGCTCCCGACCATCAACGAGGTGACCGACGCGTTCCCGGCGGCGGTGCTGTGGGACTTCCGGGTCGCCTCGCTGGGCACCCAGCTGATCATGTGGGCCACCATCGGCCTGGTCTTCGGGGCGCTGGTGGCCCGCCCGCTCACGAACGAAGCGGCACGCGGCATGCCTGTCCGGAGGTGAACCCCTGGTCGGTGATGCCCAGGGCATGGTTGAACCGGGCCCGGTGGTTCTCCACCGCGATCGCGTAGGTCAGCTCCACCAGCCCGTCGTGGCCGAGCTCGGTGTCCAGTTCGGCGACCATCCTGTCGGTGACCGCGGTGGGCAGGGCGGTCATCGCGTCGGCGTAGGCCAGCGCTCGGCGCTCGGTGGGGGTGAACGCCGGCGCGGTCTGGTAGCTGTCGAGGTGCCGCAGCCGTTCGACGTCCAGTCCGTGGTGGCGTTGCAGCATGGTACCGAAGTCCACGCACCACGAGCAGCCCACCTGGGTGGCCACCCGATACACCACGAGCTCCCGCAGGCTCGCCGGCAGCCGCCGCATGGCCTTCTCGTTGCCCAGCTCCCAGAGCGCGTAGGCCCAGAACGCGGGCCGATGGTGCAGCATCACCGCAACCGGTTCGGGTACCGCACCGTAACGGTAGCGGGCGATGCGATAGGCCAACCGGCCAAGCAAGCCGGCCTCACGGGTGGTCACTCCAGGAACGCGGGGCATCATGATCCCTCCTCGAACTCGGCCCGCCGGGTGACGGGCCTGCATGACGAGGACGGGCCAGCGCCCGCGGATGTGACGGGTGACGGGTGCCGCCTCGCGGCACCCGTGAGTGGGGGTGGGGGGGGGGGAGCCCCGCCCCCCCCCCCGCCGGCGCCCACCCCCCCGGGGGGGGCCCCCCGCCC
>JBQTHE010000040.1:0-46468 GCA_052390115.1 Pseudonocardiales bacterium | reverse complement strand
ACCAACCGCTCCGGCGGTTCATACACCGGACCGGCACGCCGGTCACGGTCTAGATCCCGCCGACCGGAGCCCCCAACCGCAACCAGCCAGGGGCACGCCTTCGGGCATGGGGCGAAGCCCGGCTAGTAGTACTCGTCGTGCTGATCGCCCGTCGCGCCGGTGCCGAACTGCGCGACTATCTCACCCTCGCACTCGTCGGGGTCGTGGTGACCTCGCTCAGCTACTCGGTTGCGCTGACGGCCACCGCGCAGCCGCTCGCGTACTTTCACACACTCACCCGGCTGTGGGAGTTCGCGCTCGGTGGGCTGCTCGCGCTCGGGGTCGACCGGGTTCCGTTGTCCCGGGGCACCCGGACGGTGCTGGGCTGGACCGGCGCGTTGGGCTTGCTCCTGTGCGGGTTCGTGCTGCAGGTGGGCAGCGTCTTTCCCGGCTACGCGGCGCTGTGGCCGACGACGTGCGCCGCGCTGGTGATCGCCGCCGGCACCACGGGCAGCCGGTGGGGCGTCGACCGGCTGCTGGCCGCCCGTCCGGCGCAGTACCTCGGGGATCTCAGCTACGCGCTCTACCTGTGGCACTGGCCGGTACTGGTGCTCTACCTCGTCGGCCGGGGGCGGGAGGCGGTCGGCCTGCGCGGTGGTGCGGTCATCATCGGCACCTCCCTCGTGCTCGCCGCCCTCACCCACCACCTGATCGAGCGGCGTGCGCTGTGCCCTGCCGGACCGCGGCCCTACCGCGCTCTCGCCGCAGGGACGGTGTTGGTGCTGCTGACCGCCGCTGGGTGGCAAGTCGCCGCGCTGCAGCGGATCACGGATGTCGGCCGCCCCGGCGACCGCGACCACCCGGGCGCGCTGGCGCTGGCCGGTGCCGTGGCGGACCCCGCGGTCGATCCGCTGCCGCCCATGGTCGCGGTGTATGAGGACTGGGTGCGCATCGAGCACTGGGACTGCGCCATGGACCGGTTCCCGATGGATGTGTGCACGCAGCCGGTCGAGCACCACCCCGAGCGGAGGATCGTCGTGGTCGGGGACTCGCACGCGCTGCAGTTCGCGGGCGCGCTCGTGCCGCTCGCCCAGCAGCACGGCTGGCAGCTGATCTCCATTGTGCTTGGGGCCTGCCCGTTCTCCACCGCCTCGGAGGTGGTTCCCGATGATCCGGACTGCCTGGCGTGGAACGGCGCGGCGGCTGAGGAGATCGCCGGCCTGCGGCCCGACGGCGTGGTCACCCTCGCCAGCCGTGACGTGCGGGCCGGGCTCAGCGAGGTCACCCCACCCGGCTTCGTGGAGCAGTGGTGGCGGCTGCACGACCTCGGCATCCCCGTGCTCGCAGTGCGCGACAACCCGCGCTTCGACTTCTCCCCGCCTGACTGCCTGCAGCAGCTCGGTCGGCACGCACCCGAGTGCGGGATCGAGCGCGCCGCTGTGTACGCACCCCAGCCGCCATGGGCGCGGCACAACGTTCCGCCCAACGTGTCGTTCCTCGACCTGTCCGACCAGCTCTGCGACGCGGTGCACTGCCCGGCCGAGATCGGCAACGTGCTGGTGTATATGGACGACAATCACCTCACCGCCTCCTACGCCGCCACCATGGCGCCCGCTGTCGAGCGGCACATGGCCGTCACGCTCGGCTGGTGAACGGGCACCGGTAGGGTGACGGGCAATCACACCGGCGGGAGGGTCGAGACGTGCACCGACACGCCCGCCCCGGCGCGCTCCTGATCTTCTTCGTACTCGTCCTGCTCGCGGGCGCGGTGAGCCTTGCCGGTCCGGCGACCGCGCTCACCGGCGCCGCTTCCTACGCGGTGGGCATGGCGAATGTCACGCCGCATCCCGATCACGACATGATGGCGCTCACGGCCGGGCCAGCGACCCGTCTCGTCACCGCGCCGACGCTGTTCGGCCTGCTCGCCGAGGCCCCGCGGCTGCCCACGGCGGGTACGGCGTCGTGCGGTGCGGATCCACGACACCAAGGACCGGCCGCGCAGGAGACCGGAACCCGGCAGGACAGGGCGCCACCGGCGATCACCGATCGCTGACCCTATCGACCACTGCCCCGAGGACCACCCGTGAACCGCCCGACCGTGGTGCGCGCCGTGCTGGCGCTCGCTCTCGTCCTGCTGTCCGGCTACATCGCCCTGAGTTCCACGCCGCGCCTCGGGCTGGACCTCAGCGGTGGCACGCAGATCGTCCTGGAAACCCGTGACGCCCCCGGCATCGAGGCGAATGCGGAGTCCACCGACCGCGCGCTCGAGGTGCTGCGGGAGCGCGTCGACGCGCTCGGCGTCGCCGAGCCGTCGCTGTCCCGCTCCGGTGAGAACCGGATCATCGTCGAGCTGCCCGGCCTTACTGAGCCGGCCGAGGCCGCTGAGGTGATCGGTCGCACCGCGCAGCTGTCCATGCATCCCGTCCTTCGGCCCGGACTCGAGCCTGACCAACCGCAATCGCCACTGCAGCTCCCGGACGAGAGCGGGATCCCGCTGCCGCTGGGCCCGGCCGCGATCACCGGCGACGACGTCGATGGCGCGAGTGCCGTTTTCGACGCGCAGAACATCCGAGGCTGGCTGGTGAACGTCGACTTCGCCGACGGCGAGGCCTGGCAGCAGCTGACCGCGCAGGCGGCGTGCGCCCCGCCAGGTGACCCGTCCCGGCGGATCGCGATCGTGCTGGACGACCAGATCATCTCCTCCCCACAGGTCGATCCCTCGGTCGGCTGCGGGGCCGGCATCATCGGCGGCCGCACCCAGATCACCGGGTCATTCACCCAAGAAGAGGCGACCAACCTCGCAGTGCTGATCGAGGGCGGTGCGCTGCCGATCCCGGTCGAGATCATCGAGCAGCGCACCGTCGGCGCCACCTTGGGCGCCGAGGCCATCGACGCCAGCGCCACCGCCGCCCTGATCGGTATCGCCCTGACCGGGGTCTTCCTGCTCGCGGTGTACCGGCTGATCGGCGCGGTGGCGGTGCTCGCGCTCGGTGCCTACGCGGTGATCTCCTACGCGGCGCTCACCGCGCTCGGCGCCACCCTCACCCTGCCCGGCCTCGCCGGGTTCGTGCTGGCCATCGGCATGGCGGTGGACGCCAACGTGCTCATCGCCGAACGGGCCCGCGAGGAGTACGCGCGCAAACCAAGCCTTTCCCGCGCGGTGACCCTCGGGCACAAGGCGGCGCTGCCAGCGATCGCCGATACCGCCGTCACCACCCTGCTCGCTGCGGGGCTGCTGTTCTTCCTGGCGTCCGGGCCGGTGCGCGGGTTCGGGGTGACGCTGACGATCGGTGTGCTGGTCTCGCTGGTCTCCGCGCTGCTCATCTCCCGGGTACTAGCCGATCTCGCGCTGCGGTTGCGCCCGGTGAACCGCCGCCCGCAGATCTCCGGAATCTCCGATCTCGGCCCGGTGCGGCAGTGGCTCACCGACCGGGATCCCGCACTCATGGCCCGGCACCGGCGCTGGCTCGCGGTGTCCGGGGTGGTGGTGGCATTGGCGCTGGCCGGCATCGCGACCCGCGGGCTCGAGCTCGGCGTGGAGTTCACCGGTGGCCGGCTGGTGCAGTACACCGCACAGCAGGGTGCGCTGCCGGACCCGGAGACCGCCCGTAACGCCGTCGCCGACGCCGGCTTCCCGCGCGCGGTGGTGCAGGAGTCCGACGACGGCGACATCACGGTGCGCACCGGTGGGCTGACCGACGCCGACGTGGCGACCATCGGCGACGCGCTCGGCGGCCAGGTGCTGCGCGACGAGCTGATCGGGCCGAGCCTCAGTGACGAGCTGCGCCGCGGCGCGCTGATCGCCTTCGGGGTGGCGCTGGCCGCGCAGCTGGCCTATCTCGCCGCGCGGTTCCGCTGGACGTTCGGAGCCGGCGCCGTCGCGGCGCTGTTCGCCAACGTCGCGGTGGTCACCGGCGTGTTCGCCTGGCTCGGCAAGCCGATCGACGGGGTGTTCCTCGCCGCGGTTCTCACCATCATCGGCTACACGGTGAACGACTCGGTGGTCGTCTTCGACCGGGTGCGGGAGTACTGGACGGCGCAGCGCAAGACCCCGTTCCCACGGGTGGTGAGCACCGCGGTGCTCGCCACCCTGCCGCGAACGGTGAACACCGGCCTGTCCACGCTGGTGGTGCTGGCAGCGCTGCTGCTGCTCGGCGGGGATTCACTGGCCGACTTCGCGCTGGCTTTGCTGCTGGGCATCGTGGTCGGTACCTGTTCGACGGTGAGCATCGCCGCCCCGCTGGCGGTGGAGCTGGAATCCCACCGCAGCGCGCCACCGCCCGAGCCGAAGCGCAAGCCTGCTTCGATCCGGCGCAGCGACGGCGCCGTGGTCTGACCCGACCCCACCGGGGACCCGACCGCAGAACCGAGGAGGTGCCGCTTGCTCGCGCTCGTAGCAGCGCACCTCGTGCTAGCGGGCCTGCTCCCATTACTGTCGGCGCGCAGCCATCGCGCGGCGTTCCTCGCGGCGGCGGTGCTGCCCGCCGCCGCCCTGGTCTGGGCGTTCGGGCACACCTCCGAGGCGCTGCGCGGCGGGGTCACCCGGACCACGGAGTGGGCACCGGAGCTCGGCCTGGCGCTGAGCTTCCGGCTGGACACGCTGGCACTCGTGATGGTCGTGCTGGTCTCCGGCCTCGGTGCGTTGATCCTGGTCTACAGCGCCTGGTACTTCGGGCCTGGGAATTCTCACTCCGGCAGCAGCCAGGCGACCCGCTCGGCCGCGCTGCTGCTTGCCTTCGCCGGCGCGATGCTCGGATTGGTACTCGCCGACGACCTGCTCACCCTGTACGTGTTCTGGGAGATCACCTCGATCGCGTCGTTCCTGCTGATCGGGCAGAGCGGGGAGAGCCGCGAGGATCGTCGCGCCGCGGTGCAGGCGCTGCTGGTGACGGTGTTCGGTGGGCTGGCGATGCTGCTCGGCTTCGTGCTGCTCGGCGAGGCAGCGGGCACCTACCGGATCTCGGAGATCTTGGCGGACCCGCCGGGTGGGCCGATGGTGACGACTGCGCTGGTGCTGATCCTGCTCGGCGCGTTCACCAAGTCCGCGCAGTTGCCGTTCCACCCGTGGTTGCCGGTCGCCATGGTGGCGCCGACGCCGGTCAGTGCCTACCTGCACGCGGCGTCGATGGTGAAGGCCGGGGTCTACTTGGTGGCGCGGCTGGCGCCGGCGTTCGCCACGGAACCGGTGTGGTGGGTGCCGGTGGTCGTGGCCGGGCTCGGCACCATGCTGATCGGCGGCTGGCGCGCGCTGCACGAGACCGACCTCAAGCGGCTGCTCGCTTTCGGCACTGTGAGCCAGCTCGGGTTCCTGGTGGTGCTGCTCGGCGCCGGCGGGCGGACCGCCGCGCTGGCCGGGATCACCATGCTGCTCGCGCACGGCCTGTTCAAGGCGCCGCTGTTCCTGGTGGTGGGGATCCTCGACAAGCGCGCAGGCAGCCGGGACGTCCGGGAGCTCTCCGGGGTGGGGTGGGCATGGCCCGGGATGGCGCTGATCGCCACCCTGGCGGCGGCGTCGATGGCCGGGTTGCCGCCGATGCTGGGGTTTGTGGGTAAGGAAGCGGCGTTCGAGGCGTTCCTGCAGGACGGTGCGGTACGCGGCTGGTCGATCGTGCTGGGGCTGCTGGCCGGGTCGGTGCTGACCGCGGCGTACAGCGCGCGGTTCTTGTGGGGCGCGTTCGCGCGCAAGCCCAGCGTCGAGCCGACGGTGCTACAACGGCCGGAGGCCGGGCTGACGCTGCCGGCCTGGCTCCCCGCGCTGGCTGGCCTGGCACTGGGACTCGCCTACCCGGTCCCGGACGTGCTGGGGGCCTCCTACGCCGACGCTTACCCGCCGGGCGCCGACTATCACCTCGCGCTGTGGCACGGGCTGGGCCTGCCGCTGCTGTTCTCCGCGATCGCCGTCGGGCTGGGGCTCGCGCTGCACCGGTGGCGCGCAGCCGCGACCGCCCTGCACCGCCGCCTGCGCCACGGTGTCAGCGCGCAACGTGCCTACGAAATCGTGGTCGGCGGCGTCGAGCGGGTCGCCGTGCTGGTGACCGGGCGGCTGCAGGTGGGCTCGCTGCCGACGTACCTGGCGGTCGTCCTCGGCACCGTCGTGCTGCTGCCCGGCTCCGCGCTCGTGTTCGGGACCGCGCTGCCGGACGCGCAAGCCCTCTACGACGCCCCGATGCAGGTCCCGCTCGGGATTGTGGTGGTCGTGGCCGCGCTCGCGCTGATCGGGGCGCACCGCAGGTTCACCGCGGTGCTGCTGGTCGGGGTGATCGGCTACGGCATCGGCGGGCTGTTCGTGGTGGACGGCGCGCCGGACCTGGCGCTGGCGCAGTTCCTCATCGAGACCTTGACTCTGGTGGCGTTCGTATTCGTGCTGCGACGGTTGCCCGCGCAGTTCAGCCGCACCGACTCCCGGCCCGCCGTGCAGCTGCCCAAGGCGCTTATCGCGGCGGCCGGCGGCGTGCTGGTCGCGTTCAGCGCGGTGGTCATCAGCGCCGCCCGGCAGGCTCCGCCATCGGCCAGCGCCGAGTTCATCCGCCGCGCCCCTGACGAGGCCGGTGCCCCCAATGTGGTCAACGCGATCATCGTCGACTTCCGCGCGCTCGACACGCTCGGCGAGATCACCGTGCTGCTCATCGCCGCTGCGGGCACCGCCAGCCTGGTGCTCGCCACCCGCCACGACCGGCGCCGCAGGGGCCGGCTGGAAAGCGGGTCCGGCGAGCCCGAACACGAGGAGGAGGTGCTGGGATGAATGTCCCCCCGGAGCAGAACGCGGGGCAGCAGTGGGCCGACTTCGACGACTGGGACCGGCCGCGCGAGCCGTGGCTGCTCACCGGCGACTGCCCGGACCCGACCAAGCGGACCCTGCTGCTGGAAACCACCGCCCGGATCGTGTTTCCCACGGTGCTGGTGTTCTCGCTTTACCTGCTGCTGGCCGGGCATTACCAGCCTGGCGGCGGGTTCTCCGGCGGGCTGGTCGCGGGCCTGGCGTTCGTGCTGCGCTACATCGCCGGCGGGCGGCAGGACGTCGGTGCCGCGGTGCGGCTACGGCCCCCGGTGCTCGTCGGCACCGGGCTGACGATCGCGGTGCTCACCGCGCTGGCCCCGGCATTGTTCGGTGCGCCGGTGCTCTCCACGGCGATCTTCGAGGTGGACGTCCCGGTACTCGGGCACCTCGAACTGGTGACCAGCCTGTTCCTGGACCTCGGGGTTTACCTCCTGATCGTGGGCGTGGTGCTGGACCTGCTGCGCTCGCTGGGCGCGGGAATCGAGCGCGACGCCACGGCAGCGGGGGAGCGGTCGTGATCACCGCCGCCGCGCTCTTCCCCGCGGAGGCGGCGTGATCACCGCCGACGCGCTCTTCCCCGCGGAGGCGGCGTGATCACCGTAAATCTCAGCATGGCGCTGGTCGTCGGCGCGCTCTACTCGGTCGGCTTCTACCTGTTGCTGCTGCGCTCGCTGATGAAGGTGCTGCTGGGGATCGTGGTGCTCGGGCACGGCGCGACCCTGCTGCTGCAACTCGCCGGCGGGCCACCAGGACGGGCCCCGATCGTCGGTGACGCGCCCACCGACAGCTTCACCGACCCGTTGCCGCAGGCCTTGGCGCTGACCGCGATCGTGATCACCTTTGCGCTCACCACGTTCCTGCTCGCGCTGGGGTACCGGTCGTGGGTGTTGCTCGGCGACGACGAGGTGCAGGACGACGTCGAGGACCGCCGGGTCGCACGCCGGGAACGCCCCGCCGGATCGATGGACGAGGAAGCCGGTACCGACGAGGCGGACGAGGAGCGAGAGCTATCAGCACGCTCGTGACGTTGCCCGTCCTGCTTCCGGTACTCGGCGCTGGCCTCACCGTGATAGGCGGCCGGTCGGCGGTGCTGCAGCGGATCATCGGCCTCGCGGTGCTAGGCACGGTGACGGTGCTGGCCGCAGTGCTGCTGGTGGCGGCAGACCGCACCGGCCCGGTGGTGGTCGAGATGGGTGGCTGGGCCGCCCCGGTGGGGATCGCGCTGGTCGCCGACCGGCTCTCGGCGCTGCTGCTGCTGATCTCGACCCTGGTCACGATTGCGGTGCTGGTGTACTCGATCGACCAGCGGATCGCCGACTATGGTCGGGAAACGCCGAGCACCACGTTCCACCCGATGTACCTGCTGCTCTGCGCCGGGGTGTCGCTGGCCTACCTCGCCGGCGACTTGTTCACCCTATTCGTCGCATTCGAGATCATGCTCTCGGCGTCCTACGTGCTGATCACCCGCCGGACCAGCGCCAGCCGGATCCGGTCCGGGATGACGTACGTGACGGTCAGCCTGACGTCGTCGCTGCTGTTCCTGACGATGATCGCGCTGACCTACGCGGCCGCCGGGACGGTGAACCTCGCCGACCTCGCCGGCCGGGTGGGCGAACTGCCCGAGGGCGTACGTACCGTGCTGGGGCTGATGTTCCTGGTGGTGTTCGGCATCAAGGCGGCGATCGTGCCGCTGCACTTCTGGCTGCCGGACAGCTATCCGAACGCGCCGGCTCCGGTCACGGCGCTGTTCGCCGGGCTGCTTACCAAGGTCGGCGTCTATGCGCTGCTGCGCACTCAGATATTGATCTTCCCGCAGGGCGGGGTGTGGACCCTGCTGCTCTACCTCGCGGTGGCCACCATGGCGGTGGGCGTCCTCGGCGCGCTCGCCCAGAATGACCTCAACCGGCTGCTGTCGTTCCTGCTGGTCAGCCATATCGGCTTCATGATCTTCGGGCTGGCCGTGTTCGATGCGGCCGGGATCGCGGGCACGGTGCTCTACGTGATCCACCACATCACCGTGCAGGCAACGTTGTTCCTGGTCAGCGGGCTCATCACGCGCCGGACCGGCACCGTGGCGATCGATCAGATGGGCGGACTGGCGCGCACATCGCCGGCGCTGGCGGTGCTGTTCGCGATCCCGGCGCTGACCCTGGCCGGCATCCCGCCGACGTCGGGTTTTGTGGCCAAGCTGTCGCTGCTGCAAGCAGGCGCAGGTGCCGGCGTGTCCACCGCGGTGGTCGCCGGGGTCGTCGTTGCGGCCAGCCTGCTGACCCTCTACGCGATGACGCGGGTGTGGGTGCGGGTGTTCTGGGGCCGGGTAACGCCACCGCAGCCGGACCCGGATCCCGACGACGAACTCGTGGTCGGGACCGCGTCGACCCCGAAGCCGATGATCGCCGCTGCGGCCTCGCTGGCTGCGGTCAGCGTGCTCATCGCGGTGGCCGCCGGTCCACTGTCCGCGCTGTCGGCGCGGGCCGCGACCGACCTGCTGGACCGCCAGCCGTACATCACCGCCGTGCTGGGAGAGGGGTCATGATGCGCATCCGAGCGCGGTTGCCTCAGCTGGTCTGGCTCACCCTGGTGTGGGTGCTGCTGTGGGGGACTTTCAGCGTGAAGTCGATGGTCGGCGGGGTTATCGTCGCTGTCCTGGTGACCGCGGTGTTCCCGCTGCCGCTGATCGGTGAGCGACTCCCGGTCCGTCCGTTACGGCTGCTCCGGCTGTTCAACTACTTGGCCTACGACCTGGTGGTCTCCAGCATCGAGATCAGCTGGGAGACGCTGCGGTACGGACCGCGGACCACCGCCGGCATCGTCGCAGTGCCGCTGCAGACTGAGTCCGCACTGGTCGCGGCGGCGGTGGCGGACGCCGTGTCGCTCGCGCCGGGCACCTTCGTGCTGCAGATCGACCGCCGGGGCAAGGTTTGTTACGTCTACACGCTCGGGGTGCGCCGCCCCGATGACGCGGAGCGGGTCCGCCGAGACGTGCTGGCGATGCAGCGAAGGGTGATCAGGGCGCTGGGGTCCCGCACCGAGATCGCCATGATCACGACCGACGGAGGTACCCGGTGACCGCCGTCTTTACCGTCACGCTGGTGACTCTGTGTGTGGCGGGCGCCTTGACCGTGGCCCGGCTGCTGCTCGGACCCACCACGCTGGACCGGATTGCAGCGGTGGACGTCTTCGTGATCCTCATCATCGCCGCGACGGCGGTGTACGTGGCGATCTACCGGGACGGCTCGAATATCCCGCTGCTCGCCGCGGTGGCTTTGGTCGGCTTCGTCGGGTCGGCCACGGCCGCTCGGCTCGCGCAGCGTCGGGATCGGCACCGGTGAACCAGCTCTGCGCCGTCCTCCTGATCACCGGCGCGACGTCGTGCCTGCTCGGGGCACTCGGGCTGCTGCGTTTCCCCGACCTGCCATCGCGGCTGCAGGCAGCCACCAAGCCGCAGACGCTGGGCCTCCTGCTGATCCTGCTCGGCACCGCCTTGCGGCTGGACCTCGACGACGCCGCCACCCTCGGACTGGTCGCGCTGTTCCAGGTGCTCACCGCGCCGGTGATCTCGCAGCTGATCGGCCGGGCGGCGTATCGCGCCGGTTCAATCCGCCGCGACCTGCTGGTTGTGGACGAGCTCGAGACGCGGCTGTCCCAGGAGCAGCCCGACCACACTGAATGACCGGACCGGGTTAGTCCGACGCAGCTCAGGGCCCACGGTCACACCCGGCCCTCGGCCGCCTCGGGGCTTCCTGGGCTTGGTTGACCGGTGATGGTGATTGGTTTTTCGATGAGATGCGGCTCGGGTTCCGAGCCATGCGGGGCGAACCAGGGAGCATGTGCTGGCGCGTCCGGGCGCAGGGTCCACTTCCGGGCGACTCGGTCGACGCCTATCGGGTACACCGTCAGAGCGCCGTCGGCCTCGACGTGCAGCCGGAGAAAATGCTTGAGGTCCTGGTGGTGCTGGGCTGCGTACCCCTCGGTTTGGTGCAGGCCGAAGCAGTTGGTGGCCCAGAGGTAGCCCGACAGCCCCACCATTCCGCCGATGCCACCCACCAGGCCGACCAGGCTGAGGAAGGCGACCAAGGACCACACGCCCCGAAGCCCGAAGGAAGACGACAACCAGGAGGCGGCAATCATGACCCCGGCCACGCCCGCGACTTGCAGCGTCGAATGGACCGTCCCCAGCAGGAATCGGCCGACCCCTCTGGCATCGTGGGCGAAGCGCACCGTCCCAACCAGGGACACGATCATAAGCAGGATGAGGAGGAAGAACGTCGGGCTCTCCCACAAAGCCCGACGCAAGTCGCCGAGGCCGAGCGAACGGTGGCGGTCTCCTAGATGCAGTCCCAGCATGAACGCCAACAGCACGTGGATGCTGCCGAACACGCCGGCAAGGGGAAGGTTGTAGGGAGGAAGCAGCCAGATCCGTTTCCGCAGCCGTTTCGATACCGTCGGTGATGGGTAGGTGCCCATTCTGCGGTAGGTGATGGCTCCTTCTGCTCCGGGAAGGTCCATGCGCTCGGGGAGGCTGTGGGTAGGGTGCAAGAAGGCGCCGCCGCCGCCCGAGCGGATGTGTTGGCGAAAGCCATCCTCCTCCTCGTAGCGGGAGTAGTAGTGCTTTCCACTCTTGAGGGTCAGCAACAGCCGGGCACCACTCGGCTGGATGATCTCGCGCTCGAGGTACTCCACATCCCGGTCAGAATGGATCTCGTCCTGTTTCCTGCCACTCTCGACCTCCTTGGCCATGCACAGGATGATGCGGTCCCCGGGCTGCACCTGGTCGGCGGCGACCTCGGCGAAGTACTGCAGTTGGGCTTGATCGATGTAGGCGCCGAACTGGATGTCGATGCCCCACAGCCACCAGCCGTTCGGGAGCTTGACCGCGAAGTAGCTCCGATGCTGGCGCGTTTTCCATCCGCCGATCCAGTGGTTGCGGCAGAAGATGCTGGTGAAGTTGACCAGACCGTCGTACCAGTCGTGGCTTCCCGGAACGGCGAACAGCTCAGGAGCTTCTCCAGGGGCGCACGGCAGTGCCGCCCGGTACGGACCGAGCATCCGGTTCTCGTACTCCACGGCCGTGGGCACGGGGTACACCTGGTCGCCGCCCATGACCAGGATCCGTCCCCGCTCGGTGGCGTGGGTCTCGTCGTCCCAGTCCAGCTTGAGCTCTTCGGTGGCCAGCAGCCTGGCCACGGTGTAGGTCGAGTTCCACCCATCGCCGACGTCGGCGACGTAGTCCAGCCACAGATCGGGTCCTCCGGAGTGGTCCGGGACTTCGGCAGGCTCCAGCGCCTGCAACTCCCGGTTATCGGCGTAGGAGCTGAAGACGCCGGACAGCAGAACCCGGACAGCGGTATCGACGAGTTGGTGGGGATCAAGCCAGCGCACCATGGGCCTGCGCACGAACCCGAGCTCGGACGGAGTGGAGGGGCGAGGGGGGCACGGCGCAGGCGCGCCGGCGGAACCCGCAGGTGTCTCGGCCACGCTTCACATTCTTGCAGCGATTGGGTTGCGGCCTCCCCGCCTCACCCTGTGTTGCGCATCCCGGCAGCGATCCCGTTGACGGTCCGCAGCAGTGCTCGGCGCAGGTCCGGGTCGGGTTCGCCCACCTCGCGACGCCGGGCCAGCAGCGAGACCTGGAGGTGGTGCAGCGGCTCCAGATAGGCGGCCCGCACCCGCAGCGTGTCGCGCAGCAGGTGGTGCCGGGCCAGCAGGGTCGAGCCGCCGGTCAGCCGCAGCACCTCACGCTTGGTCAGATCGTGCTCGTTGACGATGGTGTCGAATAGCGGCTGCAGGCTGGGCTCGACAAGCACTGAGACGTAGGATTCCGCGATCCGCAGGTCCGTTTTGGCCAGCGTCATCTCGACGTTTCCGAGCAAGTTGGTGAAAAACGCCCAGTCGCGCATCTCCTCGAGCACCGGGCCGAGCCCGGCGTCACGGGCGGCGCGCAAGCCGCTGCCGAGGCCGTACCAGCCGGGTAAGACCATCCGGGTCTGGGTCCACCCGAACACCCACGGGATCGCGCGGAGCCCTTCCAGCGTGGCATTCCCGCTACCCGGTCGCCGCATCGGCCGGGACCCGACATTGAGCCAGCTCAGCTCATCAACTGGGGTGGCGGCGGAGAAGAACTCGCTGAGCCCGGGAAGGTCGACGAAGTCGCGATAGGCCGCATGAGCGGCCCCGCTCACCACGTCCATCGCCTCGTCCCACTGGGCCAGCACCTCCGGCGGTACCCGCGAGGTCTGGTGCAGCAAGGTGGCTTCCAGCACCGCGGCGAGGAGGATCTCCAGGTGGTCGTGGGCCAGCGTGCTCAGCGAGTACCTGTCGGCGATGACCTCACCCTGCTCGGTCAACTTCATCGTCGCGTCGACCGTGCCGTACGGCGAGGCGGCCACCGCCTCCCCGGCCGGCCCGCCGCCGCGGCCGACCGAGCCACCCCGGCCGTGAAACAACCGCAGCCGGACCTGGTGAGCGGCGGCGGTGTCGCGCAGCTGGCGCTGCGCCTTATGGATATCCCAGTGGGAGGTAGTGATCCCGGCGTCCTTGTTGGAGTCGGAGTACCCGAGCATCACCTCCTGGAGGTCTCCCCGGGCTCGGACCAGCTGCCGGTAGGAGGGATCCCGCAGCATCACGTCGAGCAGCTCTCCGGCGCAGCGCAGCTCGGTGGCCGTCTCGAAAAGCGGCACGAGATCCACCGTGGACCTGCCACCGGTCGGGCCCGCCGATGGCGCCAGCGCGATGAGGCCGGCTTCCCGGGCCAGCACCGCGGCGGCCAACACGTCGTCCACGCCCTTTGCCATCGAGACGATGTATGTGCTGGCAGCCCGCTCCCCGAAGGTCTGCTGGGCAGATCGGATCGTGTCGAACACGGCGAGCACGTCCGCCGCTGCTGGTGGCAGCACAGCGGAGCGGGCGGTCAACGGTCGCCGTCCGGCCAGCTCGCGGGACAGCAGCGCGGCCCGCTCCCCGCGGTCGAGCTCGGCGTAGGGCGCTGCGAGCTCACCGAGTGGGTCATAGAGGGCCGCGAGGGCGGCGTGGTGTGAGTCGGCGTGCTCGCGCACGTCGAGGGCCGCGAGGTGCAGGCCCAGCGCTCCGGCACTGCGCAGTGTCCTGGCCAGGGTGCCTTCGGCGATGCGTTCTCCGAGGTGCCCGCGCAGCGAGATGTCCATCACCTGCAGGTCCGCGAGGTAGGACTCCGCACCCAGGTAGTCCCGTCCCTCCTGGTGCGGGGCACCATCGTGAATTCGTTGGCGGGTCCTGATCAGACGGGCGTTGATGAAGGAACACTTCAACCGGTAGGGCTCGTCGACGTTGAGCCGGAGGTAGCGGTCATAGACGTCGGGCAGCAGGCGCCGGTCATGGGCGAGGCTGCACCGCAGTCCTTCGGAGACGCCGACCACACGGGTGGACACGCTCAGCTCCTGGACGAGCTGGTCGACCAGCGCCAGCTGGATGCTCAGCGCCCGATCGGCGTAGAGCCGCAAGACGTCGAGGGTGGCCTGCGGTGAGACGTTGGGGTTGCCGTCGCGGTCGCCCCCGACCCAGCAGCCGAGCACCACCGGACGGGACTCTGGCGGCAGCGCGAACCCGGCGCGGGCGAGCTCGTCCTCGAGATCCTCCAGCAGGTCGGGCACCGCGTGAGTACCGAGCTGCTCGAGGTAGTAGGCGACGGCGCGGGCCTCGTCCAAAACCGTCGGCTGGCCGGGTCGGATCTCGTCTGTCTGCCACAGCAGGTCGACCAGCCGCGCGAGCTGCCGTTGCAACTGCTCCTCGGGCAGGTCCTGGTCAAGGACATCGGCCACCCGGCGCAGGATGAACTGCACCGACCGGCGGCACGCCTCGGTCGGGTGAGCGGTGAACACCGGCCGCAGCTCCATCCGCGCCAGCACCGCCTGCACTTCGGCCCGGTCAACGTCGCGGGCCAGTTGCTCCAGCACCGCGCGCAACGGTCCGAGCCGCCCGCCGCCCTGGGCGCGCTGCTCCCGCGAGCGGTGCAGTTGCTCGGCGACGTTGGCGAGCTGGAAATAGGTGGAGAACGCCCTAGCGAGCTGAACAGACGTTCCGACGTCGAGCGTGGACAACAACGACCTGATCTCCGCACTACCCCCCGGTAGGTTCACCCGGGCCAGCACCCGTACCTGTTCCACCAGCTTGAACAGCTCCTCGCCGCCTTGGCGGACCAAGGTCTGACCGAGCAGCGTCGACAGCAGGCGGATGTCGGCCCGCAGCGCGAGGTGCTGCGACTCGGAGATGACACCCGCGTGGGCGGCCATCGAGTCCAGCCGCTTGCCGTGCTCGGCGCCCGGCTGCTGGCGGGCTGACGACGTCATCGGCTCCCTCTCATCCCACGCCGTCTACCGCCACTTGGCTAGCGGCACTCCAGCAGGGGACGTCGATACCGTCGCCACGCCCAATTCAACGTCGTGACAGCAGCCTCGACTGCCGGTGCAGCCGGAATCTTGGCGATATCCGCAGCCGACACATTCACACCGTCGATAGTCACACGCTGGGCCGACAACCCCAAGCGGAGCTGCGGAAGCGTTTCCCACTGGTAACAGCGTGGTAATGCCAACTTGCCCTCGCGGCGTGCTGCCGTGGGTAAGCCCGTGAACTCGACGCCACGGACATTTCGCCCTACTTGGGCGTCGGTAGCGTCGAGTTCACGGCGGTTACGCCCGTGGTGGCCGAGGTCACCAGCCCCGGGTGCGCCACTCAGTGAGGTGGGGGCGTTCGGTGCCGAGGGTGGAGTCCTTTCCATGGCCGGGGTAGAACCACGTCTCGTCGGGGAGCTGGTCGAACACCCGTGACTCCAGGTCATCCATGAGGCTGGTGAAGTCGGTGGGGTTGGTAGTCCGGCCAGGACCGCCGGGGAACAGCGAATCGCCGGTGAACAGGTGCGGTGTGCCGTCGGCGTCCCGGTGCAGCAGGGCGATCGAACCAGGGGTGTGTCCGCGCAGGTGGATCACGTCCAGCACCACCTCGCCGACGTCCACGGTGTCGCCGTGGCCCACTAAGCGGTCCGGGGGCACCGGCAACTCGGCGGCGTCGACCGGATGCGCGACGGTCTGCGCGCCGGTGGCGCCGGCGACCGCACCAAGAGCCTGCCAGTGGTCCCGGTGCCGGTGGGTGGTGACGATGGTCCGCAGATCGGGTCGGTCCGGACCATGGCCCAGCAGATCCATCAGCCGCTGGGGTTCGTTGGCCGCGTCGATCAGCAACGCCTCGCCGGTGGTCCGGCAGACCAGCAGGTAGGCGTTGTTGTCCATCGGCCCGACCGAGATTTTGGTGACGGCCAGCGCGTCCAGCGTCCGCCGCTGCGCCGGCCCGCCGGGCTCGACCATGCCGTCGTATTCCTCCAGGATGTCCACGCCTCGCGACCCTAGTGGTGCAATCCGAAGTCGGCGAGGCGCTCGCTGCCTGAGGTCACTTTCATCCAAGACCGCCACCGTCGCTGCGCGGTAGCGTCGCCGACTATGGCTCAGAAGCGCCCGGAACTCGTCGAGTTGCTGTTCGGGTTCTTCCCGGCACAGGTGATCCAGGTTGCCGCCCGGCTGGCCATCGCCGACCACCTCGCGGCCGGACCCCGCAGCACTGCCCAGCTGGCGGCGTCGACCGGCACCGACGAAGCCGCGCTGTACCGGCTGCTGCGCGCGCTGGTGTGTATCGAGGTGCTCGGTGAGGTGACGCCGGGCAGCTTCGAGCTCACCGAGCGGGGGCAATTGCTGCGTTCCGACGTGGCGGGATCGATCCGCAACCTGGCAATGCTGTTCTGCGGCCATGAGTCCTGGCGGGCCTGGGGGGAGCTCGAGCACAGCGTGCGCACCGCGGAGCCCGCCTGGGCACATCTGTTCGGCCCACCGTTTGAGTACCTTCCTGCGCATCCGGAACTGAACGCGATCTTCAATGAGGCGATGGCCGAGGCCAGCCGGATGGCAGCTCCCGGTGTCGTCGCGGCAGGGGACTTCGCTCGGTTCGGCACGGTCGCCGACATCGGCGGCGGCAACGGCACCCTGCTGGCCGCCGTCCTGGACGCACACCCGCAGCTACCCGGCATCCTGTTCGACACCCCGCGCGGCCGGAGCAGTCGCCCGACGTGTTCTTCATGATGATGAGCGACCTCAACATGCTGCTGATCGGGGGGCGGGAACGCACCGAGGAGGAGTTCCGTACTGTGCTCGCGGCGGCGGGCTTGACGCTGCAGTCGGTGACCTGCTGTCCCGGGCCGACGAACCTCAGTGTGCTGGAAGCGGTGCGCGCCGACGCTGGTTGAGTACGGCCGCGGACTTTCTGTCAGAGATGCCCAATAGCATGGGAGACGGCTGGAGCATGTCCGAAGGGAACTTAGTGGCTGACCGCCTTGTCGTGCGCGGCGCGCGTGAGCACAACCTGCGCAGCGTCGATCTCGACCTGCCCCGCGACAGCCTGATCGTGTTCACTGGCCTGTCCGGTTCCGGCAAGTCCAGTCTCGCCTTCGACACGATCTTCGCGGAGGGCCAGCGCCGGTACGTCGAGTCGCTGTCGGCCTATGCCCGCCAGTTCCTGGGTCAGATGGACAAGCCCGACGTCGACTTCATCGAGGGCCTGTCACCTGCGGTGTCGATCGATCAGAAGTCCACCAGCCGCAACCCCCGTTCCACCGTCGGCACTATCACCGAAGTGCACGACTACCTGCGCCTGCTCTACGCCCGGGCGGGGGAGCCACACTGCCCGGAGTGCGGCGAGCCGATCTCCCGGCAGACCCCGCAGCAGATCGTCGACCAGGTGCTCGCCCTGGAGCCCGGCACCCGGTTCCAGGTTCTGGCGCCAGTGGTGCGCACCCGCAAGGGCGAGTTCGTCGACCTGTTCGCCGAGTTGCAGTCCCAGGGCTACGCCCGGGTGCTCGTCGACGGCACCGTGTACCAGCTCACTGATCCACCCAAGCTCAAACGGCAGGACAAACACGACATTTCCGTGGTGGTCGACCGGCTGTCGGTCAAGGACAGCGCCAAGCAGCGGCTCACCGACTCGGTGGAGACCGCGCTGCGGCTGGCCGACGGCTTGGTGGTGCTCGATTTCGTGGATCGCGAGGAGCATGACCCGCACCGGCAGCGCCGGTTCTCCGAGCGGATGGCCTGCCCGAACGGCCACCCCATCGGGGTCGACGACCTGGAGCCGCGGTCGTTCTCGTTCAACTCGCCCTACGGTGCCTGCCCGGAGTGCACCGGGATCGGGGTGCGCAAGGAGGTCGACCCCGAGCTGGTGGTGCCCGATGAGGAGCTCTCGCTGGCTGAGGGCGCGATCGCGCCGTGGTCCACCGGGCAGACCGCCGAGTACTTCCAGCGGCTGCTCGAGGCGTTGGCCGAGAGCGTCGGTTTCCGGATGGACACCCCATGGCGGCGGTTGCCGGCCAGCGCTCAGAAGGCCGTGCTGCACGGCAGCGACGATCAGGTGCATGTCCGTTACCGCAACCGCTACGGCCGCGAGCGTGCCTACTACGCCGCCTTCGAGGGCGCCATCCCGTTCCTCGAACGCCGGATGAACCAGACCGAGTCGGAGTACATGCGCGACAAGTACGACGGCTACATGCGGGAGGTGCCTTGCCCGGCCTGCCGTGGCACCCGGCTCAAGCCCGAGATTCTGGCCGTCATCCTCTCGCACACCACGGAGGGCAAGAAGTCGATTGCCGACGTCTCCGCGCTGTCAGTCCGCGACGCCGCGGAGTTCCTCGACGGCCTGCAGCTCGACACCAGGCAATCGATGATCGCCGGTGCGGTGCTCAAGGAGATCCAGGCCCGGCTGCGCTTCCTGCTCGACGTCGGGCTGGACTACCTGTCCCTGGACCGTGCCTCGGCCACGCTGTCCGGCGGTGAGGCGCAGCGGATCCGGCTGGCAACCCAGATCGGCTCCGGGCTGGTCGGGGTGCTCTACGTGCTGGATGAGCCGTCGATCGGCCTGCACCAGCGGGACAACCACCGGCTGCTTGCCACCCTCACCAGGCTGCGCGACCTGGGCAACACGCTGATCGTGGTCGAGCACGACGAGGAAACCATCCGGGCCTCCGACTGGGTGGTCGACATCGGCCCAGGGGCGGGGGAACACGGCGGTCAGGTGGTGCACAGCGGGCCGTTTCACGAGCTGGAACGGCATGACACCTCGATCACCGGCGCCTACCTCTCGGGCCGGCGAAGCATCCCGGTCCCGGCCGTCCGGCGCCCGGTGGACCGATTGAGGCGGCTGACCGTGATCGGGGCGCGCGAGCACAACCTGCGCGGCATCGACGTGTCCTTCCCGCTCGGTTGCATGATCTCGGTCACCGGGGTGTCCGGCTCCGGTAAGTCCACGCTGGTCAATGACATCCTCGCGACCGTGCTGGCGAACCGGCTCAACGGCGCCCGTCAAGTGCCCGGACGGCATACCCGGGTCACCGGCCTGGATCAGGTCGACAAGCTGGTCAAGGTCGACCAGTCACCGATCGGGCGGACCCCGCGGTCCAACCCGGCCACCTACACCGGCGTGTTCGACCGGATCCGCAAGCTCTTCGCCGCCACCACCGAGGCGAAGGTCCGCGGTTACCAGCCGGGGCGGTTCTCCTTCAACGTCAAGGGCGGCCGCTGCGAGGCATGTGCCGGCGACGGCACCATCAAGATCGAGATGAACTTCCTCCCGGATGTCTATGTGCCGTGTGAGGTCTGCGCTGGTGCCCGGTACAACCGGGAGACCCTCGAGGTGCACTACAAGGGCAAGACCATCGCCGAGGTGCTCGATATGCCGATCGAGCAGGCGGCGGTGTTCTTCGAACCGATCTCGGCGATCCACCGGCACCTCAAGACGCTGGTGGATGTGGGGCTGGGTTACGTCCGGCTGGGGCAACCCGCGCCGACGTTGTCCGGCGGGGAGGCCCAGCGCGTCAAGCTGGCCAGCGAGCTGCAGAAACGCTCCACCGGCCGCACCGTCTACGTGCTCGACGAGCCCACCACCGGCTTGCACTTCGAAGACATCCGCAAGCTGCTCGGGGTCATCAACGAGCTGGCTGACAAGGGCAACACCGTGATCGTCATCGAGCACAACCTCGATGTGATCAAGTCGTCGGACTGGGTGATCGACATGGGCCCAGAGGGTGGCGGAGCCGGCGGCACCGTGATCGCCGAAGGTTCCCCCGAGCAGGTCGCCGCCATCGACTCCAGCTACACAGGTCAGTGCCTGCGCACCGTCGTCGACGTGCAGCACCCGACGCCGCCGCGGCGTCGCCGAGCCACCGCAGCCGCGGGATGAAGGGCGTCGTGCTCCGCTGCCTGTTTGCCGCCGTGATCGGGCTGATGCTGATCGTCAGTGGTTGCACGGCTACCCAGTCCACCAGCCCCCTACCTCCCGCTGCGCCCCCGTCCAACGAGGTCGGCCCGCTCCCGGCGGACTGCACCGACCGGATCACCGCACCCGATCAGGCCAGTGCAGCCGTGGCGCAGGTCCGCCCCGGCAGCACGGTGTGCTTGAGCGGCGACGGTGTCACCGACGCCGAGTTGGAGGTGACCACCTCGGGAACGCGCCAGCAGCCGATCACGATCGTCGGCGACGGCGCGACCCTGCGAAGCATGAGGGTCAAGGCCGACTACGTTGTCATCCAGGGCCTGACGCTGCGGGATGGGGCTGGCCTGACGATGACCGGTCGCGGCCTCGTCGCACGCGATAATGTGATCTACAACGCGGCGAATGACGGCCTCGTCTGCCAGGGTTGCATTGACTCGATCATCGAGTCGAACACCGTGCAGCGTGCCGACGGGACCGGGATCCATCTCAGCGGACAGCGGATCATGGTCCAGAACAACACGGTGAGCGAGTCGGTAGCCATCACTCAGAACGACGCCGACGGCATCCGGTTTTTCGGAGTTGGTCACCGATTGATCGGAAACACGATCAAGGACATCAAGGCGAGCGGCTACCGCGACGAGGGTCCGCACACCGATTGCTTCCAGACCTACAACAGCGACGACGGACCCACCTATGACGTCCTCATCGCCAACAACATCTGCACGAACGTCGACGTCCAGTGCCTGATCGCCACCATCGACGACGGCAGTAACCGTCGCGCTCCGGGAGGACCGACCACGATCACCTTCGAAGGCAACACCTGCGAGGTCAACGGTTCCCAGGCCGTCTTGCTACGGAACTTTCCCGACGTCATCGTGCGTAACAACAGTTTTTCCGGTCGCGGTGACCGCGCGGTGCAGCTCGACGGGGCGTCAAACGGTGTTGCCGTGATCGACAATACCGTGACTGGTGGGATGCGCCCGTTCGAGATAGACCGGCAGTCCAGGGCAGGATTCCAGGAGTCCGGCAACACCTCGCGCTGAATCCGCTGATTGCTCTAGTGGTGGTATTGGTGCACCACGGCGTGGCCCTTGCCGCGGCGGATCATGGCCCGGTTGACCGGAAGAGCGACTACGAATGCGACGGCCAGCGCGACGGCAAGCGCGCCCCAGAACAGCCACGAGTTCAGGCCGGCGTCCATCGCCCCGGGGACGACCAACATGATCGCGTTGTCGACGATCTCCATGACGGTGATGGAGACGGTGTCCGCGGCCAGTGCCACCCCGATCGCGGCCGAGAGCGCAAGGCCGGAGCGCAGCACCGGGACGATGGTGAACGCGTAGCCGAACAGGAAGGCCAGCGCGATCGCCAGAACGATTGTCGGGCCGTTACCCCAGCCCAGGGCGGTGCCGATGACCAGGCCCAGGATCTCGCCGATGGCGCAGCCGGTGAGGCAGTGCGCGGTCGCGCTCACCGCCAGCCGGTTCAACTCGCGCCGATCCTGAGCTGTGTCCGGGGCGGCACCGTGCCCGGCGTGCTGATGTGCGTTGTAACCGATCTGATGATCGGGCATGGCCAGACCTCCTAGTGACCAGTCTGTGAGGTGAAGTTTCGTAGCCGCAGGCTGTTGGCGACGACGAACGCCGAGCTGAACGCCATCGCGGCGCCGGCGATCATCGGGTTGAGCAGCCCGGCCGCGGCAAGGGGCAGGGCGGCCACGTTGTAGGCGAACGCCCAGAACAGGTTGCCCTTGATGGTGCCCAGGGTGCGCCGGGATAGCCGGATGGCGTCGGCGGCCGCGTTGAGGTCGCCGCGGACCAGAGTGATGTCGCTGGCCTCGATCGCTACGTCGGTGCCGGTGCCCATGGCCAGGCCGAGGTCGGCCTGGGCGAGAGCAGCGGCGTCGTTGACCCCGTCACCGACCATGGCGACGACCTTGCCCTGGCCTTGCAGTCGCTTCACGACGTCGACCTTGTCGGCGGGCAGGACCTCGGCGACGACCTGGTCGATGCCGACCTCGGCGGCGACGGCTCGCGCGACCGCGGTGTTGTCGCCGGTGAGCAGCACGGGGGTCAGCCCGAGCGTGCGGAGCTGGGTGATCGCCTGCGCCGAGGTGGGCTTGATGGTGTCGGCGACGACCAGCACAGCGCGGGCTTGGCCGTCCCAGGCCACGGCGATCGCGGTGCGGCCCTGCTCCTCGGCGGCGGTCCACGCCGTGGCGAGTCCGGGCGGCAGCGGCTGGCTGCACTGCTCCAGTGCAGCGGTCCGGCCGACGAGCACTGCGTGGCCGTCGACGGTACCTTGTACGCCGAGCCCCTCGAGGTTGGTGAAGTCCTTGACGTCGGGCAAGATGGCGACCCGTTCGCGGGCGCCCCGGGCGATGGCGGCCGCGATGGGATGCTCCGAGGCGTTCTCGAGCGCGCCAGCCAGTCGCAGGACCTCGGCGCCGTCGATCCCGTCGGCGACGTGCACCTCGGTCAGCGCCATCTGGCCGGTAGTGGCGGTGCCGGTCTTGTCCAGCACGACCGTGTCGACGCGCCGGGTGGATTCCAGCACCTCCGGGCCCTTGATCAGGATGCCCAGCTGCGCGCCGCGGCCGGTGCCGACCATCAGGGCAGTCGGCGTTGCGAGCCCCAGGGCGCAGGGGCAGGCGATGATCAGTACCGCCACCGCGGCGGTGAAGGCCGCTGCCGCGCTGGCGCCGTTGCCCAGCCAGAATCCAAGGGTGGCCGCCGCCAGGGCGATGACGATCGGCACGAACACCCCGGAGATCCGGTCGGCGAGGCGCTGCACGGCCGCCTTGCCGTTCTGGGCGTCCTCGACGAGGCGCGCCATCTGGGCGAGCTGGGTGTCCGACCCGATCCGGGTGGCTCGGACCACCAGCCGGCCGCCGGCGTTGACGGTGGCGCCGGCGACGCTGTCGCCGGGTCGGACCTCGACCGGCACCGACTCCCCGGTCAGCATCGAGGCGTCGATGGCCGAAGCGCCGTCGGTGACGATGCCGTCGGTGGCGATCTTCTCGCCGGGCCGGACCACGAAGTGGTCGCCGACCGTGAGCTGCCCGGTCGGGATGCGGACCTCCCGGCCGTCGCGGAGCACGGCGACGTCCTTGGCGCCGAGCTCCAGCAGTGCGCGCAGGGCCGCGCCGGCGCGCCGTTTGGACCGGGCCTCGAAGTAGCGCCCGGCGAGGATGAACGTGGTGACGCCGGCCGCGACCTCCAGGTAGATATTCCCGGCGCCGTCGCTGCGCGCGACCGTCAGCTCGAATGGGTGGGTCATGCCCGGCACCCCGGCGGTGCCGAGGAACAGGGCGTAGAGCGACCACCCGAACGCGGCCAGCGTGCCCATTGAGATGAGGGTGTCCATGGTGGCCGCGCCGTGGCGCAGGTTCGCCCAGGCGGCGCGGTGGAACGGCAGCGCCCCCCAGACCAGCACCGGGGCGGCCAGCGTGAGCGAAAGCCACTGCCAGTAGGTGAACTGCAGCGCCGGCACCATCGCCATCGCGACCACCGGGACCGACAACGCGAGCGAGACCAGCAGCCGGGTCCGCAATGCGCGGGTCGGGTCGGGCTCGGCCGCGGCCTCCGCCGCACCGTCGGCGGCGGGCGGCGCCGGCAGGGCGGCGGCGTAACCGGCGGCCTCGACCTGACCGACCAGCTCTTGCGGGTCAAGCCCGTCGGGGTAGCTGACGCGGGCCTTCTCGGTGGCGTAGTTCACCGTGGCGGTGACGCCGTCGAGTTTGTTGAGCTTGTGCTCGATGTGGTTGGCGCACGAGGCGCACGTCATGCCGGTGATCGCCAGCTCGACCTGGTTGGGGGGCCTGCTGTCCGCAACGGCTGTCATCGGTGCCCTCCTTCGTGGGGTGCGCCGGCGGCGACGGCCGGACCGGTCGGGACCGTGAACTCGGCAGTGCGGACGACGCCGCCGTGGGAGAAGTCGAGGAACAGCCGGTAGCGACCCGCGCTGGGCACCTCGGCCACGAACTCGATCTCGGGGCCGGCCGCGGTGCGACCGTCACCGGGCGCGCCGTCGGGGTGCACGTGCAGGTAGGCCAGGTCGCCCTCGCGCAGCGCGACGAGGTGCCCGTACGCCGCCAGGTAGGGCTGCAGGTCGGTGACCGGCCGGCCGTCCCGACTCACCGACAGCGTCAACGGCGAGGCCTGCCCGGTGACCAGGTCACCGCTGAGCGTCACCTGGTAGCCGTCCACCACGGCGGTGCGGCTCGGCTCGTGCGCCACCGGCTCGAACGATCCCGGCACGGACAGGTCGGTGCCCAGCGTCAGTCCCTCGGCGCCGGTGGGGGTGAAGTCGGCGAAGACCCGGTAGCTGCCGGCGGCCGACAGGGTCAGCGGGACCGACCAGGTGCCATCAGGCGCCATCTCGGGGTGGACGTGCTGGAAGCCGGTGGTGTCGCGGCGCACGACGATCAGGTGCATGCGCTTGTCGTGTTCGACGTCGAAGGCGGTGACGGCGGCACCGCCAGGGCCGGTGATGCGGAAGGAGAAGTCCTCGGTGGTGGTGGCGGTGAGCGTCGGGTCGGTGGGCGTGAGGGTGTAGCCGCCCCTGCTCGACGCCAGCCCGCCGGGCTGATCGATCGCGGTCCCCGCGACGCTGCCGCGGTGTCCGTCCCCGTGCCCGGTGCCCTCAGCGCCGGACGCGCCACCGTGCGCGCCGGAGGCGGCGCTGGTGGGGGAGAGGGGACTGACAGCGGTTCCGGTCGCATACGCCCCGGCGACGACCAGGGCGAGCGCCGCACCGTAGGCGGAGAGCTTCACTGCTGGATTCATGCCAGTCCTTGCTGCCTCGTGCGACCCACCTAGGCCGCGAGTCGGTAGCCGGCTTCCTCGACGGCTGCGCGGATGTCGGCGTCGTCGACCGGCGTGGTGCGTGTACCCGTACATCCGTGCCCTCCTGTCACTGCCGAGCAATATACCATAGGGGGGTATGGTTCAGGCGAGGTCAGGCGACGGTCTGGATGCGGTGGCTCCTGAGGCCACGTGCGGTGGCGGGCTTAGGGGGCGCCGGTCGCCACAGGCTCGTCGGCCAGGCGCCACTCGAGCATGCCGTCAGCTAGGCGGACCGCGCGGCGGCGCTGGGCGGTGAGCAGTCGGACCGCGTCGTGGGCGAACACGCAGTAGGCGCCGCGGCAGTAGGCCACCACCTCGGCGTCGGGGGGGAGCTCGGCCAGGCGTGCGGGGAGTTCGTCGATCGGGATGGAGACCGCGCCCGGGATGTGCCCGGCGGCGTACTCTGGGGCGGGGCGGACGTCGAGCACCATGACCTCGCCGGCGCGGGCGCGCCGCAGCAGCTCCTCGCGGCCGATCTGCTCGGTGTCCTCGGCGCCGAGGTAGTTCCGCCGGGCGGCGTCAACATCGGGCAGGTGTGCGGCGGCCACCGAACGGAGCTGGGCGTAGAGCGCGGCGACGTCGATGTCGGCCAGCCGGTAGCGGATGGTGGTGCCCTCCCGACTGGTCGCGGCCAGACCGGCCTGCTTGAGAGTCTGTAGATGCGCCGAGGTGGTCGTCAGGCCGAGCCCGGCGGCCGTGGCGAGGTCGGCGACGCTACGCGGGCCCTGGACGAGCAGATCGAGGAGCTCCAGGCGCTTGCCGCTGCCCAGCGCCTTGCCCACCCGGGCCAGTTGCTCGAACAGCTCGGCCTTGCGCACCGCGTCGCCCATAGTTCCTCCATTATTCCGTGGAATATTGTATGATAGCAGGCCGGAGCTGGACCAGCCTCCCGCGACGATGGAGGGCGACATGGCGGAGACCACGAAGGGGCTCGCTGCAGTGGGCATCGCGGCGGTTGTCGATGAGGGGTTGGGCAACTCCTGCTACCTGCTCGACCTCGGAGACGGCGGTGCGCTGGTGGTCGACCCGACGCGGGACCTGCGAGCGATCCGGCAGGCCGCGGCCGGCGCGGGCCTGCGGATCCGGTTCGTTGCGGACACTCACCTGCACGCCGACTTCCTCTCCGGTGCCACGCAGCTAGCCCACGTTGACGGCGCGCAGGTGCTGGCGTCCGCGGCCGGACGGCGGGGCTTCCCGCACCGCGGCCTGGCCGACGGGGACGAAGTCGACCTCGGTGGGTTGATGCTCGCAGCGTTGGCCACGCCCGGGCACACCGACGAGCACCTGTCGTTCGTGCTGCGCGACGGCGCCGCCCCGGTGGGGGTGTTCACCGGCGGATCGCTGATCGTCGGCTCGGCGGCGCGCACCGACCTGCTCGGGTTCGACCGCGCTGAGGAACTCGCCCGCGCGCAGTACAGCTCGCTACGGCGACTGGCGATGCTGCCCGAGCAGACGCAGGTGTGGCCCACCCACGGCACGGGGTCGTTCTGCTCGGCCCCGTCCGGCGCCGAGCGCACCTCCACGATCGGCCGCGAGCTGGCTACCAACGCACTGCTGGGTATCACCGAGGAGGACCGGTTCGTCGCGGAGCTGCTGGGCTCGCTGGGCAGCTACCCGCCCTATTTCCTGCGCCTCGGGGAGATCAACCGGCGCGGACCCGCCGTCCTGGACACCGCCACCACCGGCCAGCTGGCCGCGTTGCCGGTGTCCACGGTCCGGCGGCTGCAGGCGGATGGCGCGATCCTGATCGACGTGCGGCAGGTCGCGGACTACGCCGCCGCGCACGTCCCGGCCGCGCTGTCGATCCCGCTGCGCAGCCAATTCGCCACCTGGCTGGGCTGGCTCGCCCCACCCGACACCCCGCTGATCATCGTGCGCGACGCCGACCAGGACCTCGAAGAGGTCGTCTGGCAGGCGCTCAAGGTCGGCTACGACCAGCTCGCCGGTGAACTCGCCGGTGGTGTCGACGCCTGGCTCGCCGCCGGGCAGCCGACGGCGGCTACCGAGCTGGTCCCCCCGGACCAGATCGGCGATCGCCGGGTCCTCGACATCCGCCAGCGCCAGGAGTTCACCAGCGGGCACCTGCCCGGCGCCGTGCACGTCGAACTCGGCGTGGTGGTCGAAGCCCGCGACCGGCTGCCCGCAGCGCCCACCGTGGTCATGTGCGGGCACGGCGAACGCGCCGCTGGCGCAGCGAGCCTGCTTGAACGCGCCGGTCGCCGGAACCTCGCAGTCCTGGCCGGCGGCCCCGACGACTGGGCCCGCGCGACCGGCCGGAACCTGACGACTGGGCCATGACCGGGCCGACGAGCCGGCCCGCGACGAACCCGACCACGCGCCCGCCCCAGCTGGGGCTGCGCGCGAACCTCGCCCAGTTCTCCCTGTTGGTCGCGGTCAACGCGCTGGTCGGCGGGATGCTCGGGCAGGAACGCACCGTGCTGCCGCTGCTCGCCGAGCGTGAGTTCGGGCTCACCGCCTACACCAGCGCGCTGACCTTCATCCTGGCCTTCGGCGCCACCAAGGCCGCTACTAACTACGTCGCCGGCACCTTCTCCGACCGCTACGGCCGCAAACCGGTGCTGATCGTCGGGTGGCTGATCGCGCTGCCGGTGCCGGTGCTGCTGATCTGGGCACCCAGCTGGGGCTGGGTGGTCGCGGCTAACGTGCTGCTCGGGATCAACCAGGGACTGACCTGGTCCACCACCGTCATCATGAAGATCGACCTCGTCGGACCGCAGCGCCGCGGGCTGGCGATGGGGCTCAACGAGGCCGCCGGTTACCTCGCCGTCGCCGCCACCGCCCTGGCCACCGGCTACATCGCTGCCCGGTACGGGCTGCGACCGGAGCCGTTTTACCTCGGCGTTGCATTCGCCGCTCTCGGCCTGGGCCTGTCCACCCTGGCGGTGCGTGAGACCCGCGAGCACGCCCGCCTGGAAGCCACCGCCCACACTGCCCGCCCGGACGGGCGTCACGACCACCTGCACGCCCAGCTCACCGACCGCCAGGTCTTCGTCCAGACCAGCGTCCGTGAGCCCGCGCTGTCGGCGGCCTCCCAGGCCGGGATGGTCAACAACCTCAACGATGGCCTCGCGTGGGGCCTGTTCCCGGTGCTGTTCGCCGCGGCCGGCCTGCCGGTGGCGCAGATCGGAGTGCTCGCCGCGCTCTACCCCGCCGTCTGGGGGCTCGGGCAGCTGGTCACCGGCGGCTTGTCCGACCGGGTCGGGCGCAAACCGTTGATCACGAGTGGGATGCTGCTGCAGGCCGCCGCGCTCACGCTGGTCGCCCTGGGCGGATCGTTCGGGGTGTGGGCGATCGCCGCGGTGCTGCTAGGCGCCGGGACCGCGATGGTTTACCCGACGCTGCTCGCCGCGATTGGCGACGTCGCTCACCCGGCCTGGCGGGCTCGATCGGTCGGGGTCTACCGGCTCTGGCGCGACGGCGGGTTCGCCGTCGGTGCCCTCGCGGCCGGGCTGCTTGCCGACGCCTTCGACATCCCCACCGCGATCTGGGTGATCGCCGCGCTCACCGCGGCGTCCGGGCTGCTCGTGGCGGTGCGGATGTATGAGACCCACCCGCGAACGATCTCCGGGGAAGCCACCTGAACCGGGCACTCCAACGGAGTGCACTCAGCCTCCCGAACTCAACCGCAGGGCTGTTCAATCGGACCTCGGACAGCGCTCCTGTTGAGGTCGGGAACAGCAGGGCTGGTCACAAAACCGAGGATCCGGAGCACGATGCCTGCGGCACTCGCCGGGGTCACCATCGCCCCGTGGCGCGTGGAAGGCCGCGCGCGCCACCGACCGGGCTGGCCTGCTAAGATGTGCAGCGCGACCAGCTTCCGCTCCGGCGGAGGCGGCAAAGTGGAGCCCCGCTCCCACCCGAACCGCCGCGAGGCGGTCGGGTCCGGTCCCGGAATCCCTAGGCGGATTCCGGCGTTTACGGCGTTAGTGTTGACGAAACACGAGCGGCGTCGATCGGTCGGATTTGCGGGCCCCGCACGCCACGAGGCGGCGGGGCCGCGCTGCGTCCATGGGGTGTTGGCACGGGTGTCAGCGGACACGGCGTACCAGCGGGCAGGGTGTGCCAGCGGGCAGGGTGTGCCAGCGGGCAGGGTGTCCGCAGGCTTGGTCGCGCCGCAGTGAGGACGACCCGAGGAGGCCCCATCACCGTCGAGACACGCATCAACGACCGCATCCGCGTTCCTGAGGTTAGGTTGGTCGGACCGAATGGCGAGCAGGTCGGCATTGTCCGCATCGAGGACGCGCTAAGACTTGCCCAGGAAGCAGACCTCGACCTGGTCGAGGTCGCGGCGCAAGCCCGCCCACCGGTCTGCAAGCTCATGGACTTCGGCAAATTCAAGTACGAGACCGCGCAGAAGGCCCGTGAGTCCCGCCGTAACCAGCAGATGACGGTCATCAAGGAACAAAAACTCCGCCCCAAGATCGACGCGCACGACTACGAGACGAAGAAGCGCCATGTCGTGCGGTTCCTCGACGCGGGGCACAAGGTGAAGGTCACCATCATGTTCCGGGGCCGCGAGCAATCCAGACCTGAGCTGGGATTCCGGCTGCTTCAGCGGTTGTCCGACGACGTGGCCGAGCTTGGCTTCGTCGAGACCTCCGCCAAGCAGGACGGCCGGAATATGACGATGGTGCTGGCTCCGCATCGCAATAAGCCACGCGGGGTCAAGGTCGAACGGGGTACGGCCCCGCCGGCGGAGCGACAGCCGGCGGAGCAACAACCGGCAGAGCAACAACCGGCGCAGTGACACCGGGTGGCCCGTCCGGGCCACCGCAGTAAGCCCGTCGGTGTGCGGGCCGGTCGGTGTGCGCCTGATCGCGCGTCGACGAGCAGACGACCGCCGCCCCGCCCGGGTGGCAGGACAAGGACGGACATGCCGAAGAACAAGACCCACCGGGGTACCGCGAAGCGCGTGAAGGTCTCCGCCACCGGCAAGTTGCTGCGGCAGCGCGCCGGCAAGCGCCACCTGCTGGAGAAGAAGTCCTCCAGGGTCACCCGCCGGATGGACGGCGTGGTCGAGGTGGCCCCGCAGGACACCAAGCGGATCCGCCGGCTGCTCGGTCTTTGACCAGCCGTTCCCTGACCCCGACCCTGACAGAAACCCTGGGCGACTACCCCCGCCCCCGAGACCGACAGGACGAATCCAGTGGCACGCGTGAAGCGAGCGGTCAACGCCCAGAAAAAGCGCCGTAGCACCCTGGAGGCCGCTAGCGGTTATCGCGGCCAACGCTCCCGGCTCTACCGCAAGGCCAAGGAGCAGATCCTCCACTCGATGCAGTACGCCTACCGCGACCGGCGGGCCCGCAAGGGTGACTTCCGGAAGCTCTGGATCACCCGGATCAACGCCGCGGCACGGCAGAACGGGATGACCTACAACCGGCTCATCCAAGGGCTGCGCATCGCCGGGATCGAGGTGGACCGCAAGAACCTCGCCGAGCTCGCCGTCTGCGACCCGACCGCGTTCACCGCGCTGGTCGAGATCGCCAGGACCAACCTGCCGGCGAGCCGTGGGGCGAGCGCTCCCGTGTCTCAGGACGGCGACGCCGCCTGAGCGCAGCGAACCCCGCTGGTCCCTTTACCGAACGAACCCCCCGGGTCGCGGCTGCGCGCGGACTGCTCCGGCGGCGGGACCGGGAGCGCGTTGGGCGGTTCCTCGTCGAGGGTGCCCAGGCCGTGCGCGAGGCGGTCAGCTACGGATCGGTGCTGGAGCTGTTCGTCACCGAGCGCGCCGCTGCCCGGCATCCTGACCTGCTCGACGCCCCCGGTGTCCCAGTGTCCCTGATCACCGAGCGGGCCGCCGCGGGGCTGTCCGAGACGGCCACCCCGCAAGGCATTGTGGCCGTCTGCGCCGCGCTCGGGCGGCCTGCGGCCGACGCGCTTCGCGGCACCCGGCTGGTCGCGGTGCTGGTAGACGTCTCCGATCCGGGCAATGCCGGTACCGTCATCCGGGTAGCTGACGCTGCCGGGGCCGGCGCGGTGCTGTTCACCGGCGACACCGTCGACCCGCACAACGGGAAGTGTGTACGGGCCTCCACCGGCAGCCTTTTCCACCTCGCGCTGGGCGTGGAACCCGATCCCCAGCGGGCCATCCTGGCGTGCCGGCAGGCCGGGCTGCAGGTCTTGGCGGCCGACGCCGGCACCGGCCGCGATCTCGACGACGTGGTCGACGCGGCAACCCTGGCGGCACCGACCGCGTGGCTGTTCGGCAGTGAAGCACATGGGCTGGACGGTGCGCTGCTCGCAGCCGCCGACGGCGCCGTCGCCGTCCCCCTGCACGGGCATGCGGAGAGCCTCAATCTGGCCGCTGCGGCGGCGGTCTGCCTGTACGCCAGTGCCCGGGCGCACCGCAGGCGGCCTGCCACCGGACCGATCACCTAGGATCGGCGAGCACTGTCCGAAATACCGGCACGGCAGGCCCCGACGTCGCGGGTCCGCCGGAGGCCCAGGAGTTCCTACCCTTATGTCTGGACCCAACGACGTCTACGACCCCAAGCAGGTCGCCGTGCTGGCACCAGAAGCGCTGGCCCAGGCCGTTGAGGACGCTGAGAAAGCCATCGCCGCGGCCGCCGACCTCGAGGCGCTGGCCGCGGTCAAGCCCGTCCACCTCGGCGACCGATCGCCGCTGCTGGCTGCCCGCCGCGAGATCGGTGCGCTCCCTCCGCAGGCCCGCGCCGAGGCCGGCAAGCGGCTCAACGAAAGCCGCACGATCGTGCAGGCCGCTTTCGACCAGCGTCGCGCCGCGCTGCAGGCACAGCGCGACTCCAGCACGCTGCGGGCCGAGGCAGTCGACGTCACGCTGCCTTGGGACCGCGTACCGGCAGGAGCCCGGCACCCGATCACCACGCTCGGCGAGCGCATCGCGGACGTGTTCGTCGCCATGGGCTACGAGGTCGCCGAGGGCCCCGAACTCGAGGCTGAGTGGTTCAACTTCGACGCGCTCAACTTCGGCAAGGACCACCCGGCCCGCACCATGCAGGACAGCTTCTACGTGGCGCCCGAGGGGTCCGGCATGGTCCTGCGCACGCACACCTCCCCGGTGCAGGTGCGAACCCTGCTGGAGCGGGAGCTACCGGTGTACGTGGTATGCCCGGGGCGGACCTTCCGCACCGACGCGCTGGACGCCACCCACACTCCGGTCTTCCATCAGGTCGAGGGACTCGCGGTGGACCGGGGTATCACCATGGCGCATCTCAAGGGCACCCTGGACGCGTTCGCCCGGGCGATGTTCGGTCAGACCTCCCGGACCCGGTTGCGGCCCTCGTTCTTCCCCTTCACCGAGCCATCCGCCGAGGTCGACGTGTGGTTCCCGGAGAAGAAGGGTGGCCCAGGCTGGGTCGAGTGGGGTGGCTGCGGCATGGTCAATCCGAATGTGCTTCGCGCATGCGGTGTTGATACCGCGGTCTACTCCGGCTTCGCCTTCGGGATGGGCATCGAGCGCACCCTGATGTTCCGCAACGGGATCGCCGATATGCGGGACATGGTCGAGGGTGACGTGCGCTTCACCTGCGCATTCGGAACGGAGGTCTGAGCAGATGCGCGTTCCGGTGTCATGGCTGCGCGATCACGTCGCGCTTCCCGAGGGCACCGCCGCCCCGACCGTGGCGGATGTTGCTGGTGCCCTCGTGCGGGCCGGCCTCGAAGTCGAAGCGGTGCACGAACTCGGGCCGGTGAGCGGGCCGCTCGTGGTGGGTCGGGTGCAGGAGATCGAGGACCTGACGTTCTTCAAGAAGCCCGTCCGGTACTGCCTGGTCGACGACGGCGAGCTGGCGCCCCGCGGGGTTGTCTGCGGTGCCACCAACTTCGAGGTGGGCGATCTGGTGGTGGTGGCGCGGCCTGGGGTGGTGCTGCCAGGTGACGTCGCGATCGCGTCGCGCACCGCCTACGGCCGGACGTCCGACGGGATGATCTGCTCGGCCGCCGAGCTCGGGCTCGGCGACGATCACACCGGGATCATGGTGCTCCCGGCGGGCACCGCCGTTCCCGGAACGAGCGCGGTCGAGCTGCTCGGCCTGGATGACGCGGTGATCGAGTTGGCGATCACCCCGGATCGCGGGTACTGCCTGTCGATGCGTGGGCTGGCCCGCGAGCTGGCCATCGCCTTCGACGCCCCCTACGGGGATCCGGGCAGGCTGGAGGTGCCGCAGACCTCGGGCACCGCCTGGCCGGTGCACATCGAGGACGAGCTCGGGTGCCGCCGGTTCGTGGTCCGCCGGGTGTCGGGCGTGGACCCGACCGCCGCGTCTCCCTGGTGGATGCGCCGGAAGTTGCAACTGGCCGGGATGCGGCCGATCTCCCTGGCCGTCGACGTCACCAACTACGTGATGCTCGAGCTCGGTCAGCCGATGCATGCCTTCGACGCGGCCAAGCTGGACGGCGACCTCGTCGTCCGCCGGGCGACCGCGGGCGAGAAGCTCACCACGCTGGACGGGGTGAGCCGGGAGCTTGATCCGGATGACATGGTGATCTGCGATACCGGCGGGCCGGTGTCGTTGGCGGCCGTGATGGGCGGTGAGAGCACCGAAGTCGGTCTGCAGACCACCAGCCTGCTGCTGGAGGCGGCGATCTGGGATCCGGCCTCGGTGGCCCGCAGTGCCCGGCGGCACAAGCTGCCCAGCGAGGCGGCCCGGCGTTTTGAGCGCGGGGTGGATCCTGCCCTGCCACCGGTGGCGGCCGAGCTCGCTGCGACACTGCTGACCCGCTACGGGGGCGGGAAGGTCCAGCCGGGCCGCACCGACGTCGGAACACTCACGCGGTCAACGCCGGTGACGATGCCGATCGACCTGCCGGATCGAGTGGCCGGTCGGCGCTACGAGAACGGTGCCACGGTCCGCCGGCTGACTCAGATCGGCTGTGCACTGGAGGTCGGCGGCACCAACGGCACCACCACGGTCACCGTCGTCCCGCCGTCCTGGCGGCCCGACCTGACCCAGCCCGCTGACCTCGTCGAGGAAGTACTGCGGCTGGAGGGCTACGACACCATTCCGTCCGAGCTGCCGCCGGCACCACCTGGCCGCGGACTCACCGCACGGCAGCGCCGCCGCCGCACGACCTCCCGGGCGCTGGCCGACGCGGGTTACGTGGAGGTGCTGCCCACCCCGTTCGTCTCCGCCGCCACCTGGGACGCCTTCGGCCTGCCCGGCAACGACCCCCGGCGGCACACCGCTGCGCTGGTCAACCCGCTGGAATCCGACCGCGACCAGATGTCCACCACGCTGCTGCCCGGCCTGCTCGAGGCCCTGGTCCGCAACGTTGCCCGGGGGCAGCGCGACGTACTGCTTTACGCCATAGCCCCGGTCGTGCAGCCGCGCGCCGCGGCCGCGCCGCTACCGGACGTCGGGGTGCACCAGCGGCCCAGCGACGCCGAGATTGCCCGGCTGACAGGCGCGCTACCGATCCAGCCGCTGCACGTGGGTGTCGTGCTCGCCGGGCAGTGGGAGCGCCCCGGCTGGTGGGGCGCCGGCCGGGCGGCTAACTGGGCCGACGCCGTGCAGGCCGCGCGACTGATCGGGCACGCCGCCGGCGTCGAGCTTGCGGTGCGCGCTGCCGAGACCGCGCCATGGCATCCCGGCCGGTGCGCCCAGCTGCAGGTCGCAGAGGTGACCGTGGGACATGCCGGGGAGCTGCACCCCGCGGTGATCGAGGCACTGGGACTACCGGCGCGGACCTGCGCGATGGAGCTCGATCTCGATGCTCTGCCGCTGACCGAGCAGCGACCCGCTCCGGTGGTGTCGCCCTACCCGCCGGTGCTGCAGGACGTCGCGTTGGTGGTGGACGAGGCGGTGCCTGCCGCCGACCTGACCGCCACGCTGCGCCGGGGCGCCGGGGAGCTGCTGGAGGACGTGCGCCTGTTCGACGTCTACACCGGTGACCAGATCGGCGAGGGGAAGCGGTCGCTGGCTTTCGCTTTGCGTTTCCGGGCCCCGGATCGCACCCTCACCGCAGCCGAGGCCACCGCCGCCCGCGATGCCGCGGTCGCCGCCGCCATCGAAACCCACAACGCCACCCTGCGCGCCTAACCCCTGGCGTGTCGGGCTCTCCTGCCCGGTGTGTCGTGCCCTCCTGCCCGGTGTGTCGGGCGCCAAGGCCCGCTGGCCGTACTGTGCAGTGGCCATCGCACACCTCGCGGCTCGCCGCGCGCCCTCCTCGGATGGGCGGCGGGTTGGCCGCACGGAGTCGATCCTCGCGGAGGGCACTGTGAGCACAGTTCTGCACAAAGTCCGGTCAAAGGACGGCACGTCGATCGCCTACGAGAAGTTCGGGGCGGGGCAACCGTTCGTGCTCGTTCACGGTGGCATCTCGGACCGCACGTACTGGGCCCCGGTCGTGCCAGCGCTCGCGCAGCGCTGCACCGTCCTGACCGTCGACCGGCGTGGTCGCGGTGCCAGCGGCGACGCCGCGTCCTACGCGATCGACCGCGAGTTCGAGGACGTCGCCGCGGTCGTCGACGCGATCGGTGAGCCGGTGCACCTGCTGCTCGGGCACTCCTACGGCGGTCGACGGCGCGCGCGTCGTGACGATGCGGGGTGTCGACCACGAGGCGGTCACCACCGGACCCGACGTGCTGACGGCCACGTTGATGGATCTGTTGGTCGGGGTCGAATCATGACCTCCGTGGACGAACGCCTGACGCAGACCTCAAACCAGGGTTGAATAGAATTGCACTGATGTGAATAATCATCCGTATGGCAGTCAGGGTTGCGGTAGCCGGCGCTAGCGGGTACGCGGGTGGTGAGCTGCTTCGCCTGCTGCTCGGCCACCCGGAGATCGAGATCGGCGAGCTGACGGCGGGCGGCAACGCCGGCAACATGCTCGGCGAGCACCACCCGAACCTGGTTCCGCTGGCCGAACGCATCCTGTCCGACACCACGGCAACGCGGCTGGCAGGGCACGACGCTGTGTTCCTTGCCTTACCGCACGGTCATTCCGCGGATCTGGCCGCCGAGCTACCCGAGGACATCGTGGTGATCGACTGTGGGGCCGATCACCGGCTCGTCGACCCAGCTGCCTGGCAGCGTTGGTACGGCTCCGACCACCCGGGGACCTGGCCTTACGGACTACCCGAGCTGCCAGGCGCTCGGGACAAGCTGCGAGGAGCCCGCCGCATCGCGGTACCCGGCTGCTACCCCACGGTGATCAGTCTCGCGCTGGCGCCGGCGTTGAACGCCGGGCTTGTCGATCCCGAAGTCGTGGTGACCGCCGTATCCGGCACGTCGGGCGCCGGGCGCTCCCTCAAACCGCACCTTCTGGCCTCGGAGGTGATGGGCTCGGCCAGCGTCTACGGGGTGGCCGGCGCGCACCGGCACACTCCGGAGATCGCCCAGAACCTCTCCGGTGTCGCCGGCCGCCCCGTCATCGTGTCGTTCACCCCGGTGCTGGCGCCGATGCCACGCGGGATCCTGGCCACCTGCACCGCGACGCTGCGCTCGGGGACCGACCACGAGATGGCCCGCAACGCCTACCACGTCGCGTACGCCGCCGAGCCCTTCGTGCACCTGCTGCCTGCGGGCCGCTGGCCGGCCACCGGCGCCGTGCACGGCTCCAACTCCGTCCAGTTGCAGGTTGCGGTGGACTCCGACGCCGGCCGGCTGGTTGCGGTCGGTGCCATCGACAACCTCACCAAGGGCACTGCGGGAGCTGCAGTGCAGTGCCTCAACCTCGCGCTGGGACTGCCCGAGACCACCGGCCTGCCAGCCTGCGGAATAGCTCCGTGACCCGACACACCGTGACCCGACACACCGTGACCCGACACAGCTAGGGGAGGACACCGGACATGAGCGTCACCGCAGCCGGCGGGTTCCAGGCGGCCGGGGTTGCCGCCGGCATCAAGGCCAGCGGCGCGCTGGACCTGGCCCTGGTGGTCAACGAAGGACCTGCCACGATGGCCGCTGGGGTGTTCACCCGCAACCAGGTCAAAGCCGCACCGGTGCTGTGGTCAGCACAGGTACTCACCGGACGGCGGCTGCGCGCCGTCGTGCTGAACTCCGGCGGAGCCAATGCGTGCACCGGTCCAGGCGGGTTCCAGGACACCCACGCCACCGCCGAACGGGCTGCCCAGCTGCTGGGCTGCGGGGCGGCCGAGGTCGCTGTGTGCTCCACCGGGCTGATCGGTGAGCGGCTGCCGCTGGACGCAGTGCTGTCCGGACTCGACAGGGCCGCCGCCGCGTTGAGCGCAACACCCGAAGCTGGCCTGGCCGCGGCCACCGCAGTGCTCACCACTGACACCGTGCCCAAGCAGGCAGCGGTCACCGGCTCGGGCTGGACAGTGGGCGGCTTCGCCAAGGGAGCCGGCATGGTGGCTCCCAGCCTGGCCACCATGCTCAGCGTGCTCACCACCGATGCCGCCGTCGACGAGTCCACGCTGGACGCCGTGGCGCGCTGCGCCATCAGCGAAACCTTCGAGCGCCTGGACATCGACGGCACCTGCTCGACCAACGACACCGTGCTGCTACTGGCGTCAGGCTCCTCGGAGATCGTGCCTGACCGGGCGGAGTTCGCCGCCGCGGTGCGGCAGGTGTGCCACGAACTGGTCAAGGGGCTACAGGCCGACGCCGAGGGCGTCACCAAGGAGATCGCGATCACCGTCCGCGGAGCGGCCAGCGATGCCGACGCGATCGCGGCGGCCCGCGCAGTCGCCCGGGACAGCCTGGTCAAGACCGCCTTCTTCGGCTCCGATCCCAACTGGGGACGGATCGCTGCCGCGGTGGGCGCCTGCGCCGCCACGGTGGTCGCCGACACGCTGGACATCCGGATCAATGGACTGTTGCTCTGCCAGGATGGCGCGGTGGCGGCCGACCGCTCGAAGGCGGACCTGTCCGGCCGGGAGATCACCGTGGAAATCGACCTGCACCTCGGCGAGGGCCAGGTCACCGTGCTCACCACGGACCTCTCGCCTGGGTACGTCGAGGAGAACAGCGCGTACTCATCATGACCCCCGAAATGACCCCCGAAGACCTGCTCGCAGGGTCGAGAATTGACGGAGACCTGCTTGCAGGGTCGAGAATCGGCACCGCAGCCCAGAAGGCCGCCGTGCTCGCCGAGGCGCTGCCCTGGCTGCAGCGCTTCCACGCAGCCACCGTTGTGATCAAGTACGGCGGCAATGCGATGCTGGACGACGAGCTCAGGCGGGCCTTCGCGCAGGACATGGTCTTCCTACGGCTGGCCGGTTTACGCCCCGTCGTGGTGCACGGCGGCGGGCCTCAGATCAACGCCATGCTGGACCGGTTGGGCATCGCCGGGGAGTTCCGCGGGGGCTTACGGGTCACCACTGCCGAGACGATCGACGTGGTGCGCATGGTGCTGTTCGGTCAGGTGGGCCGGGAGCTCGTCGGGTTGGTCAACGCGCACGGTCCGTTCGCCGTCGGCATCTCTGGCGAGGACGCCCACTTGTTCACCGCCGCCCGGCGTACCGCCACTGTGGACGGCGAGCAGGTCGACGTGGGGCTGGTCGGCGATGTGGTTGCGGTGAACCCCGCCGCGGTGCTCGACATCGTCAACGCCGGGCGCATCCCGGTGGTGTCCGGACTGGCCCCGGACGCCGACGGCGTGGTGCACAACGTCAATGCTGACACCGCCGCGGCGGCGTTGGCCGTCGCGCTGGGCGCCGAGAAGCTGGTCATGCTCACCGACGTCGAGGGTCTCTACACCGACTGGCCGGACCAGTCCAGTCTGCTGTCCCAAGTGACCGTGGATCGGCTGGAGCGGCTGCTGCCGGAGCTGTCCGCCGGGATGGTGCCGAAGATGGAGGCCTGCCTGCGCGCGGTGCGGGGCGGGGTGCCCCGGGCTCACGTCATTGATGGCCGGGTGGCGCATTCAGTGCTGCTGGAAGTGTTCACTACCGAAGGGGTGGGGACGATGGTGCTGCCCGAGGAGGGTCCCAACTGATGTCTACCGCGAACTTCCAACTGCGCTGGGAAGCCGCGTTGATGCCGAACTACGGCACGCCCCCGGTGGCGCTGGCCCGTGGCTCAGGAGCGGAGGTGTGGGACGTCGACGGCCGCCGCTACCTGGATCTGCTCGGAGGTGTCGCGGTGAACGCGCTGGGCCACGCGCACCCGGCCGTCGTGCGCGCTGTCACCGACCAGATCAGTACCCTCGGACACGTCTCGAACCTGTACCTCAGCGAGCCGGCGCTCACCCTTGCCGAGACCCTGCTGGACCTCCTCGGCGCCACCGGATCGGGGCGGGTGCTGTTCTGCAATTCCGGCGCGGAGGCCAATGAGGCCGCATTCAAGATCGCTCGGCGCACCGGGCGGTCGAAAGTCGTCTCCACCGACGGGGCCTTTCACGGTCGCACCATGGGGGCGCTCGCGCTCACCGGGCAGCCCACCAAGCGGGATCCCTTCGAACCGATGCCGCCCGGTGTGATCTTCGTGTCCTACGGCGACCCCGCGGCCTTGGCGTCGGTGGTCGACGAGGACACTGCCGCGGTGTTCCTCGAGCCCGTCCAGGGTGAGAACGGCGTGGTGATCCCGCCGGAGGGCTACCTGCAGGCCGCTCGGGAGATCACCGCCGCACGTGGGACGCTGCTGGTGTTGGACGAGGTCCAGACCGGTGTCGGTCGGACCGGTACCTGGTTCGCTCACCAGTCCGTGGGCGTGATTCCCGACGTGGTGACGCTGGCCAAGGGCCTCGGCGGGGGGCTCCCGATCGGCGCGTGCATCGGCATCGGACCAGCCGCCCATCTGTTGCAGCCCGGCCAGCACGGCTGCACCCTCGGTGGCAACCCGGTCTGCTGTGCGGCCGCACTGGCCGTGCTGGCGACCATCGCTTCGGACGGGTTACTCGGCCACGCTGCACGGCTCGGTAAGGAGATCGCAGCCGGGGTAGCCGCGCTGCACCATCCGCTTGTCGGGTCGGTCAGCGAGGCGGGCCTGCTGATCGGGATCGGGCTGACCTCGCCGGTCTCCGCCGCGGTCGCCACCGCCGCGCGGGATGCGGGCTTCCTGGTCAACCCGGCCGTCCCGGACCGGGTCCGGCTCGCCCCGCCGCTGGTGCTCACCGAGGCGCAGGCGCGGGAGTTCCTGGGCGCCCTGCCCGCGATCCTGGATCGGGTGCGGTAGCGATGCCGAGGCACTTCTTGCGCGATGACGATCTCACCCCTGCCGAGCAGTGGGAAATCCTCGACCTGGCTGACGAATTCAAAGCCGACCCGCTCGGGCGCACCCCGCTGGTCGGCCCGCGATCCATCGCGGTGATCTTCGAGAAGAGTTCGACGCGAACCCGGCTGTCCTTCGAGATCGGCATCGCCCAACTCGGCGGCAACCCGGTGATCATAGACGGGCGCGGCACCCACCTGGGCCACGAGGAGACCATCGAGGACACTGCGCGGGTACTGTCCCGTTACGCCGACGCCGTGGTGTGGCGCACCTTCGCGCAGCGCCGTATCGACGTGATGGCAAAGGTCTCGCGGGTGCCGGTGATCAACGCGCTCACCAACGAGTTCCATCCCTGCCAGGTGCTCGCTGACCTGCAGACCATCCGGGAGCGGCGGGGCCGCCTGGCCGGCCTCACTTTGACCTACCTGGGTGACGGGGCGAACAACATGGCACATTCCCTGCTGCTGGGCGGGACCACCGCAGGGTTACACGTCCGGGTCGCCGCACCGGACGGCTTCCAGCCGATGCCCGATGTGCTGCTCGCCGCCAAGTACCGCGCGCGGGACACCGATGGCAGCGCCACCGTGCTGACCGACCCGCACGCCGCGGTCGACGGGGCCGACGTCCTGGTGACCGACACCTGGACCTCGATGGGTCAGGAGGGTGACGGGCTCGACCGGGTCAGCCCGTTCCGGCCGCTGCAGATCAACGCTGAGCTGCTGGAGCGCGCCGCACCGGGTGCAATCGTGCTGCACTGCCTGCCTGCCCACCGTGGGGCCGAGATCACCGACGAGGTGCTCGACGGTCCGGCCAGCGCGGTGTGGGATGAGGCCGAGAACCGGCTCCACGCGCAGAAGGCGCTGCTGGCCTGGTTGCTGGATCCGGAGCGTGCGGCATGACGCCCACCCGGGCGGGCCGGCAGGCCCGCATCGTTGATCTGGTGCTCCACCGTGCGGTGCGGAGCCAAACGGAGCTGGCTACCCTGCTCGCTGGCGAAGGCATCGAGGTCACCCAGGCCACGCTGTCCCGGGACCTCGACGAGCTCGGCGCGGTCAAGCTGCGTGGCGTGGACGGCGGCGCGCCGGTGTATGTCATCCCCGAGGACGGCAGCCCAGTGCGCGCTGTGGAAGGCGGCACGGCCCGGCTCGGGCGGGTGCTATCCGAGCTGCTGGTCTCCGCTGAATCCAGCGCCAACCTGGCTGTGCTGCGTACACCGCCGGGGGCGGCACACTTCGTCGCCAGCGCGCTGGACCGGGCGGCACTGACCGATGTGGTCGGCACGATCGCGGGTGATGACACCATCCTGGTGGTCGCCCGCGAGCCTCTGCCCGGAGCGAAGCTCGCGGAGCGGATTATGGCGCTGGCGCGCCCCGTGAGTGCGAATCAGGGCTGTAACACTGTTTGCCACTCACAAGCACGATCGAAGGGAGAGCAATGAGCGAGCGGGTGGTGCTGGCCTATTCCGGTGGGCTGGACACCTCGGTGGCGATCGGGTGGATCGCCGAGGAAACCGGAGCCGAGGTCGTCGCCGTCGCAGTCGACGTCGGCCAGGGTGGCGAGGACTTGGAGACGATCCGCAGGCGGGCCCTGGCCTGCGGCGCGGTGGAGGCCGTCGTCACCGACGCCCGGGACGAGTACGCCGAGCAGTACTGCCTACCGGCACTACAGGTCAACGCGCTGTACATGGACCGCTACCCGCTGGTGTCGGCGCTGTCCCGGCCACTGATCGTCAAGCACCTGGTGGCAGCCGCGAAGTACCACGGCGCTGCCACCGTGGCGCACGGCTGCACCGGCAAGGGCAACGACCAGGTGCGTTTCGAGGTCGGCATCGGCGCACTCGCCCCGGACCTGCAGGTGATCGCCCCGGTCCGGGACTACGCGTGGACCCGGGAGAAGGCGATTGCCTACGCCGGCGAACGTGACCTGCCCATCGATGTCACGAAACGTTCGCCGTTCTCCATCGACCAGAACATGTGGGGTCGAGCGGTGGAGACCGGGTTTCTTGAGGATCTGTGGAATGCCCCGACCAAGGACGTGTACTCCTACACCAGCGATCCGGGCGAGTTCAAGGCGCCGGACCAGCTGGTGATCACCTTCGAGTCGGGTGTCCCGACCGCCATCGACGGCGCCCCGGTGACTGTGCTCGAGGCGATCCAGCAGCTCAACGAGCGGGCCGGGGCGCACGGCGTTGGCCGGTTGGACCTGGTTGAGGACCGGTTGGTCGGCATCAAGAGCCGTGAGATCTACGAGGCACCCGGGGCGATCACCCTGATCACCGCGCACCAGGAGCTGGAGAACGTCACCGTCGAGCGTGACCTGGCCCGGTACAAGCGCAACGTCGAGCAACGCTGGACCGAACTCGTCTACGACGGGCTGTGGTTCTCCCCGCTCAAGCGGGCCCTGGATGCATTCGTCGCCGACTCCCAGCGTCATGTCACCGGCGAGATCCGGATCGAGCTGGCGGCTGGCCGGGTCACCGTGACGGGGCGGCGCAGCCCGCAGTCGCTCTACGACTTCAACCTGGCCACCTACGATGCGGGCGACACCTTCGACCAGTCCCTGGCCAAGGGCTTCGTGCAGCTGTGGGGGCTACCGTCGAAGATCGCCGCACAGCGAGACCTGCTCGGCAGGGTCGAGTCATCAACACAGCGAGACCTGCTCGGCAGGGTCGAGCCCTCCACACAACGAGACTTGCGAGGCATTTAATCGTGACCGCACTCTGGGGCGGCCGGTTCAGCGAGAAACCGGCCGATGCGATGACTGCGCTGAGCCTGTCGACGCACTTCGATTGGCGGCTGGCCCGGTACGACATCCGCGGATCCCGAGCACACGCCCGAGTACTGCACGGAGCTGGGCTGCTCAACGACGGCGAGCTCAACGCAATGCTCCACGCACTGGACTGCCTCGACGCCGACGTCGACTCCGGCGCGTTCGTCCCAGTCCCCGAGGACGAGGACGTGCACACCGCTCTGGAACGTGGCCTGATCGAGCGCGCCGGACCGGAGCTCGGCGGCGCATTGCGCGCCGGTCGCTCTCGCAATGACCAGGTCGCGACACTGCTGCGGATGTGGTTGCGGGATGCTGCCCGGCGGGTCGCCGCCGGCACTCTGGACGTGATCGATGCCCTGCTCGACCAGGCGCAGGCCCATCCCGACGATCCCATGCCGGGCCGGACCCACCTGCAGCACGCCCAACCGGTGCTGCTCGCTCACCACCTGGGGGCCCATGTTCAGGCGTTGCTGCGCGACGTCGAGCGGTTGCGGGATTGGGATGCCCGGGCCGCCGTCTCGCCGTATGGCTCGGGTGCTCTGGCCGGCTCGTCGCTAGGCCTGGACCCGGCAGCGGTGGCCGCCGAACTCGGCTTCGATGCTCCGGTGGAGAACTCGATCGACGGCACAGCATCGCGGGACTTCGCCGCCGAGGCCGCGTTCGTGCTCGCGATGCTCGCCGTCGACCTGTCCCGGATCGCCGAAGAGATCATCCTCTGGGCTACCGCCGAGTTCGATTATGTCGCCCTGGATGATGCCTACTCGACAGGCAGCTCGATCATGCCGCAGAAGAAGAACCCCGATGTGGCCGAGTTAGCCCGGGGTAAGGCGGGCCGGCTGATCGGCAACCTCACCGGGCTGCTGGCCACGCTCAAGGCGCAGCCGCTGGCCTATAACCGGGACCTGCAGGAGGACAAGGAGCCGCTGTTCGACTCCGCCGATCAGCTCGAGCTGCTGCTGCCCGCGATGGCCGGGATGGTCGGCACCCTCACCTTCCACACCGACCGGCTCGCCGAGCTGGCCCCCGCCGGGTTCACTCTCGCCACCGATCTGGCGGAATGGCTGGTACGCCAGGGCGTGCCGTTTCGCACCGCGCACCACGCGGCGGGTGCCTGTGTGCGGCTGGCCGAGTACCGCGGGGTGGGGCTGGCGGAGCTGACGGAGATGGAGCTCACCGCCATCCATCCCGAGCTCACCACCGACGTCCACCGGGTGCTCAGCGTCGCCGGGTCGATCGGCTCCCGCGACGCATACGGTGGTACCGCTGCTGAGCGCGTTGCCGAGCAGCTGCGACGCGCCCGGCATGCGGTCGGGGAGCACCGAGCCTGGATCGCCCGGTGACGGTGGGGACGTTCGCCCGCGAGCACCTCGCCGTGGACGTCCTGCCGGCCGCCCGGCTGCTGCTGGGTTGCCACCTGGTCGCCGACCGACCGGGCGGTGAGGTGGCGGTCCGCGTCGTCGAGCTGGAGGCCTATCGTGGCGCCGACGATCCGGCGGCACACTCCTACCGTGGCCGCACCGCCCGCAACGCCGTGATGTTCGGCCCTCCCGGGCACCTGTATGTGTACTTCGTCTACGGACTGCACTTCTGCGCCAACATCTCGTGCCTGCCCGATGGGGAACCCGGCGCGGTTCTGCTGCGCGCCGCCGAGGTCGTCTCGGACATCGATGTCGCCCGGCTGCACCGGCCCACCGCACGGTCCGACGCCGAGCTCGCTCGCGGCCCGGCCAGGCTGGCGACGCTGCTTGGACTGCGCCGGGAGCACAACGGCCTGGACCTCACCGATCCCATGTCGCCGGTGCGGCTGTTACCCGGGAATCCGGTGCCGGCCGAGCAGGTGTGTACCGGTCCCAGGGTTGGCGTCGCCGCCGCGCAGGACCGACCTTGGCGGTTCTGGGTGCACGGCAGCCCCGCGGTGTCGGCGTACCGCAGGCGCCGGCAACCCGCCTGACCAGAAAGGGCCTGATCGAGAAAGGGATAGTCCGGTGCGGGATGATTGCGGGGTGGGAGAGCACATCCTTGACGAGCTGAGCTGGCGCGGTCTGATCGCGCACAGTACCGACCTCGACGCGCTGCGCCGCGATTGCGACAGTGGCCCGCTCACGCTGTACTGCGGGTTCGATCCCACCGCGCCGAGCCTGCATCTGGGCAACCTGGTGCAGATCCTGACCCTGCGCCGATTCCAGCGCGCCGGCCACCGGCCGCTGGCCCTCGTCGGCGGCGCCACGGGGCTGATCGGGGACCCCAAGCCGAGCGCGGAGCGAGTGCTCAACACCAAGGATGTCGTCGCCGGCTGGGTGCAGCGGATCCGACTCCAGATCGAGCCGTTCCTTGACTTTGAAGGGGAGTCCGGGGGATCTAACGCCGCCACCATGGTGAACAACCTGGATTGGACCCAGCCGCTGTCGGCAATCGACTTCCTGCGCGACGTCGGCAAGCACTTCCGGGTCAACCGGATGCTCACCAAGGAAGCGGTCAGCGCGCGGTTGAACTCCGACGCCGGGATCAGCTTCACCGAGTTCAGCTACCAACTCCTGCAGGCGATGGACTTCCTCGAGCTCTACCGGCGGTACGGCTGCACGCTGCAGACCGGCGGCAGCGATCAGTGGGGCAACATCACGGCAGGGGTAGACCTGGTGCACCGGACCGAACAACGTTCGGTACACGCGCTGGCCACCCCGCTGATTACCAAGGCGGACGGCACCAAGTTCGGCAAGACGGAGAGCGGCACGGTGTGGCTGGATCCCGATCTGACCAGTCCATACGCCTTCTACCAGTTCTGGATCAACGCCGACGACCGGGACGCGGTCGGCTACCTGAAAGTGTTCACCGACCTCGCCCGAGACGACATCGCCGACCTGGACCGGCAGACCGTCGAGCAGCCGCACGCACGGGCAGCGCAGCGGGTGCTGGCCGCCGAGGTCACCGCGCTCGTGCACGGTTCGGAGGAGGCCCGCCGCGCGGGCGCGGCCAGCAACGCGCTGTTCGGCCAGGGGGAGCTGCGCGAGTTGGACGAGCGGATGCTGAATGCCGCCATGGCAGAGGCACCCACCGGCCAAGTGCTGCTGGCCGACCAGCCCACGATCGTGGACCTGCTGGTAGCCAGCGGCTTGGCCAGCAGCAAGGGTGCGGCCCGCCGCACGGTTCGCGAAGGTGGCGCGTCGGTGAACAATGCCAAGGTCGGGGATGAGGGATGGACGCCCGCGGAGTCTGATCTGCTGGCGGGCGGCTGGCTGGTAATCCGGCGAGGTCGGCGGCATACCGCCGGCGTGCGCGTTCGGTGATCCGCTCTGGGGCCCCTTGGAGCAGCCACCGGCCGCCTGACCTGCGCGACACGCCGATTTGACTTCTACCGTGCGGTCCGCGTAGCTTTCCCTTCGCCCCGCAGGCGAACGGACGAAACGCGCAGAGCAGTGATGGTGCCGAGACGTTAGGCTGGGCTGCGGGGAACGATGATTCGGACGGCTGGTAAGCTCAAGGAGTCGCCGGGATCGTACCTGGAGCCTCTCACGAGGTCGACCAGTCGGGACCGGGTAGGTCGGAGTGAGTCATCCCGGAACTAGCTGCCGCTTCGGTGGTTCGTGATGGTGTGTGCTTGTTCTTTGAGAACTCAACAGTGTGCCGAAATTTTGTTAGTGCCATGTTTGTTTTGTTTTGCTAGTGTTTTGGTTTGCTAGTGATCAGTGCGGCGTCTGCTCGTT
>JBQTHE010000039.1:0-10901 GCA_052390115.1 Pseudonocardiales bacterium | reverse complement strand
ACCGGAACGAAACCGGGACGGGCCAATGCCCGGGACAGACCGCTGGTCAGACCCGTCCGGTCGGCGATGATCCGCAACGCCCCCGCACCCGCATGATTGATCACGTCGTGCCCGGCGATTTCCACGGAGATGCCGCTGCGGCATCGAACGTTCGGGGAGTGTTACACGACCTCTCGGCGCAGATGCTCACCCGCTTCCACGTCGACGACCCGCAGGTCTTCTTCTCCACCAACGACTTCTGGGACGTGCCCACCGACCCGACAGACAACCAGACCCAGGCCGATCAGCCGCCCTACTACGTGCTCGCCGGCCCCCCTGCCGGTGATGGGCCGGCCACCTTCCAGCTCACCAGCGCCCTGGTCGGGCTTCGCCGGCAGTTCCTGGCCGCCTACATCTCGGTGAGCTCCAGCCCGGACTCCTACGGTGCCCTCACCGTGCTGCGCCTGCCCACCGACTCCCAGGCCCTCGGCCCGCAACAGGTCCAGACCCGGTTCCGGTCCTCAGCCGAGGTCAGCCGCGAGTTCAACCTGCTGCAGGCAGCCGAGACGACTATCCGCTTCGGCAACCTCCTCACGCTGCCCACCGGAGACGGAACACTGCTCTACGTCGAAACGGTCTCCGTCCAGCGGACCAACCAGGACGCCTCCTTCCCGCAGCTCAACCGGGTGCTGGTGCTCTACGGCGACCGCGTCGGAGACGCGCCCATCCTGAACGAGGCACTCCAGGAGGCGGTCGGAGCCATTACCATCGCTCCATCCGGAAACGGCGCGCCTACTGCCGCACCCGGCCAGCAACAGGCCAGCCCGGAGATCCAGCAGGCCGTGGCGGCCATGGCCGCAGCGCTGCAGCAACTGCAGGAGGCAAAGGCCGCTGGGGATTTCGCGGCGGAGGGACAGGCCCTCGCGGCGCTCGATGCAGCAACCCGGAGATTCAAGGAGCTGACCACCGAACCGTGAATTACTACCGTATCCGATCAAGCCTGTTCAGCCCGTGCACGGTCGTGTGGGTTGCCGTGCTGGGGCTCGTGGCCGCCCTCGCCGGATGCGGCGGGGACGTACAGACCACGGCGACGGGCGGGGTAGGTGGGCGGGTCGGCGACATCGTGGTGCGCGACGCGGCGTTCACCTTCGACGGGCCCATCGCGGGGGACACCGTGTACCAGTCCGGTGACAACGCGGCGCTGCAACTCACCATCGTCAACGAGGGCGACCGCGCCGACCGGCTGGTCCGCGTCACCAGCCCGATCGCCCGCTCTGCCACCATCACCGGAGACGCCAGGATTGCCGGCCACCAGGTCCTCACCGCCGGCTATCAAGAGCCCCTCGCGTCGACCACGCTCCCCGGTGCGGATGCGGTCCGGATCGTACTCATCGGGTTGCGCAGTCCGGTGCGCGCCGGGTTCTCCTACCCGGTGGTGTTCGCCTTCGAGCGGGCCGGCGAACTGCGTCTGGAACTGCCGGTCGTGAACCCCGGAACGTCGCGATCCCCGGCCGACCAGCCGCCCCCGTAACGACGACAGAAAGCGTCTCCCATGCCTCATCAGCACGCCGATGCCCGCCGCAACGCCGACTATTTCGGTTTGGGTCTCGGCGATGACCGCAGGTTGTACCGGGCGAAGGTCGTTGCCGGTGCGTTGTCGATCCTGGCCCTGGCGGCCATGTCCATCACGTCGCTGTTCCGGGTGCCGAACCCCGTCTGGCCCGTCGTGCTGGCTGTACTGGCGGTCGGGCTGGGCGTGGCGATGACCATCCGGGTGGTGCGAGCTGGATCCTGAGTGCACTCAGCCTCCGCCTGGGATTCCGGGCCCTGAGCGGGGGACCGGGCAGGACCGTGCGGCACGTCGTCAGGCCGGCGGTGGCATGAGGACCCGGTCGATCACGAACACGGTGGCGTTGGCGGTGGGGATGTTGCCACAGAGCACCTTGGCCCGCTGCTGCTCGTCGATCAGTAGGGAGCCCGGCTCACCGGTGATGGTCAACTGCTCCCCCTGCACCGTCGTCACCTGCCCGGCCGCCGCGAGCCCGTTGGCGTCGTAGCGCTGCGGAACAACGTGGTAGGTGAGGATGTCGCGTAGCTGGCCGCTCGGGTTAGCGCGCAGTTGTTCGAGCGTGCCGGGGGGCAATGATTCGAATGCCAGGTCCGCTGGGGCGAACACCGTGAACGAGGCGTTCCCATCGTTCAGCGTATCCAGCAGGTCGGACGCTCCCACAGCCTGCACGAGGGTCTTGAGCAGCGGGTTGTTGCTCGCCGCGGTTCCGACCGGGTCATCGACCATGCCCAGGGCCGAACCCTCGCCCTGCAGCGGCACCTGATCGCAGCCCGGGCCGTAGATGTCCGTGACTTGGGTCACCCCGGTACCTGCCGCGGCGTCCGGTGCCGCTGGTGCCGGTGGCTCGGCAGCCGGTGGCGGGGCGCTGGTCGCTTCGCCGGTGCCGGGCTCGATGTCCGGGGCCTCAGCGCAGGCCGCGAGCGGAGCGGTCAGGCTGACGAGTGCGCTGACCGCTGCCAACCGCTGCCAACCGCGTAGTTCTTCTCATGTCGATCTCACTCCCCAAGTTGATGATTCGATTCGAATGTCTTGGCTCCCGGTTCCGGCGGCGACCAGCTCTGCGGGGGTGGCAGGCCGAGCCGGCGCAGCTCGGCGGAGGCGAGGTGAACGTGGTCGCCCTGTTCCAGGTCACGCCACGGGTGCTGGCTCACCCGGCGCAGCTCGCCGTATGGCAACCGTCGGACGGCCTCGCGAGCCAGGTGCTCGATGAGCATCGGCTCGGCCGGCTCGGCCAGCATCCCTCGTAGCTCGCTGAGCTGCCGGCGCCGCGCCAGCCGCAGCGGCAGGTACAGCAAGGCCACCGGGACCACTGCCAGCAGTGCGATCGCCACGCCGACCACGATGGCCATCACCTGCACGCTATCTCGCACTGCGAGCGCCCCGGTCCGGACCTCCGCGGCGGTTCGGACGACATTGTCGGCCTGCCGCTGGGCGGCGTCTCCAACCAGGGGGAGATCGGCGAGCGACGCGAGCGCCCGCCCGGTCGATTCCAGCCCTGACGCGGCGCCCAGGAGCCCACGGTGCAACCCAGCCAGACCCCACAGGTGCAGGCCGGCGAAGAGGCCGAATGCGGCGAACCCGATCACGATCACGACCGACAGGACGTCGAGCCGTCGAATCGTTCGCGCGCCTGGCAACAGGGCAAGCTGACGGATCATGCGCCCGGCTCGAACCCGGACCCCGTGCTGCGCATCGCCTCGGGCTGCATGCTGGCCTCCTAACACGTCCTGGTCAGCCGATTGCCCCTTATTGCGAAGCACCAAACATTCCCGAAACCCGACCTAACATTGGCCACACACGACACTGTTCACGACGAATCCTCGAGGCACCGGCGGCGCAATGACGGTGCCTGACATTGGACGTTCAGGCCGACCGCGATCGGGTAATCTCCAGAAACCGGATGGGGGGCAATGATGAGACGAGGGCTGGTCGCAGGTCTGGTGGTGGGCATCGTAGTCACGTGGTTTGTCACATCTATCCGTCTGCCGTTGCTCGTGGTCAGTCCGGGATTGGCGCTGCCGGTCGGGGAGAGGGTGGAGTTCCCCACCCGGCCCGAGGACGAACTGTCCGGGCAGCTGCTGCTGACCACCGTACGGATAAGCCAGCCGAACTCGCTCGAAGCGCTGGGTGCCTGGCTGGACGATGACTCCGACGTCATCCGGCGCGCGCAGGTGATCCCGGAAGGGGTGAACGCCGAGGAGTACAGCCGGGGGCAACGTGAGGTGTTCGAGCAGAGTGGCCAGCTCGCCGCCGCAGCCGGCCTCCGGGCAGCCGGCGAGGAGGTCTCGGTATCGGGTGCGGGGGCACAGGTGCTTGCGCTGGCTCCGGATGCACCTGCGGCGGGGGTGCTGCGACCGGGAGACGTCATCACGGCTGCGGATGGTCGGCCGGTCGGAGTGGCGCTAGAGCTGGTGGCTGCGGTGGCTCGCCGGGGTATCGGAGACGAGCTCGCTCTCACGGTGCGCCGCGAGGGAATGATCCGCAACGTCGAGGTCACGCTGGGCCGTTTCGGGCAGCAACCGGGGCCCGCGCTCGGAATCGCGGTCGGCACCGTCGACTTCGACATCCAGCTGCCGTTCCCGGTCGACGTGGACGCCGGTGACATAGGTGGACCCTCGGCCGGGCTGTTGATTGCCCTGACCGTCTATGACCTGGCGGACGAGGGAGATTTGACCGGCGGGCGCGTCATCGCGGGTACCGGCACGATCGACGCGCAAGGAAACGTCGGCCCGGTCGGCGGGGTGGAGCAGAAGATCGAAGCCGCGCTCGACGCGGGCACACGGATCTTCCTCGTGCCACCCGACGAGGCCGAGCAGGCCCGGGCCGCTGCCGGAGACCGGCTCCAGATCCTCGAGGTCGCGACCCTGCCGGAGGCGATCGCGGCGCTGGGCGGTCGTTCGCGCTGATCAGGGGTAGCGCCGAACCTGGCGACGCAGCGTGGTGGCCATGCCGGTTTAGTCGGTGATCTCCACGGGTATTCGATCCCCGTATACCGCGTCCTCCACAGACGGTCTGGGGGAATCGAGGCTCAGGGGGAATCGAGGCACAGTGGAAATCAGCACGGTGGAATCAGAATCATGAGTCACAGGTCATCGTGGCGCCACCGAACCGGGACCCTTACGGCGGCTGCAGCCGCGGTCGCCCTGGTGTCGGGACTGGTCGCCGGCGGGATCGGTGGGGCGATCGGCTACCACGTCGCCAGCGAGAGCCCTCCGGTGCGCAGCACACTCGAGCTACCAGCGGCCGGCAACCAGCTCGTTGACCTTCCGGCGGGCTCGATCGCCGAGGTCGCGCAGACGGTGCTGCCGAGCGTGGTGAAGTTGCAGATCCAAGCCGGATCAAGGGTTGGTTCCGGAAGCGGTGTAGTGATCAGTTCGGACGGCCTGATCCTCACCAATAACCACGTCGTCGAGCTCGCCGCCCAGGGTGGGCAGGCCACCGCGCTGTTCCCGAACGGGCAGCGAGCGCCGGTCGAGATCGTGGGCCGGGCCCCGACCGCGGACATCGCCGTGGTGCGGGTGCGCAACGTCAGCGATCTGGCCGTCGCCGAGCTGGGCCGGTCCAGCGATCTCGTCGTGGGCCAGCAGGTGGTGGCGGTGGGATCGCCGCTGGGTCTGCAAGGGACGGTGACCAGTGGGATCGTCAGTGCGCTGGACCGGCCCGTCCGCACGGGTGGGCAGCGGAGCGGTCAGGAGACGGTGCTCAACGCCATCCAGACCGACGCGCCGATCAACCCTGGCAACTCTGGAGGCCCCCTGGTCGACATGCAAGGCCGGGTGATCGGGATCAACACCGCCGGCGCATCGCTCGGCGGACCCGACGCCGGAGGGTCGATCGGATTGGGCTTCGCCATCCCGATTGGCCAGGCCAAACGGATCGCCGACGACATCATCGCGTCGGGCACGGTGAACCGGGCGGTGCTGGGAGTCACCGTTCCCGGTGGCCCAGCGGCTGAGATCCGGGGAGCGGTCGTGGATAACGTCGTGCCCGACGGTGCCGCCGCAGCCGCCGGCATCCGGCCAGGAGAGGTGATCACGAAGATCGACGATCGGCTGATCGCCAACGGTGACGAGCTGGTGGCGGCGATCCGCTCCTTCCCACCGGGCTCACAGATCGAGGTGACGGTCGGTGCGCCCGGCGGTTCGACTCAACGGACGATCCCGGTCACGCTGGGAACTCAGACGTTGCAAGCAGCCGGCTGACGTGAGGAGCGGTTGATGCCGGGCTTGATCGAGGACTACGGGCTGATCGGTGACCTGCAGACCGCGGCGCTGGTGTGCCGCGACGGGTCGATCGACTGGCTGTGCCTGCCGCGGTTCGACTCGCCGGCCTGCTTCGCTGCGCTGCTGGACGACGCGCGGGCCGGGCGCTGGCTGCTCGCACCGGCTGGCGGTGGCCCGTGCACGCGACGGCGCTACCGCGGCGACTCCCTGGTGCTGGAGACGGAATGGGACACCCCGGACGGCACGGTGCGGGTGATCGATGCGATGCCCCTGCGGGGGGAGGCCACCGATGTTGTCCGCGTGGTCGAGGGCCGGTCCGGGCGGGTCCCGATGTCGATGGAGCTCGTGCTGCGCTTCGACTACGGCTCGGTATCGCCGTGGGTCCGCCAGGTCGACGGTCAATGGTCGGCGATCGCGGGACCCGATGCGGCCTGGTTGGACAGCCCGGTCGCCCTCGAGTACCGGGACGGCCGGACGAGCGCCCGTTTCGAGGTCGAGGCGGGGCAGCAGGTGCCGTTCGTGCTGACCCACACCGCGTCCCACCTGCCGGCACCGAAGCCGGTCGACGGCGTGGCGGCCCTGCAGGGCACCGAGTGGTTCTGGACGGACTGGATCGGACGCTGCAATTACCGGGGCGAGTGGGCGCAGCCGGTACGCCGCTCGCTGGTCACGCTCAAGGCGCTCACCTACGCCCCGACCGGTGGCATCGTGGCCGCCGCGACGACCTCGTTGCCCGAGCAGCTGGGCGGCTCCCGTAACTGGGACTACCGCTACTGCTGGCTGCGCGACGCCACCTTCACCCTGCAGGCGCTGCTGGGCACCGGATACATCGACGAGGCGAAGGCCTGGCGGGAGTGGCTGTTGCGCGCGGTGGCCGGTGATCCCGCCGACCTGCGGATCATGTACGGGCTGGACGGCACCCGCCGGATCCCGGAGTACACCCTGGACTGGCTACGTGGCTACGAGGGTTCGAAGCCGGTCCGGGTCGGCAACGCCGCCGCCGAGCAGTACCAGCTCGATGTGTGGGGCGAGGTCCTCGACGGGCTGCACCTGGCCCGCGAGGCGGGGCTAGCCCCGTCGCAGGACGCGTGGGACCTGCAGCGGGCGTTGCTGGACTTCCTCGAGGGCCACTGGGACGACCCGGACAACAGCCTGTGGGAAGTCCGAAGCGATCGTCGACCGTTCGTGCATTCCAAGGTCATGGCCTGGGTGGGCGTCGACCGCGCGCTGCGGGCGGTCGAACACTTCGGGCTGCCGGGCCCCGTGCACCGCTGGCGGGAGCTGCGGGACCGCATCCACGACGACGTCTGCGACCGCGGGTATGACTCGACGCGCGGCACCTTCACCCAGTTCTACGGCTCCGACGGGCTGGACGCGGCGCTGCTGCTGATCCCCCGGGTGGGGTTCCTGCCGTGGCGTGACGAACGGGTGATCGGCACCGTGGAGGCCGTCGCGCGTGAACTCTCCGAGGACGGCTTCCTCCTGCGATACCGGCCAGCGGCCGATGGCGGGGTCGACGGTCTGCCCGGCGAGGAGGGAGCGTTCCTGCTGTGCTCGTTCTGGCTCGCTGACGCGCTGCACGGGATCGGGCGGGAGCGCGAGGCGCGCGCTCTGTTCGAGCGGCTGCTCGGGTTGCGCAACGACCTGGGCCTGCTCAGCGAGGAGTACGACACTCGTGCGCAGCGCCAGCTCGGAAACACCCCGCAGGCCTTCAGCCACGTCGGCCTGGTCAACACGGCCCTGCACCTGTCCACCGGCTCCCCTCTGGAGCAGTGATGCGCGCTCTGACCGTTCGGCCCGGCCGGGTCGGCTCGCTAGCGGTGACCGAGGTGCCCACGCCCGAGCCTGAGCTCGGCGAGGACGAGCTGCTCGTCGACGGCCTCGCGGTCGGCGTGTGCGGCACGGATCGCGAGATCGCGGCGGGGGAGTACGGCTGGCCGCCGCCGGGCCGCGACCGGCTCGTTCTGGGCCACGAGTCGCTGGGCCGGGTGCGCCACGCGCCTACCGGCTCGGGTTTCACCGCAGGCGACCTGGTGGCGGGCGTGGTGCGCAGGCCCGACCCGGTGCCCTGCGGCGCCTGCGCGCACGGCCATTTCGACATGTGCCGAAACGGCCGCTACACCGAGCGTGGCATCAAGGAGCTCGACGGCTACGCCAGCCAGCAGTGGCGGGTCGAGACCGGCTACGCGGTGCGCCTCGATCCGCGCCTGGCCGGGGTCGGCGTGCTCATGGAACCCACCAGCGTCGTCGCCAAGGCATGGGATCAGATCGAGCGGATCGGCCAGCGGTCATGGTTTCATCCGCAGCGCGTCCTGGTCACCGGGGCCGGGCCGATCGGGCTGCTCGCGGCGCTGCTCGCCGTGCAGCGCGGCCTGGACACTCACGTGCTCGACGTGGTGACCGGCGGCCCCAAGCCGGAACTGGTGCGCGCGCTCGGGGCGACCTACCACCATGACGGCGTCGCCGCGGCCACGCGGGCGGCTGAACCCGATATCGTCGTCGAGGCCACCGGGGTGTCCGCCGTGGTCTTCGATGCGATGGCCGCCACCGCGCCCTACGGCATCGTGTGCCTCACCGGGGTATCCGCGACCGGGCGGCGCGTCACCCTCGACGGCGGCGCTCTGAACCGCGAGCTGGTGCTGGAGAACGACGCCGTCGTCGGCTCGGTCAACGCGAACCTGCACCATTACGACCTCGCCGCCACGGCGCTCGCTCGCGCCGACCTGGACTGGCTGGAAGGGTTGATCACCCGGCGGGTCCCGCTCGACCGCGCCGCTGACGCGTTCGACCCCCAGCCCGACGACGTCAAGGTAGTAGTCACCCTCAACGGCGGCTAGTACGACATCCACTTCCACATCGTCACCCCCGCTTCTGCCCCCCGTAACAGCCATTCGGAGCCGAATGGCTGTTACGACTTCCGCGCCGCACCGGGCGTTACGCAGCAGTCCGGCCGGTGGGTCATCGCTGTCGCATAGCAGGTGCGCCACGCCGAACGGTGACAGCGCCCACTGCGCAACCGGCGCACGTACCGGCGGCGGTAGGTTTTGTGCGGTGGGGTTTGTGTTCCAGAGGTCGAGCACTGCTGGGCTCAACCGGTGGCCCGGCCGGGTCTCTCACCGGGGTGCGCTTCCCGCGCGGACGCACTCCGGACAGAGCTGGTCGCGGTCCTGGGGGTGACCGGGCAGCGCCAGGCCACCGGGTAACAGGCGCGGCGGGAACCGGATACCGCAGTGCGCGACCACGGTGCCGTCTGAGTGCAGCTCGCCGCGGTGCGTGTCCTGGTCGGAAATCGAGCGCAGGTACCAGCTCACCGCGCACACCCGGCCAGCCGGAGCAGCCGGTCCCGCAGCTTCCGATCGGTGAGCCCGTCCCTGGCGTCGCCCAGCGCCACGACCTGCTGCAAGTACCAGCGGCCGGGGGATGCTGGGTGTAGGCGACATGGATCACCGTGCGGTCTCGCGCCGTTGGTCACGGTTGACGAGAGTGAATGCGATCAAGCTGGGCGTGTTCCTCCCCAGGAACAGGCCACCACATGGGCTACATCGGCAGGCCAGCGCGGGCGGCCATCCTCCGCAACTCCCGCCCGATCGGCGAGTCACGGTGCATGCGGGCGAGCAGTTCACCGACGACGTCCCGCGCGAGCGGGTCACGCTGCACCTGATGCGGCGAGATTAGCTCGGCCCGGCGCAATGCCATCACCGCATCGTCTCGGCGACCCCGCAATCTGGACAGCGCCCGCCCGTAATGCACCCAGTACAGGGCCTGGCTTCCCCGGTGCGGGTGAAGCTGCGGGTGCAGTCCCTCCGCGATCGCCACAGCACGCTCGTGATCTCCGATTTCCACCGCTGCGGCCAGACGCCAGCAGCCCACATTCGTGGGGCCAAAGCCCATCCAGTAGGCGTTGCCTTCCCCGGTGCGCTCCGCGAACTCGCTGGCTAGCTCCAGCGGAGCCTCCACGTCGGCGGCCCGTTTGTCCGCGGCTGCCACCAACGACCGCGACAATGCCAGCATGCCCACCAGTTGCATCGACTCCGGGCTGTTCGTCGGCACGGTGGTGGCGTCCAGCTCCGCTAGGGCGAGGTCAGTCGCGCCGTCGATAAGCATCACGTGCAGGCCACCCCAAGTGGCCAGCCCGAGCGCGGTCGGAGTATCGCGGTCCTGTGCCGCCTGCCTGGCCAGAAGCACGGCTTGCTCGCGCAGGTCGACTTCGGCACCCGCCACCCGCAACCACCCGGTGGTGGCTCCGACGTGCAAGAACACCGCAAGATCGAGCAGCTCGGCAGTATCCCGACCGGCCACGATGCTGGTATGCAGATCAGCGATCAGAGCCGGGAGCGCGGCACCGACCTGACGTTCCCGATCGCAGCGGATGTGATCGGTCACCACTGCCATCACCCGCGCCTGCAGAGTTTCCACAGACACGACTTGGCCGCCGGGTCGGCCGTGGCTGACAGCCCTCAGCGCGCGCCGCACCGCCTTGATCGCAGAGTCGGTGTTCCCGTTGGCCGGTGCGGGGATCGGCAGCTTGATCAGCTCCGAAGGGGCTATCTGGAGCGCGTCGGCCAACGCCGCGATCTCCGAGAGGTCTAGTGCCCGCTCTCCGTGCTCAATTCTCCACAGGTGGGTGGTGCTCATTCCAGCGAGCCCGGCGATCACCCGCAGCGACTTGTCGCGGGCACGGCGAATCTGGCGCAGCCGGGCACCGATCGTGCGCGCGCCGTCCACATCCACGGGATCATTCCCCTCGCCGAGACTCCCCACCGATGCCCCGAGGCGTGAGCCTCTCGGCGAAGAGGTGCTCCCAGGCTACTGCTCACCATGGGCGACACTCACAGTTGTGGATGCTGACGGTGCGTTGCTGATGCTCCGCGCGATCCTCGCCGACCTCGCGCAGTTGTCCCGCGCGAACTTCATCGGTAGGCGCTCCCTATTCGACCCTGTACCCGGACGTGGCCCGAGCACACGAGCAGGACGCGATGTGTAGCCCGCAGCCCCGCCCGGGTTAGATGGCTTAGACGGCACGGCCGTCATGATCGAGTCAACTGTGGGGTTTGAGTCGGCTCCAGGGCGATAGGCGGGCGTGTGTCGGTGCCGCGCCCCGTGAACTCGACGAGACGGACATGTGGAAG
>JBQTHE010000038.1:0-41980 GCA_052390115.1 Pseudonocardiales bacterium | reverse complement strand
GGTACACCTTCCCCCCCTACCCCCCCCGCCGGGTTGGGGGGGGCCCCCCTCCCCGGCCCCCCAACCCCGCTCCCGCGTGCACCAAACGACAGCCAACCCCGCACGTCCGCAGGTGCTACGCCCTCGCCGTCACCCTGCCGACCACTCTGACCTTCCCGAGCTCAACAGCAGAGCTGTCCAGAGCAGCTCGAACAGCTCTGCTGTTGAGCTCGGGGGCCTGAGTGCACCTGGAAGGGGAGCGGTCAGGCCGAGGGCACCGACGGCGACGAAAGCGTCAGCGACGATCGAGTGGTGGTGTCACGAAACGATGGACGGGCCCGTCCCCTTGATAAGGCTTGCCGGCAGGGCAAGCGTGATGGGGAGCGCAGGCATGAACGGAAGAAACGAGGAGCCTGGGGCTGGGCGGTATGTCACTGCGGTGTCCCTGATAGCGGGCGTGGGGATGGTGGCTGCCGGTGGGTGGGCGCTCGCCGCACCCCGTTCTTTCGCTGAGCTGGTGAACTTCCCGGACCACGAGCACTTCCTGCACGACCTGGGGGCATTCCAGGTCGGCATCGGGGCCACCCTGCTCCTCGCCCTGGTCTGGTCTGACGCGCTCGCCACGGCGCTGGCCGGGTTCCTTATCGGCAACACCATCCACAGCGTCAATCACGCCGTCGACCTCGGTCTCGGCGGGCCCGCGTGGAATGCGCCGGCGCTGGCCGCGGTATCGGTCGGCGCCGCGGTGGCGCTTGGCCTTCAGCTGCGGCGGCTCGGCTATGTCGTGGGCGCGGTGCGCGCTGCGACCACACCCATGCTGGTGCCGTTCGTCCGGCAGAAGACCATCTTGCTGACCACCTACCGGCGGGACGGGACGCCGCGCGGGACCCCGGTGAGCATCGCCGTCGACGGCGGCCAGGCTGTCATCCGTAGCTTCGAGAAGGCGGCCAAGACGCGGCGGCTGCGGCGCAACCCGATGGTCGAGATCGCGCCGTCCACCAATGCCGGCAGACCCACTGGTCCAGCTCAGCTGGCCCGCATGTGGCGCCTCAACGGGGAAGACTCTCGGCGCGCTGCTCGGTTACTCGCGGGCAAGTATCCGCTCCTGCACGGTGTGGTGGTGCCATTAGCGCACCGCATCCTGCGCTCCAAGACCGGTCGGACCGTCCACTTCGGAGTAGCGCCGGTGGAGAGTCCGGATTAGCCGGCGAAGCCCGGTTGCCAGCGCTGAGCAATCCCACGCAGCGGCACGGTGGCGTCGAGCTGGCACAGCACGCCGAATGTTCCGGTGCTCACCCGGTGGATCAGCAGGTAGTTGGGTGGCAGGTTGAGCGCTCGTCCAGTCCGGAAGTCCGGGCCGGAGAAGTCGCCGACGCGCTCGGCTTGAGCCTGCATCCAGGCCCGGGTGAAGTGGAAGGTCTCGTTGCGTACCGGGTCGGCGAATGGGCTGAGGTAGGCCAGCACGTCCTCGGCTCGTAACTGCATGCCCGGCCGGACGAAGCCCTCCGAGCGCAGCAGCTCAAGCAACTCCGCCGAGCGTTCCTCGACCGCCAGCCGGGTCGCAATACCCAGCGTGCGCGGGGTTCCGCCGGGCAGCTTCGCAGCGGCGCCGAAGTCGAGCACGCCCAGCCGCCCGTCGTCTAAGCGTAGGAAGTTCCCCGGATGGGGGTCGGCGTGCAGCAACCCGGTGAGGGTAGGGGAGGAGGAGTGGAACTCCGACAGCTTGCGGCCGATGTCGTCTCGCTCGGACCGCGAGCCGCCGCGGATGATCTGCGCCATCGGGGTCCCGGTGACCCACTGCGACACCATCACCTTCGGCGCGCTGGCGATGATGGCCGGGACAGCGATCTCGGGATGGCCACCGAACGCGGCCGCGAACGCGCGCTGGTTATCCGCCTCGTCACGGTAGTCGAGCTCCTCGACCATCCTGTCCTGCAGCTCCGCGAGCAGCGGCTTGACCTCCATCCCGGGCACGATCGCCTGGAAAAGCCGGCTGAACCTCTGCAGTTGCCGCAAGTCGGAGCGCAGCGCCTCGTCTGCGCCCGGGTACTGCACTTTGACCGCGACCTCACGACCGTCATGCCACACCGCCTGGTGCACCTGCCCGATGCTGGCGGCTGCCGCAGGTTCCTCGGAGAAGTCGGCGAAGCGGCGGCGCCACCCCGAGCCGAGCTGTTCATCAAGTACGCGGCGCACCGACCCTGGGGACATCGGCGGTGCCGCAGACTGCAGTTTGGTCAGTGCCTCCCGGTACGGTGCGGCGAGCGCGTCGGGGATCGCCGCCTCGAACACGCTCAGCGCCTGGCCGAACTTCATCGCGCCACCCTTGAGCTCCCCGAGCACCGCGAAGAGTTGCTCGGCGGTGCGGGCGCTGAGCTCAGCGTTGAGGTCGCCCGCATCATGCCCGGCCAGCCGCTTTCCCCAGCCAGCGGCGACCCGCCCGGCCACCCCGAGCGGGAGGCTCGCCAGCCGGACGGTTCGCGCAGCGGCCTTGCGCGGGATGTCGGTCACTGTGCGATTGTCTCCCGGCTCTGCCCCGCGTAGTAGTGGGGTTGAGGCGTCATCGGGCGCCGCAGTCGCAGCGCGGATGGACTGGCCGGGGGTGCCGGCGCAACGTGCCGTGCACCGGGTCCAGCTCCAGCGCAGCACCCCACGTCGGCGGGACCGGCAGACCGGCACCTGGTCCGGCTAGCACGGCGAACACCTGCTCGGCAGTCAGCGCGGCGGCGAGCTGGGTGCAGGCCAAGCCGGCGGTCGGAACCTTTCCGACGAGCTGGGCAGCCAGTTTCGGCCAGGCCAGGTCGAGGTCCGCGCGGTGCAGCTCGGCGCAGTGCAGGCAGCTACTGCGACCCGGACACACCAGCGGGCCCACCACCGCCGTCCCCTCGTGGGCGAAGCCGATCAGATGTGGGATCCCGGTCGCGAGCAGCCCGGTCACCAGGACCGGCTCCGGGACCACCACGTCGCACAGCACGATCAGGTCAGGTTGGCGGCGAATGGCACCGGTCACCCCAGGCGCGCACCGGCGTACGGCATCTGCCGCCGCTGCCGCGCGTGGCCTACCGAGATCGTCCGGAAGGTAGCCGGTGCCGACGTCTGCGGTGGCCACCGTCCCGGTGGCTTCCACCGCGACCTGGCCTACCCCGGCCGAGGCCAGCAAGGTGGCCAGCGCCACCGCCACCCGGCCAGATCCGATCACGCGCACCGCGGACCCGCGCCGCTGGCTCACCACGTTTCGCGTGGCACAGGTGGTGTGCACCGACCAGCTGGTTGCCTCGGTGGCCAGCGCGACGCGATGCCAGCCGGGCCGGCCGTCGTCGGTAGCGGTAGCGTCGGCCACCAGGCCGCTACGGTGCAGATCGGTGAGCATCGCGAGGGCATCACCAGCTGCTGACCCGGCCGTCTCCGCCTCCGCGACCAGCTCAGATGTGCTGCGGGCACCGTCCATCCGCTTGAGTAGTGCCGCAAGCGGTTCCGGCAGGCAGTCGAGGACCATGGCACGTTGCGGGTCCAGCCCGAGCTGCAGGCAGGTGGGGGAGCGCCAGACAGCGGCGCGGCCCGGCGCAAGCCGCAGCCGCTCTGGGAGTTTGGACGGGTGCGCCTCGGACTGCGCGGTGGTGGTGCTCGGCGGACTCATGTCCGGAATCCTGGGCCGTCGGGCCTGATGGCTCAACTGGCTGTCCACAGGCCCCTCAGGTTGTCCACGACTTATCCACAGCTGTGCACAAGCTCGGCGGCCTAGCGGAACGGTCGATTCACTCCGATGGGCGCTGAGGCGGGTCGTCACTGCGGTCCGGGGGCTCGTCGGGCGACTGCTCGCGTGGGGCGTCGGCCGCGGTGCGCTCGAGCGCTGCGATCGGGTCGTCCAGATCGGCGGCCTGGCTCGCGGCTCGATCGACGAACCCCGTGGGATCGTCCAGGTCCTCGGCGGTGGGCAGCAGGTCCGGGTGGCTCCACAGCGCGTCCCGAGCCTCGACCCCGTGGTGCTCGGTGAGCTTTCGCCACAATTCGGCAGCGGCCCGCAACTTGCGCGGCCGAAGCTCCAGGCCGACCAGCGTGGCGAAAGTCTGCTCGGCGGGACCCCCGGAGGCACGCCGCCGTCGCAGCGTCTCGCGCAGCGCGTCGGCACCGGGGAGCCGTTCGCCTACTGCATCCGCGACGACGACGTCGACCCAGCCCTCGACCAGCGCGAGCAGCGTCTCCAGCCGGGCCAGGGCGGCCTTCTGCTCGGGACTGGTCTGTTGTTCCAGCAGACCGGACGTCATCAGCTGATCCATACTCTGCGGATCGGTCGGGTCGACCTGGCGGGCGATCTCCTGCAGCGCGTCGGTGTCCACCTGAATACCGCGGGCGAATTCCTCGACGGTGCCCAGCAGCCGCTGGCGCAGCCACGGCACGTGGGCGAACAGGCGATGGTGCGCGGCCTCCCGGGCGGCCAGGAACACGATCGCTTCGGAGCTCTTGAGCTCCAGCCCGGTGGCGAACCGCTCGACCGCGCCCGGCAGCAACGCAGACACCCCCAGTGGTCCCAGCGGCAGCCCAATGTCGGTCGAGGTGAGCACCTCCCCACCGAGCTGGGCCAACGCTGAGCCCAGCTGCGAGCCGAAGGCCATCCCGCCCATCTGCTCGACCATCGCCACCAGAGGACCGGCCGTCTGGCGGACTTCGCTGGGCAGCGCCTCGATCCACGAACCGGCCATCCGGCGGGCCACCGGGTCGCAGAGCCGCTGCCACGTGGGCAGGGTTCGCTCTACCCAGTCTCGTGGCGCCCACGCCGCGCTGCTCTGCGTCCCGGTGGGTAGCGCGGTCGCCGGGTCCAGCCATATCTCGGCCAGCCGTACCGCATCGGTGATCGCGGCGGCCTGCTGGGCCGAGGGCAACCCGCTCGTGGACAGCTTCTGCATCGCAATCTGCTTGGCCAGGTCATAGTTCACCGGACCCCCACCGCCACTGGCCGCGCCCTGGCTGAGCATCTGACCTAGCTGGGTGAGCATCTGTCCAAGGGCGGCGGCGTCCAGGCCGCCGGCTCCGAAGGCGGCGAGCGGGTTGGCCGGGTCGGCACTAGCGCCGCCGGCGTCTTCGGGAGGGTCCCTCCGATCGGGATCCCGGGGGTCTCGCGGGTCTTCGGAGCCGGAACCGAAGGGCAGTTCGCTCATGGACCCCACGGTACGCGGACCCGGGCCACGTACGCTGACCGCCCGTGAGCCGCCGAACCTGGACCCTGCTGCTCAGCCTCGGTCTCGCCATGGCGCTCGGGTTGCTGGGCGGACTGGCGCCGGTGCCCTATGCCGCACTCCGTCCGGGCCCCACGTTTAACACCCTGGGGGAGGTGGCCGGCAAGACGGTGGTGGACATCAAAGGCGCCCAGACCTATCCCACCACCGGTAACCTCAACTTGACGACGGTGTCGGTGGTCGACAACGTGTCGTTGTATGGAGCGCTTGGCCTGTGGATATCCGGGCGTAGCGCGCTGGTTCCCCGCGACGAGGTCTTCCCGCCAGGGTTGTCCGAGGGGCAGGTCGAGAAGCAGAACCAGCAGTTGTTCCGGGACTCGGAGTCCAAGGCCAAAACCGCCGCGCTGCGGTATCTGGGTTACCCGACCCAGGTCGTGGTCGACCCAGTGGCCGCCAACGGTGCCGCGAACGGGAAGCTGGCTGCCGGGGACCGGCTGCTGGCCGTCGACGGCCAGCAGGCCCGCACCGGGCAGCAGGTGGTGGACATGCTTGCCGGCAGCCATCCGGGCCAGCTCGTGCAGGTCCGCTTCCAGCGTCCGGGCGCCGCGCCGCAGGAAGTGGCGATCACGCTCGGTACGGGAGAGCAACCGGGTCGCGGCTACCTCGGTGTCGGAGTGACCGATCGGCCCGACGTGAACTTCGACATCATCATCAGCCTGGCCGACGTCGGTGGCCCCTCGGCGGGCTTGATGTTCGCGCTGGCCATCGTGGACAAGCTGACGCCGGGGGCGCTGACCGGCAACACCTTTGTGGCGGGCAGCGGCGAGATCGCCCCAAGCGGCGAGGTAGGTCCGATCGGCGGTATCCCGCTCAAGATGATTCGCGCTCGCGAGGCCGGAGCAGCGGTGTTCCTGGTGCCCGCGGGAAACTGCGCCGAGGCGGTGCGACGAGCCCCGGAGGGGCTGCGGCTGGTGCGGGTGGGCACGCTGACGGAGGCGGTGCACGCGCTGGATGACCTGGCCGCAGCCCGGCAACCGCCTGGCTGTGCCCCGTGAGTGGGAAACAGTCTGATAGCGCTGTTTCCCACTCACGGGGCGCGTCAGCGCAACGTTTCCAGCAGCGCGCGGAGCAGATTCGGGGCGAGCTGCGGGTCCTCCACCACCTCGTCGCCCCCCTGACCGTCTCCCCCTTGGTCGTGCGCGGAGTCGGCCCGCAGCCGCAGTACGCACGCCCCCACGCCGTCCCGGAGCACTGCCGCGACCAGCCTGCCTTCCCGCCGCTGTGGGTGCTCGGCGGCGGTGCGGCGGGCCTGCGCTGGATCGTCGGGCAACTCACCGAGACCGGCTTGCGCCGCTGGCGGGAGCACCACGATCTCTTGGGCCAACGCGCAGCCGGCGACCGCCTCGGGCCATTCGATGCCGGCCAGTGCCGCGTCCAGCTCACCCTCGGGCAGGGCCTCCTGCGCCACCGGGGTGAGCGCGGCGGCAGCATCTAGCTGACCGGCCAGTTCAGGCTGGCTGGCCAGCAGGGTCGGGGTGGCTACCAGCGCGAACAGCTGCGGCTGCTGGTCCCACCCCGCGGCCGCGACGAACTCCTCCACCTCCCGCGCAGTGGCCGCCAAGGCATGGGGCGCCAGGATCGGGTACGGCTTCGGCTCGCTCACCCGAACATGGTCGCACCGGTACCGGGTACCGGCCGCAGCCGGTGCGACCACCAGAATTCGGAACCCCGGGACACTCCGTAGAGTTGGACAGGAGGGACTCAACCCGGCGCGGACGAGCACAGGCCGCGGCGGGGGAGCCCGCACCCCAGCACTGCCGTCGTCGGAGGAGCGTGTTCTGTGGCCAGTCGGCCCCCCGTCGGAGTTCCCGCCCTCTCCCCTCGTGCCCGAATCCTGATCGCCGTCGGGTCTGTTGCGCTACTGGTGCTGATCGTCGGATCGCGGCTGGTCGATACCTACGTGGACTGGTTGTGGTTCGGCGAGGTGGGCTTCCGCTCGGTGTTCTCCACCGTCCTGATCACCCGTATCGTGCAGTTCCTCGTCGTCGGGGTGGTGGTCGGCGGGTTGCTGGCGCTGAACATCGTGATCGCCTACCGCACCCGGCCGGTGTTCGTGCCGGTGGCGGGACCTGACGATCCGGTGGCGAGGTACCGCACCGCGGTAGTCCAGCGGCTGCGCGTGGTCGGCATCGGCGTGCCGGCACTGGTCGGGCTACTCGCCGGCCTGTCGGCGCTGGGCGACTGGCAGACCGTCCAGATGTTCCTGCACGGTGCCAGTTTCGGCGTGACCGATCCCCAGTTCAACAACGACGTCGGCTTCTACGCTTTCGAGCTGCCCTTCTACCGCAGGCTGCTGGCCTGGGCCTTCGTCGCTGTGGTGCTCTCCTTCCTGGGGGCACTGATCACTCACTACCTGTTCGGCGGGCTGCGGCTGGCCGGCCGTGGCGGGCAGCTGTCCGGCCCGGCCCGGGTCCAGCTCGGGCTGCTGGCCGGCGTCTTCGTGTTGCTTAAGGCATTGGCCTACTTCCTGGACCGCTACGGGCTGTTGTTCTCGAACCGCAATGCGCTGTTCACCGGGGCCAGCTACACCGACCTCAACGCGGTGATGCCCGCCAAGATCATCCTGATGTGCATCGCGGTGATCTGTGCGGTGGCCTTTTTCGTCGGCGCGATGTTGCGCAACCTGCAGCTGCCGGCGATCGCCATCGCGCTCCTGGTGCTCTCCAGCATCCTTGTGGGGGCGGCCTGGCCGGCGACGCTCGAGCAGTTCGTAGTGCGCCCGAACGCCAACGAACGCGAGGCCGCGTCGATAGAGCGGAATATCACCGCGACTCGAGATGCTTATGGCATTACCGACCAGCAGGTCACATACTCTTCATACTCCGGGCGTAGCGAAGCCTCGCCGGCCGTCGTGCGAACTGACACTGCCACGATCCCGAATATACGACTCCTGGACCCGAACGTGCTGGCGGAGACCTTCACCCAGCTGCAGCAGCGGGAGAACTTCTACGGTTTCCCGGACAAGCTCGACGTCGACCGCTACACCGTGAACGGCGAAAAGCAGGATTACATCGTCGCCGTACGGGAGTTGGAGTCCGCGTCGCTGGCGGAGAACCAGCGAACCTGGATCAACCAGCACCTCACCTTCACCCACGGCAACGGCTTTGTCGCAGCGCCGGCCAATACGGTGAACTCGGCGCTGGACGACGCCAGCTCGGGGGAGGGCGGTTACCCGGTATTCACCGTGTCGGACACCACGGTGCAGGGCGACATCCCGGTGCAGCAGCCTCGGATCTATTTTGGCGAGCTCATCGACGACTATGTGATCGTCGGAGGGAACCCTGGTGCCGCCCCACGGGAGTACGACAGCCGTTCGGAGAATTACACGTACGAAGGTGAGGGCGGGGTACCGATCGGGAGCTGGGCGAGCCGGTTGCTGTTCGCCTCGTACTACGGCGAGCGCAACATCCTGTTCAACCGGGCGATCGGGACTGATTCGAAGATCATCTACAATCAGCACCCGAGGGAACGCCTGCAGAAGGTCGCGCCCTGGCTCACCGTCGACGGCGACCCCTACCCTGCCGTGATCGACGGCCGAATCCAGTGGATCCTGGACGGTTACACGACCCTGGACAACTACCCGTACGCGCAGCGGACCGTGTTGGGCGCTGCGACCGCCGACTCCTTGTCCGGGGTGTCCCGCCTGCCGAACGATGAGATCAGCTACATCCGTAACTCAGTCAAGGCCACTGTCGACGCCTACGACGGCACCGTGACGGTGTACGCGATGGATGACAGCGATCCGGTACTGCAGACATGGATGAACGTTTTTCCGGGTACCGTGCAACCCAGTAGCGCGATTAGCACTGAGTTGCGGGAGCACTTCCGCTACCCGCAGGACCTGTTCAAGGTGCAGCGCGAGATGCTGGCCCGCTACCACGTCGACAATCCGGCGGTGTTCTTCACCAACGATGATTTCTGGAATGTTCCCCCCGACCCGACGCAGAACCAGCTGGGCGTCGACCAGCCGCCGTACTACGTGCTAGCCGGGCCGCCGGATGGGCAAGGACCGGCGGAGTACCAGCTCACCAGTGCGCTGGTCAGCCTGCGCCGACCATTCCTGGCGGCCTACATCTCGGTGGGGTCCGATCCGGAAGACTACGGCAGGATCCGGGTGCTCGAATTGCCCGGTGAATCCCAGACGCTGGGTCCGGAGCAGGTGCAGAACCGGTTCGTATCCTCCGCTGAGGTCAGCCAGGAGCTAAATCTGCTGCGGCAGTCGGAGACCGACGTCCGCTACGGCAACCTGCTCACCCTGCCGGTCGGCGGTGGGCTGCTCTACGTGGAGCCCGTCTATATCGAGCGAGCCAATCGGCAAGCCACGTTCCCACAGCTGAATCGTGTGCTGGTGGCCTACGGCCAACGGATCGGGTACGCCCCGACCTTGCGTGAGGCGCTCGACCAGGTCTTCGGCGCCGGCGCCGGGGATGCGACCGTCTCACCCGGCCAGACCCAGACCCAAGGGGAGGCGGCGGCGACGCCAGCCCCGGCGGAGGCCGGTGCTGCCGGCGCCAGCCCGGAGATGCGTCAGGCGATCACCGAAATCTCCGATGCGCTCACCCGCCTGCGCCAGGCGCAGGGTGCGGGTGATTTCACTGCCCAGGGCCAGGCGCTGGCCGACCTCGACGCCGCGACCAAGCGGTTCGACGCAGCCGCTGCGGCAACCGGCGGTGGTGGCTAGTCGCTGACCAGCCGATTTGCCCCTTGCGGAGCCGCGCGCGTAGGGTGGCGATCACCAACGCGGGGTGGAGCAGCTCGGTAGCTCGCTGGGCTCATAACCCAGAGGTCGTAGGTTCGAATCCTACCCCCGCTACCAGGTGAAACGGCCCCCGAGGCACTGCCTCGGGGGCCGTTTCGTGGAATGTGGCGCCTGCCATCTTAGTGGTCGTCGCCGGAAGTCCGTCGGGGGTGCACGTCGTGAACTCGACGTCACCGACGTTGCAGCGAGCGGCGATGTCGGTGACGTCGAGTTCACGACGTGCACCAGCTCATGCCTGCCACCTGCATCTGACACACCTCCGACCCCTGAGCCCCTGTATATACGACCTGCCGTCACGTCACCCCCCCGACGGACTTCCGGCGCCGACCACTAAGTTAGCGCAGGTGAGTGGCGTGTGGCCGCCCACAGAGGCTTCGGAGCGGCCCACATCCAGTCTACGACCAACACCGTAACCCGCGCGCAGGCCGACAATCTCGGGCTTGGCCGAGTTGCTGCGCGCGCAAGCGGTGTCTAGCCCTGCTCGGGAGCGCAGTCTGGCGCTCGCTACCCGAGCGGCCGACCGCGTAGCGCCCTCGGTGGGCACCGACGAAGGCGCCACCGAGATGTACGGGATGCTGCACCTGACGTGCGCGCTCAACGCAGCCGCATTGCGGCGGCCGGTCGAGTCGGCCGACCACCAGGCGGAGGCTGCTGACATAGCCGCGCGAGTCGGCGCTGGGACCAACTTCGGTCACCAGGCCTTCGGGCTGGCTAACCTCGGCTTGTGGCGGGTTCACCTCGCTATAGGGCGCGGCGAGGGCGCCAAGGTCCGGGAGCTGGCTCGCGGCGTCGACCCTACTGCGGTGAAATCGGCGTCGCGACAAGCAGCGTTCTATGCCGACCTCGGTCAGGGCCTGGCTACCGAGCGGGCGCACCGGCACGAGGCAGTGGCCGCGCTACGCACCGCCGAGCGGCTCGCACCGCAACGGGTCCGGGCCAACCCGTTCGTCCGGGAGGCCGTCGTGGATTTGATGCGCCGCGCCCGGCGGCATGCGATCGGCCGTGAACTGCGGGGCATGGCCTACAGGATGGGTCTCGCCGGCTAATTCGGGCACTGCTTGACATGATGTCAAGATCACGGAAGTGATCGCGTTCATCGTCGTCAACCGTGATCGACGTACCTCAACACCACCACCACAAGCCCGAGCGTGGCCGACTCACTGTGATCGGTCGCAGCACCGACGACGGCAGCCACACCACGCTGCTGGTAGTGCACGAGACGGACGGCTCGTGGACGATCCACGGCCTGGGGGCGCCCGGCGTGACGCTGCCGAAGGCCGACACGATCGCGCTTGCCGAGTCGATCCTGGCGCGTGCCCGGTGAGCGAGGGCCGGCGCAGCGAGCGCGTCCCCGAGGCGCCGCACGGCACCCTACGCGGCTGGTCCAGGGGCTGCCGCTGCATGTGGTGCACCGCCGCCAAGGCCGCGACCACGGTGGGGGCCGGTGACCCGACACGCCCCGTGCCCGGGGTGCAGTCGTGGTCGTGCACGGCGTGCCAGACACGGTGGGCGATCGCTGTCGTCAGCCCGTCACCGCAGCCGAATCTCGACTGCCTCGCCACGACCATTGAGCAGCTGGGCAGGCTGAGCGGGTTGCTCGGGGCAGGTAGTCATCCTCGGCGCCGATGCGGACGGGCTGACCGACTCGGTTGAGGGTCAACCGGTGCTGCCGCTACAGGCCGAACCCCCGCCACAGCCGACGGCTCGCAGCAGCGTCTTACCTGTTCGCCGCTGAGCTCGGGGTGGTTCTCACTCGCGCGGGTCACCGTGGTTTCCACCGCGGAGACCAAGCGCTCGGCTTCCTGCTGGCGGCCGAGCGCCTTGCCGGCTTGCCGCACCCCCTGCTGCCAGGTGTCCACGTCCGCAGGCCACCCCCGGCGTCATCGGCCTGCGCCAGGTCGTCTCGGTTCTCGTCGGCCTCGCAGCTGTGCGTGCTCACTGAGCGCAAAAGCATTGAGGGAACGTGCGATCACGGCCAGGGTTAGTGCCAACACGGTGCACCGCAGCCGAGGGGGAATCGTGGCCGGTGAGGATGGCCGGTACAGCCGGCGCGAGGTGCTGCAGCTCGGTGGTGGGGCGATTGCGGCGGTTGCGGTCGGGGCCCTGGGGGCCGGCTGCACCAGCACCGTCACCCAGCCTCCCCCCGTCCCCGCTGTCGACCCGGTCAACCTGGATCCGTTGAAGCTCACCGTCGACATGATCCGGTTCGACACGTCGCACAACGGCGAGGGCGGCGTCACCCTTCCGCATGCCGAGATGCTCAAGTCGATCTGGGACGCGGCCGGGGCGAGAACCGAGATCATCCCGACGCCGAAGCCGGACAACGCGCATTTCATCGCGCGCATCCCGAGCGCTGTGGGCAGCGCCCGGCCGCTGCTGCTGCTGTGCCACTCCGACGTGGTGTCGGTGGAGGCAGACCGCTGGACCGTCGATCCCTACCGCGGGGAGGTACGTGACGGCTGGGTCTACGGTCGCGGCGCACTGGACATGAAGGGCACCAACGCCGCGTTCATGGCTGCGCTGCTGCGGCACCTCAATGAGGGCGCCCGGTTCGACCGGGACATCATCTTCCTCTCCGACTGCGACGAGGAGGCCGGCCCGCACAGCACCCGCTGGCTCGCCGAGCGGCACTACGACAAGATCGACGCCGGGGCGGTGATCACCGAGGGGGGGTGGACGCTGGCCCCGCCCGGCTCGGTGGAACCGGTGGTGGTCACGCTCACCCGGCAGGACAAGACGTCCGCCGCGCTCGAACTCGTCGCCCGGGGAACCGCCACCCACTCCTCCCGCCCTTCCCCGGACGCGGCCATCACCCGGCTGAACCGAGCGGCGGTCCGGCTGGCCGATTACCAGCCCGGGGTCGGCCTCACCGACGTCACGCGGGCCTACTTCGAAGCATGGGCGACACGTACCGAGAACGCGAAACTCGCCACAGCGCTGCGGCTCATGCTGACCGCCACCGGACAGGCCGAGCGCGATCGCGCCGGCGCGCTGGTGGTCCAGCTCAGCGACCACCCGACACTGCACAACGCGTTGATGCGCCACATCGTCACGCCGGTGATCCAGCACGCCGGATACCGCGTCAACGTCCAGCCCGGATCGGCGACCGCCGCGCTGAACCTGCGGCTGGTTCCGGGTGGTATCGACGTGGCTGCGACGTTGGCGGAGCTGCGCAACGCGCTGGGTGCCAGTGACGGCGTGACGTTACGCCTGGTGAACCCATTCTCGCCCGACCAGACCGAGGAGCAGGTGCTGGACGGGCTCGCACAACGGATGGCCCAACCGCCGGGGACGATCGACACCGACGTCTTCCGTGCGCTGGACGCCGCGGCTCGCGAGACCTACCCCGGCGCGGCGATCACCCCGGGCCTATTCGAAGCGGGTACCAGCACCGGCCCGTGGCGGCAGCGCGGCATCCCGGTGTACGGGATCTACCCCTACGCCACCGATGCCGACACGGTGTCCCGGATGCACGGTAACGACGAGCGGATCCGGGTGGACGCTCTGGCGCGCGGAACGGAGCTGATGTACCGAGTGTTCAACCGGTTCCGTACGAGCTAGAGCTCTCGCCGACGGCGGGCTGACCCTACAAAAAGACCCGTATGTGTGTGTGTTTCAGTACTTTGCGTGACGTGCACAACGCGGTAGCGTCGATCTCGACCGTGTACGGTGGGTGACATCCCCTCCCGCCCCAGGGTCCGGCCCGGATGGTTGGTGTGCTCGCAGCTCGCGCGTCCGCCGCCGGACCTGATGGCGTTCGAACCCAGAAGGGAGTGGAATGATCCAACTCGAGGACGTCACCAAGGTGTACCGGATGGGTTCGGTCGAGGTACGTGCACTCTACGGTATCGACCTGGCCATAGATGACGGCGACCTGGTCGCGATCATGGGTCCGTCCGGATCGGGCAAGACCACGCTCATGAACATCCTGGGCTGTCTGGATGTCCCGACGAGCGGGCGCTACCTGCTCGACGGCACCGATGTCAGCACCCTCAGTGACAACCGGCTAGCCAGGATCCGCAGCCGCAAGATCGGGTTCGTGTTCCAGTCGTTCAACCTGGTCCCGCGCACGAGTGCGGTCCGTAACGTCGAGCTGCCTTTGGTCTACGCCGGGATCGGGGATCGGCGCACTCGGGCCCGGCAGGCGCTGGAGAGCGTCGGGATGGGCGACCGCCAGAGGCACATGCCCAATGAGCTCTCCGGAGGTCAACAGCAGCGGGTGGCGATCGCGCGGGCGCTGATCAACGATCCCACGATGCTGCTTGCCGACGAGCCCACGGGCAACCTCGACACCGCGTCCAGCGTCGAGATCTTGAAGTTGCTCGGTGGGCTGAACGATGCCGGCCGCACGGTTGTGATCATCACGCACGAAGAGGACATCGCCCGGTTCGCCAAGCGGGTGGTGCGGCTGCGCGACGGGCGCATCGTGAGCGACCAGGTGCAGCGGAACCGGTCGGAGGTCCGCGCGTGAATCTGCGGGAGGCGCTGCGCATCGCGATGCGTGGGTTGCGCGCCAACCGGTTGCGCTCCGCGCTGACGATGCTCGGCATCATCATCGGCGTCGCGGCGGTGATCCTGCTCGTCGCCCTCGGTAACGGGTTGAAGACCTCGGTCAATGCGCAACTCGAGCCGCTGGCCAATCTGATCACCATCGTGCCGACGGTCGGCAACGTCCCCGGCGGAACCGCCCCGAAGGATCTGATCGACGCCGACGTCGCGGCGTTGCAGGACTCGCCGATGGCAGGCCAGATCGAAGCCGTGATCCCCGCCACCACCGGCAGGGCGCTGGTCGAGGATGACTTCAGGTACCGGGCGACCGTCGTCGGCTCCACCGAACGCTGGCTCGAAGTGAACAACCAGGATATGGCGGCGGGGTTGTTCTTCGACCAGGCCCAGGTCCGCTCCACCGCGAAAGTAGTGGTGCTGGGTCCGAGCGTGGCTACCTATCTCTTCGGTGATGACCCTGTGGCCGCGCTGAACCAGACGGTCCGGATCAACCGCCAGACCTTCAGAGTCATCGGGGTGACGCAGTCCTTCGGTGAGCCGAATGACAGTTTCGCGGTGATGCCGCTGGACACCGCGCGCCGCTACATCTTCGGCGGTGGTGACAAGGTCAACCAGATCATCGTGCAGGCAACCCAAGCGGCTGCCGTGCCGGCCGTCCAGGATGAGGTGATCCGCATCCTCAGTGACCGGCACCGAATCAAGGACCCCGCGAATAGGGACTTCGAGGTCCAATCCCTGCGCAGCCGGCTCGACTCCTTCAATCAGGTGCTGCGCATCCTCACCCTGTTCACCGCGGCCGTTGCCGCGATCTCGCTGCTCGTCGGCGCGATCGGAGTCTTGAACATCATGCTGGTCTCGGTTACCGAGCGAACCCGGGAGATCGGCATCCGAAAAGCGATCGGCGCCACTCGCCGCGCGGTCCTCGAACAATTCCTCATCGAGTCCACGGTGCTGGCCGGTCTCGGCGGGATCATCGGCGTTGGTGTCGGGGTCGGTCTGTCAGAGCTCGGCGCCACCATCGCGCCCTCCCTCGGCCCCACCTTCGAATCATTCGCCCCTGCCGTGACCATCTCCTCCATCGTGATCTCGTTCGCGATCAGCCTCGCGATCGGGCTCGTCGCCGGTGGGTACCCGGCCAACCGGGCCGCCCGGCTCCGGCCCATCGAAGCCCTCAGGTATCAGTGACTCGCAAGACTTACCGCACTGCGACGCACCACCCCGTAACTCACCGTCTCCTCAGGCGTTGCACAGCGTAGAAGCCCGAAGACAGGGGGGACCTCGCTGTGACCACGATCCTGACCAGTCCGACAACGCGGTCACCAGCCCGGACCCTCGGGGCCCGGGCCTTGGTGGCACTGGGACTGGTGGCCGTGCTGGGCACGGCGGTTGGGTGCGGCAGTGAGCCGTCACCGCCGCCGACCGGGCGGGTGGAGCGGGGCGCCGTGGTCACCAAGGTGTCGGCGTCAGGTTCGCTGGCCGCGATCACGGAGAAGAACCTGGGGTTCCCGAGGGGCGGGCAGCTCGAGGAGGTGCTGGTCAGGGTCGGGGATCGGGTGAGCGCCGGCCAGGTCTTGGCGCGGACCGATGACTTCCAGCTTCGGCAGACGTTGGATCAGCTGCAGGCGCAGCTGAATTCCCAGCAGGCGTTGTTCGGTAAGCTTGTGAATGCGACGACGATTGAGGGCGCAAAAGACACCCTGGACCAAGCGCAGCAGATCCTCCGTGCGACGGAGCAACTGGTCGATACGCAGCTGTCCGCAGACGCCTCGGCGGTCGACCAAGCGCATCGGCAATTGGACTTCGACGGCTTCTTGCTGAATAAGGCTCAGGAGCAACTGCGTGCCGATCAGATCTCCTGCGCCTCCACCGGGGGTATTCCCTACACCCCTCCGCCGCCCGGTACCGGAGTTGCCGGTACCGGCGGTAACGGCTCAGCCACCCCCGACGGGCCTGACTCGTCGGTCGGGGTGGGGCCGGCTCAGGCGGGTGTCGAGAACCCCGTGCAAGCAGGCCCCGTGAGCGCGGGCGTCCCTGGGGCACCAGGTGGTGGTCCGGGCGGTGGCGGCAGCGGCAACCCGGCCTGTAACCGGATCCCGCAGGATCAGCAGGCGGTCGTCAACGCCCGCCGCCAGGTGCTGTCGGACAAGAATATTCTCGACGCCGCGCAGCAGAAGCTGAATGTCGACCGCGCATCCGGGCAGGTTTCGATCGAGAATGCCCGCCAGAGCGTGGTCACTGCAAGAAACAACCTCGAAGCAGTGGGATCGTCCAGACCGTTCGACATCGAGCAGCAGGTCGCGCTGGTGGCCAGCGCTCAGGCCCAGGTCGCTGCTGCCCAGCGGGATGTCGACGACACGGTGCTGCGCGCGCCGGTCGCGGGCACCGTGTCGGTCATCAACGGTGTGGTGGGGGAGTACGTACAGCCCAGCGCGAACACCAGCCCGCTGGCGCCGGGCACCGCGGCTCCCATCCCCGGGGTCGAAGTGAACAGCAGCCTTTCGCTGGGCGGTACCACCACTGGCCCCCAGCGTCCTGGCGGCACACAGTTCCTGGTCCTCAGCGAAATCAACACCTTCCAGGTGGTTGTGCCGTTCGAGGAAACCGATGCGGCGAAGGTGGCTCCCAACCAGAAGGTCGAGGTGTCGTTCGACGCCGTGCCCGACCTCACCCGCGCCGGGACGGTGGTCGCCGTGGCCCCAGCTGGCAGCAGCATCTCCAGCGTGATCAACTACTACGTCACCGTCATCCTGAACGAGACCGACCCACGACTCAAGGACGGCCAAACCGCTCAGGCACGGGTGCTGACCAACCAGGTCGAGGACGTCCTCACCGTTCCTAACTCGGCGGTTCGCAAACGAGGCGACCAGAGTTCCGTCACCGTCGTCGACGCCGACGGTGTAGAACAACAGGTCAGGTTCCAAGCCGGCCTCGTCGGAGACGATCGCACCCAGGTCATCTCAGGCCTCAAAGAAGGCCAGCAAGTCGTCCTCCGCGAAGGCGTGTAGCGCCCTCAATTCTCGAAGCGAGCCGCTGGCGTTCCAGGCGGGTTGAACACGCCTGGCTGGGCGTCGGGGTTAGCGACACACACCTCGCCTTCGAGCCCATCGGGGTCCCTGAAGAAGACGCTGAGGACGGGTCCGAAGTCGGTGACGAACCCGTCGCTGGCGCCACAGGCGATGAGCCGTCGTCGGATCTCCTCGAAGGCATCGAGCGACGCGGCCTGAAGGCCGATATGGTCAATGCGGCCCCGGCCGAACATCGGCGTCTGCCGTTGTGCCTCCGAGTTGCCATCGACTTGGAACACGTTGAGTTCCGAGGCCGGACCGATGTCGATGAACGACAGCCGCACGTCGGGTGCCACCTCGACATTGCGCGACACGGTCGCGTCGAAGACCTCGCGGTAGAACGCATGCAGGCGGGCGGTGTCGTTGGTGAGCACCGCCACGTGGTTTACGCCATCCAGGAGCATGGATTCAGCGTACGTGTCCGCCGTGGCCCATCCGGGGCATCCGCCGGACGGAGCCCTTGCCCGGGCGGGCGGGGTCTGGGCTAGGCGGGGCTGTTGCCGTCCTGCTGGAAACCTGGCCGAGAAGGACCATCGATCTCCACAGTGGGTACGTCGCCGACTGTGGTGTTTCCGATCACAGTACAGCCGGTCGAACCGTCGACGATCAATACCGCGCGCTGCAGGCCCGGCCCGGAGAACCTGTTGTCCCGCACCACGACGTTCGGCCACCGGCGCAGGTTGATCGCCTGAGCACCGTTGACCTCACAAGTGTTACCGACGAACGTGATCGACGGGATTCCAGCGGGGGCGTCGCTGCTGCCGGGCTGGTCGTCAGTGGCGATCAGACATTGCGCGTCGACGTTGCGGCAGGTGTTGTCCGAGATCACGACGTCGAAGGTGGACGGGCTGTGGTCGAAGGTCTGGAAGCAGTCGGGGTGTGGGGGAGCCGAATAGCCTCGGGCGGAGATGTCGCGGATGGTGTTGCCGGTGATCCGGTGACCGGTGCCGAAGAAGCGCATGCCGTCGGCGTCACCATCGTTGCGGGCCACCGTGTCGCTCACGGTGTTGCCGTTCACCGTGATCCCCTGCCCGGTGATGTAGATGCCGCTCGTGGATGCCTGTTGCACGATGTTGGACGCGATGGTCGAGTCGGTGCATGGCACGCAGGCGATCCCACTTCGCTGGGTGTCGCGGATCGTGTTGTGCTGTGCGGTGATCCCGGTTCCCTCGAGGAGAATTCCGTCGCCACCGGTGACCGTGAAGCCTTGGATGACGACGTGGTCGGCGGTGATGCGAACGTTGTAGACAGTGGCTCCATCGGAGACGAGCCTGATGGGCGCGTCACTGGTGCCAGACCTGTTCATCGCCACCTCGGCATCGACCAGGTTACCGCCGGTGAAACACAGCGTGTCCCCCGGCGAAGCGGCGGCCACGGCCGCAGCCACCTCGTCGCTTTGGGTGATCGCGCGGGTGCAGTCATCCGGGCGGATCTGGGTGCTCTCGTCCGGTGAACTGGTGCAACCGGCGGTGGCCAGCAGGCCCAGCGCCAGGGAAGACACCCACCGCCTTCGGGCCGCCCTTGAGACCGTCACTTCCGCAGGATAGATGCCCATCGCGGGAGCGATCGTAGCGGACAGTCACGAAAGGGTCACGGTGGCGACGCATCAGCCACCGCGCGGGGTTGCCAATGTCTCCAAGGTCCAGGATCGAGCGTTTGCCTCGGCCCATGGCGCTGGCGCGGTCGTGACGGCGATGGTGGAGGTCTTGAGGATTTCGACGGTTCCGGTCAGCAGCTCCAGGAGGTCCTCGAGGTCGGGATTGTGGCCCACCAGGACCACCGTCGACGCGGTGTGGGGCAACTCCTGGGTGATCCTCAGCAGCTCCCCCGCCGAGGCGCCGTAGAGACGTTCGTCGTGACGGACTCGGGGTATTGCATCCAGTTGTGCGGCCGCGAGGTCCCAGGTTTGGACCGCTCGCACCGCGGGGGAGCACAACACGAGATCGATCCTGGCGACCTGCGTGCGTAGCCAGCGGCCGACGGCGGGGGCGTCGCGGCGCCCCCGTCCGGCCAACGGCCGTTGTGCGTCGGGGATGCCTTCGGGCCATGCCGATTTCGCGTGCCTGAGCAGGATAAGCGTGCATGTCACGGTTTCACCGCCTCTTCAGGGTCCACTCAGCAGCCTTACTCCAGGGCGAGGGTGCGCAGTACCAACCGAGCCGCGTCACCGCCGGACTCCTCCCCGATCGCGAGGGCGGCCGGAACGTCGAGGTCGTCTACCAGGGCAGCGATGACGGCGTCCGATGCGGGGGGTGAGGTCCGCACCGTCCCGGCTGCCGAGTACAGGCGATCGAGCCGGCTCGCCTGGGCATCGATGTCCCCAGCGCGGAAGTCCCAGGTCTGCCGCCACGGCCGGTTGAGCAGCAGCAGCCGCACGGCTGCGGCGGGATGGTGGTCGAGCAGCTCGCCGACCAGTACCAGGTTGCCCGTCGACTTGGCCATCTTCGCGCCGTCCACAGTGACCGTCCCGACCGGAAACTCGGCTCGTGCGAAGGGGCCAACGCCGGTCGCAGCCTCCACCATGGCGGCCTGGTAGGCGTGGTGCGGGAAGTCGAGGTCGGCCCCACCTGCCAGGATGTCCACCGCCGGGCCGAGCACGCCTAGTGCAATGGCGGCGCACTCCGCGTGCCAGCCGGGCCGGCCACGACCCCACGGGCTGGGCCAGCCGGGCTCGTCGTCCGCGGAGGGCCGCCACACCGGGACGTCGAAGGGGTCGTCGCGCAGCTGGTCGCCGGACCGATCGCCGAACTCGACCGCGAGCTCCGCGGCCCGGTCGAAGCTCAGCCCGGCCTTGGCCGGGACATCAGCTCCACGGAAGTACACCGCACCGCCGCGCAGGTAGGCGTGGTTGGTGGCAAGCAGCGCCGCGGCCAGCTGCACGACCCGCCCGACGTGGTGCCGGGCCCGCGGTTCGTGTTCGGGCCGGCGCACCCGAAGTGCGGCCATGTCCCGCCCGAACAGGTACTCCTGTTCCAGGGCGAACTCGTCGAAGTGCCGGCCGCGTTGCACGGCGGCACGGGTCAGCACGTCGTCGACGTCGGTGACGTTGCGGCAGGTCACGGTCTCCGCCCCGGCAAGGCGTAGCACGGCAGCGGCCGTGTCTGCCCACACGAACGTGCTGGCGTGTCCCAGATGGGTCACGTCGTAGGGGGTGATGCCGCAGACGTAGAGCCGGGCCGGGCTGACGACCGGCAGCGCGCAGCCACCCAGCCGGATCCGGTCGGTGTGCTCGCGGCGACCGTGGTGGTCCATGCCTCCATCCTGCCTCGTTGCGCCCCAGCCCGGTGGGTGCCCTCACCAACCGGGCGAGTCGAAGGACATCATGGAGGGATGAGCAGCCGTGACCGGGACCCCACCGGCCGGGCCCGCAACGCCCGGCCCCGAGACGCCCAGGGCCGGCCGTTGCCACATGGTGCGCAGGGGGTCGACCGGGTTCCCGAGGACGTTGCGCTGAGCCCGGACGACGCGGTGCGCCAAGCTCAGCAGCTGATCGACGGCGGTTACCCGTTCCACGCTCACGAGGTGCTCGAGGGGGTCTGGAAGGCAACCGCGGGGGAGCACCGCGAGCTGTGGCAGGGTTTGGCGCAACTCGCGGTCGGTCTCACCCACGTGCAGCGCGGCAACCCGAGGGGCGCGGCGGCACTGCTGCATCGCGGCGCGGACCGGATCGACCCCCACGCTGCCGATCCCCCGCACGGACTGGACGTCGCGGGCCTGGCCGGTCACGCCCGTTGGCTCGCTGCCCGGATCGAGCGGGACGGTCTGGATGCCGTGTCATCCGAGGATCTGCGACCCCGGCTGCTCAGCCGCGGGCGGCCTGCTTGATCGCCTCGCGGATCCGGAAGTAGGTGCCGCAGCGGCAGACGTTCTCGATCCGGTCGATGTCCTCGTCGGACGGGTTGGGCTTCTTCCGCAACAGCGCGACGGCCGTCATGATCTGTCCCGGCTGGCAGTACCCGCACTGCGCGACATCGTTGTCCAGCCACGCCTGCTGCACCGGGTGCAGCTCGTCGCCGTCGGCCAGGCCCTCGATCGTGGTCACGTCCTGGCCGTCGACCTCGCGAATCGGCACGATGCAGGGCTGGATCTCCTCGCCGTTGAGGTGGCTGGTGCAGGCTCGGCAGACCCCCACCCCGCAGCCGTATTTCGGGCCGGTGACCCCGAGCTTGTCCCGCAGGACGTACAGCAGCCCCAGGTCAGGCGGTGCGTCGACGCTGACCCGCTTCCCGTTGAGGGTGAAGGAGAAGGTGGGCACGGTCAGGCTCCTCTAGAAGTTGATCGGGAAGCTGCGGGGCCTGGTGCCGGTGGCCCGGGCGTAGGCGTTTGCGACCGCGCCGCCGCCCGCCGGTACGGTGGTCTCACCGGCCCCGCCGGGCTCGTCGGTGGTCTTCGGCATGACATACATCTCGACATTGATCGGGTAGTGCCGCTGTTTGGCGTAGCCGAAATCGGTGTAGCTGGTCTCCCGGAACGCGCCGTTGTCGAGGTGGTTGCCGGCGTAGAGGACTGTCGAGATGCTGTCGTTCAGCCCGCTGAGCATCTGCGCCTCCAAGCCGCGTGGATTGATCGGCAAACCCGCGTCGAAGGCCATCACCGCCTTGTATACCCGAGGGTTCTTGCGGTCGGTGGCGTCGATCTCGACCAGCACGGCTACCGCGGAGCGGTGCTCCTCGTTGATCGCGAAGCCTTGGGCGTGCCCGGATTTCATCTTCCGCCCCCACCTGCCCGCTGTGGCGGCCTTGTCCAGCACCGCGCGGACCCGGTCGTTCTTCAGCCGCTTGCGGCGGAACTCCACCGGGTCCTCGCCGAGCTCCGCGGCCATCTCGTCGATCAGGATCTCCCGGGCGGTGTGCGTATACCCCGTGTAGACCGCACGCCAGCTGCCGGTGTTCAGGTCCAGCGGAACCTCGTTGAGCACCTGGGTGGTGGGGCCGAAGTTATAGGGCATCGTGACCATCAGGTTGAACGCCACCTGCGCCACGGAGTAGTTGCCGCCGGGCAGGTGCGCGCCGGCGGCGGTCAGCGCGTCGCCGAACCCGTGCCGGAAGTCGGTCTCCACATTGCAGACCCGCTCCTCGTAGCTGAGGATCTGCTCACCGGCATGGGTGAACCGGTGCCGGGTGTAGGCGCGCGGGCGCATCCGGCCGTGCTGCATGTCGTCGGCCCGGCTCCACATCAGCTTGACCGGGCGGCCCACGGCCTTCGAGATCTGCGCGGCCTCCAGCGCCCCGTCGAAGAACAGCCGCCGGCCGAACGAGCCGCCGCCGCGTACCACGTGCACGGTCACCTTCTCCACCGGCAGGCCGACCGCCTCGGCGATGGTGCTTTGGGCGATGATCGGCGTCTTGAGCTCGGACCAGATCTCGGCGCTGTCCTCCCGCACGTCCGCGACCGCGCTGTTGGGCTCCAGTGATGCGTGGTTGACGAACGCCCAGTCGAACTCGGCGTCGAGCTGGACCGGCTCCAACCCGGGGCCTGGCGTCGGCGCGGTCAGCGGCGGGGCTGCTGACCGCAACTTCGTGCGGATATCGGAGTCGGACAGCCCGTCAACCCCGCCCTTGCCGTACGTGGCCTTGATCGCCTGCTGCGCGGCGAGCGCCTGACCGAACGTCTCGGCCACGATCGCGATGCCAGTCGGGATCCGCGCCACGTCGATGACCCCGGGCATCGTGCGCAGGGCGTCTTCATCGAAGTCCTCGACGGTGCCGCGGACCTGCGGTGCCCGGGCCACGATGGCCGGCTTCGCGCCCGGCACGTCCAGATCCCAACAGAACTTGGTCTTGCCGGTGATGTGGTTGCGCTGGTCCTTGCGGGTGGTCGGCTTGCCGACCAGGGTGTACTGGTCGAACGGCTTGGGCGATGGTCCGATCACCGGCTCGCCCAGCTTCGCGGCGGCGGCGGTCAGCGAACCGAACGAGGCGGACGCGCCGTCCGGCGCGATCACCGTGCTGTTGCGGATCTTGAGCTTGTCGACCCGGTAGCCGAACTCCTCGGCGTAGGTCCGCAGCAACCGCAGGCGAGCCCCGGAGGCGGTCAACCGCACGGGGGTGAACAGCGTGCGGGTCGAGGTCGAGGCACCGGTGATCTGGTTGAACATCAGCTCCGGGCGGGCGTCCGACAGCACGACGTCGACGTCGGAAAGCCTGGCGCCCATCTCCTCGGCCACCAGCATCGCCATCGCGGTCGTGATCCCCTGCCCGACCTCGGCGCGCGGCAGCTCCAGCACGATACGGCCGTTCTCCTTGACCTCCAGCCGAAGCAGGTCCGAGGTCGGATCGGTGGCCGCCTTCAGCGCGTCACCGATGTCGTAGAAGTCCGAGGGTGTCGGACCCGGCAGCGGCGGCAACGCGTTCGCCTGCGCCGGGCTGAGCTCATCCAGCCCCCAGCGGGCCGCGATGGTCAACGTCGGCGCCGCGACCAGGTAGGTGAGGAACCGGCGGCGCCCCAGCGCACCCGTCCCCTCGGCGCGGGGTTCGTGATCGGTGAGTCTGGTGGGGCGTGCCATGCGGGAGCTCTCCTTCTGGTGACGCGTCTTCACCAGAACGACAGAGATCTCAAAGGGATGCGAGGGCGGAAAGCAGGCACCGGGCTCGGGCGCGTACCGAGCCTGCCGGGTCAGTCCACCGAACCTGCTCCACCGCCGGACGACTCCAATGGCAGCCCGGCATCACGCCAGCCACGCATCCCGCCGATCAGGTTGCGTGCCGGCAATCCCGCTTCGAACAACGCTGCGGCCGCTCGCGACCCTCGCCCCCCAGAGCGGCAGGTGGTGACGATCTGGGTGCCGGGCGGCAAGGCGGCGGCCTCGAGCTCGCCGAGCGGCATGTGCACGGCCTCAGCGGCGTGCCCCGCATCCCATTCGTGCTGTTCGCGGACGTCCACCAGCACGGCTGCCCCTGAGGCGATCAGCCTGTGCGCCTCGTCGAGGCCGATGGGTTCGGTGGTGATCTGGTCGGGGGAGCTCATGGGAACCTCCTCGGCGTCGTCTCCAGCGCTACTCAACGTTACCTGGTGCAGTCGGCCGTCGTGCCTGGCAGGCTGCCGGTGCGGGGTGGCCGGACGAGGGGGAGGAGGAACGCGGTGCGCATCGGGATGCCGTTGAATTACAGCGGCGGGTTCGCCGAGACCGTCGCGGAGCTGGCCGATTATGAGCAGGCCGGGTTGGACATCGTGTTCGTACCCGAGGCCTACAGCTTCGACGCGGTCAGCCAGCTGGGGTTCATCGCCGCGCGCACCGAGCGGCTGGAGATCGCCTCGGGGATCTTGCAGATCTACACCCGCACCCCGGCGCTGACCGCGATGACCGCCGCCGGGCTGGACTACGTGTCCGGCGGCCGGTTCACCCTCGGCATTGGTGCGTCGAACCCGGTGGTGATCGAAGGCTTCCACGGCGTGCCCTACACCGCGCCACTGGGCCGCACCCGGGAACTGGTGGAGATCTGCCGCAAGGTGTGGCGCCGGGAGCGGCTGGAGTATCAGGGCAGGCATTACCAGATCCCGCTGCCCGCGGACTGCGGTACCGGACTGGGCAAGCCGCTGAAGCTGATCAACCACCCGGTGCGGGAACGGATCCCGATCGTCATCGCCGCGATCGGTCCCAAAAACGTCGCGATGGCCGCGGAGATCGCCGAGGGCTGGGAGCCGATCTTCTATTTGCCCGAGCGGGCAGCCGAGGTATGGGGCGACTCGCTGGCGCAGGGCAGCGTGAAGCGGGACCCGGCGCTGGGTGATCTCGACGTCGTGGTGGCCGCCCCGCTGGCTATCACCGATGACCAGGACACCGCGGCCGGATTGCTCGACACCATCCGCCCGATGCTGGCGCTGTATATCGGCGGTATGGGCGCCAAGGGGCGCAACTTCTACAACGACCTGGCTCGCCGCTACGGCTTCGAGGCCGAGGCCGCGACCATCCAGGACCTCTACCTCGAGGGTAAGAAGGACGATGCGGCCGCAGCGGTGCCCGACGAGCTGCTTCGCTGGACGTCGCTGGTCGGACCGGTGGGCTACCTGCGTGAGCGGTTGGAGGTGTTGGCTGCATCGGGCGCCACCACGCTGAACGTGACCCCGCTGGCCGGCTCTGCCGCTGAGCGGGTCCGGCTCATCGAGCGGATCCGCAACCTCGCCGGCGAACTGGAGAACCGGGGCGCCGAAGGCGCCTGACACATTGGACAGACCGACCATTGTGGACAGGCCCGGGCCTGGCGTGGCACCGTGGGTGGATGCGCGACCTGAACGCCACCTCGGCCGCCCTGCTGGGACTTTTGCACGACGGCCCGAGGACCGGAGGCCAGCTGGTCGCGGTCGCCGGCGAGCGGTTCGGGTCGTTCTTCAGCGTCACCCGCAGCCAGGTCTACCGCGAGCTGCCGGTGCTCACCGAGGCCGGTCTGCTCCGGCTCGGCAAGAGAGGCGCGCGGTCCAGCCAGCAATACGTCATCACCGCCGCCGGCAAGCGCGCGTTCAAGTCCTGGTTGAACTCCACCTCAGGATCAGACAACCTGCGCAGCCCGCTGATCCTGCGCCTCATGCATGCCGGTCAGCTCACTCCCAAGCAGCGCGCCAACCTGGTCAGCAGCGCCCGGGCCGACTACCTCGTTCACCTTGACCAGGCCAGAGCGGAGGCGAAGGCGGCCACCGATCCGTACACCAAGGCAGCGGCGGATTTCACCGTGGCGCACCGGCGCGCGGTGCTCAAGTTGCTCGACGCCATCCCCACGGACTGAGACCTGCTTGTCAGGGTCGAAGCATCTGCCCTGAACCCTGCTCGTCCGGGGCGACTACCCTGGCTCGACGTGAACACCGACGTCGCCGCCGATCTCAAGGACCTGGCCGGCACCCTTGCCGGGATCGAGGCTGTGCTCGACATCGACCGGCTGCGGGCCCAGGTGGCCGAGCTGGAGGAGCAGGCCGCCCGCCCAGACCTGTGGGATGACGTCGAGTACGCCCAGCAGGTCAACAGCAAGCTCGCCCACAAGCAGGGTGACCTGCGGCGGTTGCTCGGGCTGCGACAGCGTCTGGAAGATGTGGAGATCCTCTACGAGCTGGCCGAGGAAGGTGCTGACGAGGCTGCCCGGAGCGAGGCCGAAGCCGAGCGAACCAAGCTGGGCGCTGAGATCGCGTCGTTGGAGATCCGGACGCTGCTGGCCGGCGAGTACGACGAGCGGGACGCCCTGATGACGATCCGGTCCGAGGCCGGGGGGGTGGATGCCGCCGACTTCGCCGAGATGCTGATGCGGATGTACCTCCGTTGGGCCGAGCGGCACGGCTACCCCACCGAGATCTACGACACTTCCTTGGCCGAGGAAGCCGGGATCAAGTCGGCCACCTTCGTGGTCAAGGCACCCTTCGCTTACGGCACCCTGTCGGTGGAGCAGGGCACCCATCGGCTCGTGCGGATCTCACCGTTCGACAACCAGGGCCGCCGGCAGACCTCCTTCGCCGGTGTCGAGGTACTGCCGGTGACCGAGAAGACCGACCACGTCGACATCCCGGACAGCGAGATCCGCGTCGACGTCTTCCGATCTTCTGGGCCCGGCGGGCAGAGCGTCAACACCACCGACTCCGCGGTGCGCATCACCCACCTGCCCAGCGGTACCGTGGTGTCCTGCCAGAACGAGAAGTCCCAGATCCAGAACCGGGCGGCGGCGATGCGGGTGCTGCAGTCCCGGCTGCTGGAGCGCAAGCGGCAGGAGCGGCAAGCCGAGATGGACGCGCTCAAGGGCGAGGGCAGCTCGTGGGGCAACCAGATGCGCTCCTACGTGCTGCACCCCTACCAGATGGTCAAGGACCTACGAACCGAGCACGAGGTGGGCAACCCCGACGCAGTGCTCGACGGGGACATCGACGGTTTTCTGGAGTCCGGTATCCGGTGGCGCCGCCAGCGCCAGACTGCCGGTGCCGCTTAGCGCTTGCTCGGACCAGTGTGGCGACCCGCCGCCGGTTGCCGCAGATTATCTGACCTGGATGAGTAGACTCGCCGCTCGTGATCCGGCTCGAGCACGTCAGCAAGGCCTACAAGACTGCCACCAGACCGGCGCTCGACAACGTGTCGGTCGAGGTGGACAAGGGCGAGTTCGTGTTCCTCATCGGACCGTCCGGGTCGGGCAAATCCACCTTCCTGCGCCTGTTGCTGCGCGAGGAGGTAGCCACCAAGGGCGACGTTTACGTGGCTAACTGGAACCTCGGCAAGCTTTCCCAACGCCGTATCCCGCAGCTGCGGCAGCGGGTCGGCTGTGTGTTCCAGGACTTCCGGCTCTTGACCAACAAAACCGTTTCCGAGAACGTCGGGTTTGCTCTCGAGGTGATCGGAAAGCCCCGGCACACCATCCGCAAGGTGGTGCCTGAGGTGCTCGAACTGGTCGGCCTGGAGGGCAAGGCGGACCGGATGCCACATGAGCTGTCGGGAGGGGAGCAGCAGCGGGTGGCGATCGCGAGGGCCTTCGTGAACCGGCCGCTGCTGCTGCTGGCTGACGAACCCACCGGAAACCTGGACCCCGACATCAGCCAGGACATCATGCTGTTGCTGGAACGGATCAACCGGACCGGCACCACAGTGCTGATGGCCACCCATGACCATTCGATCGTCGACTCGATGCGCCGCCGCGTCGTGGAACTCCACCTCGGACAAGTGATCCGGGACGAGAGCCGCGGCGTGTACGGCGTCGGCCACTGAAAGCGCCCCACCCCCGACCGCGAGGAATGTCCACTCCCGATGCGTGCCAGTTTCGTGTTCAGCGAGGTCGTCACCGGCCTACGCCGCAACGTCACCATGACCGTGGCGATGATCCTGACCACTGCGGTCTCACTGGGGCTGCTGGGCGGGGGCCTGCTCCTCGTCCGCACCATCGACCGGATGCAGCAGGACTACTACCAGCGCGTCGAGACGGTGGTGTATCTCAGCGACGATATCAGCGCGAACGACGCCGGCTGCACGTCGAGTACCTGCGCGGCCCTGCGTGGGCAGCTGGAGGCCACCTCAGGTGTGCAGTCGGTGGTGTTCGAGAACCGGCAGGCCGCCTTCGAGCGATTCCAGCGGATCTTCGAGGGCCAGCCGGAGCTGCTGCAGCTCGCGAGGGCCGAGGCGCTACCGGCGTCGCTGCGGGTCCAGCTGTCGGACCCGGCACGTTTCCCCTCCATCGCCAAGGCGTTCACCGGGCGTCCCGGCGTGGACCGGGTCCGAGACCAGGGCGAGTACCTCCGGGACCTGTTCCGGGCACTCAACGGGCTGCGCAACGCCACTTTCGGGATCGGGCTGATCCAGCTTCTCGCCGCGCTGCTGCTGATCTCCAACACCGTCCAGCTGTCCGCGTTCAACCGGCGCGCCGAGGTCGGCGTCATGCGGTTGACCGGCGCCACCCGCTGGTACACCCAGCTTCCTTTCGTCCTCGAGGCGATGGTTGCCGGGGTGATCGGTGGCCTGCTGGCCATCGGTGGCCTGGTGCTCGGCAAGGTGGCATTCGTCGATCGGGTGTTCGCGAGTGTCTTCGAGGCCGGGATCGTGCCACAGTTGCGCTACGCGGAGATCTTCACGGTCGCGCCGATCCTGCTCGTCCTGGGCGCCGGGGTCGCCGCTGTGACCGGTTACGTGACGTTGCGCCTTTACGTCCGGGACTGACAGGCCCCCGTGAGTGCGTAGCAGTGCTATAACGCTGTTACGCACTCACGAGGCGACCGAAGGGAGCCCATGACCAAGGAGCGCGGCCGCAAGGTGATCGTGTCGAACCGGCGGGCCCGGCACGACTACGCGATCATGGACACCTACGAGGCGGGCATCGTGCTCACCGGCACGGAGGTCAAGTCACTGCGGGCTGGCCGCGCCTCGCTGGCTGACGCCTATGCCAGCGTCGAGGACGGTGAGGTGTGGCTGCGCGGCGTGCACATTCCGGAATACAACCAAGGTAGCTGGACCAACCACGAGCCTCGGCGGACCCGCAAGTTGCTGCTGCACCGGAAGGAAATCCTTCGGCTGATCGGCAAGACCAGGGAGGGCGGGCTGTCGCTGGTGCCGCTGTCGATGTACTTCTCCGACGGCAAGGTGAAGGTGGAGATCGCGTTGGCCCGCGGCAAACGGTCCTATGACAAGCGAGCCGACCTGGCCAAGCGCGACGCCGATCGCGAGGTCCAGCGCGCCATGGGACGGCGGGCCAAGGGCATGGGTTGAATCGGTTCAGCGTGAATCGTGACCCGCTGGCCGCGCCACCTGTCGACGATGCCGATGTCGCCGCCTGGACGGCCGCCGACGGCCGGCTGGGCACCCCGTTGCTGCGCGCGGTGGTGCGCGACACCCCCGCGCGGTTTGCTCGGGCTCGAGCCCTGACCCGGCGCGCTCGCCGATCACTGTGCAGGTGGGCTTTGAAAGGCGTGGCGGTAGGCGTGCGGGCTGGTGCCGACGAGGCGTTTGAAGCGGTCGCGGAAGGCGGTGGGTGAGCCGAATCCGACCTGTGCGGCGATCCGGTCGACGGGGTATGCGGTCGTCTCCAACAGGTACTGCGCCTGGTAAACCCGGGCGCGGTGCAGCCACTGCAGGGGTGTGGTGCCGGTCTGCGCGCGGAAGCGGCGGTTGAGAGTGCGGGTGCTCATTCCGGCGTGGGTGGCGATGTCGTCGAGGGTGAGTTCCTTGGCGGCGTTGTCCTCCATCCACCGCAGCAGGGGCTCCATGGCCGACCCGTGCGGAGCGGGAGGTCGTTCGTGGACGATGAACTGGGCCTGGCCCCCTTCGCGTTCCAGGGGCATGACGGACAGCCGGGCGGCGTCGGCAGCTACCGCGGAACCGTGGTCTCGACGGATCATGTGCAGGCACAGATCGAGCCCGGCGGCGGCACCTGCTGACGTCAAGAACTGGCCGTTGTCCACGTAGAGCACACCGGGATCCACCTCGACGCCGGGGTGACTGGCGGCGAGCAGGGCGGCGGCAAGCCAGTGGGTGGTGGCTCGCCACCCATCCAGGAGTCCGGTGGCTGCCAGGGTGAAGGCTCCCGCGCAGATCGAGGCGATGCGGGTGCCGTCGGCGGCCGCCTGGCGCAGCGCGTCGAGAACCTCGACCGGGACCGGCGCGGTGGGGTCGGCGCAGCCGGGCAGGATGATCGTGTCCGCTTCGGCCAGTGCGCCCAGCCCCCATGGCGCACGGAGGATGAACGCGCCGGCGTCGATCTCCTCGGCCGACGCGCAGATTCGGACCCGGTAGGCGGCACGGCCGTCCGGCAGGCGGGTGCGGCTGAAGACCTCGATCGGGGTGGCCAGGTCGAAGGCGATCACCCCGTCCAGAGCGAGGACGGCCACGGTGTGCATGGCCACAGAGTAGGTTGCCCTCGTTATCCCGCCAAGCATAGTGAGCAGCGCTTTTCTGTCATCAGTCGGTGATCTGGCAGTTCAGAGCCCTGTAAGGCTTCTGGCGAGAATCCGTTCATATGTGGCAATCCAGCCGCTTTCTGACGCTGTGCGCCGGTGGCTAGCCTCGAGCCTGTTCCAGAAGGGCGGTCCGTTCCGTGACGAAGTTCCTCCTCGCTGTGCATGTCCTGGCTGTGATCATCGCCATCGGACCCGTGACCGTGGCGGCCAGCATGTTCCCGGCCGCTGCCCGCCGCGCCCGGGCCGATCCGGGCAACGCTCAGGCCGTGGCTGTGGTACGCACCCTGCACCGCATCTGCCGGGTCTACGCGACCATCGGCGTCGTGGTGCCCGTATTCGGCCTCGCGACTGCCCGCAGTCTGCAGGTACTGGGCGACACCTGGCTGATCGTCTCGATCGTCCTGACCGCGATCGCGGCCGCCGTGCTGGCCCTGCTCGTGCTACCTCGGCAGGGCGCGATCGTGGCCGACCTCCACACCGGCGCCGCGACCACCACGCCACGACCCGAAAGGGAACCGGAACAGGGCGTGGCCCGACGGCTCGCCATGCACACCGGAATGTTCAACCTGCTGTGGGTCACCGTCACCGTCTTGATGATCGTCCGCCCCGGCTCCACCACAGGAGTGTGACCGTGGGAGCCTCGTTGCGACTCCTGCGGACCGCCACCGGCGTCGAGCTGGTCACCCTGATCTTGCTGCTGGCCAACCTCGCCACGGTGCACTGGCCGGTCGTCTCCTCGGTGATCGGTCCTACGCACGGCTGCGCCTACCTGTTGGTCATCATCGCCGCGATCCACGCAGCCGGAGCGACGAAGCAGGTGACACTGATTGCGCTCATTCCGGGTATCGGCGGCCTGCTCGCCCTGCGTCGACTCACCACACAGCGTCGGCATCAACTGTCCGACCGGGGACCGGCGCCGTCAGCGCGGGGCCAGCGGGGATGATTGCCGGGCCGCCGGGCGCTACACTGAGTTGCTGGCCTAGCCCGACAAGGCCAGCCCGACAAGGGGGTGAACGGTTTCGACTCTGGACGTTGAGTCAGTGGGAAGCGTGCCGGTGCAGGCGAGAGACCACCGTAAGCGTCATCGCACATCAATAAGCGCCGACTCAAGTCAGCGCGAGTTCGCCCTCGCTGCCTAAGCGAGGGGCGACTCTGTCGGACCGGGGGCGTCCCCGCCCCGGACTCCGGCATCAGCTAGGGGACTCCACCGCCAGGCTTGGCCGCGGGGCCTGGCGGGACACTTACAGCGGCTGGGATCGTCACACCGGCTGGTCCGCGTGACCGGTGGATCCAAGTAGAGGCGTAGCGGACTGCGCACGGAGAAGCCCTGACGAGGCGACAGAGGACCCGGGTTCGATTCCCGGCACCTCCACTGGGAATGCCCCAGGGCTCTGACCTGGGCGTTCATGCTCCCTGCGGTGTGTGAGTCCCATCTTTCGCCGTTGGCAGAGAAGGAAGTCGCGATCCGCCCTGTCGAGTGGGCCTGGCCGCCGATGGGTGGGCAGGGAGCATGACACGGCATCGATATAGCATCTAATGCATATAGCTGGTATGCTAAGTTGCGTTCTCGATGTGGGAGATCGAGGTCAGCGATGAGTTCGAGGCGTGGTGGCGGAAGTTGGATGTTGGTCAACAAGAACTTCTTGACCAACGACTTCGGCTGCTCAGCGACCAAGGCCCAGGCCTCGGCAGGCCGGCTGTTGACACCTTGGTCGGCTCGAACCTGGCCAACCTCAAGGAGTTACGGGCGGGCACCATCCGGGTGCTGTTCGCCTTCGACCCTCGCCGTACGGCGATTTTGCTGCTCGGAGGCGACAAGCGAGGTCAGTGGAGCCGCTGGTACCTCGACGCCATCCCAGCAGCAGAGCGCATCTATGCCCGCCACCTAGCAGAGATCGAGCGTCAGGAGGGTCGGTGAGATGACGAAGAACTACCGGGCACTGCAAGTCGAGCTAGAGGGCCTGCCAGACCACGACCAGCGTGCCGCGGAAGCCAAGGCCGCCCTTGAGATGCAAGACAACGCCTACTTTCGTCGCTTGAGCGAGCTGCGTCACGCTCGCCAGATGACTCAGGTCGCGCTCGCTGAGCGCCTGCACATGGTGCAGCCCTCGGTCTCTCGTCTGGAGCGCCAGGCCGATCTCTACGTCTCGACGCTGCGCCGCTACATCGAAGCCATCGGCGGTCGTTTGGAGATCCACGCCGTGTTCCCCGATCTCGACGCCGAGCTGCGACTAGACGATTTCGAAGCCATCGACCGGGACAACCCCGATGTGGGCGACGACTCGGCGTTTCGAGAAGCGCTGTAGCGAACCGCTCAGATGTTTCAAAGATTACGGTGGACTTGAGTGGCTAGAAGTGGTTCATCCAACTCGACGTGGCCCGCTACTGGCATTGCGTCTCCAGCCAGGTGAACGGTTTGATCTCTACGGTGACCATGGCCGCCGGGGATGCTTTTTTACCTAAATCGCCCGACTCCGCAAGGGATAGCAGCGAACTTGTCGAATGGATGACATGCTGCGACATCGGCGATGTGCAGGAGGTGCTTGACACCGGTGAGACTCAAGCCGGGCGATGGTGAGGCGTAGACAGCTCGGCGATGTCACGCTCATCGAGGCGCTCGCGCAGGTTTCCCGGACGCTGTGCGCTCGGTCTCCGGGCACACGGTGCTGGCGAGTGCCATGGTGTGGCAAAGCCGCAGGTCAGCGGCTTGCACGGAGTGCGAGTAAGCGGCAAGCACCTCCACAGGTCAAGATCGTCAGGTTGAGTCATCGGCACTTTCGGCCAACGTCATTTGGTCGAGAGTGCCGTTCGCTCGCCTGGGTGGAGCACTTTCTCCTCGGCGGGGACCTGCCGCTGTGCGAGTGGGCGGCAAGTACCTCCACTGAGGAATGCCCAGGTCAACGACCTGGGCATTCCTCCGTCCGAGACTGCGGGTGCCGGGCCGATCCTGCTCGGATGCGGTGCCTTACGTGGGCAGCTCTCCGGCCCTGCCGCAGTCGACCTTGACAACATACAACCGATTGGTTGTATGTTTGTTCGATGACCGAGGAGAACGAGGACCAGGCGGACGCCCTGTTCCACGCGCTCGCCGACCGGACCCGGCGCGACATTATGCGCCGCGTGCTGGCCGGGGAGCACTCGGTCTCCGCGCTCGCGGCCAAGTACGACATGAGCTTCGCCGCGGTGCAAAAGCACGTCGCCGTGCTGGAGAAGGCCGGTCTGCTCACCAAGCGACGCAGCGGTCGCGAGCAGCTGGCCAGCGGCGACGTGGAGGCGGTGCGGTCGGTGGCGTCCATGCTCACCGACCTGGAGCAGCTCTGGCGTGGCCGCATCGCGCGCATCGACGAACTCATCGCATCCGACACCGACCAGGAGGACTGAACCATGCCCGTGACCGACGTCCAGCAGGACCTCGACCACCTGACCCTCACCATCACCGCCGACTTCGCCGCACCGGTGGAGCGGATCTGGCAGGTCTACGCCGACCCACGCCAGCTGGAGAAGGTGTGGGGGCCGCCGACCTACCCGGCGACCGTGGTTGACCACGACCTCACACCCGGCGGCCGCATGACCTACTTCATGACCGGCCCGGAAGGCGACAAGCACGCCGGATACTGGCAGATCACGGCCGTCGACGAGCCGACGAGCTTTTCCTTCGACGACGGCTTCGCCGACCTGGACTTCAACCCGACCCCAGGTATGCCGGTCTCCAAAAACGTCTTCACCTTCACCGAGCACGACGGCGGCACTCGCGCGACCTACGTGAGCACCTACGAGTCCGCCGAGGCGCTGCAGCAGGTGCTGGACATGGGCGTGGTCGAGGGCGCCACATTGTCGATCAACCAGATCGACGACCTGGTCACCTCCTGAGGTGCACCGCGGCCGGCTGTCTCGGACGTCGAGGTGGCCGGCCGCCCCCGTGGGCCGTGACGGGACATCGATTCCGCCCTGGCCGCCGTGCCCCGACGTCGACTGGCCCAACGATTGGGAGGGCGGCCGCGACGCCGTCCGCGACTACCGGCAACGCCAGTGGACCGCGGTCGACTCGACCGCCGAGCCGATCGCAGTCAACGAGCGCCCCGATGGCGAAATCGAGGTCGCGGTCCACCTACTCGTTCGCGACAAGACGGGAAGCGTGCTCGTCGACGAGGAGCGCCACCACGTCTACGACTTCCGCGGAGATCTCGTACAGCGCATGACGATCGAGGAATGACGGCGCCTCGAAGCATGCGGGGACGCTCGGCCACCCCGACGACGGATCCGCTGGCGCCGTCACCGAGCCCTGTGAGACTGTACCGTGACCCTTCCGACGTGCACAGATGCTTGGTGTGCATCGTATACACGGCGTCGGAGTCTCTTGTAATGCGTCGGTCTGGAGGTTCGACGCCTGAAGCGGCTCCACATGCCACGCGGCACGTTCTCGGTCTTGGTCGAGCTGTTAACCGATCTTGGCGCCGTAGACGTTGTCGACCGTCATCGCCATCAGCACCCTTCGGTCAGACACCATGGCCGACCGGTACTCGTCCCAGTCCGGGTGTTCGCCGGCGGCCTTGCGGTAGTAGTCCACCAATGCCTGGACCTCGGGACTGTAGGGATCGGTTCCTGGCCCGGTGAGTGTGGCCGTGCCCTCGGCGGTCGCCCACGCCCAGCCGTCTGGGCTGGTGACCTCCAGCGTGGCTCGTGGGTCCCGACGCAGGTTCGCGGTCTTGGCGCTTCCCTCGCTCATCGATACGTAGATGGCGCCCGCCTCCTGGTCGTAGGAGGGCATGACAGGGGAAAGCTGAGGACGGCCGTCCGACTTGATCGTCGCGAGGACGCCGAGTCGACTCTCCGCGAGCAGCGAGTGCGGGTCGAATGGCGTTGTGGTCATGTCCGGACCAACTCGTGATCAGATATCGGCTATTCCTGATCTCGCAGCACCCACAGCTGCGCGGCGGCGATCAGGTGCATTGACCATGCCTTGGCGCGGTAGGCGGTGATCAGCTCAGCAGTGTCGTGCTCATCGAGCGTTCGCCTCTGCTCTCGCGGGTCAGAGTGCGAGTAAGGCGGTCATGGTAGGTGACGGACTCGAAATCCGTGACCTCCGCACTCCCAGTGCGCGGCCCGATGCAGGCTGACGCGGCCTCTCGATGTTCAGGTTGCCCTCTCGTTTGTCTGGAGCGGCCTCGTGCACTGTGACGGCGGAGTTTCGCAGTCATCGTGACTGACACACAGCCCCCAGCGGAAACACGTCCACCAAACAACTGGGTTACGCCCCGGGCGACCGACTCCTGACCGGTACGGCCCCGGCGGGAAGGGCGTCGACCTGTTGCTGTGATAGGTCGTCGGTGGTGACGGTGTGCAACGCGGCTACAGGCCGAGCCGAGCCTTGACTCGCGGCAGGGGCTCATCGGCCGGGATGTCCTGGCCGACCAACCTGATCAGAGCAGGAGGTCAACCCGTGCACAGTGTCGCTAACCCCGTGATCCCGTGCCCCCTGTGGTGGCGTTGATCGTCCCGACGCTGTTGTTGATGTCGGTAGCGGTGTTGTCGATGGTGGTAGCCGTACTGTTGATCGTACCGGCGGTAGCTTCGACAGTTCCCGTGGTTGTGTTGATCGATTCTGCCAGGCTGGCGATGTCTCGGGCGGTGGCGTCGAGCGTGTTGAGCAGATCCTCCAGCGGCTTCGCACTCGACAAGATCGAGGATGCAACCTCGTTGGTCCGGTTCAACTCGGTGACCGAGTCGGTCGCGACGTTGATCTTGTCAGCGCTTATCGCAATAGTCTGTGCCTTCTTGTCGATGCTCTGTGCCGCCGCCAGCGTGCGGGCGAGCAGCGCGGCCGCTATGCCGATCACCAACACGCCAACAACGAGGACCACGACACTGACGACATTGAACAGTCCAGCTCCTCCAGATCTCCCGGATCGAGCATCCGTCCTTGCCAACTTCACCACCGCTTCCCGAGTGCAGGATTGTTCGTAGCTTAGTGCGGCTAGTGTCGTCTAACGCAACCGTGCGTCCGAGGATGCCTTACCCGCCGGTCGATGTCATCGCAGCAGCGGCAGGATGACCAGCTCCGCGGCGATCAGAACGTCCACGACCCCGCACCACTCCGCGAAGGATCGTGAGACGACGGCGTCGGCGCGCAGATGCGCGAAGTCCCACAGTCCGTGCGCGAACCATCCGGCCGCTACGACGTATCTGGCGACATCCGGGGCCACGACCAGGCCGGCAAGCGCGAGCGCGCCGAACGCGATCATGCCGACGATCTGGAGCTGGAAGCTGGCCTGCCGGTTCCGTCCGTGGGCTGAGCCCCACAGCACGGCGGCCAGCGCGATGGCCTGGAGCACGATCACCGCGGTTAGATGCCGACCAGGGGCGGCCAACCTGCTCACCGGTGCGGGCGTCCCAGCAGGACAGCCGGCCGTCCGTGCCGCCGGCGATCGGCGCCACACGGCTGTTCGGCAGGTGACGGCGACGGCGGCGGTCAGCGCGCCGGGGCCGACGACGATCGGGGCACCCAAACGTGCGCCGGTGTCGTCCCATCGACATAGGACGCCGTCATTGCTGCAGCTCACCACGATCGGCGAGCCAGACGGCAACCTCGCGACAGTCATCCCCCACACCGCTCCGCCCCCGCTGCGCAGCGGCGGCCCGAGCTGCTGCCCGGTCTCGGCATCCCAACGGCGCACGGTCCCGTCGTCTCCACCGGTCACCAAGCTGGGCGTGCCGTCGATCGGAGGGCCGGCCGTCATGGCCCGCACGGCACCCGCGTGGTCACCGAACAGGTCGCCGACGGGCTCACCCGTCTCAACGTCCCAGCGGCGAATCCGCCCGTCGTCCCCCCGGTGAACAGCACTGCCGTCGGTCCGGAGATTGTCAGTGCCGCCATGGACCACACGTTGCCGGTCTCCGACGAGATCGCTCCTCCGGCCGTTACGCCCTGGGCGCCGTCTCACAGCTGCGTACCCATGCCAAGAAGGTGTGCCCCAGGGCTTCAAGCAACAGCGGCTTTGCCGAAGAGGGGCCCTCGGTCGGCTCAATAGACTGGTCATGCCTATTTGTAGGATTGTCAGCTTGCGCCGTCATGTATTTATTGACCACATTCAGTAGCAAGGAGGTCGGCAACCACACGCCCGAACATCAGTTCAGACGTCAGTGATCAATTGGCACCATCCTCAGCGTCATCTGCGCCCTCACTTTTAAGATCGAATGTACGCTGCGGGGCTTCACCCTGAGTGACGAGGAGCCTACACTTGGATTCAGAGCTCGACGCGTGTCCACCACCGCTAATTCCTGCCGTCCAGGGAAAGCCGGTAGCCGCGCGTGCGAGCATAGAACCCATGACAGCGAGCCCAAACCAGCCCACCCTCGTCCTCTGGGACATAGACCACACGCTGGTTACCATCGGCACGGTCAGCCGCGAAATTTACGCGAACGCGTTTGAGGAGGTTGTCGGGCAACCGCTGCGCGAGCTGGCTAACATGACCGGCCGAACCGAGCGAGCAATCCTGGCTGAGACGTTGGCGCTACATGGTTTCTCGAATCCTGAGAGCAAATTCGATGACTTGTACGCGGCGCTTGCCAGAGCGGCCGACAAACTTCGTGAGCGGATGCGCACGGCCGGACGCCGGCTGCCTGGCGCCGTGGAGGCAATTGCGGCATTGGCCAAGCAGACCGTGGTACAGTCCGTGGTCACCGGCAACCTTGAAGCGATAGCAATTACGAAGCTCGAGGTGTTCGAGCTTGCGGAGCGTTTAGACTTCGAGGTCGGTGGCTACGGCTCAGATGGCGATACACGTCCGCCGCTCATTCGGCAGGCATGGCAGCGTGCCCAGGACAAATACCGCCAAACCTTTGAGCCTCACCGTGTGGTCGTTATCGGGGACACACCGCTTGATGTGTCAGCTGCCCATGAGGTCGGAATTCGCGCTGTCGGTGTTGCCAGCGGTGACAGTACGGTAGACGAACTCGCTGCAGCTCACGCCAACGCCGTTCTTCCTGACTTGACTGACACCGCGGCGGTTATTCGGGCGGTTTACGGAGCAGCTCTTGGCTAGCTAGTCTGCTGGGATCGCTGGTTCCATGACTGCAACGTAAAGTTCGCGGAACTCGCGTGCTGCCTTACTAGCAGCATACGGGTCGAGCGCTTCGCAAAATTCGCCAAGACGTTCGACCACGCGTGCTGAACCAATTGCTTCACTGAGTTCCAACGCCTCGGCAGCTACTTCACAGGCGCGCTCAACTTCATGTTGCAGTAGGTAGCATCGAGCCAATCGCACGAGATAGTGCACGCGATCGCGAAGACGATGGGGTGCCTTCTGCGCGAGGAGATCGAGGGCTCTCGTGAGCGCAGCACTCGCTTCGGTCGTCATGCCGAGCTCGAGGTAGCACGCGCCCGCTTGAGCCGTAATTTCGACCTCGTCAACATACGAGATCCACAAGGGTTCTTTCTGCTGCCCGGCTGCGCTAAAGGCCGTGCGCATCTCATCCAGGCTACGCAGACACTCATCAGTGTTGTGTATACCGGCGTGCGCACGAGCCAGCCGGGTGGCTAGCATCGTCCTGGTGAGCGGTGTCAAGCTACCGTGGCCGACGCTGGACGCTGTTTGCGCCAAGGAAAGAGCCGAGCTAAGGCGCCCTTGGTAAGTTTCTTGGAGGCTCAGATAAGCAAGAGAGCTGGCGGCGAGCGCTGGCTGTTCTGCCTCGTGAGCAGCGTATACCGCAGTCGTCAGATACCGGCGGGCAGCCCCGTGACGGTTACCATCGAGTGCCAGCCAGCCGGTCATCTGGCTCAGCTGGGCAAAAGCAGCCAGACCGTCCGCCGGCTCCTGTTCGACATTGGCACCAAGGCGCGAGACGTATCGCGACAGCGGTAGATACAGCGTGTCACCGCCAAGCTCGTCGTCCAGCTCCAGGAAGAGTCTGAGCAGTACATCTGCGCGCTCGGCGAGCGATACACCCTCTAGGGCCGAGACGCCTACGCCGCTCACCTCGCGGTTGCGGAGTAGCGGCAGGCGGTCGGTGGTCAAGTCATTCAGCAGGGCCGTGAGTACGAGACTGCCCTCGTCGACACCGGTGGTATCTAGCGAAGCACCACTTTGACTTGACACTGCCTGGCGGGTCGGACCTGGCATCCGGAACCAGAGCAACTTCGGCGGTATCCGCAACACCCGGGCCCAATACACCAAGGTATCCAGGTCGCGGATCGGTGACCCGGTCTCAATCCGGCTGACTTGAGGTTGACGGAGCCCCAGCCACTGACCGAACAGGGTTTGCGAGATGCCGTCCGGACCGTAGACAGCGTAGTGATGTGGGTGGGTGCGGTAGGCACGGGACACCCGGCCGATGTGCTGGGCGGCGAAGGCCTGCTGGAACTGCTCGGTCTGCCAGAACTCGGCGGGGACCTCGGGCGGGGCGATGAGCTTGTCGCGCGAGGCACGCTGGCAGCGGGCGCACTGGCGCTCGGTGTTGTCTCTCGCCAGGTGTGTTCCGCAGCGGCAGTAGTGGCGGCGTGGTGGGCAGGATGCCACGAGCGCCTCCTCCGATCGCTATCCGTTCCGGGGAGTGTAACGGTCCGCCGTTGCCCATGATCCAACCGTCCGACCAGGGAGGATTGCCTTGCCTTCAATGGGCGGGATACGCCTATCCACTGCTCGGCATAGGGGAGAACTCCTCTGCCCGCTTCAGTGATCTTCCATGGCCCCAGGGCCGGGCTGAACGCTGAACTGGCGCGTCCCTCGTTGGGATGCTCCCGCTTCGCCAGTCCGGTGTTCCCCGGTCCTGGGTGCCGTCCAGCTGTGGAGGCGACGCATAGACGTCAGGGAGGTACGGAGACCGTCGCTGGTCCGGCCTTCCAGGTTGTACGAGAGGAACCACCATGCCAGGCAGACATAGCGTCAGAGCCCGACGAGCTGAGCGCACCGCGAACCGCCGCGCTGTCGAACTCGTCGATGCCCATACGGGCCAAGCTCACCTTTAACCGGAGATGAGTTGCAACAGGGCAACTCCCCAAGGGCCGCTACGTCGCCATCTGCAGCCAGGAGATATTGCCTGTAGCCCTTCCGCAACATGAAAGCGACTACTGCCCGTCATGCTTTGCCCGCTCTCAGAAGGCTCTCTCGGTCCCGATTCAGCGATCGGAGTCATGATGACCTGGTATCTGCAATCCCTGAACGCTAACGACACCCATCGCGGCCACTTGCGCCGTGGCCGGGTGCTCGCGGCGTGCGGCGTGGAGTTCTCGCCACTTCGGGCGTGGCGTAACCGTGGCTCAGCTTTGCCCGGTGAACTGCCCAACCCTGAGCAGATCTGCCCGGAGTGCTCGCGCACCACGCTAGCCCGATGAACGGTCCTCGCTTTCTAGCTTACTCCCAGAGTCAACAGGCGTTGCGCTGTGACTGACGAGGATCGTCAGCTTTTGCTCGAACTACGGCGGATGACGGACGCGTGCGGTGCGTTCTGTGCCGGAGTCATCGAGAGCGACCTTTCGCGCGAGGATCAGCTTGCCTTAAGTTCCTGGCTTGCCGATATGGCTGAGCGTATCCGTCAGCGGGCGGTGAGAACCCCGGTTGTCATCGAAGGTGAAGCGGCCAGTCCTAAGTGCCAGACAGGCGGAGCCAGGTCCGAGGAGCAACAAACATTTGACGAAGGGCTGATTGCTGTCAGGACGCCTCCCGCGTTCGCACCGGCTCCGGCCCACAAATCATGTCCTCGCTCCGTAACCTCGCCATCGCCGTGCTCCGCCGAGCTGGCTACACCAAGACGCGCCAGCAGGCTGGTTCCGCCTCAGAGACGAGCACCTCGGCAACGTCTTCACGGGCGATCTCCACCAGTTGCACGTACAGCTCGGCCACCGCGAGGACGTGGTCCTGAAAGGCTGGCTTCGTGTCCCTGCGGGACGCACCGGACGGCATCACCGCTGGTGGGACAACGAAAAACCCCGACAATGATCTTGTCGGGGTTGGTTCGCATAAGGTGGGTGGGTGGAGCTGACGGGATTCGAACCCGTGACCCCCGCACTGCCAGTGCGGTGCGCTACCAGCTGCGCTACAGCCCCAAGTAGTCACCGCAGCTCCGCCGCGGTGCGTAGGCAACCGTACACGAGGCCG
>JBQTHE010000037.1:0-15028 GCA_052390115.1 Pseudonocardiales bacterium | reverse complement strand
CGAGACCCCTGCGGAGGAAAGTGGTTTGTAGACGATCTGGTCGTGTTCTTTGGCGAACCGCCGGGCTGCTTCGGTGTCGTTGGTGATGAGTGTTGGTGGCACGGTGAGCCCGACGGAGCGGGCCATCCCGCGCCGATCCAACTCCTCGACCACCCCGTCTGCGGTGACGTCGAAGGGCTGGGTCAGGATCAGCACCGTCGGCTCGTTGTGCATGGTTTAGTCCTCGGTGTGGTCGGTGTCGGAGTCCATGCTCTTGTGGCCATCGGAGGTACGGGTGCTGGTCTGTCCCGTTGAGTGCTTGCCGAACACCGGGGCACCGACGTCGTCCACGGTGATCTGGCGCCGCCGGTCGTAGCGCAGCCCGGATAGCTCCACCGGGATCGGCGCCACCGCCGAGGTGGCGAAGCGCAGCCCGAACGGCCGCACATCCGGTTCGCTGGGCGCCTCGTTGGTCGCCGTGACAAGACCGAGGTGCCGGCCGAGCGGAACCTGATCCGCCATCCGGAACAGCGGATCGTCGGCGGTGTGCCTCACGACAGTCATGTGCGCATCCTTTCAGGGGTAGGAATCACTGCGTAGCGCCGTGTTATTGACCCTGCCGTCATCACTGATGCTACCTTCTATAATGAGCCCGGCAGTCCGACGGGCCCGCTTGCGGATAGCCACTGCCAGGTCGACAAGCTGGCAACCAAAAGCGATCTGGTCATCCCGCGAGATACTGTTTTCCAGCACGCCAAGCGCGAAGGCGCCGCTGTCTTTGCTGATACGGGACAGGGCGAGTAGTAGTTCCTCGTCGTCATGGGTCATCGCTGGTCGCCTGATCTCCGTGACCCGGCGGGGACTCCCGCCCTCGCCGCGATGGAATCTTCAGCACTGTCCACGAAGGCGGGTGCCACTAATTTGAATGGCTGGGTGAGACAGAACACGAGCGTCGAATACACTGAACACGAGCGCGGTCGGCGCCACGACCACCACCATCGACGCGGCGCCGCGCACCTGACACACCGCCCGCGATGATCAATTCCGTGCCGTCGGTGCAACGCGGTCGCTGCACCGAGAAAACGTACAAGACGTTCAGCGATAGCCCGGTCTCCGATCACCTCACCGGCCAACACCACGTCCAGCAGACTCGACAATTCCTCATCCAGCAACCGGTAACGAGTGGGATGGAAAGCGGTCATGCGCTATCCTCCTCGCGCGGACACCCAGACCGCGCTCTGGTCGACCGTCTCACGCTGCATCAGGGTGCGCTCGCCCCGCATCGTGCGGCCCACACATGTGCACGGTGATCTCTCGACCTGCCGTCGCGAGCATGGGCATCAACGGGGGCAGCAACGAGTCCGGTGCCTGGAGCATCGCGCGTTGATCGATGCCATCGGGTCTGCCTTTCGCGCGTGCTGTGGAACGGACGGCTCCCAGCCTCTCGCTCGCCCCTCGCTCAGACCACCCAGCACGGCTACGATCTGTGCACGCCAGGCGTCCCCGTCGTACGGGGAGACTTGCGCGAAGGGCCGCTGCTCACGACAGTAGAAACATGACGACACAGGTCGTGGCTGGGCGCTCGCGCAGTGTTCGCCAAGAGCAGCTGCAGCTCTCGATGTCGCTGCGTGAACAGCACCGCAGCTGGGTGCAGGTCGCGGAGGTGTTCCGCCAGCGTTACGGCGTGAACGCCCGGGTCGCGCTCCGGCTTGCGCACGGGTGGAGTCAACGTCGCGCCGCGGACCTGTGGAACGCACGTTGGCCAGCTGAGCCCAAGACGTTCAAGAACTTCTCCTACTGGGAGAACTGGCCGAGCAAAACCGGCTATGCACCGTCGCTGGACGTGCTCGGGCGGCTGGCCGAACTCTACGAATGCAATGTTGGGGACCTGCTGGTTGACTACGCCGACTTCCGCCGCCGCGACGTGACACACGGCGCACGCCAGCACCTTGAACATGTGCATGCTGTCGTTACGACCTATAGCCAGAGAGATCTCGGTACTGGGCCGGACTGGGCCGCTTTGGCGGAGCGGCTTGACGAGATGGACGTGCAGGAGCTTGGACGGTTGAGCGCGACCTTGTCCCAGCAGGTTGACTGTAATATCGACCGGCGCGCGCTACTTCTCAAGCTCGCTGCCGGACTCTCGCTGGCGGCCGTGGCGCCCGTCATCTCAACGCTCGAAGCTGACGCCGCGCAATCCGATACGCCGTCCACGGGAGACGACCGTCTCGCTGGTGTCTGGCACAGCCGGTATGTCTATTACAGCTCGGGCCGCCAAGGCGAGCTCGTCGGTCAGCACTACGTCGTGCTCAACCAGCAGGAGAATCACATATCCGGGCAGAGCCTCCCCAATTCACTGAACTCGCTGCTGACCCTTGACCTCTCCGTCGCCGATTCAGCGGCGACTGGCACCTGGATCGAGCGGACCTCCCCGACCGGGTATTACAAGGGTGCAGTCTATCGTGGTTCCATTCAGCTGCTGATCGATCCGACTGGAACAAAAATGACTGGCCGGTGGTTGGGATTCGACAAGGAATCCAATATCAACACCGGTGATTGGGAGTTGACTCGGGCCGCGGTGTCCACTTCGAAGAACACGCTCCGGGAGTTTCACTTCAAGGTGTGACGCTACTACTCCTCTGGCTTGCCTGACGCCGGCGACCCGCCGTTCGGTCAGTGCGAAGAGCTATCGTCGAGCGGCGCTGATCCGAGTTGCAAGCAGTGGCGCCCGTTCGAATTAGTAAACGACCACTGCGGCCCGGAAGTCCTGGAGTCGGGTGCACGTCATCCAGGAGCCGCTGTCGGAGTACCTGCGCTTTGAGCTGATCGGCTACGTCGAGGCTATGGCGGTAGGCGAGGAGATCCGCGCCGGGCACTGGACCATGCAGCGTCAGCCGCGGCGAGGTTGGAGCGCCAACCGGCGTTGTTCGACCCGGACCGTCGGTTCGAGTTCCTCATCGGTGAATGCGCGCTGCATTGGAACCCCGCCCCCGCAACGGACATCCATGCCGGTCTGAGGATCGCTGACCCGGAGGACGTCGAGCTCTACCGTGGTCTCTACGACCGGTTGCGAGAGCGTGCTGCTACGGGCGCCGATGCGGTAGCCCTGATCCGACGCGTCGCCGCGGACCAGAGGGGTCGAGGCTCGACATGATCCCGTACGCCACGCAGGCTCTGACCTGCAGCGCTCATGACGGTGAGGACGTCACGACATGACTAGTGATGGCATCGACCTCGGCGGTATCGACATCCAGGGGACCCGCGTCTACGCCATCCCTATGACGACGCGGTTCCGGGGAATCACGATCCGCGAGGGGATGCTGATCGAAGGGCCTGCCGGGTGGGGTGAGTTCTGCCCGTTCCGGGAGTACGACGACCGGGAGGCGGCAAGCTGGCTGGCCACCGCGGTCGAGGCCGCGACGGTCGGCTGGCCTGAACCGATCCGTGATCGTGTCCCGATCAACTGCACCGTCCCGGCGGTAGGCGCGCAACGTGCCCACGAGATCGTGTCCGGCTCCGGTTGCGGCACGGCGAAGGTCAAGGTCGCCGATCACCCCGACTCGCTCGGCGAAGACCTCGCCCGGGTCGAGGCGGTCCGCGATGCCCTCGGCCCGCACGGCCACATCCGGGTGGACGCCAACGGACTCTGGGACACCGACACCGCCGTCGCGGTGATCCCGCAGCTCGATAAGGCCGCCGGGGGTTTGGAGTACGTGGAACAGCCCTGCCGCACTATCGATGAACTCGCGGCTGTCCGCAGGAAAGTCACCGTGCGCATTGCTGCTGACGAGTCCATCCGCCGGGCCGACGATCCGCTGCGGGTCGCGGTCGCGGGCGCGGCCGATGTCGCGGTGATCAAGTGCATGCCGCTGGGCGGGGTGCGCCGCTCGTTGCAGGTGGCCGAGGCTGCCGGGCTGCCGTGCGTGGTGTCCTCCGCCCTGGAGACCAGCGTCGGGCTGGCCGCTCAACTCGCGTTGGCGGGCGCGCTGCCCGAGCTGGACTTCGCCTGTGGCCTGGGCACCCTGTCCCTGCTGCACGGCGACGTCGTGGCCGACGCCGGCTCGCTGCGACCTGTCGGCGGCTACCTGCCGGTGCCACGCATCCCACCCGCACCCGATCCAGCGCTGCTGGACATCCACGAGTTGGCCGACCAGGAACGGGCAGCTTGGTGGCGTGAACGGCTGCGCCGCGTTTACTCCGAACTCACCCGCATCCGCGCCGAGTCCTGACAGTCACGAGAACGGCACGGGAAATCTAGGTCGAGCTGTTTGGTAAGCCTGGCCGAACGGTTGACTCCAGCTTACCGTTCGTGCAGGCTTACCGAGGTGTCTACGTCGGCTGCTGCCGTGCTCGACGCGCTGGGTGATGCGAACCGGCGGTCGATCTTGGAGCGGCTCGCGGGCGGGCCGCTGGCGGTGGGAGTGCTGGCCGCTCGGCTGCCGATCTCCCGGCCTGCGGTGTCGCAGCATCTGCGGGTGCTCAAGGAGGCCGAGCTGGTCGTGGAGGCCGTGGTGGGCACGCGCCACCTGTATCGCATCAACCCATCGGGGCTGAGGGTTGTGCGCGAGTATCTCGATGGGTTCTGGTCGACCGCCCTGGATAACTTCGCGATTCTCGCCGCGGCGGAGGCAGGCCAGGAGACCGTGACGCCACCCCACCAGCCCACATCGCCGAAACGGTCCCGCCGGGACCGTACCGACCGCGAGGAGCACGGAACGTGAGTACCGATCCCACAACAGAGATCGACGTTCGTCGGTCCGTGACCGTTCCGCTCAGCCCCGAGCGGGCATTCGACTTGTTCACCGCCCGGATGACCGAGTTCTGGCCGCAGGAGCATTCCATCGGTGCCACCGACATCGCGGAGGTCGTCGTGGAACCCTGGGTAGGCGGGCGCTGGTTCGAACGGGGCGTGGATGGCACCGCGCGCGACTGGGGGCGAGTGACGGTATGGGAGCCGCCGGGCAAGGTGGTGCTGCTGTGGCAGATCGGCGCGGATTGGCAGTTCGCCCCGGACCTGGAGACCGAGGTCGAGGTGACCTTTATCGAGGAATCGCCGGGACGGACTCGGCTGGATCTGCGGCACCGCCACCTGGAGCGCTACGGCGAGGCGGCTGAGGCGCTTCGTGCGGTCTTCGACTCCCCCGGCGGTTGGGCCGGCACGCTGGCCCGATTCACCGCTCTGGCCGCGTGAGGAGTGGGCCAGGCCGTGGACTTGTTGCGCTTGGCGCGCCAGGAGCGGGAGGATCTCGCGGCGTTCCTGGCGACACTGTCGCCGGAGCAGTGGGAGGCGCCGACATTGTGCGCCGGCTGGTGCGTGCGGGACGTGGTGGCGCACATGATCAGTTACGACGAACTGGACGGGCGCGGTCTGGTACGTCGCTTCGTCAAGGGCCGCTTTCTGCTGTCCCGGGTCAACGCCGTCGGCGTGGAGGACTACACCACGCGCCGCCCGAGAGAACTGCTGGTGTTGCTGAACGCGTACCTGGAGCCACGCGGTCTGCCCGCGGCCTTCGGCGGGATGGTCGCGCTGGTCGACGGGATGATCCACCATCAGGACATTCGCCGCCCGCTCGGACTACCACGCGACATCCCGTCGGAACGGCTCCTGCCCGCGCTGCGTTGCGCGCTGATTGCGCCACCCATCGGAGCGTTCTGGCGCGCCCGTGGTCTTCGATTGATCGCCACCGATCAGGACTGGTCTACCGGGCGTGGACCGGAGGTGCGCGGGACGGCCGAGGCGCTCCTCATGGCCGTCGCCGGCCGGCGCGGCGTGGTCGACGAGTTGTCCGGTCCAGGGCAAGGAAAGCTCGCGAACCGGATCGACGGCTGACAAGCACCGAGGCTTTGTTCGCCGCCACCCCAGTTTCCGGCACCTTCGGTGGGGCCATTGGAGGCGCCGCCGGCGTCGAAACAGGCGGGAGGCCCGGTGCGTCAGGGGCGCAGGGCGCGACCCAGGCGTTGGATTTCGGGGACGGGCAGGACGCTTACAATAGCTCGGCAGGTAGGGCAGCGTACTCCTTGCGGAGGGCAGCTACGACAGGGTGCTCATCCGGCCAATGACAATCATCAATTGCGATGATGGCGCGGATACCGGTTGCGGCGTTGGTGGCGAATACAGCGTCGACGTCGGCCAGCTGGCCGAGGGTGATCGGTGCCGTGGTCGCATGCTGGCCCCGAGCTTGGCTGATCAGTCTCATGGTCACGCCAGGAAGGCAGACTGCCCCGGGCCAGACGATCCGGTCGCCGTCGATGAAACCGATGTTTGACGTGGCCGCCTCGGAGATCGTACTTTCGGTATCAGTGAACAGCACGTCGTCGAAGCCACTGCGCTGCGCGATGCGGCGATGCCGAAGCGAACCGAACAGCCCGACATGTTTGACGTCAGGCATATCACGACGGTAAATGGTCGACTGCAGGCGTAACGCGGGAAGCGGCGGGTACGCGGCTGGTCGGGTTGTGACGAGGACTTGTGGTTCTGCGTCCGCGCCGAGACGCGCGAGTTCGAGGGTCGGGTCGAACACGGTCACCCGGACCACCACCGGCCGGCTGGCGTCGACCAGCGCGTGGCGAACGAAGTAGCGGAGCCGGTCGGGGTCCAAGTCGGTGTGGAAGACCCGGCGGCAGTCACGCACCAAGCGTTCCAGGTGCAATGAGAGGCCGCGTACTCGCTGGTCTTCGACTCGCATCGAGGTGAAGTGACCGTAGTTGGTCAGGGCCAGGGCCTTGAGCTGGTCGAGGTCGGCTGGAACGCCGTTCAGCTCCGCCATGGGTCTGCCCGTCAGAGACGCGCAGACGGGGGTGGCACGACGGGGCCGCAGTCCCCGTCCGGTGCCTCGTCGAGGTCCACGATCACCGGTGCGTGGTCGCTGGGGGCGCTGCCCTTGCGGGCCTGGCGATCCACCCACGCCGCGCAGGCCCGAGGCGCGACGTCCGCACCGGCGAGCACCAGGTCGATCCGCATCCCCCGGTCCTGGTGGAACATGCCGGCCCGGTAGTCCCAGTAGGTGAAGATCCGCTGGCCTGGCCAGCGCTCCCGCACCACATCGCGCAGCCCGAGGGCGTGCAGCGCGGCTCGTTCCGGAGGCGTGACGTGGGTGGAGGTGGCGTATGCGGCCGGGTCGTAGACGTCCTCGTCGGCGGGCGCGATGTTCAGATCGCCACAGACCATGGTCAACGCGGGGTCCCAGGCGGCCACCGTGGCTCGCAGCGCAGCCAGCCAGTCCAGCTTGTAGCGGTAGTGCGGGTCATCGGGAGCGCGGCCGTTGGGCACGTACACCGAGGTGATCCGCAACCCTGCGCAGGTGGCGGACACCGCGCGGGCTTCGGGGTCCGGGCTCGGGCTCAGCGGATTACGTGGCTCGTCGAGCAGCCCGGTGACGATGTCGTCCAACCCAACCCGGGAAGCGATCGCCACCCCGTTCCAGCGCCCCTCACCATGATGCGCGACGGCGTAGCCGCGCTCAGTCAGCGCGGGGCGGACCAGCTCGTCGAAGGCATCCACCGGCAGCTTGGTCTCCTGCAGGCACACCACATCCGGCGCGCGCGCATCCAGCCAGGGCAGCAGCCGCGGCAACCGGGAGCGCACCGAGTTCACGTTCCACGTCGCAACCCGCACGCCGGTCACGCTATCGCCCCACCCCGCCCATTCCGCATTCAGCGGGCTCAGCGGGGTTATTCGGTGCCTGATAACCCCGCTGAGCCCGCTGAATGCGGGGGGTGGAGGTCAGAAGTGGGCGAAGATGGGCTCTTTGAGGTGGGCTACACGGGTGGGGCGGCGGCGCAGGACCACCTCGCGGAACTGGTAGAGCACCGCAGCCGTCGGAGCGTGCAACCATTCCCCGTGCAGCGGCAGGCGGATCACCGGGCGTTCGGACTCCGAGCCGGCCACGAACACCGGCTCGACGTCGAGGTCGGCGAACGGAACGGCGACGACGTGGGCCGCTGGGAAGTGCAGCGGTTCGCTGTGTTCTCCGGCCCAGACCACCACGGGCGTGATCACGAAACCCGTGCGGGTCTCGTAGTCGTCCAGCAGCCCGAGTGCCGACTCCGGCGGTAGCCGCATCCCGAACTCCTCGGCAAGTGCCCGGCGGGCCGCGCGGGGTGCTGACTCACGTGGGTCGGTGCGCCGCCCCGGCTGATCGAGCAACCCACCAGCACGCCGGGTGAGCAGCACTGCGGGTCCGCTCCCGGTGGTGACGACGGTGATGGCCACCGCGGCCCGTGGGGACCCGCCACGCCAGGACCCCCATCGCCTGATGCCGCGCCGGGAGAAGCGGCGCAGCGCATCCCGGAGTTCCTCTGGCGAACTCACCCAACACCTCCAACACGTGACACCACCGTCACCCACGGGGGAAGCCACCGACGGACGATCCAGTGCCAGGGCGACGCCGCGGCGGCGGCGCAGATTAGCGCGCAGCACCCACAACACCGAGCGGGGCTCAGCAGCCGCGGTGGCGGGTCGAGGAGGTTTGGGTTGATAGTACCTGTATGGGGCTGCGAGCCGGTTCCCTTGACAACACGGACAGTGACGACAGGTGTTTGTCAAGCTCGGCGAACAGGGGGTGTAGCTGGGTGCTCGCTGCGCGCAACGGCGGGTGGCACCCCCGGCGGGTATCATGGAAAGCCACCAGCTCAAGGTGCCAGCGCCGACGCTCTTGGGCTCGGCGAGGGATCGGCGAGGCACGTGCGCTGGCCGCTGGCCGCTCGTCAGAAGTGATAACGACTGGGTAACCCGGTAACCTGCGGGTTACCGCAGATGGGTGCACGTCGTCCCGATGCGTGTATCAAGCTGCAATCGAGACGACGGGAGGTGCTCGTGACCGCTCATCACCTGCCTGAAGGGTCGCGCCCCCGCCAGCAAGGTCTGTACGACCCTGCCTACGAGCACGACGCCTGCGGGGTGGCGTTCGTGGCCGACCTCGCCGGTCACCGCGATCACGGCATCGTGCAGAAGGCGCTCACCGCGCTGCGCAACCTCGAACACCGGGGTGCCAGGGGAGGAGAGCCCGACACCGGTGACGGCGCCGGCATCCTGTTCCAGGTCCCGGATGGTTTCTTTCGCGAGGTCGTCGACTTCGAGCTGCCCGAGCCTGGCGGGTACGCGGTGGGTACCGCCTTCCTACCGGCAGCCGACTCCGAGGCGCTGGCAGCCAGCAAGGCCATCACGGCCATCGTGGCCGAGGAAGGCATGCGGGTGCTGGGCTGGCGGGAGCTGCCGGTCAACCCCAACGGTGTCGGCCCGATGGCCCGCTCGGCCATGCCCGGCTTCCGGCAGCTGTTCCTGGCCGGCGATGGGAACGAGGCCGCACAGCCCGTGACCGGGTTGGAACTCGAGCGCCGCGCATACTGCGTGCGCAAGCGCGCCGAGCGCGACGTCGACGTCTACTTCCCGAGCTTGTCCGGGCGCACGATCGTCTACAAGGGAATGCTCACCGAGGAGCAGCTGGTGAGTTTCTACCCGGACCTTTCCGATGAGCGGATCACCAGCTCGCTGGCGATGGTGCACTCCAGGTTCTCCACCAACACCTTCCCGTCCTGGCCGCTGGCGCACCCGTACCGTTACGTGGCGCACAACGGGGAGATCAACACCCTGCGCGGCAACCGGAACTGGATGCTCGCCAGGGAGAGCCAGCTCGCCACCGACCTCATCCCCGGCGACCTGGATCGCATCTACCCGATCGTCACCCCGGAGGCCAGCGACTCGGCTTCCTTCGACGAGGTACTCGAACTGCTGCACCTCGGTGGTCGCTCGATGCCGCACGCGGTGCTGATGATGATCCCGGAGGCGTGGGAGAACCACGACGAGATGGACCCCGCTCGCCGGGCTTTTTATGAGTTCCATTCCACGCTCATGGAGCCCTGGGACGGCCCCGCGCTGGTCGCGTTCACCGACGGCACCGTGATCGGAGCCGTGCTGGACCGCAACGGCCTGCGCCCAGCCCGGTACTGGGTCACTGAGGACGGCCTGGTGGTACTGGCCAGCGAGGTCGGCGTGCTGGACATCGACCCGGCAACAGTGGTGCGTAAGGGACGGCTGGAACCGGGCCGGATGTTCCTCGCCGACACCGCGGCCGGCCGGATCGTGGGCGACGACGAGATCAAAGGCCAGCTCGCCGCCGAGCACCCCTACGTCGACTGGGTCGCCACGGGCCTGACCCGGCTGGCGGACCTGCCCGAACGCGAGCGCGAGGTGCATACCCGCGCCTCGCTGGTGCGCCGTCAGCAGGCGATGGGATACACCCAGGAGGAGCTCGGGGTCCTGCTGGCCCCGATGGCCATCAGCGGCGCAGAGCCGATCGGGTCGATGGGCAATGACGCCCCGCTGGCACCGTTCTCGCAGCACTCCCGGCCGCTGTTCGACTACTTCACCCAGCTGTTCGCCCAGGTCACCAACCCACCGCTGGACGCGATCCGGGAGGAGCTGGTGACCTCGCTGCAAGCGCAGCTCGGCGCCCAGCCCAACCTGCTGGTGGCCGGCGCCGACTCCTGCCGGCGGATCGTGCTGCCGTTCCCGGTGCTGGACAACGATGAACTCGCCAAGATCATCCACGTCGACGACGACGGTGACCAGCCGGAGTATCAGGCTCATACCGTTGTGGGCCTTTATGACGTGCACGGTGGCGGTGCGGCGCTGGTCGGCCGGCTCGACGAGATCCGCGCTGAGGTCTCCGCCGCGGTAGCCGGCGGTGCGCGGCTGATCGTGCTCTCCGGCCGGGGCGCCGACGCCGAGCACGCGTCGATCCCGTCGCTGCTGCTCACCGGAGCGGTACACCACCACCTGGTGCGGGAGAAGACCCGCACCCAGGTAGGCCTGATCGTCGAGGCCGCGGACGCCCGCGAGGTGCACCACATCGCACTGCTCATCGGCTACGGGGCTGCGGCGGTCAACCCTTACCTGGCGATGGCCACTGTGGAGGATCTCGCCGATCGGGGCCTGCTCAACGGCGTCGACGCCAAGACCGCCACCCGCAACCTGATCAAGGCGCTGGGCAAGGGTGTCCGCAAGACGATGTCCAAGATGGGCGTGTCCACAGTGGCCTCCTATACCGGTGCGCAGATCTTCGAGGCGATCGGGCTGGGGCCCGAGGTCATCGACTCCTGCTTCACGGGCACCACCTCCCGGCTCGGTGGGGTCGGGTTCGACACGCTGGCTGACGAGGTCGCGATGCGTCACCGCCGTGCCTACCCGCCCGGCGGGGTGCACCCGCCGCACCGGGAGCTCGCGATCGGTGGCGACTACCAGTGGCGTCGCGAGGGCGAGCCGCACGTCTTCAGTCCCCAGACGGTGTTCAAGCTGCAGCACTCCACCAGGGCGGGCCGCTATGAGGTCTTCAAGGAGTACACCCGGCTCGTCGACGACCAGTCTCAGCGGCTGATGACCCTGCGCGGCCTGTTCGCCTTCCGCGAGGGTGCGCGCGCTCCGGTTCCTGTTGAAGAAGTGGAGGCAGTCGAGTCCATAGTGAAGCGGTTCGCGACGGGCGCCATCTCCTACGGATCCATCTCCAAGGAGATGCACGAGACGCTCGCCATCGCGATGAACCGCATCGGCGGCAAGTCCAACACCGGGGAGGGCGGCGAGGACGCCGACCGCTACACCCCCGATGCCAATGGGGACCTGCGCCGCTCGGCGATCAAGCAGGTGGCCTCCGGGCGGTTCGGCGTGACCAGCGAGTACCTGGTCAACGCCGACGACCTGCAGATCAAGATCTCGCAGGGCGCCAAGCCCGGCGAGGGTGGGCAGCTCCCCGGGACCAAGGTCTACCCGTGGATCGCCAAGACCCGGTACTCCACGGCCGGGGTGGGACTGATCTCGCCGCCGCCGCACCACGACATCTACTCCATCGAGGACATCAAGCAGCTGATCCACGATCTGAAGAACGCCAACCCGCTGGCCCGCGTGCACGTCAAGCTGGTGTCCGAGGTGGGGGTCGGCACGGTGGCCGCCGGGGTGGCCAAGGCGTACTCCGACGTGGTGCTCATCTCCGGGCACGACGGCGGCACCGGAGCCTCGCCGCTGTCCTCGATCAAGCATGCCGGCACACCCTGGGAGCTGGGCCTGGCCGAGACCCAGCAGACGCTGATCGCCAATAAGCTGCGGGACCGGATCGTCGTGCAGACCGACGGGCAGCTCAAGACCGGCCGCGACGTCATGATCGCGGCGCTGTTGGGGGCCGAGGAGTACGGCTTCGCCACCGCCCCGCTGGTCGTCTCGGGTTGCATCATGATGCGGGTCTGCCACCTGGACACCTGCCCGGTGGGGGTGGCCACCCAGAACCCGGTGCTGCGCGCGAAGTTCACCGGCAAGGCCGAGTACGTCGTCAACTTCTTCGAGTTCGTCGCCCAGGAGGTGCGCGAATACCTGGCGGCCCTCGGGTTCCGCACTCTCGAAGAGGCGATCGGGCGCACCGAGGTGCTGGACACCCGCCCGGCCATCGACCACTGGAAGGCCGCCGGGATGGACCTCTCGCCGATCCTGCACGTGCCATCCGATCTGGACCCCGAGACGCCGCGGCACCGAACCGTGGAGCAGGACCACGGGCTGGACAAGGCACTGGACAACACCCTCATCGCACTGGCCGAGGGAGCGCTGGCCGACGGTGAACCGGTGCGGCTGGACCTGCCGGTGCGCAATGTCAACCGCACCGTGGGCACCATGCTCGGCTACCAGCTGACCCGCCGCTGGGGTGGCGCCGGGCTGCCCGATAACACCATCGACATCACGCTCACCGGATCGGCCGGGCAGTCCTTCGGGGCCTTCCTGCCACGCGGGATCACCCTGCGGCTGATCGGCGACGCCAACGACTACGTCGGCAAGGGCCTGTCCGGCGGGCGGATCACGGTGCGCCCGCACCCCGACGCGCAGTTCACCGCCGAGCACAACATCATCGCCGGCAACGTGATCCTCTACGGTGCGACGTCCGGGGAGATGTTCCTGCGCGGGATGGTCGGGGAGCGCTTCTGCGTGCGCAACTCCGGGGCGCTGGCCGTCGTCGAAGGCGTCGGTGATCACGGCTGCGAGTACATGACCGGCGGCCGGGTGGTGGTGCTCGGGCCGATCGGGCGCAACTTCGCGGCCGGGATGTCCGGCGGCGTCGCCTATGTGCTCGACCTGGTTGTCGGCCGGGTCAATCAAGAGATGGTCGACCTGGACCCGCTGGATGACGAGGACCGCGCGTTCCTGGCCGACGCGGTGGCACGGCATCACGCCGAGACCGGGTCTGCGGTGGCGCATGCACTGCTGTCGGACTGGGACACCGCGGTGGATCGGTTCGGCAAGGTCATGCCCAAGGACTTCAAGCGAGTGCTGGTCGCCCAGGCGGCGGCACAGCGCGACGGTCGCGACGTCAACGACGCGATCATGGAGGCCGCCCATGGCTAGCTCTCCCATGGCTGGCTCTCCGGTGAACAGCCCTCCGGTTCCCGAACTCAACAGCAGAGCTGTTCTGGCCGCGGCCAGGAGCTCTCCTGTTGAGTTCGGGAGGCTCAAAGCACCTGAGCGAGGTCGCTGTGCCTGATCCGAAGGGGTTCCTCACGACAGGGCGGCAGAACCCGCCGCGCCGCCCAGTCGACCTGCGCTTACGTGACTGGCGTGAGGTCTATGAGGACTTCGACCGGGAGGCGGTCGAGCGCCAAGCCGGCCGGTGCATGAACTGCGGGATCCCGTTCTGCCACCAGGGCTGCCCGCTGGCCAACCTCATCCCGGAGTGGAACGACCTGGTCTGGCGGCAGGACTGGGCCGATGCCGCCGAGCGGCTACACGCCACCAACAATTTCCCCGAGTTCACCGGGACGCTGTGCCCGGCGCCGTGCGAGGGGGCCTGCGTGCTGGCCATCAACGACGACGCGGTGACCATCAAGCAGGTCGAGATCGAGATCATCGACCGGGCCTGGGAAGAGGGCTGGGTTGTTCCGCAACCGCCCGTCGTACGCACCGGCAAGAAGGTCTCCGTGGTCGGGTCTGGCCCGGCTGGGCTGGCCGCAGCCCAGCAGCTGACTCGGGTCGGGCATGACGTGGTGGTCTACGAGCGCGCGGACCGGATCGGCGGGCTGCTGCGGTACGGCATCCCCGAGTTCAAGATGGCCAAGCACCGGCTGGACCGGCGGTTGGAACAGATGAGCGCCGAGGGCACCGAGTTCCGGGCCGGCGTCGACGTCGGGGAGGACCTCGGTGTCGACGAGTTGCGCGCTGGCTTCGATGCGGTGGTGCTCGCCGGAGGTGCCACTGCGTGGCGGGACCTGCCGGTACCCGGTCGCGAGCTGGCCGGCATCTACCAGGCGATGGAGTACCTGCCCCCGTCCAACCGGGTACAGGAGGGCGACCTTCCGCGGTCGCCGATCAACGCCGAGGGCAAACATGTGGTGATCATCGGCGGGGGTGACACCGGAGCCGACTGCCTGGGCACCGCGCATCGCCAGCGCGCGGCCGCGGTGACCCAACTGGAAATCATGCCGATCCCGCCGGAGCACCGACCCGACCACCAGCCCTGGCCTACCTACCCGATGGTCTACCGGGTCTCCTCGGCCCACGAGGAAGGCGGTGAGCGGCTGTTCTCGGTGAGCACCCAGCAGTTCCTCGATGATGGCGACGGTCGGGTGCGGGCGCTGCGGTTGGTCGAGGTTGTCTCCGAAGGCCGCAAGTTCGTGCCGGTGGAGGGCAGCGAGCAGGACCTGCCAGCCGATCTGGTGCTGCTGGCGATGGGCTTCGTCGGGCCGGAGAAGGGCAAGCTCCTCGAGGGTCTGGGTGTGGAGTACGACGAGCGCGGCAACGTCGCCCGCGACGCGAGCTTCATGACCAGCGTGCCCGGCGTCTTCGTCGCCGGTGACATGGGCCGCGGGCAGTCGCTGATCGTGTGGGCCATCGCCGAAGGCCGCTCGGCCGCCGCCGGCGCCGACCGCTACCTCACCGGCCGCGACGTGCTCCCATCTCCTATCGCCCCCACCGACCGACCCTTGGCCTAGCGGCCCCGTGGGTGGGGGGGGTGGGGGGGAAAAAAAAAAGCCCAACACACCATGTGAAAAAAAAACCAAAACCGGGGGGCAAAACAACCCC
>JBQTHE010000036.1:0-53096 GCA_052390115.1 Pseudonocardiales bacterium | reverse complement strand
GCGATAACAATATCGGGTTCAGTGCGTTTCTCGCGGTTTTCGAACGTTGACACGCCGAGCCATTTATGGCGTTGTAGAGCAACGAGCCAACGCCGCGGACCGCGCCTCTAACTTAGCGGCATTGGGCTGTGGGGGGCGGTGTTCAGCCCGGACGGGCGCCGACTGGCCAGCGACGACATGACGGCGCGGATCTGGAACGCCAGCACTGGCAAGGAACTCGCCACGGTCACCCACAACCATCGGGTGTGGAAGGTGGTGTTTAGTCCGGATGGGCGCCGGTTAGCGACAGCCAGCGAGGACAGAACTGCGCGGATCTGGGTGCTGAGCAGATGATGAGAAACTCCAATCCGCTTGCGGCGGAAGTTCTCGTCACTGCCGAGATCTCCGCCGAAGAGGAGCAGGCGATCGTCGAGACTTTTCGTAGTCTTGGCGTTGCCGCGTGGACCCGGATGGTTCCCACTCGCCGTGGCCTTGAACAACTGCACTGGTTGTGCTCGCCATATTGCCGTTGCATGCCTTCCTCAGCGGACTCGGCTCCACCGCCGCTCAGGACGTCGCCCGGGGCCTGAAACGCCTGGCCGGTCGGTTGGTGGGCACCAAGCGCAAGACGGCATCGTCGGCGCAGGTGCTGGTGCTCCAGGATGCTGTGACCCGGCTGCAGGTGGTGCTGGAGGCCGATCTGCCCGCCGAGGCATACCAGGCGCTGGTCGCGCTCGATCTCTCGGCGTTCCGGCAGGGGCCGGTGCACTACGATCGCCAGCGTGGCAGGTGGGCGATCGTAGTTGGATGAGTGGCAGCAGGCTCAGGCGAAGGATTCCGGGCCAGCGTACTGATCACAGGTGCCTTACCGCTTTCTGCACTATTGTGAGCGGCTGCTCCAACCAGAACTGTGTGGTGACAAAGATCTGGCAAGTCCGGGATCTTCGCCACAGCACCGCTCGTCGCTGCGAGCATCCGGGCACCAGGCATCGGCCTTGGGTATCCGTCGTATGCCGTTCGAGTAACGTCAATGCCAACCCAGCCAGCCGCAGGAGAATCTCGGCATTGCTATCGTGAAGCAGCCCGGCAGGCATCTGTTGCTGCGCATCGTGAGATATTCTCCTCAATAGTTCCCGGAGCAACCGCCATCTCACCTCATGGACGTTCACGGTTCCCAGTGCGGCTCAACCGTATTCGCGGGAAGAGCGAGCTGCTCTTCGACGACAACCTCCCCGGCAATAACGAACCGGCTAGTCTCATCCGCCCGGCAGCACAACCGCTCTCCAGCAGCAATCAACGGCTGTCCATAGTGCCGCTGTTCGGCGGCGTCGGCACTGCCTTCCATGATTCGCATCGCCAACGGCGCGATCTCACGGTTCACTCGGGCTAACTCCGTCAACAACTCCCGATCCTCGCGGATCATGGCCGAACCTCGTTCGTGGCTGTCCGGCCTGTCTCGTTCGCCACGTCCGCACCCGCCCGTGCTCGTCCTGTCATTGGGTGGCCCCAGGACCGGGGAGCGATCGGGGTGCTCACGCCTGGCCCTGGGGCCTGGGACCGCACTCAAGTCTGTGTGATCTTCGGTGCGTCACTGTTCGCACACCGTTGCCAACCAGCAGCCACAGCTAGGCTGAGGCCGCCAGCACGATCGTGAGCATTGGAGTGCGCGCAAGATGGCCCGGGAGCCGGAAGAGCTTGTCGAGATGCGCCGGGTGTTGGGTGCGCAGCTGGCCGCGTTTCGCCAGGCGGTGGGACTGACCCAGGGTCAGCTGGCCAAGGCTGCGTTCTGTGATCGCTCGACTGTGGCGCATATCGAGAAGGGCCGGTCTCGAGGGGATGAGCGGTTCTGGACAGTTGCCGATGAGCGCTGCGGTGCGAATGGTGTGCTGCTGGCTGGGTTTCATGCCTGGGTGGCGGCTAAGCAGGACCATGAGGTACGAGCCTGGGAAGCGCAGTTAGCCCAGGCGCGGGCCAAGGCGGAGTCGCTGCGTGCCACACCTGCCCCGCAGCTACTGGGCGATGCCGACATGGGCGGTGTGGCAGGGGAGGTGGCGACAAACGGGGGAGACCAGGTAGCCGAGCAGCTCATGCGGCTGCTGTGTGGATTGGTGGGCGCGATGAATCGTCGAGAACTACTCCAGCTACTGGGGTGGGCGGTCGGCACCGTCACTGCTTCGCCCGTCGTGAACGGTCTGGATGCCGAGGAGCAGGACCGCCTGGCACGAGCCATCGTCTCGCCCAGCCGGGTGGACGAGCAGGTCATCGACCACCTTCACACAATGCTCCAGCACTGCAAGCGGCAAGATGACGCGCTGGGCTCTCGCGCGGTGCTGAACACGGCACTTGCGCAACGAAATCTGGTTCGTGGTCTCCTGGCGGAATGCCCGGCTGATCTTCGGCCCCGGTTGCTCTCAGTCTACAGCGATATGTCGACGTCCATCGGATATTACTTCTTCGATCTCAACGACTTCGACAGCGCCTGGTATCACTGCGATCAGGCACGGCTAGCGGCGCATGACGCGAGCAACACTGAGCTCAGCATCTATGCACTGTGCGAGATGAGTGATCATGCCTCGTGGCAGGGTAAGAGCTCCGTCGCCATCGACTTCGCTGCGGCCGCCCAGAGTCTGGCCAGCAAGACCGAGGATCCTCTCATGCGGGTTTGTGCAGCGCAACGGACTGCCAGCGCCTACGCAGTCGATGGCCAGCATCAAGCGTGTCTGGTCGAGTTCGAGCGGGCACAGGATGGCCTGGCATCAGCTGGCCAGGTACCGGCTGGATCGATAGGCTATTTCCTCAATGAAGGGTATCTCGCCCGTATGAAGAGTGAGTCTCTGTTACGGCTTGGGAAGCCGCAGGAGGCGGCAGCCAGTGCCAGAACTGGACTGATGCTATACGACAAGTCATTTGTGGATGGTTACGCAGTCTGCACACTTCATCTGGGCAATGCCCTCTTGCAATCCGGTGACATCGACGAAGCGGCACGGGTCATCGGCGACGCCGCCGGGCTGGCCGCACAGACCTGTTCGGCACGGTTGGTGAGAGAACTGCGCACGACGCGCGCCCGGATGCAGCCGTGGCAGGACACCCAGGCCGTCTCGGTGCTGGACGACCAGTTAGCGGCGTGCGGCCAGGTGCTGTGAACGGCTGATCCGTCGAGGAGGACGCGAGGCAGACAGATCTGTATCATCATGATCCCGGAGAGGGAGGAACAACGCCGTGACCCTCAACACCATCGCACTCGAGCTCGTCGCGCCGAACGTCGAGGACGGCAAGGAGCGGGCCCTCGAAGAGGCGCACAAGGTGCTCGAGCACTCCAAAGCGTTCGGCCTCGAAGGCCGGATCGGGCACGTGATGATCCCCGGGTTGATCGAGGAGGAGGACGACAGACCGGTCGTGATGAAGCCGAAGCTGGACGTGCTCGACTTCTGGTCGGCCATCCAGCCGGAGCTGCCCGGGGTGAGCGGCCTGTGCACCCAGGTCACCGCATTCATGGACGAACCGGCCCTGGCGCAGCGGCTGGCAAACCTCCGGGCGGCTGGTATCGACGGCATCATCTTCGTCGGCGTCCCGCGCACGATGAACGATGGCGAGGGGTCGGGCGTCGCACCGACCGACGCGCTGTCGCTTTATGACCAGCTGGTGCGTAACCGCGGCGTGATCCTGATCCCGACCCGAAACGGCGAGCAGGGCCGGTTCAACTTCAAGTGCAACAAGGGCGCCACGTTCGGCATGACCCAGCTGCTGTACTCCGACGCGATCGTGGGCTTCCTGACCGACTTCGCCCGGCAGACCGAGCACCGGCCGGAGATTCTGCTCTCGTTCGGGTTCGTCCCGAAATTCGAGAACCGGGTGGGCCTGATCAACTGGCTGATCCAGGACCCCGGTAACGACGTCGTCGCGCAGGAGCAGGCCGTGGTCACGAAGCTGGCCGACAGCGAGCCCGACGCCAAGCGCAGGCTCATGCTGGACCTCTACAAGCGGGTGATCGACGGTGTCGCCGGCCTCGGGTACCCGCTGAGCGTCCATCTCGAGGCCCCGTACGGCGTCTCGGCGCCCGCGTTCGAGACCTTCGCCGAGATGCTCGCCTATTGGGCCCCCGACAAGAACTGAGCCCGGCCGTGGGCAGGTGGGTCCTGGTGCGGGACCTGGACTGGTCCACGCTGCTGCGCGAGGTCAGCGAGCACGGGGCTGCGTTCGCTGCCCGCGCCGTCGGCCGGCCGTTCTGCGGCCAGCTGGCGGCCGAGCTGCTCGACGGTCCGTACAAGCTGGTGGAGGCCCAGATCGGGCAGGTCCGGCAGGAGGCCGAGTCGTTCGCGGCCCTCGTGACGGAGCTGGACCGGTATCCCGTGCTTAGCAGCCTGTGCGACGAACTCGTCCGGCAGATCCACCAGCACGGGGTATCGGAGTGGGTGCCGAACGAGGTCGCGGTCCAGCGCTACCAGCCAGGGTCGGTGGGCATCACGCCACACCGCGACCAGCGCCGGTACGCTCAGCTCGTCGCTGTGATCACGGTCGCCGGGTCGGCGCCGTTCACGCTGTGCCGCAATCGCGACGGCGACCCCATCCGGACCTGGCAGGCGGCCGAGGGCAGCCTGGTCCTGCTACGCGGGCCGGGCTTGGCCGGAAACCCGGACGGACGCCCGATGCACCTGATCGGCGGACCCACCGGCACACCGCGAACATCGATCGGAATCCGGATGGACACCGCGGCTCGCTGCCAAATGGAACCTTCTGCTGCTCCGGGAACCCCGGCAGACCACCAAGTGGAACCTTGTGCATCCTGGCCTACAAGACCTTGCTCCAGAACGCGTCGACCAATGCGTTGAACTCGGCGGGGCGTTCTTGGAAGGGCTGGTGGGCCTCGCCAGCGAGCACGACGAACTCGGCGCCAGGGATGTGCTCCGCTACTACTCGGCCGTAGCGCGGCGGGCAGACGATGTCGAGCTCACCGGCCACGACGAGCGTCGGCATGGTGATCACGGGGAGGCGGTCCAGGGTGTCGTGGGGCAGCCAGATGTCGAGCTGCCGCTGGAAGCCTTCGGCCGACTGGGGATGCGGGAACGCCAGCGACTCCTCGATGATCTGGTCGACCGTCCCGTCCTCGTGGGCGCGCGGTGTGTAGACCCAGAGGAAGAACGCCTCGAGCATGGCCCGCTCGGTCGGCGCGTCGACCAGTAATCGCCAGGAGTTCAGCATGGTGCGGAAGTACACATCGGTGCGGGCCCACGTGCTGACCAGGACGAGGCTTCGCACGACCTCAGGGTGGCGAAGCGCCAGCTCCTGGGCGATGGCGCTGCCCCCCGAGAAGCCGGCGATGTGCGTGGCAGACACCCCGAGCGCCCGCAGGAGCGCGGCGGCGTCGTCGGCCATGCCGGCCACCGTGAAGCCCTCGGGGGGCAGCGGCGAGCGTCCCGCCCCGCGGTTGTCGAAGGCCGTGATCCGGTAGCGGTCCGAGAGCCCGTCGAGCTGCGGTTGCCACGCCTCGGCGGGATCGCTCTGCCCGGCGATCAGCAGCACGTCGGGGCCCGCTCCCCGCTGCTCGACCCAGAGCTCAACGTCGCCGGTCTGCACCAATCCACTGATCACCGTCGTTGATGTGCTCATCGCTGTCCTCCGTTATCCGGCCACCCTGTCGGTATGGGTGGTTGTGACCGGTAAGGCGCGAGGCGCGGCCTTCCAATGGGAGGCGCCACCTCCCGCCGGATGGGTAGACCACGATCCACCGAAGGAGGAGGTCCCCGTGACCGCCATCGACAGCACCACGCTGGACCAGCGAGTCCTCGACGCCACCACCGGCGCGCTCGAGCTGTTCGGCATCTACCTGGGCAGCCGCCTCGGCCTGTACGACGCGCTGCGCCGCCATGGCGCCAGCACCGCCGCTGAGCTCGCCGATACTGCGGGCATCGCCCCGCGGTATGCCCGCGAGTGGCTGGAGCAGCAGGCGGTCGGCGGTGTGCTCACCGTCGATGACGTAACCGCCGATGCCGATGCGCGCCGCTACACGCTGCCTGAGGCCCACGTCGGCGTCGTCGCCGATCCCGTCGCCCTGGACCACGTGGCACCGCTGGCCCGGATGGTGGTGGGCATCGCCTCGGTGCTCGACGAGGTGGTCGCCGCCTACCGGACCGGTACTGGTGTGCCCTTCTCGCGCTACGGAACCGACCTGCGCGCCGGCCAAGGTGGCGTCAACCGGCCCGCCTTCACCTCGGCGCTGGTCGAGGAGTGGCTGCCGGCGCTCGGACCAGCCGCCCAGCGGCTGGCCACCGGCGGTCGCCTGGCCGACCTCGCCTGCGGCCAAGGCTGGTCGACACTCGCCGTCGCCCGCGCCTATCCGAGCGCCGAGGTGTGGGGCTTCGACAGCGATCCGGCGTCGATCGCCGACGCCCGCGCCGCGAGTGATGAGCACGGCGTGACGGTGCGCTTCGAGTGCTCCGACGCCGCCGGGCTAGCGGCTGCTGGTCCCTTCGACGTGGTGCTCCTGCTCGAGGCGCTGCACGACATGGCCCGACCGGTGGAGGTCCTGGCGGCGGCCCGCGCTGCGCTAGGCCCCGACGGTGCCCTGCTGGTGGCCGACGAGGCCGTGGCTGCCTCGTTCACAGCTCCTGGTGACGACATGGAGCGGATGATGTACGGCTGGAGCATCACACACTGCCTTCCCGCTGCCATGGCCGAGCAGCCCTCGGCCGCCATCGGTACGGTGATCCGTGAGGGCACCGTGCGCACGTTGGCGGAACAGGCCGGGTTCGGGCAGTTCGAGGTACTCGACGTCGACGGCGGGTTCTTCCGCCTCTACGCCCTGCGCCCCTGACCGTCGTCGATCTCCCAGACGACGGCGGTCTCCGGATAGTAGGAACACCAGGTCCCGGTCCGGACCGCGTTGTGCAGGTGCCGGCCCAGCTCCGGGTGCACCTCGGCGACATGGCGAAGGGTGGCCCGGATTCGCCAGCCGACCGCCGAGCGGGCCCGCTCGGCCGCCGACCCGGTGGATCGGGATCGGCCCGACAGGCCGAAGGCCTCCGAGAGCTGCTGCACCAGGGCGTCGAGCTCGGCCTCGGCTCCCTGCGCCCGGACCGGATCGTTGGCCTCGCGTGCCTCGTCGATGTCCTGCTGAAGGTCGCGAATGCGCCGCTGGTAGGCGCGCCGGGCCTGATCGTCGAGCGCGGGGCCGGCCTCAGAACCGACGTTGGCGCCGCCCATCAACTCGAGGCAGTGCACCTCCTGCCCGGGGCGGGCCAGCAACACGGCCAGATCCCGGAGCCCCTTGCTGTCGCGCAGGCGGCGGATCGTCCCAGCATAGCTAGCGGCCCATGTCGCTCCCTCGTATGCCAGCGTTGCCGATCCCGCTGGTATTGATGGCACCACTGGTGTTGATGGCGCCGCCGTCGCAACCGGTTCTGCCAGCGGCGGCGGGTCGCCGACGAGTCCGGCTTGGCGATGGGCTGCGCGGGCCTGCGCTGCGTAGGCGTCGGCGTCCTTCCGGTGCCCGAGGTAGCGGGCGAGGATGGCCAGATACCACGCGACCGAGCCGGTGAAGGCGGCCCCGATGCCCTCGACGCAGAACCGGTGCGCGTAGGGTTTGAGCTGGGCGTAGAGCACTTCGGCCACCGCCCGGGACCCGACCACCACGGCGGCCTCGGCCAACTGGACGGACTCGGGCAGCCATTCGGAGTCTCGAGGTCGCTGGGCCATGCCCACCGCCTGCCACGGCTCGAGGAGTGCCCGCGCGCGGTCGTGTTCACCGAGCTGGGCGGCGGCGACCGCCGGGAAGGGCCACCCGGCCGGGGTCACGGAGGGCCCGCCATCCTGGCCCCCGACAAAGCCGCCGAGCGCCTCGCCGGCTTCAAAGAACCTGCCCTGGTAGCGCTGTCGAACCCAGGACTGCGTGAACGTGAGCATCCCGGCGTTATCGCTGTGCGCGAGCGCGCCGATCTCCTCGGCGGTGGCGCAATGCCGGGCCGCGTCGTCGATGTCGCGTCGCATGAGCGCCCGCATCCCCCGCCACAGGGGCACGTACCAGCGGTAGAGGGGCTGGCGGAGCCGGTCGGCAACCTGCGCGAACCGCTCGATCTCGATGTCGGCCGCACCCACGTCGCCGACCTCCAGGAGGGCTAGCAGGCGCAGCCGCCGGCCCAGCAGCTCCAGCTGGCGGTCGCCGGTCTCCCGGGCCAGGCGCACGACCTCGGTCGCTGTGGCCAGCCGGGTCTCGCAGTGCTCGGGACCGGCGATCGCGTCGCAGTGTCCGGCCAGCGCGTACCCGAGCGCCGGGAGGTCCGCGACCTGCCGCGCCATGGTCACCGCCTGCTCGCTGAGCGAGCGACGCCTGGCCTCGTCCATGAACGACAGCGCCACCGACAGCCGGGCCAGCACCCAGGCCCGCAAGCGTGACGGCGCCGGATCCAGCGCACCGAGGGCCTCCTCCAGCAGCTCGACCTGGACCGGGTCGAGCAGCTGGACCTCGAAGCCGCCGAGACCGGCACCGAGCCCGAGCGCCGCCCGCGCCAGTTGCTCGGCGTCGCTGTTGTTCCGGGCGATGACCGCGGCCTGGTGGTAAGCCTCCCGTGCCGCGGGGAGCTCGCCCGCCGACAGGTGCGCTTCGCCACACCTGAGCAACAGATCGCCCTCCCGAAGGTGCCCAGGGTGGGTAGCTTGCAGGAGCTCAAGCGCCCGCCCGTACCAGGTGGCGGCTTCCTCGTAGGCGAGTAGATCGAAGCTGCGCTCGGCAGCCCGCACCACGCAGTCGAGGGTCCGATCGTCCGCGACGCCCAGGGCGCCCTGCAGGAGGTGATGGGCGAGCTCCGGGAGGCGCGCGTCCCCGTAGCGCTCCTCAACGACGTTGGCGATCTTGCGGTGCGCAGCCGTCCGTGCCACCAGGCCCAACCCCTGGTACAGCACCTCCCGAACGAGAGCGTGGATGAAGCTGAAGGTCACCCCGTCGCGCTGCCGGATGACGAGCGCCGCGGCTGTCGCCTCGTCAAGTGCTGGCAGCAGCTCGCCGGTTGAACGTCCCGTCACCGGGATCAATACCGACATGTCGAAGTCGGCACCCAGCACAGACGCGGTAGCGAGTACCTCCTGGGTCGAGGGGGACAGTCTCGCCAGGCGCCGTGCGACAACTGCTCGAACGCCGGCCGGCACGGTGTCTGCGACATCCAGTCGAAGGCTGTCCAGCGGTCCGTCAGCACCGAGCAGTCGCACCAGTTCTCGCAGGAAAAACGGGTTCCCACCGCTCTTGCGGTGCAGTAGTGGGATCACGCTCGGCAGGTCGATCTCCGGCACGCTCAGGGGGCCGACCAGGGCCGCTATGTCGCGCTTACCCAACCCACCGAGGGACAGGTGCAGACCGTGGCGGACCAGCGCGCCCAAGCGGCGAGCCAGCGGGTGCGCAGGGTCGAGATCGCTGTCGCGATAGGTCCCGATGATCGCCAGCCGGCGTGCCCGCCGATCGTGATCGAGGAACTCCAGCAGCCGCACCGACGCTTCGTCGGCCCAATGCAGGTCCTCAAGGACGAGCAGCAGCGGTCGCTGCCGCGAAGCCTGGGCGAACACCCCGGCCACTGTGTCGAAGAGCTGGAAGCGGGCGCCGGTGCTCACCTCCGACGCCGAGATCCCGCCCAGGATGTCGCTGATCTGCTCGCTGCCGTGGCCTTCCGGCACGCCAAGCCCATCGCCGTCGTCTGTCGCCAGTGCCCGCAGCAACTGCGACCACGGCCAGTACGCCGGTGCGCCCGCACCTTCCCAGCACGTCGCCCTCAGCACGCGTGCCGAGACCCGAGCCGCGACCTCATCGACGAGGCGCGTCTTGCCGATACCCGCTTCCCCGGCGACCAACGCCAGCACGCTCTCGCCGAGCTCCGCTGCCTCGACGGCCGCGACGAGCGCCCCGAGCTGCGTCTCCCGGCCGACGAAGGCCAGCTCGGGCGCGGGGGAGCTCGCTCGGCCTTGGCCTGAGTCCCGCCCTGGCGCCACGGGAACATCTTCCACCCCGTATGCGCGCCCCGGCTGGCTTGACGTGCGGGCGGCCCGATTTGGTGCGAAAATTGACAAGCGGGCGCATCTTCGTATACCGGCCAGCGGTGAGCTGACGCCCACGCCGCGTCGGGGCGCGTTGATGACGCTCGCGGCAGCCGCACGGAAGCGCCCTGTCCTGCACAGACGCTGCCGGGCCGACCAAGGAGGTCACCATGCTCGCCATCGTCGCCGCCGTCCTGTTCGCGCTCGCTCTGGTGCTCCACCTGGCCGGGGTTGCGCTCGGCCCGCTTGACCCCACTGCCTTCCTGCTGGCCGGGCTGCTGTGCCTGGCGCTGCAGCTCGCCGGAATCGGGGCTGGCACGAGAAGCTGGCGGCGCAGCCGCATCTGAGGGAGGAGGCACCGTTCGCGCTGGATGTCGAGCTCTTGCGAGCATTGGTCTTCGGTTGACGGGGTGACGGCGGACGGCGCTGGTAGGTAGCGCTTGGATGGCGCGTTCCAGCTTGCCGAACTCCCACAGGAAGTCCCGGTCGATGCCCAGCCGTGCCACGTCCTACCTCTCTCATGCCGCTGGCGAGCTCGCCACCAGTTCGTCAGCGATGTCCCCGACCTGCGCCAGCAGCTTCGCCGGGGGCAGCGTGAGGTCCACTGCATGACAGACGATCTCGATACCCGAATACCGCACGATATGACGCGCCGGCTGGGAGCTGCCCCGGGCGTAGACGAGATGCCCGCGGGGCAGGTGCAGCGCTGTGCAGTAGGCCAGCACCTGATAGAGGTCCGCGTACGGGTAGCCGCTTGGCTTCTCTGGTTTGTACTTGGCGTCGACGACCGCAACGGGCTGCCCGTTCGCGTGCCAGACCAGGTCGGGTTTCATCTCCACCGCGCGAGCCTGGTCGAGGTGGCAGGGGTAGCCGCGCGGCACTCCACCGTGGCGGACCTGCAACTCCTCCGACAGCGCGGCGACGAGGAAGTCCTCGAAGATTTTCCACAGGTTGAATAGGAACCCGTTGGCGACCAGTGAGCCGGGCACATGCTCCGGGGAGGTGGCCTGCCAGATGACCTCGGCGAGGCGCAGCACGGCGTGGTAGCGCTGGTTGAGCCGGTTCGGGTGCCAGGACGGCAGGCTTGCGCCACGCTCGGGGGCGGAGACGCCGGCCAGGGTGGCTCGCAAGGCGGCGAGCCTGCGCCGGTGCTCGTCACGCACTCGGGGCACGCCGGCCATCCTCGTGATCGCGGCGAGCAGGATCTGGTTCTCCGGCACGTCGATGGTGAAATCGTCATGCCGGATCTCCATCGGGATGGCGCGTCCGTGATGCCTGCGCAGCTGATCGGCTTCCCGGAGACGACCTCGCAGCACCGCGGATGACTCCTCGACGGTGCGGTATCCCTTCAGCGGTCCCTGCCGGAGGGCCTGCTCAGCCTGGTTGCACAGGAACCGCGCGACCGCAGGCACCAGCCCCTCGGCGACGTCGAGTTCGACGGTCTCGTCGCGCCAGCCACGCGGCTCCTTCGCGTAGCCCGCCAGGAACAGCAGCCGGGTGATCGGCAGCTTCGGGGTGATCCAGATCTCGATATCGCCCACCCGCGCGACGCCCACCAGTCCGCGGCTCGGTGTGATACTCCACCTCTCGGGATCGTGCGGCAGAGGTGAAGCGGTCACGACGTCTGACGCAGCCAGTATGCGGCCCTGCTCGGAGGTAAGTCGGAGCTCGACTCGGCCGTTCTCGGAGACCTCCACATGCTTCATTCCTGAGCATCTCCGGGAGCGGGCTGCTGCATAGCCGCTGCTCGCAATGCGTCCAGCCGGTACTTGTCGAGCGCTGCGGGCGGGGCGCCGTAGTGGTGGTCGGCCAGCAGCGGAAGGATCGAAGTTTCCCACGCCCGCGCCAGACCGTCTTTGCTCCGGTAGATCTGCGGGCGCATGAGATAAGACGGGCCGACCGCCAACTCGTGGTCGTCGATGCGCGCGTTGAGGGCGCCGAGCACGGCGGGGGCATCAAGGTTGTGCTCGACGTCTTCGTCCTCCGCGAGCTTGTCGAGCCAGGCGGTGAGCAGCCCCGCGGTAGGTGGTTTCGACGGGTGCAGCTCGACGAAGGCGAAACGCCGCCGCATCGCCGCGTCAATCAGCCCGAGTGAGCGGTCCGTCGTGTTCATCGTGCCGATGACAAAGACGTTGGGCGGCATGATGAATTCCGACTCCGGCGAGTACATCAGGCCGATCGGGTACTCCCGGTACTCCAGCAGGAAGTACAGCTCACCGAACACTTTGGACAGGTTCGCCCGGTTGATTTCGTCGACGATCAGGACGTAGGGATCTGACGGGTGCTGGCGAGCCGCCTCCACGAGCAGCCGGAACGGTCCGGGCTCCAGCTTGAACGTGAGTTGGCCGTCGTCACGCTGCACGGGACGGAAACCCTCGAAGAAGTCCTCGTAGCTATAGGACGGGTGGAACTGGACGAGCTTCATCGCGCTCGGCCCGCAGAGGTGTTCGGCGAGCTTGCGAGCCAGGTATGTCTTCCCGGTGCCCGGCGGGCCGTAGAAGATCAGCTGTTGGCGCTCCCACAACAGGTCAGCCTGCTGCTGCAGCCACTCCTGGTCGATCAGCAGCTCCTCGGCCAGGTCCTGGCCGACCTCCGGGAACCGCAATTGTCTGACCGCGGCGGGGTCGCGTTGCTGGTCGGCAACCCCAAGCGTATCGAGCAGCTGCTCGATCGCCGCGATCTCATTGGTGAGCTCGACGACGTCGGCCTGGCTATGCAGTTTCGCCGGCAGCGGCTGCGGAAGGTTCGCGAACGGCACCGGCCGGGTGGTGTTCAACCACTCGACCTTTCGCCGCAGGTTGGATCGCCGATCAGACGACAGGGTGTAGGTGGCTTCCCCCGCGACCCGCCCCAGGTACGTCTTGCCCTGCGAGGTGGTGAGCAGGTAGTCATCCACCCGCATCCGGTTGCAGAAAGCGTCGAACTCCGCGACCTTGCCTTCCCGTACCGCATAGGACTTGTGCTGGTAATCCTGCTCTACTGCCGCCTTCAGCGTGGCGAGTGGCACCGGAGGGTCGATCTCACGCAGGCTTGCGGCAGCCAGCGAAGCTGACCCCTTCTGCAGCCACACCGGGACCAAGTCGTGACCGTCCACCGAGGACCCCCGCACCAGCCAGGCCCGGCGGGTGGGAGATTCGGTCTCACCGTCGGCCCCGAGCTCGGCCCGTTGATCGTGCAGGTCTTCGGCGGTGATCCGCTGGTCCGGGTCGGCACGCCCCGACTCGTCGAACCGGAGTCCCTCACTCTCCAGTACCTGCCGCGGGTCAGCACTGCGGTCGGGATCGGGCCAGTGGAAGTCAGGAGAGATGGTGCCGTTGGAGCGCAGTACCCGGTGGGCGTTGTTGACCTTCTCCGCCCCCAGGAACTTCCCGACCGATTGCGCGGAGAGCCCGGTGAGCGCCGCGAGATCGCCATAGGTCGTCCACCACCCGGCCTCCACGTAGCCCAACGCCCTGACGACCTTCGCCCAGCCGGGGTGCCCGTAGCCGGACTGCTTCTGCTGTGTCTGCGTGCGGTGCAGCCGGTAGCGCCGGGTCAGCTCGCTGACGAACTCGTCACCCGCGAACTCCGCGATCGCCTCCACACCGGCTTCGGTGATCGACCAGCCGCCGCGCTTGGCCATCCAGCCGATCGCGCTGCCCCACGTCGACACCCAGCGCAGGTAGGTCTCGTAGCGTGGGAAGCCACTGGCGTTGTGGCTGAGCTCTTGCTTGTTCGGCGGCACCCGGCTCGCCACGCTGGCCAAGGCGTCCTTGGGTGCCAGCGGCCCACCCGCATCCCGCAGCGTCTCGAACAAGGTGCGAGCGAGAAGTCCGCGCCGTACCTGCGATTCCGGGTCCATCACTGCCTCCGGCCCGCGATCATGCCATACATGCCTGCTTGACTCGGGGGTACGGAGCTGATGGAGGGCTACGAACCCTTGGTCACGTCAATAGTGAGCGAGCCCCCCGAGCCAACGACCAGGGGTACTCGCATGTGAGTTCTGGGTGGTGGTTCCTACCCCGTAAGCTCGGCTGCGAGCCTGAGGCTCGGGCCGAGGGCGCAGCTATGACCTGAGGCTCCGGCCACACCAGCCGCAATATCTCACCGTGGTCTTTCCGGCTTGCAGTCGCCGACCAGTTGACGACGCCACGCCAGCCCGCTATTCCGTGTGGTCGTGATTACTCACGGCGTGAAGAACCCGGACCTGGGACGCCTTCGCTCCCTCATAGGCCGACAGCAGATGGGTGGGCCCGAGCGCGTAGTACCGGGTCCAGAGGTGCCAGATCTCCTGCCACCACGGATCGTCCGCTTCGAGCTCGCGTACCGGCAATCCAGCCTGCCGCGCTTCACCGCTCCCGATAACTGCTGAGTGTGTCTTGGGTTGGTCTATGAGCGGTCGGCGAATCATCACGCACAGTTCCTCGATGTCCTGCCTGGTCCGGTCTGGGTTGCTGCCGATGGCTTGCTCGGCGAGTTCATCCGTACTGGCGAGTGCCGAGCGTGCGAATTGGACGGCGGTACTGTCGATGCCGGCGAGCATGGCCGCGTGAAGCGGATAGGTGTCGGGACGGGCTGCAACATCGTCGAACGCGCTGTTCACGGCCTCGATCAGATCCTTGGCGCTGACGAATCCCCGATCGCTCACCAGTATCTGGGGATCGATCGGTCCCAGATCTGACGTGGGGCCCATGACAATGCTGTGCGCACCGAGCGCCAGGATCGTGGCTGCGCTCTTGGCCAACTCCGGGACGATCACCACGAGCTCGCGGCAGGACGCTTGGGACATGCGGGCCAGCCGCACGGCGGCGCCGCCGTCCCCACCCGGTGAGGTGAGCAGAAGATGAAGGTCCTGTGAGCGGTCGAGCCCATGGAGCAGCTCCGCGAACAGGGTGATGCTGTCTTGCGTGATCTGGTCGATGAGCACTACGAGGTTGCAGCCGTGGCGTTGCTGGTATTCCTTGATCAGGTCACGCCGCAGGTAGCGATCTTGATGCTGCGCGAGGAACAGCGGGGTGTACGCGGACCGCGATGCTACCGGGCCCGGCGAGCTGCCGTCCGTGGTTGCGGCACCGGCCGCCGCGGTTTTGGTTTCATCGTCTTGCGACCCAGCTTCCATGCTTCGACCGCCGTTCGCCGCCGTTCGTCCCAGTTCTTGTCCTCACGCTCGGGCGGCTGGGGTAGCGCTGAAGAAGACTCGGATGATGCCATGGCTGAGCCTCCTTCAGTTGCTCCACTGTCCGTCCAGGCTAGCGGCGAAGCCACCTACGTGGTGCTGCTCCACCGTTGGTGCACACCATTGCAGGTACGTCCGACAATTCCGCACCACGACCTTCGCGCCAGACGCGCCGTCCCGCTGTCCACACCCGCTGACGTGGCTACACCGAGATCGAGGTGAAGCCGTGCTCCCGGAAGGAGTGGCCGTCGCGGGCATCAGCCCAGGCTTGGCCGAGGAAGTCCAGCGTGTCGTCCGGGAGTTGGGCGGGGTCAGCCCAGACGAGCTCGGTGCACTTGTGCGGCTCGCGGATCTCCGGCACCCCGACCCAGGTGCTGGTGGCAAAGAAGATGTCCACCCGCGGTTCCAGGGAGCGGCGGAACATCGTGCTTGCCGGCCGCAGCTCCTCCGGGTCGAGCTCGATACCCAGCTCCTCGCCGACCTCCCGGACCGCGGACGCCGTGGGGGTCTCCCCGAGGTCTACGTGCCCGGCGGGCAGGCCGAGCTGACCGTCGGCGAAGCCGCTGCCCGCCCGCCGCATCAGCAGGATCCGGCCCGCTGCGTCGATCAGGAAGACGTGCACCGCCACTGGGTAGCGGTCGTGCTTGGTGTCGAACACGTACTCGGCCATCGTCACCTTAGGACGCGCGGAATGCGGATGGGCACTCCCGGGGGGCTCCGGGAGTGCCCATCCGCGTCATGTCGGTGTTGTCTACTGGGGGTCTAACCTTCCGGCCTTGATGTTGACCAGGAACGCGTCGAATGTGGCAGCGTCAACCGTCAGCGTTGCGGCTTGGCGGTTCTTGGTGTCCCGGACAGCCGCCCACGTGGTGGACCGTGCTACCTCTACACAGTTCTGGCCGCCGCCACTGCGTGACGACTTGCGCCAGCGTGCGCCCGTGAGGTCTGGGGTGATCATCCTGCACCCTCCTACGTCAGCTCGTTGATCCGTTGGCTGATCCTCTCCATTGTCCTCTGCTGGCTCAAGGTGGTGGCGCGGAGGGTCTCGAACGCCAGGTTGTAGATGCGGACGTGTTCCCGGCCGAGGTAGTCCGACGCGGTGAGCCCTTCGACGTAGACGATACCGGCACGACCTTCGATCAGCGTGACGATCGTGAACGTGGCTCCGTGGGAGGAGTGCGCGCCGCCGTCGAAGGAGACGATCTGCACGCACACGTGGGACAGCTCGGCCAACTGCCGGACTTGCTCAAGCTGGGCGCGCAAGACTGCCCGACCGCCGACCTCGCGATACAGCGCCTCTTCGCCGACGACCAGCCACAAGCGGGGCGCGCTGGGGGACTTCATCCGCTCCAGCCGCTTGGCCCTGTCCTCGGCCATGCGATCCACGTCAGCAGGGGAGACGATCACTGATCGCCCGAGCATCGCGCGGGCATAGTCAGCGGTCTGGACCGTGCCGGGGAAACAGTCACCGTTGAAGATCTTCAGCTCGGTGGCTGCCCGTTCGAGGTTGACGTACTTGACGGCATGGTCGGGAACGCGGGCGGGGGGAAGCTTGCGCCGTGCCTCGGCCGCGAGGTGCTGGAGGGTGGCGGCGCGGTTGTCCGGGATCTTGTAGACGCGGGCGACCTGGTCGAGGTCCTTGTCGTTGATCTTCATGTCGCCCTGCTCGACCTTGGAGAGCTTGCCGGTGTACCAGCCAAGAGCCTTGCTGGCCTCGGCGTTGGACAGTCCGGCGGCCTCCCGAGCGTCCCGCAGGTCTGCGCCAAGCAAGATCCGCTGAACCACGGGACCGGGATCAGCTTCGGTCATGCCGGGCAGTCTGCACCAGCACGAGCACGTGAGGCACATGTTCGCCCGTTCAGGTATGACTCCTTCATCGGAGCATGTACTTGCATTTCAAGTGCTAGGTTCTGGCGCGTGATCGATGGCCCATGTCAGTCAGAACACGCCCGGCGTGACCACCGACCATGCGGACACGACCACGCGGCAGGAACGACCACGAGCGCAAGCCTCTGCGGCTGGTCGCGCGTCACCCGTCTGTCCGCACCCACGGCACACGCACCGCCGGGATGAGTTCCCTGCCGGCGGTGCGTGGCGGCAGGACCGGGGCCGCCCCTCCCCGACCCGGCGGCTTCGGCCCTGCCGGCACCACACCCGCGTCGAATTGCTTGGCCCGGTCGTCGGCGGCAGTCGCCACCGCCAGCGGGGAGTCCGCGCGTGATCCCGGCTAGCTGGCCGTATTCGCAACAGACCTACGAAGCCTTCGCAGCTATGAAGAAGGCCGGGTTCACCGCCTACTGCTGCGGGAACCGCCGGGCTCCGCACGCCCTGGTCTCAGCCTATGACTGGGGTGGCTACCTTGACGTGATCAACATTCGTGGCATGGATCGAGTCACAGCAGCTCGACTACCCATATATAACGGCCTGGACATCTTCGCCCCCACTCGGGCTGTCTGGCATTACCTGGGAGCCCTCGAACCAACCGTGGCCGCAATGCTGAAATTGCCGTCCCCGAACCACCCAGACGCACCCACCACGATCTACCCGGCGCCCTTGACTCTATTCGTGACCTCCCACGAGCTACGACCCATGACCATGAAACCAGGCTGGTCGTGATGAGTGTCGAGTCGGCCACCGGTCCCAATCTCGAGCTGGCTGCAGCACGTTCGCTGCAGGTGGCAGAATCCAACGGAGGTTGCATGACCAGCAGTCCAGACTGCTACTCGCCGCAGGGGGAGCACCCCAGCTTTGTGTCCGTGCAAGAGTTGGTTCGCCGTAAGGGCATCGAGCTTGATCAGCTCGGGGCGGGTGCCCAGCACGTCGTCCCATAGTGCCGGGTAGGGAACGCAGGTGAGGGCGGGCAGCCTGGTCAGGGCAGTGCATAGGCGTACAGGGGGGCGCGTACTCCAAAATTTGGAGTTCATTGTAGATCAATTGGAGTTGGCGCCGCGCAGGTTGACGGGTGTGAGTGCTCACTGCGAGGTGCAACGAGCACGATGGTGGGTACGCCTGCACCGGGTCGGATGTCGCGTCCGATGGTGAGCTGCTCGTCCCGGCCGTCGCCGTGACGGCTCATCTTGAGCGATCGCGACTCATCGATCACCAGATGCTAGTCTGCCGTCCTCCTTGACGAGCCGTGAGTGCCGGGTGAGGATGGCACCAGCGCAACTTCCCGCAACTGTCAGGATAGGGGACACCATGCGCCTAACGTTCATCGGCAAGGACCCGGACTCCAACCCAACCGGCTCACCTACGGTATACCGCACAGATCGGGCCTCCTGGGTCGTACAGGGCTGGATCGTCACGGACCCAGAAGCGCTCGCTCAGATGGACATCCCCGATGGTGAGGGATGTGTGGAGATCCCGGACAGGGTGCTCCAGTTTTTTAGGCAGGGAAACTGTGGTATCGATAACGGATGAGGAATTCGACCGGCTACTGTCTGTCTTCGAGCGGGAGGTTCTCCACCTGGAGACCCGAGACGCGTATGGAACAGTAGTAGAACTGCCCCACATGGCCAAGTGGGCAGCCGGTGAACCTGACGACTTGGAATGGCTTCAGGGCTGGTGCTTCACGCTGCGCGAGCACGTCAAGGCTGGGAAGTCGGTGCGCCGAGCCCGTATTGTATCCGAACCGCTCAGTGATTACCAGCGCTGGTCCTATAGTATCGCCGATCCGATGGTTGATGCCGGTGAAGATATACGGTGGGTTCCCCGCAGCCTAGTGTCATCGGTGGCCCTTCCCGGGAACGACTTTTATCTATTCGATGACCACCTGATCGTTTTCTTGATCTACGCGGGAAACGGTTTAGGTGCTGGCAAAGTTACGTCCACTGATCCTGTCGATATTCGACTCTGCCGGTCGGCCTTCGAGGCTGTGTGGAAGCTGTCGATACCCCACAGTGATTACCAGCCCGTCTAGCTCTGCCAAGCAGGAACAGGAGGCGCTAGGTGTCCGCCTTCGTGAGCTACGCAAGGATGTGGGCCTCACCGCGCGGGCGCTAGCAGCAGTCACAGGTCAGCACCACACCCGTGTGAGCAAGATCGAGCACGGCGTGCAGGCACCATCCGATAAGGACATACGCGAATGGTGTCGCGCCTGTGGCGCCGATGACCAGGTACCCGATTTACTCGCCACGCTGCGTGCTGTCGAGTCGGCCTATCTGGAATTTCGGCGGCAAAGCCGTGCAGGCATGAAGCGGGTACTTGGTGCCCACACCCTTGCCTTGTATGAACGCACGAAGCTGTTTCGGATCTATGAGCACAACGTGATACCCGGTCTGTTTCAAACCGCCGAATACTCGGCCGCGATGCTGTCATTCTGGATCAAATTCCTTGGTACGACAAATGACCTTGAGGAAGCGGTCGCAAGCCGCATGGAGCGGCAGCGGGTGATCTACAAAGGTGGTAAACGATTCGTTGCCGTGATCGAAGAACAGGCGCTGCGGACGTGGTTTGGTACGGCTGAAATACAAGCCGGACAGCTAGATCGCCTACTTGCCTTGATGTCACTGCCGAACGTCTCGCTAGGCATCGTTCCTATGATGACCGAACGGGTTGCGGTCGGTTCCACCGGATTTTGGATCTTCGACGACACCCTGGTTGCCTTGGAGACGCCCACGGCGAGCATCGAGGTCAACAGGCCGCAAGAGCTCGAGCTCTACGCCCGAATGTTCGAGGCGCTAAAGAGCCCCGCCGTATACGGACACACCGCAAGAGACCTCATCACCAAGGCCATCGACGAACTGGGCTCGCGTACCGGGCACTAGTCGCTGCCCGGCACATCCTCGTGCGACCCTCACCCGGCAGGGACTTGTCGCAACTTTTCGCAACATCGTTCCGGGGTGGCGAGTCGTAGCCTTAGCGTCACTACGCATGACAAGCAACGAGGCAGCGCCTGCCGTCGCTCGGTCGGCGGAGGTCTCGGCGGAGCCAATGCTGCTGTATGCCTCCTTTGTGCTGTCCGGAGGCCCGACGTGGCCGGCGTGACCGGCGCCGGGGATGGGCGCCGGGCGTGGCGGTCGATTGCGGTGCCGGTGGTCAGTGCTCGGGACGGTCTTGAGCACCTGGTGGCCGAGTCGACGATGACGCCCGGAAGCGCGGGCCGGTACGTGGCCTGCTGCGGGCGTGTGGTCTGGGCGGCGGCGCTGGTCTGTCCTCCAGGTCCGCGGTGTCCGGACTGCGTCACGGCCCGCACTCCCGACCCAGCGAGGCAGCGACGGCGCCACCGCCAGCACCGGCCCGGAGTGTGGACTTGGCTGAACCCGGTCCGGCGCCACCACCACCGTGCTGCGGGGGCTGTCGCGTTGCCAGACGTCGCGAGGCCCGTGCAAAACCCGGAATCCCCCCTGCCTGCGCAGGGGCTGGTACCACCACCCCCTGCGCACCGGAGGCTGTCACGGTGAGCACCCTCGCCAGACATGCCGGGACGGCATCACCCCGGATGCGGACTGATAGCCCGGATCTGGTGATCGCCATGCGGCTGCTCGACCACGCCAAGCTGCGTGGCTTCGAGTTCCGGCGTGGCTCCCCAGGCGAGGACGGACCACTAGTGGGACACCGACGCAACGGTAACTGGGTGGACACCATTCACATCGAGGGATTCAGCCGCGATTGCTTCGCTTGGCGTAAGCGGATGTCGTCGCTGATCGTTCCCGGGAATGCACTGGTGGAGCGCCGGGTGGATGGCAGTGCACTCGATGTGCTCAACGAGGTGCTGACCTGGGACACCGGATCCTAAACTCACAATCGGAGAGGACGAAACCGTATGCAAGAACGACGGCGGCAAGCCCGAAGACGACGAGGGCAGGCAACGGCAGGCTGACGGGCAGCCCACTGGCCGACCAAAGGGTCCAATAGGCCATGGATGAGCGGTTGGTCGACGAACTCGCAGCGAGCGGGCACCTACCCCTGCTTGCAGCCATCGTTTCTGGCCGTGCCCCGCCAGCAGCTCATCCCCGACACCATCTGGCAGCCGGACAATGGCAGGCGTGGCCCGGACCTGGTGCCACTGCAGGTGGGGCGCATCTCACTGATCGCTTCCGCTGGCAATCCCAGGCATCCCAGGCAACAGCGCGCCGCCCTGTGGCTGTTCGGCGGACGGGTGTCACACTGGACAGGGCAGAACCCAACGGAGGCAGTAGTGACCAGCAACCCAGACCACTCCCCGCTGCGGGGGGAGCGCCCCGGCCTGGTGTCCGTGGATGAGTTGGCTCGACGTAAGGGCATCGAGCACATCAAGACCATCGATGAACTTGCCTGTGATGGTGTCTTCGACACTGACCAGGAAATTGATGAGTTCCTGGTATTCGTGACCGAACAACGTCACGCGAACCTTGCCTAGCGTATGCACCACGTCGTCCTGGATACTGATGTAGCGTTGTTGAGTTTCCGCGGCCGTGTGCCGTCGGGGCTGCTGGCGAGACTGACGAGCATGCCGACCTGCATTACGTTCGTGACGTTTGCGGAGAGGACCCAGTGGGCTGTACAGCGGCAGTGGGGCACGGCCAATCGGTAACGGCTCACGCAGTGGCTGATCGGAGTCGTGGTGCTGCCCGGCAATGAAGCCGTGGCCCATGTGTGGGGTGAAATCTCAGCCTAGCCCGGCTTCGTGGTCGCCCACGCCCACAGAATGACACGTGGGTTGCCGCTGCCTGCCTCGTTCACGAGCTCCACTCGCGACGCTGAACGTCAAAGACTTCTCAGACTTCGCCGAACACGAGGGGCTTAACATCATCACCGGCTGAGTGACCGAGGCGAGATGCTCGTTGGTGGTTCAGCGAGGTGGGTGGCGGGGGCCGTGGCCGGGCGGGGGGTTGAGGACGGTGCGGTACGAATCGCCGGTGCGGATGGCGTTGGTCATGGCGTCGTAGATCTCGAGAATCGCTTTCTTGGTGCGGGTGAAGCGTTCCGGGTCGTTGTTGCGGAAGGCGCGGAAGGTGTCCATCACGTAGTCCACGTCGTCGCGCGGGACGCCATAGAGGTGGAAGTAGGCGGCGTCCAACTCCGCGCGCAGCCAGAACCGCCGCTCCTCATCCCACTGGAACGGCGGCCCATTGTCTCCGTGATCCGCGGCGAACGCGGCCATGTCGTGTGTGGTGTACGACAGTTCCAGCCCGCGGCAGGTGATCCACTTAGCGAGCTGCTGACCCGAGTCCCATGGGCACTCCTTGTCGTACGCGTCGGGAGGGAGGGCTGGAAATTGGCGGACCGTGAAGTATTTGAGATGCGTTCCGCTGCTCTTCTGCCGGACGATGTAGTCGAGAGCGAACGCGCTGAGATTCGCGGCCAAGCAAATCGCACCCGGTCGTCGCGGCAACATCAAGAGCGTGCCGTCGGGCGTCGCTGTGCGGGGCAGCGGTGAGCTGATAAGCGTGCGCACGTCGGAGCTGCGGCAGATGTCGCGCCAGCCGAGTAGCCAGCCACGGTTCCAATTCTTGCGGGCAAGTCGGTCATCGACTTCACTCTCGACGACCCAGTATCGCGGCAAGGTTGCGTATACGGGATCGCCCTTCTGCTCGGGAGTGAGGCGGGGCAGGGTGCCGACGTTCGCTTGGGCTTGGGTTTGGCCGTCGTAGGTGCCGAGGCGGTGGTCGAAGTGGTGCACCATCTTGGCCTCGACCAGCGGCAGCATGCGCTCCTCGCCGCGCACGAAGATGCTGCCCTCGAGCGTCCAGCCGTCGGACTCCAGTGCATCCCGGCCGTGGAACAGTCGCGAGTCGTTGGCCATATCCAGCATCCTCAGAAACGACAGGTTCCACGGATTGCCCTCCGGTTCGTCTCGCCAGAGCACCGGGACCTTGCGGTAGATGTTGAGGGTGATCTCGGCGTTGCGGCGGAAGTCGAACACCGGGCAGGTGCCGGTGTTCGGGTTGAGGAGCGTGATGTCCTCGGGCGTGAGGGTGTAGTGCCGTTCCGCGATATGGGATACTTGTCGGAGGCGGAAGGCTAGGTCGATCCGGTTCTGTGGCGCGGATCTGCCCGCCGCGGTCCAGAGACAGAACCGGACGCGATGGTCAACGTCGCGGAAGACCTTGTCCTCGTTTTCGAAGTCGTAGAGCGAGACCAAGGTGCGGCTGGTGATCAGGTCCTGGAAGAAGAGCTGGGTCGTGGCGTCGGTGGCGATCCCGGTGGGCAGCACCATCCCGATCCGGCCGCGGGGGGCCACGATCGTGCGGCCGGTCTCGGCGAACACCGAGTAGGTGTTGATGTCCCCGCGCCCGGTCAGCGGGTAACGGCCGCTGACGCGGAGTAGTTGGCTCCAGCCGTAAGAATGGCGCAGCGCTGCCCGGTAGTCCTCGCAGAGCTGCTTGTCCACCTCGTCGTCGCTGGCTGCCAGCGCAGTGATCATCTTCTGCCGGATGGCGGCGGTGCGAGCCTCGGCAATCTCCGGGCGCCGGGTCGCGAAGAACTCCTTGTCCTGCAGCTTCACCCGTTCCCAGGGTGGGTTGCCGACGACGCAGTGGAAGCCGCCACGCCAACCCGTCGCCTTGTCGACGTCCCCGCCCTCAGGGACAGCGAAAATATGCGGGAACTCAACTTGCCAGTGGAAGAATCGGTACTCGCCGGACAGCCGCTCCACCCGCTCGGCCACCCACTCCTCGTAAAGGCTGGACGGTCCGGTGGCGATCCATTTCAGCGCGCGTTCGGTGATCGCGGAAAGAACCTTGTCGGAAGCCTTCTCCTGCACCAGCGCACCACACCAGGCGTCGGCCACTCGCCGCAGGCGGCAGCGCCCGGCATCCATGCTCTGCAAGCGGCGGCGCGCCACGAGGACATCGCCGAGGCGAGTGGGCAGGGTGTGCATCACCTCGCGAGTCTGAATCGCCAACGTGTCGTTCGTCAGCTGTACCCCGCTGCTGGAGAACAAGTCGAACTGCCCGGCGCGTTCCTGGGCGTTCTGGTCCCGGATCGTCTTGGCTGCGGCACGGTCATCCCCCTCGATCGGGGCGAATGCCTCGTCCGGGATGCCGGCGGCGATCAGCGCCGGGGTGGTGCCGAGTAGGGAGTTGCCGACACGGATGTTGGCGTCCAGGAACGCCAGCGGCTTGCCGGGCTCGACCGACTCCAGCCACAGTGACACCTTGGCCAGCTCGGCGGCCATCTCGTTGATGTCCACGCCGTGGATGCACCGGCTGACCACCTCGCGCATCGCCGAGCGCACCAGGTCCGGCGAGGGTTCGTTCTCGCCGCTGCGCAGCTGGGCGACCCGCCGGGCGATCCGCCGAGCCGCCGCGACCAGGAAGTGTCCCGATCCGCACGCTGGGTCACAGACGGTGACACCCAGCAGCGCGCCGACCTTCGCCTCGGCGTCCCCGGGCGTGGCAGCCGCCTCGTTCAGCACCGGATCCAGCGCGCTGTCCAGCAGCGCCTCGGTCAGCGAGGTCGGCGTGTAGTACGAGCCGGTTTCCTTGCGCTCATTGCCCGCAGCGGCGACGAGCGTGAAGGTCTGTTCCAGCGGGTCGTAACTGGGGTGCAGCTCCAGCAGTGACTCATAGACGCTGCCGAGTTCCTCGGAGTCGAGGTTGCGAAAGTCGACCGGCCGGCGCTGACCTTCCGATTCGACGATCGCCAGGTGACGCACGGCGGTGATCAGCGCCTCATTGGTGAGCAGCAGGCCCTCCAGCGGCTCGTCGAGCGCATCCGGGAGGGTGGGGTTTACGGGATTGTCGTCCTGGTCGCGGGTGATGCGCTCGAAAAGGCCCCCGATGCCCGGCACTCCGAGTTCCGGGAGGCCCTGCTCGGTGCCCAGGCTGACAAGGACGAGCCGGACGGCCTCCCACAGGTCCTCGTGGTGGTCGGTGCTGCCGCGTCGAGCGCGGTCCCGGAGCCGCTGGGCGGAGAAGAATCTCGTGTAGCGCGCGTGCGCGCCGGTCGGCATGCCAGGATCCAGCAGCACGTCGCGGTCCTCGGCCACGAACCAGAACAACAGCCGGTACACCAACCGCAGCACGGCGCGCTTGTAATCGTCCCGGGTCAGGGTCCCCGTGGCGAGCCGGCCGCGCAGCTTCTCGTTGGCCGGATGCTGCAGGAACCCGGTGCCGAGCGTGGTGATGGCCTGCTTGACGCCGCCGCGCAGCCGTTCCAGGGCGCGTTCGCCCTGCTTGATGGCATTCGACCGCCACTGCTCCAACCAGCACGAGACAGGGGGCTCGCCCGACGGCACGGCTAGCCGGGAGGCGTGTAGCAGCCGGAACAGGAGCACGAAGTCGGGGAAGAGCTGTTCATCGAAGATCAGCTCAAGGTCGAACTCGACGTACGCCGATCCGGCCAGGGACCGGGAGTCGCGCAGCAGCCGCAACTTCTGCCCATTGCAGACGATCGCCCAGAGATGATGATCGGCGCGGTTGAGCAGCTCCTGCACCATCGACTGCGGCGCGGTCTCCGCGGCGCCCACGACGCCCTTGGTGCGCCGGTCCAGGTCCACCCCCCAGCCGAGCAGGTGGATCGGCACCTGCTGCTCCCAGATGTGGCTGACCCGGAATGCCTTGTCCTCGACGACCAACCCACCGGCGGGGGTGGTGGACAGGATCCCGTAGTCCAGCGCTCGGAACACGGTGAGCAGCCAGCGCTCGCGAGTGAGCCCGGTGAGCGGGCGACCCTCCGCTTGCGCCTTGACGCGTTCCCGGATGAACGCCTGCCAGGCACCGCCGAGGTAGTCGAAGGCGCGGGTGGCGGCCTGCCGGACGTTCTCGTGTGGCGCCAGCCCGTACTCCGCCGACTCCCAACCGGGCAGGTCCTTGCCTTCCAGCACCCGGCCGAACAGATCGGCGGGCAGCAGCCCACCCGCGACCCGCAGCGCCGGGAACGGGGACCGGCTCACCGCAGATCCCTGGGGACTGCGGGCAGGTAGAGGTAGACACCGAGCACATCGGACGGCCGGTGCGCCTCAACTGTGATCTTGCTGGCGCCGCTGCGCTTGGTGGCTTCCCGCACCCGCACGTGGGATTCCCGCAGCCGCTGCGCCATCGCGTCCGCTTCATCGTCAATATGAGGCTGCAACGCCGTGAGCGCCTCGATGACCCGTTCCAGGTCCTCGCGGGCCAGTTCCGGGGCCACGTTGCCGGTCGGCTCCGCGGCCAGCAGCGCTTCCACCTCGTCCTGGCCGAGCCAGGACGGGTCGGTGGGGCGGCCGCGGTAGGCGAGCACCCGGGCCTCCTCGGCGACCATCGGACGCGGCCCCTCCCGGCCCGGCAGGGTCAGGTGCAGCCGGAACCGCACCAGTAGCAGGGTGGTGCGCCGGGTCACCGCGCCGGTGCGCAGCACCCCGCACCGCCGGGCCGGGCGCGGGCCGGGCGTCTTGGGGTCGAGCGCGCTCTCCAGCACGTACCGGGCCACGGCGCGGACACTCGGGTCGGTGCGGTCCAGGTGGGCGTGCCGGCGCGGCACCGGCAGCTCGCGGTGAAACGGCAGCGGCTGGGCGTGTCCCGGCGGCAGCGCGCCGCGCAGCGCGGGCGGCAGTGTGACGGTGACGGCCTCGAAGCCGCCTGCGCGGTCTGCCAGCGATGCGCCGAGTGCGTCCAGAGCCTCCCGGGTGAACTCCTCGATCTGCGGTCCGGTGCCCAGACTGGCGCGGATCTCGGCCAGCTCGCGGGCCACCTCGTCCGGTTTGATCCCGGTCTGGGCGAACTTGGTGAGCGCGGCGTTCTCCCGCTCCGCGTAGCTGTCCCACTCCCGGTGCAGGTCGGCGCGCCGGGTCCGGATCAGCTCGTCCATTCCCTCCAGCACCGGCTGATCGGCTTGCGGTTTGGTGACCAGCAGCTCTTCCAGCACCGCCTCGACCACATAGTTGGCCGAGTCCGGCACCGGCACGCTGATGCCGAGCTGCTTGCGGATCGCCTCGTGCTTGCGCAGCAGCACCCGCATGACGATCTCGTCGATCTGGTTGTCCGCCCCGATGATCGTCACGGCGCGTACCACGTCGCGTGGTTGCCCGAAGCGGTCCACCCGGCCTTCGCGTTGCTCGTGGCGGGTCGGGTTCCAGGCCAGGTCGTAGTGCACGACGGCCTGGAAGTGCTGCTGCAGGTTGACCCCTTCGGACAGGCAGTCGGTGGCGATCAGCACGTGCCGGCCCTCGGTGTCGGTGAGCTCGGCGATCCGGGCCTCACGGTCGGCCGGCGGCAGCGCGCCGGTCACGCATTCGACGGTGGCGCTGCGGCCCAGCGACAGCCGCAGGTGCTCGGAGACGTATTCCGCGGTGTCGATGAACCGGCAGAAGATCACCGGGTCGTCCCCCTCGGCCAGCAGCCCCTGCACCACGCTGTCCAGCATCGCCAGCTTCGCGTCCGGCTCACCAGCGAGCTTGTCAGCGCGCCGGGCCAACTCCAGCAACCGGCGCCGTTCGGGGCTGGAGCCTTCGGGGGTGTCGTCGGCACCGGGCACGACGTCGAGAGCCTCAGCGGCCTCGGCCTCGGCGAGGTCGAGCACCGTGGCGCGGCCCAGGGTGTCGGCTTCCTCCACGGTCTGGGCGTCGATATTCGTCGCGCGGGTGCGCAGCGTTGCCGCAGCGGCTTTCGGGGATGACGCGAGCGCCCGCAGCAGCGCGAGCGCCGACCAGTACCGCACCCGTTGGCGCAGCGGCCCGCCGGAGCTGTCTTGCACGGTCTCCCGCGCGTAGGACAGCACCGAGTCGAAGAGCTTGCGGTAGTCGTCGGTGAGGTAGTAGCGCTGCTCTTGGGTCAGCCGGTCGGACGGGAAAGCGGTCTCCAGCTCCAGGAACTTGCGGATGTGGCTGCGGCGGCGCTGGACCATGTGCCGCGCCAGCCGCTCACGCCCCTTTGCTTCAGAGAGGTCGAGGTCGGCCAGTTCGGGATCGAGCAGGCCGATCAGGTTGCGGAAACCCTCCTCCTTGCCGCTGTGCGGGGTGGCCGTGACCAGCAGCAGGTGCCGCCGGGTGTCCGCGGCGAGCCGGCGCATCAGGTCATAGCGCAGCGTACGATCGCGGCTGCTCGCACCGTCTGCGACGCAGCCGTGTGCCTCGTCGACAATGACCAGGTCGGGGCAGCCCTGAATGAACAGGTCGCGGTGCCTCGGGGACTTGATGAAGTCGGTCGAGACGACGGTGTAGGGATACCGATCGAAGATCCACTCATCGTCGAACAGGCCCCGCTCCAGCTTCTTGACGGTGCTGGCCAGCACCAGTTCCGCGTCGATCCGGAACTTGTTGGCCAGCTCGGCCTGCCACTGCTCGGCCAGCGCCGGGCTGCAGAGCACGGCGAGCCGGCTCGCGCTGCCCTGCGCCAGCAGCTCGGCCGCGATGAGCGAGGCCTCGATCGTCTTGCCGATGCCGACGTCGTCGGCGATCAGCAGCCGCACCGTCTCCTGGCGCAGCGCCATCAGCAGCGGCACCAGCTGGTAGGGCCGCGGTTCCACGGCCAGCCCGGCCAACGACCGGAACGGTCCTGCGGTACTGCGGAACCCGATCTGCAGGGCGGTGCGGAGCAGCCCGGCGCTCACCGCGTTCCCGGAGTCCTGCGCGTGCGGGGGTGGGAACTCGGCCTGGCTGACTTCCTCGATTCCGGTGAGGATGCCGGCGATCTCGTCGTCCCCGCCGCCGAGCGGGCGCACCACGAGCAACTCGGGGTCTGAATCGGGTAGCACCACCCACTCCCGACCGCGCGCCTGCACCAGCGACCCCGCGGCGAACTGACTCACCGGCCGACCCTTCGACTGATTCCGAACACGCTCGGGTACTTCTGAGCGATCTTCGAGTATGTCGCGCCGTACGGGATCCGTATTACGCTCCAGCCCGCATCGCGAAGATCATCCGCAGCGTCCTCGTCGCGGCCGGGCTCGTCACTATTGTCCGGACCGTCCACGAAGACTCCGACGGGTCCGGTCGGGGTGCGGTAGACGAGATCGGGCCGGGCGCCGACGTCGGACAGCTCGACATCAATCTCGTCCGGGCAGCGGTACTCCATCTCCTCCAGCCACCGCACAAAGCCGGCACAGGGACCGTCGGGCACCAGGTCGACGGTGTCCCAGGCGTCCTCAGCGCTGTGCTGCGGACCGTTGCGGGTGGTCTGGCCCGTGGCACAGGCCAGCAGCAGGTCCCGAGCCAGGTGCCGATCGATCAGCAGGTGGTTGCCTTGGTTGCGGTAGGACAGCAGGCAGTCGTAGCAGGCGCGGGCGCATCGCTCCCCGGTCCGGTCCAGAACGCCGCCCTGGTCCTCGCCGGTGTCCGGGTCGAAATGGCAGATCTCCAGTGCCCGGCGAGCGGCCCGGGCCAGGCCGTTGTCCTGCGCATCGACCAGGCGGCGCAGCACACCGGCGCCACCCTCGGCGCTCTCGATGAACAGCGCCCGGCCGAGCTGACCATCGTCGGGTAAGAGCTCGCAGGACAGCTCGCTGTCCTCCAGCTGGAACTCCGCCTCGATCCCGCGTTCCAGCGCGTGCATGACGCTCAGCGCGGTCTGCTCGTCGACCGGCCCGCGGGCGAACCGGGTGATCAAGATGTTCCGACGGTCCTCGACATAGGGGATGACTTTCTGCTTGCGCTGCACCTCCCCGGCTTCCTGGAGTTCCGCCGCATCGGGGGTGGCGTCGAGAGCCTGGCGCTCCGACAGCCAGTAACCGGTCTGCACATCGATCCAGTACCCCGCGCTGTCCCCGCACGCCGTGCGACGCCGCCGACCCAGATTCGTGACCCGAACGGTGGCGGTGTCGCCGTAGCGGAGTTGGAGCGCCGGTCCGTCCGCAGCGTTGACCGTCGCGTCGATCCGGCCGGGCCGGGCTCCGTGATCGTTGAAACGGTACGAGGTCACCAGATCGAATCCCGCCCGGCGGCGCTCCTCCTCGTCGGAGGAGATGCGGTCACGCCGAGCCGCCTTGACGGTCTGCAGCCTCAGCAGGCGGTGCATTGTGCGGCCGAGCCGGCCGTCGCACGACTCGCAGACATCGACACCCACTTCCTGGCCGTGCAGGTATCCGCAGGCTTGACACCGGCGGGCCGCGTTGGTGTCCAGACCGCTGCCGCCCTGCTCGCCCGGGGTGAGCTGCACCTGGTTCACCTGGTAGCGCAGCCCTTCGTGGTAGATCAGCGAGCCTGGCCCGAACTCACTGATCGCGATGAACCGGGGGCGGTGGATGAACTCTGCGTCCCTGGGAACGCCGCGACGGCCCGGTACGTAGGCGCGCAACGGCAGGCGGGGAAACGAATAGCCCGGCAGGAAGCCTTCGGAGGCGAGGTAGCGGTAGGAGTAGAAGTCCGTCTGCAAGTCTTCGGTGTCCTCATTGCGCAGCAGGCGAAGCTGGTTCTCGGCCTCGCGGCGGCGTCTGGTGGCGATGTCCCGGGTCTTCTGGTTCCCGGAGTGGTCGAGGATGATCCGGTTCTGCTCGGCCTGCTCCTCCCAGGCAGCGCGATACAGCTCGCGCCAGCGGTGAAACGATCGGTCGAATTCCTGCGGCGCGTCCTCGACCACGCGGGTGATCCACTCGTCGTGCCACCACGAGGTGTCGGCGAGCTCCGGGGTGAGCTCGGCGAGCACCCGGCGGGCGCGGTGCGCGGTTCGCTCCCGTGCGCCGGGGTCCTTGCTGTGCTGCTGGACAGCGCCGTTGAGGGGGTAGTTCGCCGCCGACACGTCGAGGATCTTGGCCACGGACCGGTCCAGCGCGATATCGGTCTCCGCCAACCACAGGGCGTGCAGGTGCGAGCGGAGCAGATCCTCATTGGTCAGGTCGAGACGGGGCGCGGTGACTGATCCGCCGACCATCTGGTCGCGGTGGCGGAAGTAGTACTGGTCGTGTGCGTTGCCCGTGGCGCAATAGGTCACGACCAGAGCGGGTTGCCCAGATCGCCCGGCGCGACCGGCCCGCTGTGCGTAATTGGCCGGGGTTGGTGGGACGTTGCGCAACGCGACGGCGTTGAGGCTGGCAATGTCGATGCCCAATTCCATCGTTGGCGAGCAGTACAGCACAGGAAGGGTGCCCTCGCGGAACTCCTCCTCACGGCGGACCCGGTCCTCGTTGGCCACCTGCGCGGTGTGCTCCCGCGAGTGCAGGCCGGCCAGCGTCGCGGCGACATCGGTGTAGAGCCGCTGGAAGAAAGGGTTGATCCGGGGGCCGCGTTCCGAGGCGATCTCCATGCGCACCGGATCCTCCGCGCCGGCCTTTCCGTCGCCCGGACGCCAGACGATGGACGAAGCCTTGAGCTGATAACCGGGCGCTGCGCCCTCCTCGGCGGGGCGCCCGATAGTGAGGAGGCCGCAACGCTCCATGACCCGGAGCAGGTCGCTGATGATCTTCTGGCTGTCGTCGCGGGTCAGCTTGCCGGTGCTCTTCGAGAATTGCCCCTCACGTAGGAGGAACCGCCCGTAGGCGCCGTACCCGCTCAGGTAGAGGTGCTCCCGGGCGCTGCCCTTGCCCCCGGATCGGGCGAAAGCCATCCCGGCCCGCGGTCGCTGCTCGCGTTCCGACAACGCCCACGGTTCCCGCAGGTGCTGGTCGCTCAGCTTCTGCAACTGCTCGAAACCAACATCGGTGAAGCAGTCGACGTCGATGGCCATCGAGCGGCGCATTTCATGCAGCAGCAGGCGCATGAGTTCCTCGCGGTGATCGGGTGCGCCGTCCCGGAGCGCGAAATGGCGGCCTTCCCACAGTGATTCGTCGGCTGCGATATCGGGGAGGTCGAGATAGTCGATTCGGAGCAGCCCGGTCTGTTCGAGGTTGGGCATGGTGATCCGCCAGCCGCGCTCCAGATCCAGGTAGAGGCGGTAGCCCACGACTGCCCGCAGGGCCTGCCAGGCCTTACGTTCCACACTGAACCGGGCTTCCGGGTTTTGCGCGAAGTCAGCCAGTGTGACGCCCAGCGCGTCCGTCACCCGTTGCTCGATCACCTCGTGGCTCAGCCCCTCGGGCTTGGCCTGGACCGCGCGGTGCAGCGCTCCGCGGAGCTGGGTGACCTGGATGAAGTCGTTGAAATGACCCGCCTGCAGGCTCGCGTCCTGGCGGTTGTCCGCGAACGCAAGCAGCTTGCGCGCTTCCGCCTCCAGGTCGGGCTGCTCCCGCAGACTCCGGACCACACTCGCGCTCACCACGGATGTCGCCGAGCTGCGCCCCTCGACCGCCAGTGAGGCCAGCTTGGCGAAATCGTTGCCACGCTGCTCGTAGGACACCCGGCAGCGCAGGCAGAAGCTGAACGGAGTGGGAACGTAGGCAGCCAACGTGCTCCCTGGCTCGTCCACCTCCAACCCGTCGACGCCGATGCGCACCCCCTCGGGCAGCCTCTTCAGCCAGCGGCTCGCCACGGTGACATGCCCGTCGCGACCGGTGACCAGCCAGGATTCGGGAACCCGCTGCTCGCTGATAGCGACATCGAGCGAACCCGGCCACGGGACTTCGGAGCTGATGAACAGGTACCCGTTCGCCGCATCGCCTCCGCTCGCGTCGGCGTCCTGGCGTGACGTATAGCGGCGGGTCCCCCCCTCGTCGACCCGGCTGACGACCAAGTACTCCTGGCCGCACTGCCGGCAGAAAGCTGCCGGCACAAGGATCTTCTGGATGTTCCCCGGCTCGGGAACCACAGTCTGGTACCGGCTGGTGATGTACCGGTCCGCTTCCGGTTCGAGGCTCAGGTAGACGTTGTCTCCCTTGGACAGGAACTGGTGGAGCCTGAATGCGAATACCGGGCGTTGGGTCCGCGGGTCCAGCATGTCCGCCCCGGCTCGCAGCGTCATCTGGATTGCCGCGGCGCACGCGTCTGCCGTCTCACCGGTGAGTTCGCCAAGCCGCCGGGCTGACTCCGGGATGGTGGCCGGGCGGGGTGGCCGTACCAAGCGGTCGTCTCCCGGTCGGCAGACGACTCCGAACTGCGATTCGACCCACGAGGCCAGCGGGTCGGCCGCTAGTTCTTGGTAGTCGCGACCCGCCTTGCCGGAACGGACCCGCGATTTAATCGCCGTGATGTCGCCGGGGTCCCCCTTAGTGGCCCGTTGCAAGGTCTCCACGATGACGTGCGGCACCGCCACGGGTGTCCCGAACAGCCGAGTGGCGACCTTGGCCACCTCCCGGCGTCGGCCGGTCTCACTGCCCTCGCTGGTCATCGTCGCCGACGTGCCGACGCACTGCATCTGGTCGGCGGCGCACGCGTCGCGCAACCGACGCACCAGCATCGCCACGTCAGCGCCCTGCCGACCCCGGTAGGTGTGCAGCTCGTCCAGTACGAGAAACCGCAGGCCGTGCGCTGCGGTGATGAGGCGATCCCGCTCCTCGGGTCTGGTCAAGAGGAGTTCCAGCATCACGTAGTTGGTGAGCAGGATGTCCGGCGGGTTGTTGAGGATCTCGGCGCGAGCGGGTTCCCGATCCTGCCCGGTGTAGCGCCGGAAGGTGACGGGCTCGCCGCCGTCGGGGTACCCGTTCTTGAGGAACTTCTCCAGCTCATGCCGCTGGCTGTTGGCCAGCGCGTTCATCGGATAGACGATGATCGCTTTCACCCCGGGCTCGTAGCTGCCCGCGGCATGCTGCCGCAGCACACTGTCCACGATGGGCACGATGTAGCTCAGGCTCTTTCCTGACCCGGTTCCCGTGGTGAGCACGTAGCTCGCCCCACCCCGGGCGATCTCGACAGCCTCCCGCTGGTGCTGGTGCAGATCGATAACCTGGCCCTGTGGTGCATGGGACTGGGCTGCAAGGGGCTCCTCCTTACCGACGCGGAAGATCCGTTCGCACTCGGGATGTAGGAACCCCTGCTTAACCAGTTCGCTGATCGAGCCGCCCGAGGCGAAGTTGGGGTTGAGCGACAGGTAGGCGTCCGGCCATTGGTCCCCGTTGGCCACGCGCTGGTCGACGTGCTCCCGGATCCACGGATCGTGGATCTTGGTGAAACCTGCCGTGAACGCCTGGTAGTCCGCGAGCAGCTGCTGGTGGACCTGGAAGACGTCCATACTTGCGTTACCCTTCGTGGCCTCGCGCCTCCCGGCAGGCTACTGGCCGCCCGCAGGCATGCTCGTTTGTGGTGTCGTCACAAACAGGCTGCTCGCGATTTCGTGCTGGTACCCGGTTGTTCTGCCCGGCGTCGGCCCGTTCACTGGTGGTGTGTGGTCCTGCTCACAAAGGGCCGCTGCAGCGCCGCGCCGACGGTGGTCGTCAGGAGCGTGAGATGCCACACGAGCTCAACTGCCCGCACTGCGGATGCCCGCTGCTGGCCACCCAGGGCACCGTCCGGGTGCCCGATCCGGACGCAGTCGATCTCCTCCACCGGGAGATCGAGCACCTGCGAGCCACGATCGCACGGCTACGCGGGTCCGGTTTCAATGGTATCCGGCGGGTCTCGGATGACAACAGAACGGCACCCTGACCGGGCCGGCGCGAGCAGAAGAGGGCAGAGGCTGTGCTGGTTGATTTCCGTCCCACCGGCAAGCTCCGCGGCAACAAACCTGTGGACGTGACGGCGGCACTGGGCCCGGTGGTGGATGCACTCGCCGAGGATTCGGTGGATCTGTCCCGGGTCCGCGTGGTGTGCGACTGGGTCCAGTACCGCAGCAGCTTCCGCGATGTCGTCGACATCCGGCCGATCCTGGCGGCCCACGGCGCCGACTCGGCGCTGGCGCCGGTGCCGCTGGCGGCGGTGCTGACCGGAGACGAGATGGAGGTCGCGATCGACGTCCGCCGCAGCGGGGACGTGCCTCTCAAACAGCTCACTGGCGAACTCCTGCGGGCCTGCTACGGCGATGCCGAACCGTCCCGGATCCACCTCGAGCCGTGGCTGGCCACCAGCGCAAGCGTGATCTGGGAGTTCAACGCGCTGTACTGGAAAGCTCTGGACCTGTGGGAGCAGGCCACCGGCCGCCGCTACGAGCAGGCCCTGCCCGGCGGGGAGAGCGACGCCCGCAACCGGGACGCGGTACGCGAGATCATCACCGGCCTGTTCACGCTGTGGGACTCGCTGGGCGAGCGCAACGCGCTGCCCGAAGAGCTGTACGTGATCGAGCTCGGGGTGGGTAACGGAGGTCAGGCCAAGACCTGGCTGGACGAGTTCGTCGAGCTGGACCGTGATCACGGCAGGGACTACTACCGGCGGCTGCACTACCTGATGTGCGACTACTCGCCGCATGTTCTGGAACTGGCCAGGGCCGCGGTCGCCGACCACGCCGACCACGTCAGCTCGTTCGTGCTGGACGCCACCCAGCCTCGCACGGCACTGGGTTTCCTGCGCTACAAGGTGTTCCTGGTCTACATCTCCAATGTCTATGACAACCTGCCCACCGATGAGGTCGCGCAGATCGGCGGGCACACCTACATCGTTGGATCCAGGGCCTACCTACCGCTGGACGCCGCCGCCGAGATCGGGCAACTGGTATCAACGCCGCCAGACGGGGTACCGGAACTGATCCGCAAATTGCTCCGGCTCGGGCCGGCCCTGCTTGCCGAGGCCGCGCCTGCGCACTTCCCTTCGGTCGAGGTGGCGGTGGAGTTCTGGCGCCGGACCTGGGCGGCGTTGCGCCTGGAGGAGCGGTACCAGCCGCTGACCGGCCTGGACCTCTACCAGATCGCGCCCACGGTGAGCGGCGAGATGCTGCGCCCCCTGCTGGAGTCCGGCGCCGACATCCGGATGCACGTCAACAACGGCGCGGTGGCCAGCTTCGTGGACACCATCCCGCTGCTGCACCCCTATGGCCGGCTGATCTGCCACGATCTGTTCGTCACCGACGTCCATGCCTACCGCACCGGTTTCCGCGGGCCCGGCAAGTACGACGGCTCGATCGTGAACTGGCTCAACGGACCGCTGCTGGCGCATATCGGACGCCGGAAGGGCTTCGACGTGGACTACCAGCGCTTCGCCCACCGCACGGGCACCAACATCATCACCATGACCGCCCAGGTGAGGGACTGAACATGACTGTCCCGCTGTTGCCCACAACCGTCGTGGGGTCCTACTCGGTGCCCGAGTGGCTGGAGCGGCTCAAGACCGACTACTACCGCAACCGGATCAGCCGTAGCCATCTCGGCGAGATCCACGACATGGCGATCAAGGCGGCGCTCAAGGATCAAGAGAAGGCCGGGATCGACATCGTCTCCGACGGGGAGCTGCGCCGGGACAACGACATCGACTACCTGCTGGCCCGGATACCGGGGGTACAGATCCCGGTCACCGTCAAGTCGTTCTACTACGACTACTACGACACCGTCGTCGCCGACCCGCTGCCGACCGACCCGCCACCGCTGGGCCTCGCAGACGAATACCGCTTCACCCGTCAGTACACCGATCGCCCGGTCAAGTTCTCGTTCACCGGGCCTTTCTCGCTGTCTCGTCGGATCCAGAACAAGGCGTATTCCAAGTCCGCCGACCTGGTTCGGGCGCTGGCGCAGGTGCTCAACGCCGAGGCGCGGTCGCTGGCCGAGGCGGGTGCAGAGCTGTTACAGATCGACGAGCCGTTCCTGGCCGGCTACCCGGAGGACGTGGCGGTGGCGGTGGAGACGATCAACATTGTGACCCAGGACGTGGACGTCACCTGGGGGCTGCATGTCTGCTACGGCAACCGCTACGCCCGGCCGTCCTGGGAAGGGCATTACGACTTCCTGTTCCCCGCGGTGCTCGACGCGAACGTCGACCAGCTCATCCTCGAGTTCGGCCGCAAGGGCTACGAGGACCTGCAGGTGATTCAGCGGTTCGGTTGGGACCGCGCGCTCGGGCTTGGCGTGGTGGACGTCAAGAGCGAGCAGATCGAGTCCGCGGAACTCATCGCCCAGCGCATCCGCAAGGCGCTGGAGACCTTTCCTGCCGATAAGTTGATCATTAATCCGGACTGCGGGCTGCGTCACCTTCCGGCCGATGTCGCCAGGTCGAAGCTGGCTGCGATGGTAGCGGGAACTGCTTCGGTCCGCCGCAACTTACCCGTTCAGCCTGCCCAGCTCGAGGTAACCAAGCACAATGAGACCCAGACCCCAGAACCGACAGTGCTGCCGTCGGATTCGACCCGTTGAGCAAGGAGCGTGATCCGCGTGACCCAGTTGGAAAGCATCGAGTATCTGTTCACTTCTGAATCGGTGACCGAGGGCCATCCGGACAAGATCGCTGACCAGATCTCGGACGCTGTGCTGGACGCGGCGTTGACCATGGACCCGAACTCGCGGGTGGCGTGCGAGACCCTGATCACCACCGGGATGGTCGTGCTGGCCGGTGAGATCACCACACCGGGAATGATCGACTACACCCAGGTCGTGCGTGACACGATCTGCCGGATCGGCTATGACAACGGGAACTTCGGGTTCGACGGGCACAGCTGTGCGGTGCTGGTCGCATTGGACAAGCAGTCGCCGGACATCGCTCAGGGTGTCGACATGGCCCACGAGCACCGCGGGAAACTGTCCGAGGACGAACTGGACAGTGCCGGTGCCGGTGACCAGGGCATGATGTTCGGGTACGCCACGCACGAGACCCCCGAGCTGATGCCGATGCCGATCGCGCTGGCGCACCGGCTGTCTCAGCGGTTAGCGCAGGTGCGCAAGGACGGCACGCTGCCCTACCTGCGGCCCGACGGCAAGACGCAGGTGACCGTCCGCTACCGGGATCACGTGCCGATCGGGGTGGAGAAGGTACTGATCTCCACCCAGCATGCCGAGGAGGTCACCTCAGCGCAGATCCGGGCGGACCTATGGAAGCACGTGGTCCTCGCGGTGCTGCCCGCCGACTTCTACAACGAGGCCGAGTTGGCGCGCAATCTGTTCGTCAACCCGACCGGGCGGTTCGTGATCGGCGGGCCGGTCGGTGACGCCGGGCTGACTGGACGAAAGATCATCGTGGACACCTACGGCGGGTTCTCCCGGCACGGTGGCGGCGCGTTCTCCGGTAAAGACCCGTCCAAGGTGGACCGTTCCGCGGCGTACGCGGCCCGCTACGTGGCCAAGAACGTCGTGGCCGCCGGCCTGGCGGACCGGGTCGAGGTGCAGGTGGCCTACGCGATCGGCGTGGCCCGGCCGCTGTCGTTGTTCGTGGAGACCTTCGGCACCGAGCAGGTGCCTCGCAGGACCATCGAGAAGCTGGTGGGCGAGCACTTCGACCTGCGCCCGGCGGCCTTCCGTAGCTACCTGGGACTGCACCGGCCGATCTACGCCAAGACCGCCGCCTACGGCCACTTCGGACGCGACGATCCCGACTTCACCTGGGAGCGGACTGACAAGGCCGCTGACCTGCGCGAGTCCGCAGGCTTGCCCGCCAGCATGCAGCCGGCAGCGGTCTGAGGAGGCTATGGTGCGCATCATCGTCACAGGGTCGATCGCCACCGACTACCTGATGGTCTTTCCGGGCCGGTTCGTCGAACAGATCGTGCCTGATCAGCTGGAACACCTCTCGGTGTCCTTCCTGGTGGAGGAGCTGGCGATCCACCGCGGCGGGGCGGGCGCCAACATCGCGTTCAACCTGGGCTGCCTCGGGCTGGCGCCGGTGCTGGTGGGTGCGGTCGGAGCGGATTTCGCCGAGTACGGGAAATGGCTGTCGGCGCACGGGGTGGACATCAGCGCGGTGCACATCTCGCAGACCAAGCACACCGCCCGCTTCCAATGCACGACCGATTCCGACCAGAACCAGATCGCGTCGTTCTACGCTGGCGCGATGAGCGAGTCCCGCAACATCGAGCTGAAGCCGATCGTGGACCGCTTGGGCGGGACCGATCTCGTGGTGGTGGGCCCGAACGACCCGGCGGCCATGCTGCGGCACACCCAGGAGTGCCGGGACCTCGGCTACCCATTCGCCGCGGATCCCTCCCAGCAGCTCGCTTCGGTCGACGGCGACCAGATCAAGCAGCTGGTCGACGGCGCAACCTACCTGTTCACCAACACCTACGAGCGAGGCCTGCTCGAACGCAAGACCGGCTGGTCCGACGAGGACATCCTGGCGCGGGTGGACGTCTCGGTGATGACCCGGGGGGCCAAGGGCGTGACCGTGCAGCGGCCGGGCGAACCGGTGATCTCGGTGACACCGCCGCAGGAGCTGGTCAAGGCCGATCCCACTGGCGTGGGTGACGCCTTCCGGGCCGGCTTCCTGGCCGGAGTCGGATGGGGCGTGGGTGACGAGCGGTCCGCCCAGCTTGGTTGCATGCTGGCCACCATGGTGATTGAGTCGGTCGGGACTCAGGAACACGAGCTCGAACCCGAGAGGTTCATGGAGCGATTCGGCGAGGCGTACGGACCCGACAGTGCGGCCGAGGTGGCCGACCACCTGCATCCGTGACTTCCAACTTCGAGGTAAGGAGTGCATTTTCGATGACTGTGGCGCCTGCCGCTGAGAAGAAGCTAGAGAGCCGCGCTGGTATTGATTTCGCTGTTGCCGACCTGGATCTGGCCGACTTCGGCCGTAACGAGATCCGGTTGGCGCAGCACGAGATGCCGGGTTTGATGACGCTGCGCCGCGAGTATGCGGAAGTTTTTCCGTTGCGGGGGGCACGGATTTCGGGGTCGCTGCATATGACGGTGCAGACGGCGGTGCTGATCGAGACCCTGGTCAGTCTCGGCGCAGAGGTCCGGTGGGCGTCGTGCAATATCTTCTCCACCCAGGATCACGCTGCGGCGGCTGTGGTGGTGGGTCCGAATGGCAGTGCCGAACAGCCACGCGGGGTGCCGTGTTTCGCCTGGAAGGGCGAGACGCTGGAGGAGTACTGGTGGTGCACCGAGCGGATGTTGACTTGGCCTGGCGGGCAGGGGCCGAACATGATCCTGGATGACGGGGGAGATGCGACCCTGCTGGTGCACAAGGGTGCCGTTTTCGAGAAGGCCGGGGTGGTGCCGACCGCCGACGAGAACGACTCGGATGAGTGGAAGGTGTTCTTGGCGGTACTGCGGGCCTCGTTGGCCGCGGAGCCGGGGAAGTGGACGGCGATCGGGGAGGGCATCCGCGGGGTGACCGAGGAGACCACCACCGGGGTGCACCGGTTGTACCAGCTGGCTGCGGCGGGCGAGCTGTTGTTCCCGGCGATCAACGTCAACGATTCGGTGACGAAGTCGAAGTTCGACAACAAGTATGGGTGCCGGCATTCGCTGGTGGACGGGATCAACCGGGCGGTGGATGTGTTGATCGCCGGGAAGCTGTGCCTGGTGTGTGGGTACGGGGATGTTGGCAAGGGGTGCGCGGAGTCGCTGCGCGGCCAAGGCGCTCGGGTCGTGGTGGCCGAAGTGGACCCGATCTGTGCGTTGCAGGCGATGATGGACGGTTTCACCGTCGACACCCTGGACAACGTCGTCGGGCGCGCGGACATCATCGTCACGGCCACCGGGAACAAGGACATCGTGACGGTCGACCATATGGCGCGGATGAAGCATCAGGCGATCTTGGGCAATATCGGGCACTTCGACAACGAGATCGACATAGCCGGGTTGGAGCGCAGGTCGGGTGCTCGCCGGTTGGTGATCAAGCCGCAGGTCGACGAGTGGACCTTCAAGGACGGGCATTCGATCATCGTGTTGTCCGAGGGGCGGTTGCTGAACCTGGGTAACGCCACCGGGCACCCGAGTTTTGTGATGTCGAACTCGTTTTCCAATCAGGTGATCGCCCAGGTCGAGTTGTTCACCAAGCACCAGGAATACGACCGGGAGGTCTACACCCTGCCCAAGGTGCTCGACGAGAAGGTCGCCCGGATCCACGTCGAGGCCCTGGGTGGTCAGCTCACCAAGCTGACCAAGGAACAGGCCGAATACATCGACGTGGACGTCGAGGGCCCGTACAAACCACCGCATTACCGGTACTGACGTACTCGTGAGTGGCGTTGACGTGCTATAACACTGTTACGCACTCACGAGCTCCGGAGGAGCACGATGGCGTTCCCCAGCGATCTCGAGATCGCTCGTGGTGCCACCCTCACGCCGTTGGCGGACATCGGTGCCGCGATGGGGCTGGGTCCGCACCTGCTCGAGCCCTACGGCGAGCACGTCGTGAAGGTCAAGACGGCGGCCATCGAGGAGCTGGCCGGGGCTCCCCGGGCGAAGTACGTGGTCGTCACTGCCGTCACGCCGACTCCGCTCGGCGAGGGTAAGACGACGACCACGGTGGGGCTCGGCCAGGGCCTCGCGCACATCGGCAAGCGGGCCACGGTCACGATCCGGCAGCCCTCGATGGGCCCCACCTTCGGGATCAAGGGCGGGGCTGCGGGTGGTGGTTACAGCCAGGTCGTGCCGATGGAGACGCTCAACCTGCACCTCACCGGGGACATGCACGCGGTGACCACGGCGCACAACCTGCTCGCCGCGATGATCGATAACCAGCTGCATCAGCGTGATGGCGCCGACCTCGACCCGCACAGCATCACCTGGAACCGGGTGCTCGACGTCAATGACCGGGCCTTGCGCAACATCGTGGTCGGGCTCGGGTCCCGGGCCGACGGGATTCCCCGGCAGAGCGGGTTCGACATCACCGCGGCCAGCGAGGTGATGGCGGTGCTCGCGCTGTCCACGTCGCTGCAGGACATGCGGTCCCGATTGGGCCGGATCGTGGTCGGTCAGACGCATGACGGCCGGCCGGTGACAGCGGAGGACCTGCACGCTGCCGGGGCGATGACCGTCATCATGCGCGAGGCGATCAAGCCGAACCTGCTGCAGACGCTGGAGGGCACGCCGGTGCTGGTGCACGCCGGGCCGTTCGGCAACATCGCGCACGGCAACTCCTCGGTGATCGCCGACCTGATCGGCATCCACTGCGGTGAATACCTGGTCACCGAAGCCGGCTTCGGGGCCGACATGGGCGCCGAGCGCTTCTTCAACATCAAATGCCGCGCCTCGGGACTGCGGCCCGACGCTGCTGTGCTGGTGGCCACGGTGCGCGCACTCAAGACGCACTCCGGCCGGTACAAGATCGGGGCAGGTCACCCGCTGCCCGATGGCATGCTGGTGGAAAACCCCGACGACGTGCACGCCGGCGCTGCCAACCTCCGCAAGCAGATCGAGAACGTGCGGATTCACGGGGTGTCACCGGTGGTGGCCATCAACGTCTTCCCCACCGATCACCCGTCCGAGCATGCCGCCATCCGCGAGATCGCCGACAGCGTGGGTGCTCGTTCTGCGCTGTGTACGCATTTCGCCGAGGGCGGCAAGGGGGCCGCCGAACTGGCCACCGCGGTCGCCGAAGCCGCCGAGGAGCCGTCGGGGTTCGCCTTCTTGTATCCCAATGACGCGACGCTGCGGGAGAAGATCCTCACCGTGGCGCTGCGGGTGTATGGGGCGCAGGGGGTGGAGTACGACTTGAAGGCGTCCCGGCAGCTCGAAAGCTACGAACGCCATGGCTTCGGACGGCTGCCGGTGTGCATTGCCAAGACGCACCTGTCGCTCTCGTCGGATCCGAGGCTCAAGGGCGCGCCCACCGGATGGGTGCTGCCGGTGCGGGAGGCGCGGGCCTCGGTGGGTGCTGGGTTCATCTACCCGATCTGTGGCGATATGCGCACCATGCCGGGTCTGGGCGCCAGCTTCGCCGCGACCCGCATCGACATCGACCGCAACGGCGAGATCGTCGGTCTCTCGTGATCTCAGCTCGGAGCGTCCCCTTGCTCGAGTGCTCGGTCGCTGACCTGCTGGACCGCTTCGCCGCCAGGCGGCCCACGCCCGGCGGCGGTGGCGCAGCGGCACTCACCGCCGCGATGGCCGCCGGGCTGCTCGGGATGGCCGCCCGGTTCTCCACCGAGCAGCTGATCGACGCCGCGGGGCGGGCGGCGCACGCCGACCGGGTCCGGGACCAGGTCGCTGCCTTGGCAGAGCAGGACGCCGAGGCCTACCAGGCGGTGCTCGCCGCATTCGCGCTACCCCGCGAGCCCGATTCCGAAGTTCGCCGTCGGCAGATCCGCCGCACCCTGGAGCGCGCCGCCCGGGTGCCGACCGAGATCGCCGAGGCGGCCAGTGGTATCGCCACCGAGGCGGTTGCGCTGGCCGAGCGGGGCAACCCCAACCTGCGCGGCGATGCCTTCACCGCGGCCACCCTGGCAGCGGCCGCGGCGCGGTCGGCCGCCGAACTGGTCCGGCTCAACGTCGAGCTCGGTGATCTCGGTGGTGATCTGACCGACCGGGCGGCCCGAGCCGTTGAGGATGCGGCAGAGGCGGTCGCTGTGCTGACCTCGCGCAACAGTGGCTGACCAAGGCGGGCGAATGAACGGCCCGATCATGCGGGCAATGTCGCACGCAGGTGATCGGCAACCGGTTCGAACAGGTGGGGCAACATCCCTTCGGCCGTGGCCCAGGGATACCAGCTGACCTCGGAGTGCTCGTCGGGGTCCCCGACCCTCACCGCAGTACCGTTGATCGGATCAGCAGCGATGTAGACCATGTGCCGCCCAGTCTTGGGGTGAGTTCTTTCCCCGATCTGATCGCGGGCGATAACAGCGAGGCCGGTCTCTTCGAGGGTTTCTCGCACGGCGGTGTCGGCGTAGACCTCGCCTGCTTCTTGAGCGCCGCTGGGGAAGGTCCACTCTGGCTTGCCGTCATGACGTCGGGCCAGTAGCACACCCTGGGGGCTGGTGACGATGGCGGCCACGATGGTCGGCTGGTCAGGCATGGGCAGCTCCTAGCGCGTCGAGGATCGGCGAATAGACATGCTTGGCCGGAATGAAGTCGGTGAGTCGTTCGATGGGCGCCCAGGTGACCGCGGTGTTCTCCACCTGGTCAAGATTCTCCGGCTCACCGGCAAGGTGGTCACACAGGTAGTAGGCGCACAGTGCCCCGGTCATCGGGTGGATGCGGGTCCCCAGCGCGCTACGCACGACGCAGTGCACGCCGGTTTCGGCGAGTGTCTCGGTTACGGCGACGTGCGCTGGATCGCGGCCAGGTTTGACCACGCCGGTCGGCCATCCCCAGAACACACCCTCGGTGTTGTCACGGCGGCACACGAGCAACACCTGCTCAGCGCGGATCACAACTGCCAGCGACACAGACAGGAGTTGCACGCTGCTGGCACCGTCGTGTGCGGCTGGGTCGAGGTGGCTGTAGTCCTCCCCGCCGAGCAGCACGCCAGCGCTACAGCGGTAGAGGAACGCGAGCTTGTTGAGCGAGTCCCGGCCTGGTTGCCGCTCTCCCGTCTCCCAGTAGCTGATCTGCTTGTGACTCTTCGGCCGCTCAGGGTCAGGCCAGAGCTCGTTCCACCGGTCGGCGACCTGCTGTTGCGTGAGGCCGTGCGCGAGGCGGATCGGTCTGCTGGCCCACTTCGACGGTCAGCGAGCGGCCGAGTTCGTCACTGACTGACGGTCTGCCCGACCAGCCGCATGATCTCCTGGAGAGCGTCGGGGACGGCGAGTGGGTCCGTACCGCCACCTTGGGCGATGTCGGGTTTGCCGCCGCCACCGCCTTTGAGGGCTTTGGACGCGACGTGCACCAGGTCGCCGGCCTTGATCCCACGGTCTCGGGCTCTGTCGTCGACGGCTGCCACGATGATCGGTTTGTCGTTGCACAAGCTTGTGATGGCCACCACGGCGGGCCGGCCCAAAATCTTGCCGCGCACGTCGAGCACGAGCTTGCGCAGTTCATCGGTGCTTGCTGGCTCGGGCAGGTGCCGGGCCACCACGGCGAGACCGTCGACGTCTTGTGCCGTCGCCGCGAACTCACCCGCCCACTGCCGGATCTGCCCGGCACGGAGTTGCTCGATCTCTTTCTCGGCGTCGCGGAGCCGTCCCAGCAGTACGGCGACTCGGTCCGGAAGGTGTTCGGGCCGAACCCTGAGCGCCGCAGTGAGTTGAGCCACCGTACTCAGGTATGGCCCCAGGGCAGGGCTGAGTGCCGGCCTGGTGCGTCTCTCATCCGGAACGCCTCCCCGCTTCCGCCAGTCCGGTGCTCCCCGGTCCTGGGTGCCGTCCAATCGTCCACAGCAAGGACATCGCACAGACAGGGCTTGAGAGCACGTGGAGCATGAGGGCGATCTTGCCGGCCAAGGCACCGACAACCAGCCGAGTAGCGGTCAGGTGAGAGCCGGCACGAACGGGCCCCACTGCTCCCCAACAGGTAGGTCGAGGATACTGGCGAGGAATGCGGCCGACCTCGCCTTGTCGTGAGCTCAAACGATGGTGTGGTTCAGCTCAACGCTCATCGTGCTGCTCCTTTCGCATGTGTTTTCTCCAGTGTCAGGAACTCCGAGATGGAGCGGTGCAGCCCGGCGGCATCCAGGCCGTGCAGTTCGTCGTGCTGCTCGGGGGTGCCGTACCGGCGTTGTTCGGCCCGGCCGACGCCCAGCGCGAGTGTCCGGTGCGGACGGTCGGAGAGCGCCTCGTCGATCAGCCTGGTCGAGGTGCCGGCCAGGTACGGTTCCACCAGCACCACGGTGTCGGCGACCGCCAGCTCGCGCAGGCTGCTCAGGTCCAGTGGCCGCACCGTGTTCGTGTAGGCCACGGTCACGTCCAGGCCGGTGGTGGCCGCCAGAACCGGGTCGAGCATCGGCCCGACCGCGAGCACCAGGGCCCGCCCGCCCCGCCGCACCACGTCCAGCCGCCCGTCCAGGGCTGCCGGTCGGGGCGCGGTGTTGCTCCGGTCGGACAGTCGCAGGTACACCGAGTCGGTAGCGTTGCTGCCGTGCACCGCGGCCCGCAGCAGCGGCGCCACCTCGTCTGGATGGCCTGGCACGTGCACGGGCCAGCCCGGCAGCGAGTCCAGCAGCGCCACGTCGCCGGGGGACTGGTGAGTGCGGCCACCCTCGGTCCAGTCATAGGAGGCCCCGACGCTGACCAGCACCGCGGACACCCCCTGGTGGGTCAGGTCCAGCTTGATCTGTTCGAAGGAGCGCTCGATCAGGAACGGTGCGTAGGTGTGGATGATCGGACGCAGGCCGGTCAGCGCCAATCCGCCGCCCACGCTGACCATCAGCCCCTCGCGGATTCCCACGTTCAGTACCCGATCCGGGTGCCGTTGCGCCTGCTCGGTGAACAGGTATGCCGAGATGTCCGCCAGGACCAGCGCGGTTGTGGGTTCCTCAGCCAGCAGTTCGGCGACGGTATCGACGAACCTGGCCCGCATGGTGATCTCCTCGGTGAGTACCGGCAGGGTCATCGTGGTCACTCCTTCGGTTCCACCACGGCCACCACGACGTGCGGGCGGTCCGGCAGAGATTCGGACAGGGGCGTGGTCAGGGCAGCTTCCAGAGCCTCATGGTCACGACCGTCCACGGTGGCCACCGACCAGCCGTTCACGCTGAACCGGGCGGCGATCCCGCCGGGCCAGCCGTGGGTGGCGGACTGGTTGTCAACCACGATCGCGGTCAGCCCGGCCAGCCCGGTGGCGCCGGCGTAGACGATCGCCTCGTGGTTGGTGCCCTCGTCCAGCTCTGCGTCACCGACCAGGACGAACGTGTGGCCGCGGGAGCCTTGGGCGCGTTGGCCGAGCGCGACGCCCACCGCGATCGGCAGCCCGTGCCCGAGCGATCCACTGGAGATCTCGACGCCCGGTAGCAGCACCCGGTCCGGGTGGTAACCCAGCGGCGAGTCGAGCTGGCCGAAGGTGTCCAACCACGTGGCTGGGATGAACCCTTTGGCGGCGAGCACGGCGTAGTACGCCATCGGACCGTGCCCCTTGGAGAGCAGGAACCGGTCCCGGTCGGGATCGTCCATGGTGGACGGCGAGACGCGCAGTACCCGGTCGTAGAGGACCCAGAGCACGTCCAGGGTGGAGGTGGCGCTCGAGGCGTGTTTCTCGTCGCCGGTCATCCGCGTCATCAGCGCCTGGAGTTCAACGTAGCGGTACCGGTCGGCGACCCCGGGCCGGTCCGATTCGGTCATCGTGGTCATGCGACCAGCGTGCAACCTGAAGTATGCTTCAGGTCAAGGGAGCTGGCTAGCGTTCGTGGGCGATCGGGACGCGCAGCCGCACCACGGTCCCGCGGCCGGGTGAGCTGTCCGCGGTGAGCTGCCCGCCGAGGAGCTCGGCGCGCTGCTGCATGCCCTGCAGGCCGTAACCCACCGGCCCGGTCCGCTCGGTCGCGGTGGTGGGATCGAACCCGGTTCCGTCGTCGGAGATCTCGAGCAGCACCGCGCTGGGGGCCACCGAGAGCCGGAGGTGCACGTGCTGGGCGCTGGCGTGCTTCAGCACATTCTGCAGTGCCTCTTGGGCGATCCGGTAGACCGCTGTCTCGACATGCTCGGGCAGGCTGGTCGGCACGGTGTCCACCTGGACGTTGGGCAGCGGGGTCGACCGCGCGAGGCTCTCCAGGCTGGCGGCCAGCCCGAGGTCGTCCAGCACCGGCGGGCGCAGCCCAGCGATCGCGTGCCGGGTCTCATCCAGCGCCCCAGCGGCGAGCTCCTGGGCGCGGCCGATCTGTTCGGCGGCACCGGCCGGGTCGGTGCCCACAGCATCCGCCGCCGCCGAGAGGTGAAACGACAGGCTGACGATGCGCTGGCTGATCCCGTCGTGGATCTCGCCGGCGAGCCGCCGCCGCTCGGTCTCGCCAAGCAGCACGATCTGCTCGGCGAACCGCTCCATGGCCTCCTCCCGCTCGGCGAGCTTGCTGTGCAGGCTGGCGTTCTCGATGGCCCCGGCCATCAGACCCGCCACTGTGCCCAGCAATTCGACGTCGGCCTTGGTGAACTCGCGGCGGTCGCGGGTGTGCACGTTGAGTACCCCGACCAGATCGCCGGGTCGGGTGATCATCGGCACCGAGGCCATCGAGGTGAAGTCTTCCCCCCGCAGCTCAGGGATGTAGAGGTAGCGCGGATCGGCGCGCTTGTTGTCGATGATCACCGCCGGTTCGCAGTGTGCGGCGACCCACCCGGACACCCCGTCACCGACCTGCAGCTCGATCCGCCGGGCGAACTGATCGAACGGGGGTGTGGCGCCGCGTAGCTGCAGGCGCCCACGCGGCTTGTCCAGCAGGTGCACGAAACAGACGTCGGTAGAGGTGGTCTCAGTGATCAGGTCGGCCACTCGCTGGACGACCACGTCGAGGTCGAGACCCGCCGACAGGATCTCGATCACCCGGTGCAGCAGCTGGGCGTCAGAATCGGCGTCGGCCAGGCCCAGCCGCGAGCGGATCACTGGAACACGCCCTCCCGCAGCGCCGCGGCGACCGCGCCGGAGCGATCCGGGACGTCCAGCTTGCGGTAGATCCCGCGGGCGTGGGTCTTGACGGTCTCCTCGCTGACGATGAGCCGGCCAGCGATGGCCCGGTTGGACAGCCCGGCCACCATGAGCGCGAGCACCTCGCTCTCGCGCTGAGTCAGACCGAGATGGGCCCCCGGCCAGAACTCCCCACCGCGCAGATGAGCCACCGACATCGCGACCTTCGCGGCCAGGCTGGGATCGATCAGGATCTCGCCCTGGTAGATCCGCTGCAGGTGATCTACCAGCTCGGCACCGCGCACCCTTTTGAGCAGGAATCCGGCGGCGCCAAGCCGCAGCGCCTGGTAGAGATACTGCTCGTCGTCGTAGACGGTTAGAAACACGACCTTGCAACCGGGTTTCCGTTTGCGGATCTCCGCACACAGGTCCAGCCCGCTGGAGCCGCGTAACCGGACGTCGAGCAGCGTGATGTCGGGCTCATGCTCCACGATGATCTTCATCGCGAGCTCCGGTTCGGTGGCCTCACCGACGATCTCGACCTGGTCGGAGTAGGCCGCCAGCATCGCCCGCAGTCCATTGAGCACCATCTGGTGGTCATCCACGACGACGACGCGCAGCGGTCCCTCAGCCCGTCTTCTCATGCTCGTGTTCTCATGGCCGCCTTCTCATGGCGGCAGCCTACGCACCGATCGTTGTACTACCGGTAGGACCGGTTGCGGCAGGGGAGCCAGCGCGGCGGCTGGCAACCGGCCGAGGAAAAAACCGAGCAGCGGACCAGTCATCGCGGTGGTGATCAGGGCCACCAGGACGACCCCAGCCTGCATGGCGGGCGTGATGACCCCGTTCTGCAGACCGACCAGGGCGACCACGAGCACGATCACTCCGGGGCAGTTCATCAGGATGCCCAGCACGTTGCTCTCCGGCCAGGACAGCCCTGATGCCCTGGCAAGGACTGCCACACCCCCCCACTTGCTCAGGATCCCGCCTACGAGTAGCAGCACAAGGCCCCCGTAGGCCCCGACCGGCACCGCCGTGAGGTCCGTCTGAAGCCCGGAGAAAGCGAGGAAGATCGGCAGCAGCATGGTGCGGGTGAACGCAGTGAGGTGCTCCTGCACGCGGTGCAACGCAAGGTGGGCCGGCAGCACCAGCCCGGCCACGAACCCGCCGACGATCACCGTCAGCCCGGCGAGGTGCGCGGCCAGGCCGGAGGCGAGCAGCAGCACGAGAACAGCGGCGAACAGACTCTGACCCACGGCCCCGGATGGCTCCCCCACCCGGACGGCCAGTTTGGTCAGTAGCGGTCGCACCACCAGCAGCATCAACGCGAGGTAGCCGGCGGCGAGACCCAGCGCCCGCGGCACCCCCACGGCACCGGACCCAGCAGCAACTGAGGAAGCTATCGATGCCGCTACGAACAAACCCACGGTCGCCAACGCCGAGGCGGCGATGCCGGTGCACCCCAGAGGGGACCGCGACAGACCCCGCTCCTGCAGGATCCGCACCATCACCGGCAGCGCGGTGGCCGCCATCATCACGCCCACGAACAGCGTGAACCCGAGCGTGGCGGCCGCGGCCGGCTTGAACACCGGCGTCGCCAGGATCGGCCCGAGCGCGAACCCCAGCGCGATCGGGAGTAGTACCGAGCCCAGGCCGACCAGCGCAATACCCCGGGACCGGCTCCGCAGCAGGGTCCGGTCCAGTTCCAGCGCGGTGAGGAAGCTGAACAGGAGCAACCCGATCTGGCCGAGCTGGCCGATCACTGCGCGGGCTGGTGCCGGGAAGATGCACGAGCTGGGGCTCGGCGCCGGCATCCCCGGAACGGGGGTGCAGCCCAGAAACGAGTGCAGAAACGCGGGTGCGACAAAGTCCGGCCAGAGCGCGGGACCCAGCAGGGTTGGCCCCAGCAGAACTCCCGCGATGATCTCGCCGACCACTCGCGGCTGGCCGATCTTGGTGAATAGCGAGCCGACCAATCGCGCTGCCACCAGGATGATCGTGAGGTCGAGCAGGACGAAACCGAGCAGGTGGTTGGCCGACAGCACCGACACGTCACGAGACCTGCAGCATGTAGATGCAGAAATTCAGGTCCAGGTGCCGGAACTCCCGGTGGCGGACGAAGCCGGCGCCCTCGTACAGCGCCCGCGCGGCCACCATCATCTCCGCGGTGTGCAGGCCCACCGCAGGCGCGTGATCCGCCCGGGCCAGGGCCAGGCAGTCCGCCGTAAGGGCGCGGGCGACACCCCGGCCGCGGAGCGCCGGGACGACCGCGAGCACCCGGATGACCGCCCACTCCGGTGGGACCCGCTGGTAATCCTTGGGGCCGGGCGGGAGGTAGGTGACGGTGCCGGCCAACCTGTCGCCGAGCTGCGCCACCCGCAGCAGGCCCGGCGCGCCGGGCTCGACAACCTTGGCGATGTTGCTGGTCATCCGGGCCCAGTTCGCCGGGGTCAGCCACGGTTCGAACTCGGCGTAAGCCACGCTGACGATCCGGTGCACGGCTGGCAGATCCGCGGCAACGGCCGACCGGACCTCGATCAGGTGCCGCGGCCTCTGGTCGGTGGTCACTCGGTTACCTCCCCGCTCTGGCCGGTCCGTCAGCGCGGGGCCGGGTACACTCGGTTAATTGTCCACCACAGGGTTGGTAAACGGTGCCCCAGAGAGCCGAGAGACCCACCGACGAAGTCGTTGTCGACGTTGTCGACGGTGCGGATCACGAGAGCGGCCGCGAGCGGGTGATGCGGGCGGCCTATGACCTGTTCAGCCGCCAGGGGACGCGCACGGTCGGGGTCGACGCCGTGATCGGTGAAGCAGGCGTCGCGAAAATGACCCTGTACCGGAACTTCGCATCAAAGGACGCCCTCATCATCGCGTTCCTCGAGCGCCGTGAGGCGCTCTGGACCCATGGCTGGGTGCAGGCCGAATCGCGGCGGCGAGGTGACACCCCAGTGCAGCGCCTGCTGGCCATTTTCGAGATCTTCGGCGAGTGGTTCGCGCGGCCGGACTTCGAAGGCTGTTCCTTTGTGACCACGCTGCTCGAGGTGACCGATCGGGACAGTCCGGTCCGTCAGGCGAGCGTCAAACACTTGGCAAACATCCGCAGTTACGTCTGCGAGCTCGCGGCCGAAGCGGGGGTGGCCGACCCTGACTCGTTCGCCCGCCAGTGGCACATCTTGATGAAGGGGTCGATCGTCGCCGCGGCCGAAGGTGACACGCACGCGGCCTCGCGGGCCCGGGAACTCGGCATCCTCCTGCTGGATCACCACGGCATCGCTCGGTAGCGCAGAAGGAAATCCGACCAGGAGGCCAGATGACGGTGCTCGAGGAACTTCGCACCGGCCAGGTGGTGGTCTGCGATGGGGCGATGGGCACGATGCTGCATGCGGCCGGGGTACCGCTGGACCGCTCGCTGCCCGAGCTCAACCTGTCGCGCCCGAGGCTCGTCCGTGACCTGCACGCGGCATACGTCAACGCGGGCGCCCGGATCCTGCAGACCAACACCTTCGGCGCGAACCGGCTCCGGCTGGCCGGGGCGGGGCTGGAGGGCAGTGTCTCCGAGATCAACATTGCGGGTGCCCGGCTGGCCCGGGAGGCAGCCCAGCACGCCGGGCACCCGGTGCTGGTCGCTGGGTCGGTCGGGCCGGCGGTCAGTGCCCCAGCGGTGCGCCGAGTACCCGCAAGCGCCCGGGCGCAGACCTTGCGCGAGCAGATCGCGGCTCTGTGCGACTGGGTCGACCTTCTTATTCTGGAGACCTTCGGCGATCTGGAGTCCCTGGTCCAGGCGGTCGAGGTCGCCACGTCGTGCAGCGACCTGCCGGTCGTGGCCCAATTGACTTTCGGCGACGACGGCCGGACGCTGCGTGGGGAGGATCCCGCGGAGGCCGCGGCGGTGCTGTCCGGCCTGCGAGTCGCCGCCCTGGGCGCCAACTGCACGGTCGGCCCCGCGGTCCTGGTGGATGTGGTCGGTGAGCTGGCCCGCGGCACCGGCCTGCCAGTGTCCGTGCAGCCCAATGCGGGTGTGCCCCACCGGCTCGGCAGCCAGGTCCGCTATGCCCGTAATGCGGCGTATTTCGGCGAGGCCGTGCCATGGTTCGTGGCGGCTGGGGCCACCCTGCTGGGCGGCTGCTGCGGCACGACCCCTGCCCACGTGCGGGCGATCTCCCAGGCCGCCGCCGCGCTGCCGCCGGTCGAGCGCGCCGCCCAGCGTCCACCAGCGACCGGCTCAGCCATCGTGCGGGGGGTCACAGCCGTACCGGAGGCGCAGCCGCCTGTTGGCTGGCCGTGGGAGGGCGAGCTGGTGGTGGCCGCCGGGTTGCAGGCCCCGCATGGCCCGCAGGTACCGGAGTTCATCGCGCGGGCGACCATGCTGCGGGCGGCCGGTGCGGGGGTGCTGGTCATCATCGAACCGGCTCCACCAGCGGCCCGGATCAGCCCAGTCGGTGCCGCCGTAGTGGTCAGCCAGCGGGTGGGCAGCGAGGTGCTGTTGCCGGTGGAGGCCGCCGACCGCAACCTCGCTGCGCTGCAGGCCGACCTGCTCGGCGCGCACGCTCTCGGTCTGCGGATCGTGGTGTGCCGCACCGGCAGCCTGCGGGTGGCCGGCGACTATCCCAGTGCCGGTGGCGGATCGCCCTGGGACGTCGATTCCGTCGGGCTCGTCGCCATGCTCGGGGCGCTCAACGAGGGCATCGACTGGCGGGGTGTCGCCACCGCGGAACGCACCCGGTTCGTGATCGGTGGCACGTTGCGCATCGCCGCCAGCGATCTCGGATCCGAGCTGGACATAGCCGAGGCCGAGCTTCACGCCGGGGCGCACTTCCTGGTCACCGACGTGATCTACGACGTCGAGGAGGCGACCCGGGTGCTCGGCGCGTTGCGGGCCCGCGGGGTGGCGCTGCCGGGGGGCGCGGCGCCCGCCCCCGTCGAAGACCACCCGCCCCCGCAACCCGTGGGCGACGAGGGGGCGGGGGGGGGCCACCCCCCGTCTGTGCAGGCGGGTGCCACCCCGCGCCCCCCGCGCCAC
>JBQTHE010000035.1:0-115896 GCA_052390115.1 Pseudonocardiales bacterium | reverse complement strand
GCGGCGCGGCCCCCCCCCGGCGCGGATGGCCCCCGCCTCCCGGACAACCACAGGCTCGGCACATGCGCCACCAATCCAGCCGAACACCTGCCCGGAGGGTGTGATGACAGCCCGGCATCCTTCCTTGCCAGACGACGGGCCGCGCCGCCACACAACGGTCGCCAGCGCGAACGCCTCTCCCCGCTTCGACAGCTCGCGGGCATGCTCGAGGACGTCCCACCCGTCCATGGTCATCGACCCTATCTGTTAGGAATCGGACTTGACGGGAGGCATCCCCGACACGTCACGCTTGTACGTCAAAGCCTCCCACACGCGGTCGGGCAACAGCGGCATGTCGATGTTACGAACACCCGTGTCGTCGATGGCATTCATCACCGCGTTCACGAACGCCGCCGGGCCGCCGACAGCGGCGCACTCGCCGACGCCCTTGGCGCCGATCGGGTGATGCGGTGACGGCGTAACAACCTCGTGGAGCTCGAAGCCCGGAGTCTCCCACGCCGTTGGCAGCAGGTAGTCCATGTAGTTCGAGCCCACGCAGTTTCCGTCGGCATCGTAGGTGATGAACTGCATGTTTGCCATCGCATACGCCTCGGTCATACCACCCATGATCTGACCCTCGACGATCATGGGGTTGATGCGCACCCCGCAGTCATCGACTGCGACCATCCGCAACACATCCCACACGCCGGTCTCAGGATCGACTTCGACCGTCACGATGTACGCCGCGAACGGCCACGTCATGTTCGGCGGGTCGTAGTACGCGTTGTTCTCCAGCCCTGGCTCCATGCCGTCGGGCATGTTGCCGTAGGCCGCCATCGCGCACTCCTGGATGGATACGCCATTGTTCGGCGCGCCGCGCACGTGGAAGCGACCGAGCTCCCACTCCACGTCCTCCTCGGACACCTCAAGGAGGTGCGCCGCCAGCTTCCTGGCCTTGGCGCGGACCTTGCGGGCCACCATGGCGGTCGCGGCACCGGCCACCGGCGTGCTGCGGGACGCATAGGTCCCCATGCCGAACGGTGTGTTGTCGGTGTCGCCGTGCTGGACGAGGATGTCGGCGGCAGGGATGCCGAGCTCGTGGGTGACGATCTGCGCGAACGTCGTCTCGTGGCCCTGGCCCTGGGTCTTCGATCCGATCTTCAGGATCGCCTTCCCGCTTGGGTGCACCCGCAGCTCTGCGGCGTCGAACATCTTGATGCCGAGAATGTCGTACTCGCGGCTGTTACCGGCTCCGAGTGGCTCGGTCATGGTGGAGATACCGATCCCGAGTCGCCGGCCCTGCGCGCGAGCCTGCTCCTTCTCGCGCAAGAAATCGTCATAGCCGATAGCATCCAGCCCGACGTCCAAACACTTCTCGTACTGACCCGAGTCCAGCAAGAAGCCGTAGGGCGTACGGAACGGGAACTGGTGGTCCTTCACCAGGTTGAGCCGCCGGAACGCTGCCTGATCCATACCCAGATCGTCGGCCGCGGCCTGGATTGCCCGTTCCTGGAAGAACATTGCCTCGGTGACCCGGAACGAGCACCGGTATGCGACGCCGCCGGGTGCCTTGTTCGTATACGTGCCCTGCGCGGTCATGTACGCGAACGGAATGTTGTAGGCAGCAAACGCGGAATGGATCAGTCCGAGTTTGAACTTCGTGGGCTGAGCGTCGGAGAAGAAGGCTCCGTTGTCGCTGTCACAATGGAACCGCACGGCGAGGATCTTGCCGTCCTTGCGGAGCGCGATCTCGCCCTTGTAGTAGATATCCCGCGCGTAGTGGGTGGAAATGAGGTTACCGGTCTTGTCCTCGATCCACTTGACCGGCCGGCAAAGCAGGATCGAACAGAGAATCGATGCGACATACCCCGGATAGACTGGCACCTTGTTGCCGAATCCGCCGCCGATGTCAGGGGAAATGATCCGGATCATGTGCTCCGGAAGTTCCGCGACGATCGCCACCGCTGCCCGGATGATGTGCGGAGCCTGGGTCGTCATGTAGACGGTCAGCTTCGTGGTTGCCGAGTTGTAGTCCGCGATCGACCCACAGCACTCGATAGGCGAAGGGTGCGACCGCGGGTAGTGCAACTCGAGCTTCGAGACCAGGTCTGCCTGAGCAAAGGCGCGTTCGGTACCTTCCCGGTCGCCGACGTCCCAGCGGTAGCAGATGTTGTCCGTCTGCCCTTCCTTATCGTCCCGAATGATCGGGGCGCCTTCCGCGACGGCCTGGTAAGGGTTCACGATAGGTGGAAGCGGTTCGTACTCGACGACGATCGCCTCACAGCCGTCCTTGGCAATGTAGGGGTCGTCTGCTACCACGCACGCGATTTCCTGGCCCTGGAACCGCACCTTGTCGGTGGCCAGCACCGCCTGAGTGTCGTAAGACAACGTCGGCATCCACGCCAGGTTGTGCGTGGCGGCCATCTCGCCGGTGAGCACCATGTGCACGCCCGGCATCTTCCACGCCTTGCTCGTGTCGATCGACTTGATTCGAGCGTGCGCCAGGGGACTCCGGAGGATCTCCATGTGGACCATGCCGGGCAACTTGAAGTCATCAGTGTAGTTACCCTTACCGCGAAGGAAGCGGTCGTCCTCCACGCGCTTGCGGCTTGAACCCAAGCCACCAATCTTGATCTCGTCTAATGCCTGCGCCACGTCACATCTCCCTTGTCGTCGACCTTAGCCGTCAGCGACTGAATGCTGCCTCGGACCGCATCTTCTCTGCAGCCCACAGCACCGACTTCACAATGTTTTGGTAACCGGTGCAACGACAGAGGTTGCCGGCCAGTGCCCAGCGTATGTCTTCCTCTGTCGGGTTGGGGTTCTCGTTGAGAAGTGCTTTGCATGCCATCATCATCCCGGGCGTGCAGTAACCACACTGCAGTCCGTGCTCCTCCCGGAACCCTTCCTGAATGGGGTGGAGCTCACTGGACAAGCCGAGACCTTCGACGGTCATCACCTCGTGCCCGTCCGCCATGACGGCGAACATCGTGCACGACTTCGCTGGCAGGCCGTCGAACAGTACGGTGCACACACCACAGTTCGTCGTATCGCAGCCGATGTGCGTGCCGGTCAGCCCCAGCACCTCGCGCAGGAAGTGGACCAACAGTATGCGAGGCTCGACGTCGACAGATCTGGGTTCCCCGTTAACTGTGACCGTTACCCGTCGCTCTTCCACGCCGCCTCCTTGACGTCGCCAATGCTTTTGGACCTAGCGATCTGCATGTCTAGGGTCAGGCCGCCATGGCCGACCGGTTGCTCAACGCACGCGTGACAAAGGTGTGCACGACGTGCCGCTTGTACTCCGCGCTACCGCGAACGTCGGTCTTGGGCTGAGAAGCCTCAGCCGCCAACCGGGCCGCCTGCTCGATCGTGCTGGCGTTCAGTGTCTTACCAGCGAGCGCCTGCTCGGCCGCCGTGCACTGGATGTTGCTCGACCCGACACCGGTGAGCGCGAGCCCGGCCCGATTGATCGTGCCGCCGGACATCTCAAGGGCTACCGCCAAGCCAACCGTCGCGAAGTCCCCCACCCTCCGCTCGAGCTTGAGGTAGGTACCCACGCGGGTGCCTCTCGGTGCCGGCACTCGAGCCTCGACCGCGATCTCGTCCGGCTGCAGCGAGTTCTGGAACGTCCCGACCACGAACTGAGAGGTGGGGATGGTCCGCTCACCCCTAGCGCTCCGAGCAACGATCTCCCCGCCCAGCGCCAACATCACCGACGCCCAGTCACCCTGCGGATCCGCGTGGCACAGCGAGCCGACCAGGGTTCCGCGGCTGCGGACCATCGGGTCGGAGATGAGTGGCGCGCAGATTGACATGGTGGGGTACTTGCTCCTGAGGAGCTGGGATCGCTCCAGAGTCCGGTGCCGGCACAGCGCACCGATGCGCAGTGACCCGTCCGACTCCTCGTCGTGATATTCCAGTCCGGGGATATTGTTGAGGTCGACAATGACCGCTGGCGCGGCGAAACGTAGCTTGATCAGTGGGATGAGGCTCTGCCCGCCGGCGAGCACCTTCGCCTCGTCACCGTATTTCTGCAAAAGGCTGAACGCTTCGTCGAGCGAACGTGGCGCCTCATAGTGGAAACGAGACGGGTACATCCAGTTCCTCCTAGTCCTGAACGATCCACGGAAAAGATGCGCAACATTGGGCCCACCCGTAGATATCCCAATTCGGACTCCACGAAGGACGATTGACTACTGCCTGACTACTGCCGCAAAAGGATCAAGGCTTAGGAGTCCAGCAACCCACGGCCTTGAGGTGGCGTGTCGTCTTCAGGGGCGTCGGGCCATCCACGGCTCTGGCGCGGGGGAGGGCTCTGACGCGTGGCAGGGGCCGCCTGCGGCTCCGGGCGCTCCGGCTCGACAACGGCCACCGGGATGCTCTCTTCCTCGGGGTTCGGCCGCGCCTGCTGATGGGGTGGCCACGGCCCGGGTACCGGTTGACCGGCCACTCGCAACCAGTCCACTACCTCCGGCCAGGCCCAGATCGTTGGGCTCTTCCCGACCTTGGGAGCGTTCTCGATCAGCTCATAGATCCGGGGGTTGCCTCGACTGTGGCCGTCGGACTCGATCGCCATCGTGTGCCCCTCTCGCTGCGGTGCCGGCGTCTCTACTGTCATGGGGTTGCCTGGCAGCGCGTCCGTTACCTGTGACGCGGAGCACTAGTCCACACGGATGAGCTAGGCGTGTCAAGAGGATCTACGCGCCCCGAACGTGGCAGGGATCGGCGAAAAGCGTCGCAGCGTGTGCCCCGTGTTGATAGTTGTTTAACAGTCTGAGTTGCGAGACCATGAGGCATGGCCGTCGCGGCTCCGTTGACCTTGCACGAGGGCGACCGCGGTCGCCTGGAGGCGTTGGCGCGTTCGACGTCGGTCCGGGCGAGCGTGGCGCATCGAGCACAGATCGTGCTGATGTCCGCGGAGGGCCTGGCGAACACCGAAATCGCCCGCCGGACCGGCGCGAGCCGCCCGACGGTGATCAGCTGGCGTAATCGCTATGCCGCCGGGGGGATCAATGCGCTCTCCGACCTACCCCGGGCGGGCCGGCCGGTTGTGGTCGATGAACTCGAGGTGGTGGCTACCACGCTCGCCGACGGCGGGCGTCCGCCAGCGCACCTGGGTGTTGACCATTGGTCGTCCCGCCTGCTGGGCAAACAGCTGGGTATCTCCTACGCTACCGTTGCCCGGATCTGGCGTAGGTGGGGCATCCAACCGCAGCATGTCGAGACGTTCACGTTCTCGGCCGACATCAAGCGCCAGGCTCAGGCCCGAGACCTCAGTGGTCTCTACTTCAACCTATCGCAGCGCGCTGCGGCGTTGCATCGGCCGGGCCCGGGCAGCACAGCGCAAGGACAACCCGCAGATCATCCCGACCCGTGGCTCAAGCTCGTCGAGGTCTCCCTTGGCATCATCACGCACCAGGCCATCCGCCGCGGAACCTTCGACTCGGTGCGCAATCTCATCGACGCCCTGGGCGCCCTTACCGACGGCTGGCAGGACCGCCACGAACCGCCCCGCCGGACCGGGGCCGGTGAGACCCCTGTCGCGCAGGATCACCGTCAAGCTTCTTCTGACACGAAGCTGGAACCGCAGAAACGATCTTCACGATCGGTGGAAAGTGGCCTAGAGGGACGTCCAGATCGGCCAGCGGGCCGGCCACGGGACGCGATGGCAGTGCGGGCTGAGTTCCACGGGTCGCGGGGCCGCCGGTCGGGACCGACGAGTGGAGCGGGCGGCTAGGTGCGGTTGGGCTGGATCCCCGGCGGTTCCACCCCGCCGAGGGAGGCCCGCCCCCACCGGATGGTCGTAGCCTGCTTTCCATGTCGACCACTCGGCCAGCTACCGGTCCGGACGCAGATCTGCCGTCGGCGATAGACCCGCTGCGGGCCGTCATCTTCGACGTGGACGGGACACTGGCCGACACCGAACGCGACGGCCATCGGGTGGCGTTCAACGAGGCGTTCGAGGCCGCCGGGCTGGGCTACCGGTGGAGCGTGCCGGAATACGGCGAGCTGCTCACCACAACCGGCGGCCGCCGACGCATCGAAGGCTATCTCCAGTCCAAAGGACATCCCCCTGCCGAGGCCGCCGCGCTTGCGACCGAACTGCACCGGGACAAGACTCGCCGCTTTGCCGCGCTGGTCCGCACCGGCGCGATGGAAGCTCGCCCGGGCGCGGCGGAGTTGATTAGTGCGCTGCGGGCTGAGGGCGTGGCTACGGCAGTCGCTACCACCGGGACCAGCGACTGGGTGCGGCCGTTGCTCGACATACTTTTCGGGCTCGATGTATTCGACATCGTGGTCACCGGATCCGACGTTACCGACCTCAAGCCCGATCCGGCCGTCTACCTGGAGACGCTGGTTCGCCTGAACCGCGGCCCCGCCGGCGCAATAGCCGTGGAGGACTCGGCCAATGGGGTCCACGCCGCCGTTGCCGCGGGACTACGCTGCGTGGCAGTGGTCAACGGGTACACCCGCGACCAGGACCTGTCCGGCGCGGTGGCCGTGCTCGACGACATGGCCCGCCCGGGTGGGGTCTCGGTGCTGCAAGGCGACCCGCGGCTGCGAGACGGTCTGAGCGTCGCAGCGCTGCGCCGACTAGTCGCCAGCGTGGCGTAACGTCGGGTCTGCGAATTTGCCAGTGTGCTTTCCAGGAAGTGGGTGAGCTTTGTCCGGACCGGTTCGGGTGGCGGTGATCGGATCCGGCCCTTCCGGGCTGTACGCCGCCGATGAGCTGAGCAAGCACGGCGAGGTGTCGGTGGATGTTGTGGATCGGCTGCCCTGCCCGTACGGACTGCTGCGTTACGGCGTGGCACCCGACCACCTGAAGATGAAGTCGCTGGAGATCACCCTGCGCAAGATCCTGGAGCGGCCGGGTGTTCGCTTCCTCGGTGGGATCGAACTGGGCGCCGGGGTGAGCGTGGACGAGATGCGCGAGCATTACGACGCGGTGGTCTACGCGACCGGGTCGTCGGTGGATCGCCGGCTGTCCATCCCCGGAGAGGACCTCCCCGGCAGCTTCTCGGCGACCCAGTTCGTGGCCTGGTATTGCGGCCACCCGGATGCCGAGGTGGACGCATTCACCTTGGATGCGCGCAGCGCGGTGGTGGTCGGGGTAGGCAACGTCGCTGTGGACGTAGCCCGCATCCTCGCTAAGACCGCCGAGGAACTGCATGCCACGGATATGCCCGATCACGTCCTGAAGATGCTCGACGCCAGCGCCATCAGTGACATCTACATCGTCGGCAGGCGCGGACCGGCGCAGGCCAAGTTCACCACCAAGGAGCTGCGCGAGCTGGGCGAGCTGGCCAATGCCGACGTTGTGGTTGACCCCGCCGAGCTATTACTCGATGAGGCGGGCGAGGAGATCGTCAAGACCAACAAGACGGTGCGGCGCAACCTCGAGACGCTGCAAGAGTGGTCCACCCGGTCGCAGCAGGGTCGGCCGCGGCGGATTCACCTGCGCTTCCTGCTCGCCCCGGTGTCCGTGCACGGAACCGGGCGAGTGGAGGCGGTGGAGTGCGAGCGCAACGTCCTGGACGGTTCCGGCGGTGTCACCGGCACCGGTGAGCGGGTCACCCTGGCGGCTGAGCTGTTGTTGCGCTCGGTGGGGTATCGCGGGCTGCCAATACCCGGCGTCCCGTTCGACGAACGGGCTGGGGTGATCCCGCACGTGGCCGGCCGGGTGCAACGAAACGGTTCGGTGGCAACCGGCGAGTATGTGGTCGGCTGGATCAAGCGCGGTCCCACCGGGGTGATCGGCACCAATAAGAGCGACGCCAAGGAGACCGTCGAACAGCTCCTCGCCGACCTCGACGCCCTGCCCCGCGCTCGCCACCGCGATCCGGACGCGATCATCGCCAAACTCGCCCAGCGTGGCGTCGGGGTGGTCACCTGGGCCGGCTGGGAAGCGATCGACGCTGCCGAGCAGGCGCTCGGGGTTGCGGCTGGACGGACCCGCATCAAGATCGCCGATCGGGAGGCGCTGCTCGTCGCCGCGGCAAAGGCCCTGATGGGCTGACATCCCGGCAGGTCGGCGGGCACAGCGTGCGGACACACCGGGCACAGCGTGCGGACACACCGGGCACAGCGTGCGGACACACCGGGCACAGCGTGCGGACACGCCGGGCACAGCGTGCGGACACGCCGGGCACAGCGTGCGGACACGCCGGGTTAGGCGGTGGTCCAGTGCTGGAGCGCCGCGGCCGACCAGGTGTTCACCACCCGATCGGCGGTCACCCCGCAGGTGGCGGCACGTTCGCAACCGTAGGGCAGCCAGTCGAGCTGTCCGGGGGCGTGCGCGTCGGAGTCGATGGCGACCTGGCAGCCCGCCTCGAGGGCGAGCCTTAACAGCCGTTTAGGTGGATCCAGCCGCTCGGGGCGGCAGTTGACTTCAACCGCGACGTTGTGCTCGGCGCAGGCAGCGAACACCGCATCAGCGTCGAACTGCGACTCGGGGCGCCGGCGCGAGCCGCTCACCATCCGGCCGGTGCAGTGCCCGAGCACATCGACATGGGGATTGGCCACTGCGGTGAGCATCCGCTTCGTCATCTCCGCGGCCGGCATCCGCAGCTGCGAGTGCACCGAGGCGACGACAACGTCCAATGACGCTAGTAGCTCTTCGGACTGATCCAGCGCACCATCGGTGAGGATGTCCACCTCAATCCCAGTGAGGATCCGGAACGGGGCGAGGTTTTCGTTGAGAGCGGCGACGACGTCGAGCTGGCGGCGCAGCCGCTGCGCGGACAGTCCGTTGGCGACGGTGAGCCGCGGCGAGTGATCGGTCAAGACGAGGTACTCGTGGCCGAGCTCACGGGCGGTGGCAGCCATTTCGTCGATCGGGGAGCCGCCGTCGGACCAGTCGGAGTGGGTGTGGCAGTCCCCCCGCAGCGCCGCGCGCAGGGCAGCCGCCTCCGATGTCACACCTTCTGCCACATTCTCTGGGGCCTCCAGCCGGCGCAGGTAAGCCGGCTGCTCCCCGGCAAGAGATTCGGTGACGCAGCGGGCGGTGACCTCGCCGACCCCGGTCAGCGCGGTTAGGGTGCCCGCCCGAGCGCGCTGCGCCAGGTCGTCGCGCGCGGCCAGCACCGCGGCCGCAGTGCGGAACGCTCGAACTCGGTAGGTCTCCTCATGGGCGCGCTCCAGCAAGAAGGCGATCCGCCGCAGGTCCGCGACGGGGTCCCGAGATCCGGCCATAATGCCCTCCGGGCACGTGAGTGAATTACAGTGTCATAGCACCGAACACCACTCACGAGCAGCGCCAATCAGGCGCTGCTGAACTCCTCGACGAGTTTCGCGCAGAATGCGGGCAGATCGTCGGGCCTGCGACTGGTCACCAGGCCATGGTCGACCACGACCTCCTCGTCGACCCACTCGGCACCGGCGTTGCGCAGGTCAGTCTGCAGGCTCGGCCATGAGGTCATCCGCCGGCCGCGCACGACGTCGGCTTCGATCAGGGTCCATGGTGCATGACAGATTGCCGCCACCGGCTTGCCACTGGCGAAAAACTCTTCCACGAACCGCACAGCGTCGGCGTCGGTACGCAGATAATCGGGGTTGGCCACCCCACCGGGCAGTACCAAGGCGTCGTAATCGTCCACCTTGGCCGCGGAAACCACCTCGTCTACAGGGAAGGTCTCGGCCTTGTCCAAGTGCCGGAAGGCCTGCACGCTACCAGGATCGGTCGACACCAGCTGGGGGTTGGCCCCAGCCTCGTACACCGCTTTCCACGGCTCGGTAAGTTCGACCTGCTCGGTTCCTTCCGGGGCAACCAGGAATGCCACCCGCCGGCCCTGCAGGGGCTGAGTCACGTGCCTCTCCTTTCCATGGCCTACCCGGCAGGGCAGGGGTCCATATGGCGGTCATAGCAAGACACCCGGCTACCCCAACCTAGTGATCGGCAAACGCTGCACTGACCCGGATGGGTGGCTTCACGCTCGCCGCGGCGCAGGAGGGCTACGGTGCGAAAGCGAAGAGCTCGGAAAGGAGCCGCCGTGTTGCGTCGCATTGCCCGTCCACTGCTGGCCGCCGTGTCCGTCGCCAACGGGGTGGAGACCCTGATCAACCCAAAGCCGAAGATCGAGGCGGCGACGCCGCTGCTGGCTAGGGGTCAGGGGATGTTACCTACGAAACAGCCGGTCGACCCGGGTTTGATCGTGCAGGCGGGCGCGGCGGTGAAGGTCGCCGCCGGCCTGATGATGGCGCTCGGGTGGGCACCCCGGATTGCCGCGACGGTGCTCGCCGCGGAGCTGATCCCGAGCACGGTAGCCGAGCACCCGTTCTGGGTCCGGGGCGCCCCCGACGACCGTAGGGCCCACCAGCAGCATTTCGTCAAGAACGCGGGCCTGCTCGGTGGGCTGCTGCTGGCGATCACCGCGAAGCCGGCCAAGCGAAAGAAGCGCGCCAAGAAGCGGGCCCGCAAGGCTCGCTGAGCGCACGCTCCGGTGCCTCGGCATGGACCCCGTTCCGGTGGGAATCCGGAACGGGGTCCGGTGCCACTCTTGATGCTGCCGTAGCAGGCTGGCCGTATCGCGATGCAGGCATCCTTCGTGGCAGGCTGGCCGCCGTCGGCATGATGCACGTGCCATCGAGCAACGGGGGAGGTCGCGGTGGGCCACGAAGTGCGTGGGGTGGTGGCGCGCAGCAAGGGCGCGCCGGTAACGGTGGAGACCGTGCATGTGCCGGACCCCGGCCCGGGTGAGGCCTTGGTCGCGGTGCAGGCGTGCGGGGTGTGCCACACCGACCTGCACTACCGCGAGGGCGGGATCAACGACGAGTTTCCGTTCCTGCTCGGGCATGAAGCCGCCGGCGTGGTGGAGGCGGTAGGCGACGGCGTCGACGCCGTGGCGCCTGGCGACTTCGTCATCCTCAACTGGCGCGCAGTGTGCGGTCGCTGTCGTGCGTGCCGTCGGGGCAAGCCCTGGTACTGCTTTGACACCCACAACGCCGCCCAGCCGATGACACTGCCCGACGGCACCGCGCTGTCTCCCGCACTGGGGATCGGAGCGTTCGCGGAGAAGACCCTGGTGCACAGTGGCCAGTGCACCAAGGTCAATCCCGCGATCGCCCCAGAAGTCGCCGGGTTGCTCGGTTGCGGCGTGATGGCCGGACTCGGCGCGGCGATCAACACCGGCAGCATCACCCGCGGCGACTCGGTGGCGGTGATCGGGTGCGGAGGGGTGGGCGATGCCGCCATCGCCGGAGCCGCGCTGGCCGGCGCCACGACGATCATCGGCGTCGACATCGACCCCGGCAAGCTGCAGTGGGCCACCGACTTCGGCGCAACGCACACGATCAACGCCCGCGAATCCGACGTCGTCGAGACGGTACGGGCCCACACCGAGGGTTTCGGAGCCGATGTCGTGATCGACGCGGTCGGCCGGCCGGAGACCTGGGAGCAGGCATTTTTCGCTCGCGACCTGGCGGGCACGGTGGTGCTCGTCGGGGTGCCCACTCCGGGCCTGATGGTGCCCAGCATCCCCTTGCTGGAGTTCTTCGGCCGCGGCGGGGCGCTCAAGTCGTCGTGGTATGGCGACTGCCTGCCCGAGCGGGATTTCCCGATGCTGGTCAACCTGCACCTGCAGGGACGGCTACCGCTGGACAGATTCGTCTCCGAGACGATCGTCCTGGACGAGGTGGAACAGGCCTTCGAGAAGATGGAGCGCGGCAAGGTGCTGCGCAGCGTTGTGCTGCTACCCAGGGAGCTCAGGTGATCGAGCGGGTGGTCACGTCGGGCACGTTCAGCCTTGACGGCGGGACGTGGGCAGTGGACAACAACGTCTGGCTGGTCGGCGACGACCGGGAGGTGATCGTTGTCGACGCCGCGCACGACGCAGCGGCAATCGCCGCCGCGGTGGGCGACCGGCGGGTGCTGGGCATCGTGTGCACCCACGCCCACGACGATCACGTCAGCGCCGCCCCCGAACTATCCCGCAAGCTGGCCGCCCCGGTGCTGTTGCACCCCGCCGAGCACGTGCTGTGGCGGCTCGCGCACCCGGACACTCCACCACCGGACGCCGAGCTCACCGACGGCGACGTGCTGCGGGTCGCGGATACCGCGCTGCGGGTGCTGCACACCCCCGGGCACTCCCCCGGCTCGTGCTGCCTGCACGCCCCCGACCTGAACGTCGTCTTCAGCGGGGACACCCTGTTTCAGGGCGGACCGGGCGCCACCGGCCGGTCCTACTCTGACTTCGACGAGATCATCGGCTCGATCCAGACCCGGCTGCTGACTCTGCCGGCCGAGACCGAGGTGCGCACCGGGCACGGTGACTCCACGACCATCGGTGGCGAGGCCGAGCACGTCGGCGAATGGCTCACCCGACGGCCCGACGGCTGAGCGGGTCAGCGAGCCGGGACCGCCCGCATCGCGGGGACCCGGACCACCTGCTCCAAGCGCGCCGGCTCGATCACCCTGGATTCCGTGACGATCGCGGTGACCAGGTCGGCAGGGGTCACGTCGAAGGCCGGGTTCAGCGCGGTGGATTCGGCCGGCGCCATCCGCCAGCCCCCGACCAGCAGCACCTCGTCGGGGTCCCGGTGCTCGATGGTCACCGCCGCGCCGGTGGGCGTGTCCGGGTCGAGCGTGGCGGCCGGGGCCGCCACCACGAACGGGATGCCGGCCCGGGCCGCAGCCAACGCCAGCGGGTAGGTACCCACTTTGTTCACCACGTCGTAGTTGGCGGCGATCCGATCGGCTCCGACGATGACAGCGTCCACCCGCCCGCTGGCGATGAGCCCCGGACCCGCAGCGTCGACAACCACCTGGTGCGGCACCCCGAGTTGGGCGAGTTCGACCGCGGTGATCCGGGACCCCTGCAGCAACGGGCGAGTCTCCCCGACCACCACCATCCGGACCAGCCCGTCGGCATGCAGCGTCCGGACCACGCCGAGCGCGGTGCCCCACTCCACGCAGGCCAGCGCACCCGCGTTGCAGTGCGTGTGCAGCACCATCGGCCGATCGCCGACGTAGCTGCGCAGCAGGGCAGCGCCGAGCCGGGACAGCGTCGCGCAAGCCCGCACGTCGGCCTCCACCAGCGCCTGGGCGGCGGCCAGCACGGCGGCGTGTCCCCGCGGCACCGCGGGCAGCACCTGGTGCACAGCCCAGCCCAGATGTGCCGCCGTGGGGCGGGCCCCGGCAATGCGACCGGCGTCGGCCCGCACGGCATCGGCGTCATAGCCTTCTTCCGCCGACCGCGCCGCCGCGAGCGCGACGCCCAGCGCCCCCAGCGCCCCCAGCGCGGGCGCGCCGCGCACGACCAGCCGGTGGATCGCGTCCACCACCTGGCTGACGGTGTGCAGCGCCACCCGCCGCTGTTGCGGCAGGGCGGTCTGGTCAATCACATCGACGTGTCCGTCGACCCACTGGATGGTGCGCATGGACATCTGGCTCCCGGGGTTCGGCCTGCGGGCACCGTACGCGCCGAGCAGGAGGTCGCGCACCGCCCAACGGGCGATCCCGCTCCAGTAAAGGATCAACGCTGCGTGATCGGGGTGTACTCCCGCTCGGTGTGCCCGGTGTAGACCTGACGCGGCCTACCGATCTTGGTTTCCGGGTCGCTGATCATCTCGCGCCAATGCGCGATCCAGCCCGGTAACCGTCCGAGCGCGAAGAGCACCGTGAACATCTTGGTCGGGAAACCCATCGCCCGGTAGATCAGACCGGTGTAGAAGTCGACGTTGGGGTAGAGCTTGCGCTCGACGAAGTAGCCGTCGGCGAGCGCTTTCTCCTCTAGTGTCAGGGCGATGTCGAGTAGCGGGTCATTGACCCCCAGCTTGTGCAGGATCTCGTCCCTGGCCCTCTTGACGATCTTGGCGCGGGGGTCGTAGTTCTTGTACACCCGATGCCCGAAACCCATCAACCGCACACCGTCGGAATGGTTTTTCACTTTCTTGACGAAGGCGTCCACGTCACCCCCGTCGGTGTGGATGCGATCCAGCATCTCCAGCACTGACTGGTTCGCCCCACCGTGCAGCGGGCCGAACAGCGCATTGATCCCCGCCGAGATCGAGGCGAAAAGGTTGGCCTGCGAGGAGCCGACCATCCGCACCGTGGAGGTTGAGCAGTTCTGTTCGTGGTCGGCGTGCAGCACGAACAACAGGTCCAGCGCATCAGCCACCACCGGGTCGACCTCGAAGGGCTCGGTGGGAAGCCCGAAGGTCATCCGCAGGAAGTTGTGCACCAGGCTCAGGGAGTTGTCCGGGTAGAGGAACGGCTGGCCGATCGACTTCTTGTAGGCGTAAGCCGCGATGGTCGGCAGCTTGGCCAGCAGCCGCACCGTGGAGATCTCCACCTGCTCATGGTCGAACGGGTTGAGGCTGTCCTGGTAGAACGTGGACAGTGCGGACACCGCGCTGGACAGCACCGGCATCGGATGGGCATCGCGTGGGAAACCATCGAAGAAACGTCTGAGGTCCTCGTGCAGCAAGGTGTGGACACGGATCGCCTCGGTGAAGTTCTCCAGCTGACCGCTGGTCGGCAGGTCCCCGTAGATCAGCAGGTAGCTGGTCTCCAGAAAGGTCGAGTGCTCGGCGAGCTGGCCGATCGGGTAACCGCGGTAGCTCAGCACACCCGCGTCCCCGTCGATGTAGGTGATCTCCGAAGTGCACGTGGCGGTGTTCACGAATCCCGGATCAAGGGTGACCATTCCGGTGTTGGACCGCAAGGTGCCCAGGCTGATCCCGGAGCTACCTTGGGTGGCCTTGGTAATCGACATCCGGTGTTGCCCACCCGGGTAACCCAGGGTCACACTGTTATGATCATTTCCGCCAGGATCATTTCCGGCAGGATCATTACGGGGCTCGTCACGACTGTTGCTGGACGGTCCAACCGATACTTCGGACGCGGTGGCGTCAGGCATAGCGGTCCTTTCACTGTCGGACGGCGCGCAACGCTGCGGTAGCCGGTCTGGCAATAGCGGCACCGTGGGCGACGACGACATACTCCAAGGTAACTCACTCGCGGGACAGCTTGGCCGGGTCGAACTCGACTCTGCCCACGAACAGCCGATTGACCAGCCAGAGCAGGACCCCGACCGCCAGCAACACGCCTGCGAGCAGGTATTGCTCGGGATCGCGGCCGGACAGCGGGGTCACCAGGTAACCGCACAGCAGCGCCCCGAGCCAGGGGCTCCAGGTCGGGGCCCGGAAGTGCTGGTGCTCGACGCTCCTGCGGCGCAGCACCAGGCAGGCGACGTTGACCAGGGTGAAGACGGCGAGCAGCAGCAGCGATGTGGTACCCGCCAGGCCGGCCAGCGGGACGAAGCTGACCAGGATCACGGCGATCCCGCTGGTGAACAAGATCGACACCCACGGGGTGCGCCGGGCCGGGTGCACCGTGCCCATTACGCGAGGGATGATCCGTTCGCCTGCCATGCCGTAAACGAGCCTGCTGGCCATCAGCATGTTGATCAAGGCCGAGTTGATCACCGCGAAGAGCCCGATGACGGCGAAAAGGCCCAGCGGGAACGCGGGTGCGCCGATCTTGACGACCTCGAGCAGGGCGGCACTCTCCAGCTCAGCCAGCCGGTCGGCGGGTACCAGCAGCGACGAGGTGATCGCGACCAGCACGTAGATCAGCCCGGCGGCGCCCATGCCGAGCAACATCGCGCGCGGGAAGACCTTGGCCGGTTGCTTGACCTCCTCGGCCATGTTCACCGAGTCCTCGAAACCGACCATCGCGAAGAAGGCCAGCGCGGTGGCCGAGGTGATGGCCAGCAGCACACCGGAATCGGCGGTATCGATCTGGGTCAGCCGGGAGGGATCACCCTGGCCCGAGCCGACCGCATAGACCCCGATCGCAATGATGATCAGCAGCCCGGACAGCTCGATGCAGGTGAGCACCACGTTGGCCTTGAGCGACTCACCGACACCCCGGAAGTTGACCAGCGCGAGCAACACGATGAACGTGATCGCGACCGCCCAGACGGGCAGCGTGACGAACTCCTTGAGGTACGTCTGGCCGAACGCCACCGCCGCCGAGGAGGCGCTGGTGATGCCCGAGCTCATCACCGCGAAGGCGACGATGAAGGTCAGGAACGGGATCCCGAACGCCCGGTTGGCGTACAGCGCGGCCCCGGCTGCCCGGGGGTACTTGCCGACCAACTCCAGGTAGCTGAACGCGGTGAGGAAGGCAACCAGGAAAGCCCCGACGAACGGCACCCACAACGCGCCGCCGATCTCCCCCGCGACGCTGCCGGTCAGCGCGTAGATGCCGGTGCCCAGGATGTCGCCGATCACGAAGAAGAACAGCAGCTTCGGCCCGATCACCCGTTTGAGCTTGGTCTGAACCTCTCCGCCCGCGGCCGTATCCCGAGCCGTCGTCCCGCTCATGGCACGTAGTCTGGCGGTCACCGCGCGCTGAGTCACGCACCGTAGGTGAGCGCGGTGTGGGTGAACGCGGTGGGAGTCACGGCGCGAGCCGGACGACCGTCCATCGGCCGTCGTCGTCGACCTGGTAGCGCAACCGGTCGTGCATCCGGTCCGGCCTGCCCTGCCAGAACTCCACACTCACCGGCTGGATCCGCACCCCGCCCCAGTGCGCCGGCAACGGCACCTGCTCGGCGTCGGCGAACCGGGCAGCGACCTGCTCCAGGGCATCGTCTAGGGCTCGCCGGTCCGGCACCACTGTGGACTGCGCTGAAGCCCACGCCCCCAGCTGGGCACCCCGTGGGCGGGTCTGCCAGTAGGCGGTGCACTCCTGTGGCGTGATCAGCTCGACCGGTCCACGCAGGTGCGCCTGGCGGTGCAGCGCGATCCACGGAATCGTGACCGCAGCGAACCCGGTGGCGTTGATGTCGTGCATCTTGCGGGAGGTGAGGTTGGTGTAGAAGACGACGCCCCGCGAGTCGAGGGCCTTGGCCAGCACAGTCCGGGAGCTGGGCAGCCCATCGGCGTCCGCGGTGGCCAGCACCATCGCATTGGGCTCGGCAAGGCCAGCGTTCACGGCGTCGTCGAGCCACCGTGCCAGCTGCTCGTGCCAGGTCCGCGCCAGATCGACTTCGTGCAGCTCACCGGCAGGATAGGCGACCCGCATCCCGGCCAAGTCGGCCGCCGGTTCCCCCCGTTGCGCCCGCCCAGCCACCACGCCGCACGCTCCCGTCGCCAGTCCGACTGGTCTGAAACTACGTCCTCGACGGTCTTGTCGCCTGTTCGTGCAGCAAATGTTGCCGCCGGGTGGGATTCGGGTGCACAGTGAGCCAGCCCGCGCGGCGCCGCAATGTGGCGCGCCCCCAACCCGCTGGCCGGTCAGCGACCCGCGCGTGCCCAATTCGAGGGCCGATCGCGCGAGGAGGACGGCGTGACTGCGTTGAACGGGTTGGCGGCGGACACCGCCACGGACTTCAAGCCGGGGCTGGAGGGCGTGGTCGCCTTCCACACCGAGATCGCCGAACCGGATCGGGACGGCGGAGCGTTGCGATATCGCGGCGTGGACATCGAAGACCTTGCCGGACACGTGACCTTCGGCGACGTCTGGGCATTGCTCACCGATGGACGCTTCGGGCACGGCCTGCCACCGGCCGAACCCTTCCCGCTACCGATACACACCGGTGACGTCCGGGTCGACGTGCAAGCAGCGCTGGCGATGCTCGCCCCGGTCTGGGGCTACCGCCCATTACTGGACAGCCCCGATACCCAGACCCGCGCGGAGCTAGCCAGGGCGTCGGTGATGGCGCTGTCCTACGTGGCGCAGTCGGCCCGTGGAATCCACCAGCCCGCCGTCCCGCAGCACCAGATCGACCAGTGCTCCACCATCACCGAGCGCTTCATGACCCGGTGGCGTGGCGACCCCGACCCGGCACACGTCAAGGCCGTGGATGCCTACTGGGTCGCGGCTGCGGAGCACGGGCTCAACGCCTCGACTTTCATCGCTCGGGTGATCGCCTCCACCGGTGCCGACGTCGCCGCATGCCTGTCCGGGGCGATCGGCGCGATGTCCGGTCCCTTGCACGGTGGGGCGCCGGCGCGGGTACTGCCGATGATCGAGGACGTGGAGCGCACCGGCGACGCCGCCGCCGTGGTGCGCCGGGTCCTGGATCGCGGCGAGCGACTGATGGGCTTCGGCCACCGCGTGTACCGGGCCGAGGACCCCCGAGCCCGAGTGTTGCGCCGGATCTGCAAGGAGCTCGGTGCGCCGCGGCACGACGTGGCGGTAGCCTTGGAGCACGCCGCGCTGGCCGAGCTGCGGGAGCAGCGTCCGGACCGGGCCATCGAGACCAACGTCGAGTTCTGGGCCGCGGTGATCCTCGACTTCGCGCAGGTCCCGCCGCACATGATGTCGGCGATGTTCACCTGCGCTCGAACCGCGGGCTGGTGCGCGCACATCATGGAGCAGAAACGCACCAGCCGGCTGGTCCGCCCTGCGGCGCAGTACGTTGGTCCCGATCCGCGGCGGCCGCAGGATGTGGCGGGCTGGGGTGAGATCGGGCACTTCTAAACGAGCGGCTGCCGCAGCGCGTACCGGGCGAACAGCTGGCCCTCGGACTCCAGCAGCCAGATCAGCTCGAGCGCGACGGGCTCGGCCAATGGCGCCCGATCGACGATGGACAGCGATCCCGCGCTACCGGCCAGGGCCGGCGCGATGGTCAGGAACAACTCGTCGACCAGGCCAGCGGGCAGCAGCGAGGCGTTGAGCGTCGGCCCGCCCTCGCAGAGCACCGAGCGCACGCCGTGCTCGGCGCGTAACCGGGCGAGCATCGTGGCCAGGTCCAGCTCCTCGCCTGGTGCCGGACGTAGGTAGCTGACCTGCGCGGCGCACTCGTCGAGGTCTGCGGCGCTGGTGGTGAGCACCACCACCCGGGAATGCAGGTCAGCGAGTAGCGGCAAGTCGGGGGTCAGGGTGAGCCGGCGGCTCACGACGACGGCGAGCGGGTCGGGCGCCAACCCGCGGGCAACCCGGCGCTCCCGGCGCTGCGGGTCGCGAACCAGGCGCCCGTATCGCTCGATTCGCACTGTGCCGGCGCCGACCATGACCGCATCGACGTGCGCCCGTAGCTCGTGGAACAGTTGCCGGTCCGCGGGGTTGCTGATCGGGGCGGTGCGGTGCGCGACCGTCGCGGCACCGTCGGCGGTGGTCACCATGTTGAGCACCACGTAGGGGCGGTGATCAGCCGCCAGATCGGCGAGATCGAGCCCCTCCAGAGCCTCGACGGCGGTGACGGTTCCCGGCTCGGGCAGCACCCGCCGCAACGGCACCGGTGTCGCGCTCACGCCGGATGGCCCGGTGTGATGCTCTTGGCCCGGTGGAACTCGAAATGCGACTGGCTGCCTTCCCGGTGGGCCGCGACCGGATCGAGCAGGAAACCGACGTGGTCGCCGAGGTCGAGCCGCTCGAGCACGCGCCCCACGAACCAGTTCCCGCACTCCTGCAGGATCGGCAACCCGCCCGGGCCGGGCTCCCACGCGCAGCGGGCGAACTTGTCCACGTCGTCGCCGCTGTGGCCGCCGAACAGTCCGGCCAGCGCCTCGGCCTGCCGTTGCAGGAAGTGCACGGCCAGCGCCTCGGCCCCGGTCGCCACCCGGTAGGTGTGGTTCTTGCGCGACAGGCAGATCAGGAAGCGCGGCGGGTCGATGCTGGTCTGGCAGCCGAAGCCGACCAGGCAACCAGCCCGCTCGTCGCCTGCGCGGACGGTGACGATGAACATCGAGTAATCAAGCTCCCCCACCAGCTCACCGAATGTCTCCCAGACGTCCACCGCGCTCAACCTACCTGGCCGGTGGACGTCTCCGCGTTCTGGATGCAGACTGCTGTCATTCATGCCCGATTTACCGCAGTCTGCATCCAGAACGCGCTCAGGGGAGAGAACGTGGAACACGTCCACGCCGGGAAGGTGCGGGATCTGTATTTGGTCGACGATGATCTCCTGCTCGTCGCCTCGGACCGGGTCTCGGTGTATGACGTGGTCCTTCCGACGTCCATTCCCGATAAGGGTGCGCTGCTGACGCAACTATCGGTGTGGTGGTTTCACAGACTCGGCGATGTGGTGCCCACCCATCTGATCTCCGCCACCGATGTGCCGCCGGAGTTCGAGAAAAGGGCAATCCGCGTGACGCCGCTGCAGATGATCCCGGTGGAGTGCATCGCTCGCGGCTATCTCGCCGGCCTGGGCCTGCGCGAGTACCAGAAGTTCGGCACCGTGTCAGGTGTGCCATTGCCGCCCGGGCTGGTCTCGGGAAGCCGGCTACCCGAGCCGATCTTCACCCCGACCACCAAATACTCCGACACCGGGCACGACGAGTTCATCACCTTTGACGACGTGGCAGGCGAAACCGGACAGGATACCGCGGAACGCCTCCGCAGCTTGACCCTCGAACTCTACGCAACAGCCGCAGAGCATGCTTTGGACAACGGCGTCATCGTCGCGGATACGAAGTTCGAGTTCGGCTGGGACGCCGGCGGGCGATTGACGCTGGGAGACGAAGCGGTCACATCGGATTCATCTCGTTTCTGGCCGGCCTCGACCTGGCGACCTGGACAACCGCAGCACTGTCTGGACAAGCAGTTCGTCCGCGACTGGTCGGTCAGCACGGGATGGGACACCGAACCACCCGGGCCGGCCATTCCCCCGGCGATCGTGGCAGAAACGCGGCGACGGTACATCGAGGTGTACGAGCGCATCACCGGAACCTCGTGGTCAACGTAGCCAGCGGACCTGCGAAACTGGCGGCTTCCGGCACCCCACTGTGGAGATCTCCCGCATGACGCAGACCGTCGAGCTGACCATCCCCGCCCAGCTGTTACCCGTCGACGGGCGCTTCGGGTGCGGGCCGTCGAAGGTCCGACCCGAGCAGCTCGCCGTGCTGGCCACGGCCGGTGCCTCGGTGATGGGGACCTCGCACCGGCACGCGCCGGTGAAGTCGCTGGTCACTCGAATCCGCGCGGGGATGCGCGAGCTGTTCTCGCTACCCGACGACTACCAGGTCGTGCTCGGCAACGGCGGCACCACGGCGTTCTGGGATGCCGCAGCCCTGGGTCTGGTCCGGGAGCGTTCGCTGCACCTGACCTATGGTGAGTTCTCGGCGAAGTTCGCCGCCGTCACCACAGCCGCCCCGTTCCTGGCCGACCCGGTGGTGGTCTCCACCCCGCCCGGAGACGCCCCGCAGCCCGTCGCCGACCCGTCCTGTGACCTGATCAGCTGGGCGCACAACGAGACGTCCACCGGGGTGATGGTGCCGGTGAGCCGGCCTGCCGGGTCGCAGGGTGCGCTGGTGGCGATCGACGCGACCAGCGGCGCCGGCGGCCTCCCGGTCCGCGCTGCCGACGTCGACGTCTATTACTTCGCGCCGCAGAAATGCTTCGCCTCCGACGGTGGGCTGTGGATCGCGCTGCTCAGCCCGGCAGCGGTGGCCCGGATCGAGGAGATCGGCTCATCCGGCCGGTGGGTGCCAGAATTCCTCTCGCTGACCACCGCGCTGGGCAACAGCCGCAAGGATCAGACCTACAACACTCCGGCGGTCGCCACGCTGTTGCTGCTGGTCGACCAGCTCGAGTGGATGCTGACCGGTGGCGGGCTGGGCTGGTGCGTCGCGCGCACCACGGACTCCTCCTCGCGGCTGTATTCCTGGGCCGAGTCCGCGCCGTACGCAACGCCCTTCGTTACTGACCCGGCCAAACGCTCGCTGGTCGTCGGCACGGTGGACTTCGCTGACGGCGTCAATGCCGCTACTGTCGCCGCCGTGTTGCGCGCCAACGGCATCGTGGACACCGAGCCCTACCGTAAGCTCGGCCGCAACCAGCTGCGGATCGGGATGTTCCCGGCCGTCGAACCGGACGACGTCTCCGCGCTGACCGCGTGCATCGACTGGGTGGTCGAGCAGTTGGGGTGAGGCTTCAGGGTCGGCGGCCTGATCGGCGGCGGCGCGCCTCCCCTGGCGCAGCCGTCCACCGGCCTACGGTGGGCGGGTAGGAGATGCGGAGGTCCTCGGATGCGCGCGCTGCGGGTGGTCGGTCTGGGGATCGACGGCCGCACGGTCATCCTGGAGGCCGTGGAGCAGCGGTCCGGAGAGCAACGCGAGCAGTTCACCCTCCCCGTCGACGACAGCCTGCACGCAGCGGTACGGGGTGATCTCCCTCGCCTCGGTCAGATCGAGATCGAGCTGGAGAACCAGATGCGACCCCGTGAGATCCAGTCCCGGATCAGAGCCGGAGCGTCCGTCGAACAGGTAGCCACCGCCGCCGGCGTCTCCAGCCAGCGGATCGAGCGGTTCGCCTATCCGGTGCTGTTGGAGCGGTCTCGCATCGCGGGGCTGGCCCAGCAGGCACACCCGATTCGCTCCGACGGGCCTGATGTGCGCACCCTGGGAGAGGTCGTCTCCGAGACCTTCCGCCGACGCGGCCAGGACCTCGACGCGGTGACCTGGGACTCCTGGCGCGGGGATAACGGCAAGTGGGTCGTGCAGCTGCGCTGGCGAGCCGGTCGGTCGGAAAACCGGGCGCACTGGACGTTCCATCCTGGCGCGCACGGTGGCACCGTGACCGCGAGCGATGACCACGCCACCGGCCTGATCGATCCACAACCAGCCGCGCAGCTACGTACGGTGCCGTCAATGGCGCGGCCCGAGGAGCCGGTGGTAGCGCAGCGGCCCAGCGCCCGGGCGGTACCCGACGACGGCCCGCCCTACCACCCCGCCGAGCCCTCCGAGGCACCGCAGCCCGTGGCGCCCAAACGCACCCGCAAAACCGTCCCCTCCTGGGAAGACGTCCTGCTAGGCGTCCGCTCCCCCCGCACCTGACCCCTTCTCCGCATTCAGCAGGCTCAGCGGGGTTATCCGGCCGTCAATAGCCCCGCTGAGCCCGCTGAATGCGCTTGGTGAGGGGTGAAAATCGGGTGCTTCGGTGGTGGGGGTGCGGTTAGCTTCGGGGCGCGATGAATCCCCCACAACAACCCTCCCTGGCTGTGCTGCGCCGGCTACGGCCCTACGTCTGGGCCGTGCGCGGTCGGCTGCTGGGTTCGGCTGCCGCAGCGCTTGGTTCGATGCTGGCCGGGCTGGCGATCCCGCTGCTGATCCAGCGCCTCGTCGACGGCCCGATCGCCACCGGGGACCGCCGGGCGCTGGCGCTGCTGTCCGTCGGGGTGCTCGCGCTCGGGCTGGCCGAGGCCGGGCTGGTCTATCTACGCCGGCAACTCGTGGCCCGACCGACCACCGACATCGAGAAACGGATGCGGGCCGATCTCTACCACCACCTGCAGAGCCTGCCGGTGGCCTTCCACGACCGCTGGCCGTCCGGGCAGCTGTTGTCCCGCGCGATCAGCGACCTGACCACCATCCGGCGGTTCGTCGCATTCTCCGGTCCCTACCTGGTGATCAACGTGCTGACCGTGCTGGTCGGGCTGGCCGTCCTGCTGGTGATCGCCCCGACGCTCGGGGTGCTCGCCGTCATCATGGCGGTACCGCTGGTGGTGCTGTGCCGGCGCTACGAGCGGCGCTACCAGCGCGCCGCGCGGCGGGCGCAGGACCAGGTGGGGGACCTGGCCACCATCGTGGAGGAGTCCACGCTGGGCATCCGGGTGCTGAAGTCCTTCGGCCACGGTCCCCGGGCCACCCGGACCTTCCTGGCCTAAGCCCGCGAGCTGCGGTGCACCGAGCTGACCAAGGCGCGGATGCTCGCCACGCTCTGGGCGTTGATCATCGTGCTGCCGGAGCTCACCCTTGCCGCGATGCTCGGTGTCGGCGGGTTTGCGGTAGCGGCCGGAACGCTGTCGCTGGGCACCGTCGTCGCGGCGATCACCATCCTCGGCTACCTGCGCTGGCCACTGGATTCGCTGGGCTGGTTGCTGGCCGAGACCAGCAGCGCCACCGCGGCGGCCACCCGGTACTGGGAGGTCCGCGACGCCGTCGCCGCGGTGACCGATCCACCACAGCCCCGGGCGCCGGCTCGTCCGGTGCGTGGTGCGCTACGGCTGGAGGGAGTGCACTTCCGCTACCCGGGCGCTGGCACCGAGGTGCTACGCGGGGTGGACCTCGAGGTCCGGCCGGGCGAGACGGTGGCGCTGGTGGGTGCCACCGGCAGCGGCAAGACCACTCTGACCGCGCTGGTGGCGCGACTGGCTGACGTCACCGCCGGCCGGATCCTGGTCGATGGGGTCGACGTGCGGGACCTCGCGCTGTCCGACCTGCGCACGATCGTGGCGACCGCCTTCGAGGACCCAGTGCTGTTCTCGGCATCGGTGCGGGAGAACGTGGCACTGGGGCGTTCGTCATTGGGCGCACCTCCGGCCACCGACGACGACGTGCGCCGCGCACTGCGGGTGGCGCATGCCGAGGGGTTCGTCGATGCGCTGCCCTGGGGCCTGGACACCCGGATCGGGGAACAAGGCCTGACGCTGTCCGGTGGTCAACGGCAACGGCTGGCGCTGGCCCGCGCGATCCTCGGCAAACCAGCGGTGCTGGTGCTCGATGACCCGCTGTCCGCGCTGGACGTGCACACCGAGGCCGAGGTCGAGGCGGCCCTGCGCCGGGTACTGCGCTCGGTGACGGCGCTGGTGGTGGCCCACCGGCCATCCACGGTGCAGCTCGCCGACCGGGTAGGACTGCTCGCCGATGGCCGGATCGCTGCGGTGGGCACCCACGCGGAACTGATCGCCACGGTGCCGGAGTACCGGCGGCTGCTGTCCACCCTGGACGCTGCGGCGGTGGCCCGATGACGCAGACCTGGCAGGGCGTCGCCGCCGAGGACCACGACGAGATCGACACCGCCACCGGGGTCCGGCTGGCCGCCCGGTCCCGCCGGTTGCTCGGTTCGCTGCTGCGCCCGCACCTGCGCGCAGCGAGCGCCGCGCTCGGGTTGCTCGTCATCGACCAAGTCGCGCTGCTGGCCGGCCCGCTGCTGATCGCCGCGGCGATCGACCGTGGCATCCCGGCAGCGCTGGACGGCTGGCCCGGGCCGCTGGCCTGGTGCGTAGCCGGTTACGCGGTGGCCGGGATAACCGACGCACTGACCGTCCGGGCCTTCCTGCGGCTATCCGGGCGGATCGGCCAAGATGTGCTGGTCGACCTGCGCGAGCGGGTATTCGCGCAGGTCCAGCGGCTGTCGCTGGCCTTCCACGAGCGCTACACGTCGGGCCGGGTGATCTCCCGGCTGACCAGTGACCTGGACTCCCTGCAGGACCTGCTGGACCATGGCCTGGACGGGTTCTTCATCTCGCTGCTGTCGATCGTCGGCATCGGCACGGTGCTGCTGGTGCTGGACCCACCGCTGGGCCTGGTGGCGCTGGCCGGCTTCGTCCCGCTGGCCCTGCTCACCCGCTGGTACCAGCGGCGCTCGCAGCACGCCTACCGCCGCACCCGCACCTGGGTGGCGCGGGTGATCGTGCAGTTCGTCGAGACCATCAACGGGATCCGTGCTGTGCAGGCGTACCGCCGCGAGCGGCGCAACTCCGCGATCATGGACGAGCTCAACGGCCGCTTCGCCGACGCAGACACCGAGGCGTTCTCGCTGATCGCCCGGTTCACCTCGACCGTCCAGCTAGTCGGTAACGTGTCGGTGGCGGCGATCCTGCTGCTCGGCGGCCTGCGGGTGCTCGACGGCACCCTGGCGCTGGGGGTGCTCACAGCATTCGTGCTCTACCTGGGCCGGTTCTACGACCCGCTCGACGAGCTGGCGCAGTTCGCCAACTCCTACTCCTCAGCGGCCGCGGCGCTGGAGAAGATCTCCGGGGTGCTCGACGAGCGCCCCACCGTCGGCGACCCCGCCCAGCCGGTGGCGCTACCCGTCCCGGTTCGCGGCGAGGTGATCTTCGACCAGGTGCGCTTCTCCTACGGTGGGCCGGAAGTGCTAGCGCAGCTCGACCTGGTGGTGCCAGCCGGCCAGACCGTCGCCCTGGTCGGCGCGACCGGGGCAGGCAAGTCAACGCTGGCCAAGCTGGTGGCGCGGTTCTACGACCCGGTTGACGGCTCCGTGCGGCTGGACGGGGTGGATCTGCGTTCGGTGACCGACGCCGACCTGCGCCGCGCGGTGGTGATGGTGACCCAGGAGTCGTTCCTGTTCTCCGGGTCAGTGGCGGACAACATCGCGCTGGGGTCGCCGTGGGCGTGCCGATCGGATGTAGTGGCGGCGGCCCGGGCAGTGGGTGCCGACGAGTTCATCACCGCGCTGCCCGACGGGTATGACACCGACGTACGCAAACGCGGCGCACGGCTATCCGCCGGGCAGCGCCAGCTGGTGTCGTTCGCCCGGGCGCTGCTTGCCGATCCCGCGGTGCTGGTGCTCGACGAGGCCACCTCGTCGCTGGACATCCCCTCCGAGCGGGCCGTGCAGGCCGCGCTGGCCACCGTGCTCGCCGGGCGCACCGCGCTGATCATCGCGCACCGCCTGTCCACCGTTCTGGTCGCCGACCGCGTCCTGGTGCTCTCCAACGGCAAGGTGATCGAGGACGGCGCCCCGCACCAGCTGATCACCGAGGCAGGCCCCTTCGCCACCCTCCACTCCGCCTGGCACACCTCACTCGCCTAACCTCCCCGCGTTCTGGATGCAGACTGCGGTGATTTGGGCACCTTTTGGTGCAGTCTGCATCCAGAACGCGGATGGTCAACGGCGGGCCAGGGCGGCGCGGACGGTGGCGACCATTCGGCGGGGGTGGCTAGGAGGGGGGCGGTGACGAATACGACTTCCCAGCCGGCCGCCTGGACCCGATTGAGCCGATCACGGTCGTGGTTGAGCGCCCACAATTCTCCGTTACGCCACGATCCGTCGTACTCGACCGCCACCTGCTGCTCGGGAAAGGCGAGGTCAGCGCGAACAAGCCGGCCGCGGGAGTCTTCGATCCAATATTGCGGCTCGGGGCGCAGGCCGTCGAGTACAAGCCACACTCGCATCCGGGACTCCGGTGGCGACTCCGCCCGCGGATCTGCAAGTTCCTCGGCACGACGGGCCCGGACGATGCCTCGGTCGCGGCGCTGAGACAGCATCCGGCGCAACTCTGCGCGGTCCACGAGCCCAGCGCGTAATACCGCGTCGAGATCCGCGACGGCATCGGGCAGGGCGCGATCCAGCAGCAGATCCAAACCCATCCGCAGCGGTGTCGCGAGTCCGATGCGCCCCCAGGGCCGCGACTCGTCGTCGGTTCGTTCCGTGCGACGGATGTCCAGTCCGGTGCGCCGGAAGACACGGACGGCCTCCGGGACCACCAACTCAATCGGATCCTTGGTGCGCGCGAGTGGGACGCCACGCAGCGTCGCCGCCGATCGGCCGGTGATCACCGCTTCCGGATGCAGGACGAGCGCGGCTGCCTCGCAGCGCAGCTCGTGGGTGTCCGGGATCGCGGCGGGCACGTAGACGTCCTGAAACAGGCGGCGGACCGCAGGACCGCGCAACTGCGGCGCGGTCAGCACGCCCGCCCCAACCGCCTCCGACCCTCGGAACGGGCCACCCAGATCGATTGCACGAATGCTTCTCCCCATGCACCGCGACGCTGCCGCATTACCACCAATTCGCCAAATCCCCATCCACAGCTTATCCACAACCTATCCCCTATCCACATCCCCCAACCACGTTCTGGATGCAGACTGCAGTTTTCTGGCACTGTTTTACGTCAGTCTGCATCCAGAACGCGCTCAGCCGAAGGCGATCAGGGGGGCGCGAGGAGGGAGAGGAGGAGCAGGATCCAGGTGAGCGCGATGCCAGCGGCGGCGCCGTAGGCTACCCAGCGCCAGATCGGGGTTGCCCGGGCCAGCCACATTGACGGGGTCAGGCCCGCAGCGACCAGCAGATTCGCCAGCACAACGGGCCAGAAACCGACCCTGGCCAGCCCTTGGGAGAGGCTGAGCAGCGCAATCCCGACGATCACCGCGAGCATCGCGCTGACGGTGAGGCCGGTCGCCCACGGCGTGGACTCCCCGGGCTGCAGCCCGGTGCGAGCATGCAGCTCAAGCCATGCGCGGCCGCGGGTCACGGTAGAGCATTCTGGGCATGACCGGCACCGCGCACGGTCGCGAAGGCGATCGCAGCGGCGGTGGCGACGTTGAGCGAGTCCACCCCGGGCGCCATCGGGATCCGCACCGCCAGGTCCGCCGCGGCCAGGGCGTCGGCCGACAGCCCCGGGCCCTCGGCACCCAGCAACCAGGCCACCCGGCCTGTGCCCAGACCCGCCTCAGGCAGCGGCATCGCGTCCACCGCCGGGGTCAGCGCCACGACCCGGAAGCCGGCGGCCCGCAGCGCGCCGAGATCGCCGGTCCAGCAGCGAAGCCGAGCGAACGGCACTCGCAGCACATGCCCCATGGACACCCGGACGCTGCGCCGGTAGAGCGGGTCGGCGCAGTGCGGGCCGAGCAGTATCGCGTCCACCCCGAGGGCCGCCGCGTTGCGGAACAGCCCGCCCAGATTCTCATGGTCGTTGACGCCCTCGAGTACCGCGAGATGGTGTGACCGCGCGATCAGCTCCGGCACCAGCGGTACCGGCGCCCGGTCCGCAGTTGCGAGCACCCCTCGATTGAGGTGGAAGCCGACCACCTGCGCCATCAGCTCGGGCGAGCCGGCGTAGCAGGGCGCGACGACGTCAGTGGGGAGCTGGCAGACCTTCTCCGGCACGCCGAACACAGCACGCGGCGGGTACGGCGAGTCCAGCAGCCTGCGGACCACGACGAGACCCTCAGCGATCACCAGGCTTCGCCCACCGGGACGGTCCGGGCGACGGTCGGCAACGGTAAGGTCGCGGAAATCGACCAGGCGTGGATCGTCCACGTCGTGCACCTCGACGATCTCGCCCACAGCGTCAGCCTTGCACAGTGTCAGTTTCGCCAAGTGCGCATGATGCCAACTAACCAGTTCGGCGGCTGGTCACAGCCTGCGGCGCTGTGTCACGGTGAGGGTGCGCCGGGTGGCGGGAGGATGGGTGAGGGCGTGATCGATTCGATCTACACCCAGCACGACCTGCAGCGCTACCGGGAGAAGATCCAGCGCTGTCTGGACGCGCTGGCCCGGATGCTCGCCGGGGATAGCTTCTCCGCCGGCCCTGAGCAGATGGGGCTGGAGCTCGAACTGAACCTCATCGACGACAACGTCGATCCCGCGATGGCCAACCAAGCGGTGCTGGAGAAGATCGACGATCCGGCCTTCCAGACCGAGCTCGGCCAGCACAACATCGAGATCAACGTCCGGCCCCGGCCGCTGGCCGCCGACGAGGCGCTGGGTCTCGAGCGTGAGCTGCGAGCCGCGCTGAACACGGCCAACGATGCGGCCAGCGCCGCAGGTGTGGGTCTGGTCATGATCGGCATCCTGCCGACCCTGCGAGCGGACCACTTCGACCGCCGATGGATGTCCCCCAAGCGGCGCTACGACCTGCTCAACAAGCAGATCCTGGCTGCCCGGCGCGAGGAGTTCGAGCTCGACATGGAGGGGGTGGCGCTGGAGGGGCGCCTCCCGGAACGGCTGCTGTGCGCTGCGGACTCGATTGTCCCGGAATCCGGGGGCACCTCAGTGCAGCTGCACCTGCAGGTCGCTCCGGACGACTTCGCGGCTCACTGGAACGCCGCGCAGGCCCTAGCCGGAGTGCAGGTGGCGCTGGCCGCGAACTCACCGTTCCTGCTGGGCCGGGCGCTGTGGCACGAGACCCGGATCCCGTTGTTCGAGCAGTCCACCGACACCCGGTCGCCGGAGCTGCGAAACCAGGGGGTGCGCCCGCGGGTGTGGTTCGGCGAGTGCTGGATCAACTCGATCTTCGACCTGTTCGAGGAGAATGCGCGGTACTTCTCGCCGTTGCTGCCACAGACCGAGGACGAGGACCCGCTGGCGGTGCTCGCCGGGGGTGGTGCGCCGTCGCTGTCGGAGCTGCGGCTGCACAACGGCACGATCTGGCGATGGAACCGTCCGGTTTATGACGTCACAGGCGGGGTGCCGCACCTGCGTATCGAGAACCGGGTGCTGCCGGCCGGACCGACGGTCATCGACGTGCTGGCCAATGCCGCGTTCTTCTTCGGCGCGATGCGCGGGCTCACCGAGCTCGACCGGCCGGTGTGGAGCCAGATGTCCTTCCAGGCCGCGCAGGACAACCTGTACGCAGGGGCCAGGCTCGGCATGGACGCCCAGTTGTACTGGCCGGGCAACGGGTGGGTCCGGCCCGACGAGCTGGTGCTGCGCAAGCTGTTACCGCTGGCCCACGACGGGCTGCGCAGCTGCGGAATGTCCGACGCCGCCCGGGAGCGCTACCTCGCGGTGATCGAGCAACGCTGCGTGGCGCGTTGCACCGGCGCCAGCTGGCAGCGTGCGACCGTCCAGACACTGACCGCCCAGGGCGCCGACCGGTCGGCCGCGCTGGCCGGCATGCTGCGCCGCTACATCGAGCACATGCATTCCAACCAACCGGTGCACGCCTGGCCGGCAGCCTGAGACCTGCTTGCCAGGGTCGAAGCATTGATCCTGAGACCTGCTTGCCAGGGTCGAAGCATTGATGCGAGATACCCGAATCCGGGTTGCCGCGCAGGGCAGCAGGTGCCCACACTGCTCACTCGTGAAGACGGTGCTGCGCCAAGCGACCCATGACGACCTACCAGCCATCGCGCTGGTCGACGGCCGGGCCTTCGGCGCGCACTACAGCGAGCAGGAGATCGTTGACTTCCGGCCGTTGTTCGAGCCGGACCGCTTCCTGCTGACCTGCGATGCCGACAATGGGCAGATCGTGGGCGTCACCGGCGACTTCCCGTTCACCATGACGCTGCCCGGCGGTGGCGCACTCGCCGTCCCCGGCGTCACCTGGGTCTCGGTGGCCACCACACACCGGCGCCGCGGGGTGCTTCGCACGATGTTGGCAGCCCAGCACCGCAGGTTCAGCAAGGACGGCGCGGCGGTGTCGATTCTCACCGCCAGCGAGGGTGGCATCTACGGCCGTTTCGGCTACGGACCCGCAACCACCCGGCGGGTGGTGGAGATCGACCGACGGCTGACCGCTTTCCGTCCTGGGGCGCCCGATCCCGGTGGGGTGCGGCAGGTCGGGGCGGACGAGGCCCGCAAACACGCCCCAGACGTGCACCACCGGTGGGCCTCGATCACCCCGGGTGCGTTGTCGCGCAGCCCAGCTTGGTGGGATCACGTGTTCCTCGATCGGGGGCACTGGCGCCGAGCAAGCTCGGCGCTGTTCCACCTCGTGCACCCCGACGGCTGGGCCAGCTACCGGATCAACCACGACGACAAACGCTGCCGGGTGGTGGATCTGGTGGCCGCCACCGAGCAGGCACATGCCGCGCTGTGGCGAGTGCTGCTCGGGTTGGATTTGACGCACACCGTCACCACCGAGGCCTGCCCGCTGGACGATCCGCTGCCCTTCCTGCTCGCTGACCCCCGGCAGGTGCGTACCCTCGACCTCGCCGATGGGGTGTGGGTGAGGCTGCTGGACGTGCCGGCTGCGCTGTCAGCCCGGCGCTACCGCACCGAGGTGAATGTCACGATCGAGGTGCACGACGCTTTTCTGGAGCGCGGCGGGCGGTTCCGGCTGCGTGGTGGGCCGGACGGGGCCTGCTGCGATCGCACCGACCGGATGCCTGACGTGCACGCCGAGATCGCCGCGCTCGGCACGCTGTATCTCGGCGGGCATCGGGCGGCGACACTCGTCCGAGCCGGGCTTGTCCAGGTCACCGATCCGGCGGTGGTGAGCCGGCTGGACGCTGCGTTCACCGCGGATCGGTCGCCGCAGTTCGGCACCGACTTCTGAGCTGTGGACGAACGTCGAGCCCGACCGGAGACTCTCCAGGTCGGGCCCGACGTGTTCCCAACTGACTTGCCAGGACTCCCACCACGAAGCCGGCAGCGCTTAAGTTAGGCTAACCTTGGCTCGCCGTCAACCCCTGACAACGCACACGAATCCGCTGCGCGCTGCTGGGTCGACGATCCCGCTCGGCGGGACAGCACCGCAACACAGGCCAGGGTGGCGAGCACCGTCACCAGCCCGCCGACCACGATCGGGGCGCGACCGTTGATCTCTGCAGCGATCCAGCCCACCAGCGGCCCGCCGATCGGCTTGCCGCCCAGAAGCAGCAACATGTAGAGACCCATCACCCGGCCCCGCATCCATGGGTCGACCGATAGCTGCACAGTGGAGTTGACCGCCGTGGTGAAGGTGAGGGCAGCTGCGCCGCAGGGCACCAACATCATCCCGAAAGTGGTGAAGGTCGGCATCAACCCGGTCCCGACCTCCAGTAGCCCGAAGGCCAACGCAGCACCGAGTACCAGGCGAAGCCGTGGGCGGCCCCGCCCGCTGCGCCGGGCCGCAAGAGTGGCACCGGCCAGGGTGCCCACTGCCAGCAGGGCCGACAGCAGCCCGTAGGCATCGGCGCCCCGACCGAAGACGTTGCGCGCCATCACGGCCAGCGTGAGAGAGAAGTTCAGGCCGAAGGTGGCCACGAAGAACACCAGCGTGAGCAGCATGATGAGGTCCCGGCGGCCACGCACGTAGCGCAGTCCCTCCCTCAGCTGTCCGGAGCGGCGCGGGACCGGTGCGGACCGGTGTAGCCGGGCGGGATTCATCAGCGCCAGCCCGGCGACCACGCTGGCATAGCTCGCCGCGTTGCCGAGGAACACCCATCCGGTACCGGCGGCCACGATGGCCAGACCAGCCACCGCCGGCCCGACGACCCGGGCGAGGTTGAAGGTCATCGAGTTCAGCGCGACGGCGTTGGTGACGTGGTCGGGTCCGACCATCTCCACGGCGAAGGATTGCCGGACCGCGCCGTCTATCGCGGCGAAACAGCCCAGCAGCAGGCACAGCAGGTAGACCTGCCACAGTTGCACGACCCGGCCGACGTCGAGCAGGCCCAGTACCAGCGCGCACAATCCCATCGCAACCTGCATGGTGAGCAGCAGCCTGCGCTTGTCGTAGCGGTCGGCAAGCACCCCGGCCCAGAGCGACAGCACCAGCGTGGGGCCGAACTGCAGCGCGGCCGCGATACCCAGCGCCACCGGATCGCCGCCGGACAATTCGAGGACCAGCCAATCCTGCGCCAGCCGCTGACCCCAGGTGCCGATCAGGGAGACGATCTGGCCGATGGCGAAAAGCCGGTAGTTTCGCTCCCGCAACGACACGAACGTGCTGGTGCGCGCACGGTGGTCGGTGGGCACCCCTCAGGTACCCGCCATCCGGTCGATGATCTCCGCGGCCCGGCACAGCACCCCACGCTCGTCGGCCGAGAGCTCCGACAACCGCCGGTCCAGCCAGCGCTCCCGGGCGCAGACCTCTGCCTCGACGTAGGCGCGACCGGCCTCGGTCAGCGTTACTACGGCCTGCCGGCCGTCGGTGGGGTGGGGATTGCGATCGACGAAGCCGAGCGCCGCCAGCGCGGCGATGACCCGGGTCATCGACGGCGGCTGCACCCGCTCACGGGCGGCCAGCTCGCCGGGGCACATCGGGCCGTGCCGGTGCAGCGAGGACAACGCCGAGAGTTGGGTGAGACTGACCACCGCCTCGGTGTTTCGTTGGGCCCGCAGCCGCCGGTTGAGCCGGACCACCGCGAGCCGGAGTCGGGTGGCCAGCGCTGGCTGGTCGGTTACCGGGGTCTGTCCCGTCGCGGCCATATCGTTAGCTTAGCTCACGACTTTCCACGCTAGCGTGGACGTTGTGCCACCTGTTGCGCCGCCCCCGGTACCTCCACTGCCCCGCCGCCTCGCCGATCCACGACCAGTGGTCGGCGTCGGCACCCTGGCCTGGTTCACCGCTGCGGTGGTGCTGCTCGTCGCCAACGGTCCGCCGGTGTGGCTAGGAGCCTGCGTCACCGGCGGCCTGCTCGGCCTGCTCGGCTTCGCGATGATTCACGCGCAGCGCAGTGCCGCCCTGCGTGGATCCCGCAGCGCCCAACAGGGCGTGCTCTGACCACTGACTGACTGGTCGGAATCGCATCGCAGGCCCGCGCCAGTGGGCCTCCCGGAGTCCAGACATCTTCCCGATCGCCTGACCGACGCACATCTTCATTCGGATCGGAAATACTGGGGATTTCGACGAGGTCGACAACCACTGCGCGCCCCGGCAACAGTGGCTGGTTTCCTGACGAGCCACTGTGAGTGCTAGTGCACGGTGCGTAGCGGGCACCCGGTTCCCGCTTTGTAGCGGCCAGGTGGCGTAACCGCACAGGCGGGAGAGGATTGTTAGTGAGTCCCCATCCGCGGGATATGCTCACCCCATCCTCCTCCTTCGAGGATCTCATCAACGTCGACTCGATGGCTACTGACTGTGTGATCGGACCGGTGCGCAGCGTTGACATACTTTCCTCCGCCGGTACATCACGGTATGGTGACGACGTCCGCAGTTGAGGCCCTGAGATCAGTCGCAAGGTGCGAGTGGGAGGGCCAACAGATCTGGGGTCGGTGGGTGGAGCGGTCCGGGTCGGAGGAATTGTGCTACTAATGCACCCGGCATTGTCCGCGCTACTCGTGGAGGCACGTACCGTGTCTCCGGAGTCGCCATGTCCGCGGTTGTTCACGTCATGACCAACGGGATATCCAGCCGTCGCCGGCGCGCCACCGTGTCGGTGTCGTCGTCGGTCATCAGCAGCGATCCAGTCGACCAGCTCGACCGGGTCGTTGAGGCCTTCCATCAAGTCAACCGGGCGCTACCGAAGAGGGTGCTGGGTCACGAGGAGCTGATCGCGCTCGGTGGGCTGCTCACTCAGGTCAGCGGTGCGCTGCTGACGCTCACCGACCTGCTCAGCGCCCCCGCGCACCATTACGACCGCACCCGGCTGCTTCGTACGGACACCGATACCACCCGGGCACATCGACCGCCAGGAGCCACCGGTTTGCTGCGCGGCTGCCGGGACGGTTACCTGGCCGCCTACACCTCCGCCCGGGCCCTGCACGCCGACCTCAGGCGGTGCTCACGGACCGGATCCCACCGGGGAACGGGCTGAACGGCAACGGGCACTGACGCCATCGCCGTCCCGCACATCGTCGCTCACCACGACGACCGATGGCGCCTCGGGGAGTAACTCGCCAGCGGTGGCCGGTGCCTGGTCTACGAGCGTGTCAGCGCCCCGCGGGCTCTCAGCCCCTGGCCGACTCGGTGGGCGACTCGTCCAGGTCCATGTCCCGGAGCTGGGACCGCGCGGAGATACCCAGCTTCGGAAACAGCTTGTAGAGGTGGTAACCGACGGTGCGCGGGCTGAGGCACAGCTGCGCACCGATCTCCTTGTTGGACAGCCCGCCCGCCGCGAGCCGAGCGACCTGTAGCTCCTGCGCGGTCAGCAGAGCCGTTGCGCGGGCCTGCCCAGGGGGGCGAACCACGCCACCCACCGCCCGGAGCTGGGCACGCGCGTTCACCGCCCAGCGCTGGGCACCGAGGCCATCAAACAGCTCTGCTGCCAACCGCAGCTGCGCTCGGGCGTCCGCCCGCCGCCTCCTCCGGCGGAGCCACTCACCCCACAGCAGGGCGGTCCGGGCCCGGTCGAACGGCCGGTGCGCGCCGTCGCCAACCGCCAGCGCGGCGCGGAAGTGCTCGTCGGCGGCGTCCCCGTCGACGAGCAGCGCATCGCAGAGGTGCAGATGTGCATGCGCCCACGGCAGGGTGGCCCGCTGCGACCAGCGGCGCAGCGAGTGAGTGACCCGCCGGGCGAGGTCGGACCGGTCCGAGCGGATCGCGGCCTCGACGAGATCGGGCGCGGCGAGCCGGGCGACCCGGTAATGGGAGTACGGGGTGCCCGGCGTGGTCACCGCCGCGAGGCGCTCGCCCGCGTCGCTCGCGTCGCCTGCGGCGAGGGCAGCGAGCGCCAGTGCCCAGGCGGCGTTGGCCGCCGCAGCGCGGTTACCCAGCGGGAGAGCCTCGGCCACCGCCGCCGCGGCCAGCTCCCGGCACTGCGGGTGCTCGCCCTGCACCGCAGCGAAGCGGGCAAGCTGCGCGAGCGAGTCAGCGGCACGCGAACGCTGGCCGGTGTCGCGGGCGATCCGCAGCGCCTCGTGAGCGTGCCCTGCGCCGTCTGGCCACATGCCCAGCTGGAACTCCATCTCGACCAGCCAGGTCAGGCTCATGCCCAGGGTCCCGAACATTCCGGCTTTCCGCTGCCCCGCGCACGTCCATACCCCGAATTCGCGGGCCAGCCGCTGATGCGGCCCGAGCGCGCTTACCGCCATTGTCCAGATGGACGACAGACCTCCCCGGCGCCCGAATTCAGCCGACATCACCTCGACCAGCCGCCACGGTTCTGTGCCCTGGACAGGCAGCCGCCCCTGCAGCGCGGCAGCAAGCCACTGCCCGAGCAGACGGACTGACTCGCCACCCTCCAGATGGGAGATAGCGGTCGCGACCCGGACCGCGCCCACTTGGTCCCCGGCACGGTAAGCAGAATCGCACGCCAGTATCAGCAGCGACGCGGCCTCGGCCGGCATGGTGTCGGCTACCGGCGCGGCGCCGCGCTCCAGCTGCGCAAGCGCAACCATCGGGTCACCGCTGCCGAGCTCGATAAGGCCGCGCACGCCAGCCAGCTGCGCCTCAGTGCGAGTATCCGGCAGCTCGCCCGCCATGCCGTCGGTGAGCGCTCGCGCGAGATCAACCTGTCCGGACCGCCATGCGGCCTGCGCGGCAGCCACCATCCGGCGGGTCCGTTCCCGCGACGACCGGCTGAGCCGGGCCGCGCCGCGCAGTGCGGACGCTGCGGCGGCACTGCCCGTGCGGCGCTCGGCCGCCTCCGCGCTGCCCTCGAGAGCAGCGGCCAGCTCCTCGTCGGGGCCAACGGCGCCCACCGCGCGGTGCCAGGCCGCCCCGTCAGACTCCCCACGCTCAGCAAGAACGCCAGCGACTGCACGGTGCGCAGCGGCGCGCTCGACGAACGTCGCCTTCTGGTAAACGGCCACCCGGATAAGCGGGTGCCGGAAGCGGATGGTGGCAGTATTGACGCGGACCAGCCCCGCCCGTTCGGCCAAGGCCAGCGCAGCGGGCGGCAGGTCAAGCCGGCGTCCGGCACCGAGGACTACGTCCGTTCGCCCCGCCTCATCGGCGGCGGCGACGAGCAGGAGCATGCGAGTCTCGGCTGACAGCTCATCCAGGTCACGGGTGAAGGCCACCGACAAGCGCTGACCCATCGGCACCGCGAGCCCTGCTGCGACATCCTCGCTGAGCTGTTCCGGCGGGCCCGCCGCAGTGAGCTCGATGAGCGCGAGCGGATTCCCGCCGGTGGTTCGCAGCACAGCGTCGCGCACTGGCTGCGGCGCCCGCCAACCCCGCTCCGCCAGCAGCGCCGCCGCGCCGTCGCGATCCAGACCGGCCAGCCTGAGCTCGGGTAGGTCGCCAAGATCGATCGAGGCCGGATCGCGGACACCCACCAGCACGGCGACCCGTTGCGTGGTGAGCCGGCGCGCGGCGTAGCGCAGCGCCGCCGTTGAGGCGTTGTCGAGCCACTGCGCGTCGTCGACGACCACGAGCAGCGGGTGCCGCTCGGCAGCACCCGCCAGAAGGGTCAGCGCGGCAGCGCCGACCAGCAACCCATCGGTCGAAGCGAACGAGAGTCCCAGTGCCCCGCGCAGCGCATCCGCCTGCGGGTCGGGCAGCGCGTCGAGGTGCGCGAGCACCGGAGAGATCAGCTGGTGTAATCCGCTGAACGCGACCCCGACCTCAGATTCGATGGCGCAGCAGGAGAGCTGGACCATGTCCGTAGCACTCATCATCGCGTCGTCGAGCAACGTGGTCTTGCCCACGGCCGCCTCGCCGCGCACAACCAGTGCTGTGCTCCTGCCGGCCCGCGCACGCGCGATGTGCTCGGATATTATTCTCCGTTCGCGCTCACGACCGTGAATCACTTGCAGTCACCGACAGACTGCATGGTCACCTCGCAGGCAACCATGTAAGCAGGCTCAGTTCGCCTCACGGTTCCTCCCAGGTCTTGGAAGGAAGAGGATCTGCGACCCGCTGTAGATACCTTCGCCGTGATACGGCGGTGGCCGGGTATGTCGCGCCTGTTCCTCTCGGTGCGCGGTCAGGCGCGCGCGGCCTCGGCGCCCGGCCACGGGTGCCGAGGGACCGGCAGGTACCCATGGCGCCAGCTCCCGATGAGCCCAGCCGCGGTGGCCTTATTCACGGCGTCGATCCGCGACACCGCATGAAGCTTCTCGAAGGTGTTGCGCAGGTGCCGCTTCACCGTGGCCTCCGTGATGGACAGCCGGCCGGCGACCTGCCGATTGCTCAGCCCAGCGGCCACCAGAATGAGCACCTCTCGTTCCCGCGCCGACACCGCTGACGACGGCACTGGGTGACGGGTCAGCGCCTCGCCGGGAACTGAGTTCACGACGTGGCGCCCGGCCGACAGGTCCGTCTGGTGGGCGGTGCGGATCGCAGCGACAAGCGCGTGGCCGTCCGCGCTCCTGGGGAGGTACCCGGAGACCCCGCTGTCCACCATCTCCCGAATGATGTGCAGTTCGTCGTGCATACTCAATATAACGATCTTCGAAGAAGACGACGCGCACCGGATCTTGCGCACGATTTCCGGTGGCTTATTCCGCAGCATCGCAATGTCGACGAGCACCACATGCGGCCGCAGGCGAGCCGCCTGCTCCACCACGGCCTGATCGTCCGCAGCCTCGCCGACGACCCAGAAGTCGTCCTGTGCCATCAGCATGTCCCGTATCGCCTCGCGCACCAGGGTGTGATCGTCGGCGACCAGAATGTGCACGCAGTCACCCGCTGTCGGCACCAGCACCTCCAGCGAGTTCACGACGACGATGCGGGGTGCCAGACGGCCTGCGCCCGGCCATAGTGAGGCTCCCGCCGAACCCCATGAAGCTCTCCGAAGAATATTCGACGACTGACCGCCTCTCGCGGTTTCCGCAATCTTTACTAAGATGTTCATTCTGTCCAACGCTACCGCGTAATAACACTCCCTCAGCCTCCAATGCGTCCGTTCTTTTCGCATCCGTCACATCGACCAGGCAGAATGCCGTATCCGTCACAACGACCGGTATGGGCTGGTGGACGAATCGTGTCAGGTGGCGGTCAGCGAGCCGTCAACACAACGCTCCATGCTGGCTGCAGACCGCGACGAGGACGAACGGTCCCCGGCGAGGTCGGTCATGGAGAGGTACCCGTAGTGGCCTATCGGGTCTGGGCGCGTGCGTCCGGAAGGCTGGTGCCTGCGCAGGTTCGAATCCTGCCCTCTCCGCAGCTAGCCCGTTCGGTGTGCATCCCACCCGCACACGATGGCCGCGAGGGAGTTCTGAGTCATGGTTGACGTGAACGGTCGGCCGTTCTCCGCCGCTCTGGTCATAGCGAATCCGGCTGCGGGCACAGTGAGCCCAGATCTAGTCGCAGAACTGGTCGAGCTGTGTCGGCCGCACGTCCACCGGCTGTCGGTCCGCTGGACTACCGAGCGCGGTGACGCCACCCTGGCGGCCACCGAGGCGGCCACCGAGGCGGCCACCGAGGCGGTCAGCCGCCGACCCGACGTGGTGATCGCGGTTGGCGGCGACGGCACGGTCCGCGAGGTGGTACAAGGTCTGCTGTCGGCGGGCACCGGGGACGTGTTTCCTGCGTTGCTGATCATCCCGGCCGGTACCGGCAACTCCAGCTACCTCGCGCAGTGGGGCGACTTGCCGTGGCCGGAGGCGGTGCCCGCCGCGTTGAGCGGCAACGGTTCCCGGCGTTGCCTGCTCGACATCGCCCGGCTGGTCGAACTCGACGCCCTGGTCTTGCTCGGTGCGTGCTCGGGCCTGATCGCCGACGCTCTGATCACAGTCAGGTCCGTCCCGATCGTGGGCCGGGAACGTTACCGGATCGCGCTGGCCAGGACCGCGGCTGAGTACGTGCCGTATCCCGGTCGCGTCCTCGTCGACGGTGCCGTGGTTCACGCAGGCAAGACCGTGCTGGCCAACGTAGGCGGGGGCCGCCATCGTGGCGGTAGCTACCAGGTGTTGCCCCGTTCGGTGCTCGACGACGGTTTGCTGGATGTGTGCGTGATCGGTAGCGAGATCGATCCCGTGGACGTACCCGATCTGACACGCAATGGTGCACACCTGCGCGAGCCGGGTGTGGTGTATGCGCGGGGCCGGCGCGTCACCGTCGAACGGACCGACGGCGAGCCGCTGAGCTTCGAGCACGACGGTGAGCTGCGCACGGGCACGGCGACCCGGTTCACCCTGCAGGTGCTGCCGAGGGTCCTTCCCGCACTGTGCCGAAGCGGCATGGCCACCCTGGACGGTTCTCGTCGATGACCACCATGGGAACCCGGACCGCGCACGCGACGCTGACAGGGGAACTCTCCGAGTGGGCCAGCACCCTACGGTTGGCGGACGTACCGCCGAGAGTGGTCGCGCTGGCCGGCAGTCAGGTGCTCTCGCAACTCGCCGCCATCCGGGCTGGGCTGATCCATCCGTTGGGCCGCAAGCTGGTCCGGGCCTTCGGGCCCCCGCTGCAGGCCGATCCACGCCAGTCGGCGTGCGTGCTGGCCGGCCTGGGTTCCTGGCTGAACCTGGACGACACCGCCTACGCCGGCCACCTCGGCGGTTCGACCGTGTCCGTCCCGACTGCCTACACCTACGCTCTGGGGATGGACGGCCCCGCGCTGCTCACCGCGGTGATCGCCGCGAACGAGTGCGCCGCCCGTATCACCGCGGCGGCTACGCTCGGACCGTTCCGAGGACAGAGCGCCCTGCACACGCACCTGGCCGGCGCTGTGGCCGGCCGTCTGCGCAGCGAGTCTGCGCCAGCCCGGCGGTGGGTGGACGCGCTTGGCCTGTCGTTCACCACGCCGATGTGGCCGTCGATGCACGGCTTCCTTGGCAGCGATGCCAAGGCGTTGCACGCGTTCACGCCGGTGCGTACGGCCATGGACGCGTGCGATGCGGCAGCGGCCGAGATGGTGGGCTTGCCGGACATCCTTGAGCATCCGGACGGTTTCCTCGCTCGGTTCGCCTCGGTGCCGTTGCCCGAGGCGGTGACCGACGGGCTGGGGCACCGGTGGCATACCGACACGCTGTCGTTCAAGGTCCGTCCGGGTGGGCCGGGTATCGATGCGGCGGTGGACTGCGCCATCGAACTGCACCGCGATCTCGTCGCGGTCAACGCATCCCCGCAACGTCACGTGACACGGATCGTGGTCGACGTTTCGCTGTATACCCTCTTCGTCGGCCGGAAGGCCGAAGACTACCTCAACGGTGCGGATACCCCCATCAGCTCGCTGCTGCTGGCCACCCCCTATGCGGTGGCCACCACGCTGCTGACCGGTGACCTGACCGTCGCCGACTTCGCTGAGCCCGCGATCAGCGATCCACGCAGGTGGGCGCTGGCCGAAGCGGTCCAGTTGGTGCACGACCCGGAGATGACCAGGTGCCTACTCGAGTCCGTCGCGCCCTTCGGCGAGGCGGTCCGCCAGGCCGGGAAACGCGCTGTCTGCTGGCTGGCGAAGTTCGGCGGCGCCGAGTTAGCGACGCTGGCCGGCGAGATCGGCCCGGCTGCTGAGACCTACCAGACCGCGACCAAGAGCACCCCGGCCCGAGTCACCGTGCACCTCGCAGACGGCCGGTCGTTCACCAGGCAGCGGGACATCCCGATCGGTGCCGCCGGCCCCCACACCCGCGCCGCGCACGCCGAACTGATGCGCACCAAGTTCCTCACTCACGGTGGGCCGGTCGAGGTGGCGGACACATTCGCTTCGCTTTCCACCTGTTCGGCCGAAGAGCTGTCCCGACTACTAACCCTGGCGCTCGCCGGCTGATCCGCCCCGGCCGTCTCGGTCAGAAGTATGTCAGCCGATGGTCAGGTGCGACTGAAAGAATTCAGACTGTCGCTCGGGTGAGCGGGCGTGTTAGCTGCTAGGAGAATGCGCGAGTGGTTGCCGACTATAACGTCCAAATCCTCAGTGTGGATCTGGAGGACGCCGAGGCGATTAATACTGTCGGATTGCGAAGTTACCATTCCTATATCGCCGGCAGGGACGTGGAGGGAATCGCCTGGGTGTACACGGTGACCGCCCGCTCCCTGCTGGAGGACGTGTTCACTAGCGTGCGCCTCAAGCGGGCACTCGAGCAGGACCCGCACTCCGACGCCGGCGGCCACCCCTACGTGGTCGGCCGCTGCGCGGTAGCCAGCGCGGAGCAGGTGGACGCCTCCATCGAGGCCGCGGCGGCCGCCGCACCGGTGTGGGCTGGCGTACCGCTGGCCGAGCGGCTGCGCCTCGGCGAACTGTTCCGGCACAAGCTCGTGCGCCACCGTGAGGAGTTCCTGGGCATGCTCGTGGCCGAGGCGCACCCCCGCAAGCTGGCCGAATGGGAGTTCACCTGTCTGATGCAGGTGTTCAGCCAGGAGAGCTGCTCCTGGTACGCGCAGCAGATGTACACCGAGTTCGCGTACGGCTCGCGTCGGCTGATCGTGCGGTACCAGCCCGACGGTGTGGTGTGCTTGAATCCGCCGCAGAACGCGCCGGCGCCCAGCGCAGCGCTGGCCGTGCTGGCGCTGATGGCTGGCAACGCCGTGGTGGTGCGGGCGCCCCGCAGCATCGCGCTGAGCAGCATGTACGTGCTCCGGGATCTGGTGGTGCCGCTGCTGGAGGATCTGGACGCGCCTGCCGGCACGCTGAACGTTGTCTGCGGGCCGCCGCGCCAGATCCTCGATCGATGGCTGCAACACCCGCTCGTCAACGACATCTTCTACATCGGCGGCAGCGAAGAGGGTCTGCGGCTGCAAACCGAGTGCGTGGCCAGGGGCAAGAAGCCGATCCTTGAACTCGCCGGCAACGACGGCCTCGTCGTGTGGCACGACGGCGACCTGGACATGGCGGCCGAAGCCATCACCGAGTGCTTCTTCGGGTCCGGCCAGATCTGCATGGTGCCCAAGTACGTGGTGGCCCACCCCGACATCGCTGACGAGCTGCTAGCCAGGCTCCGGGAGCAGGCCGCCCGGATCCGGCCCGGTTATCCCGACGACGAGGACGTGCTGCTGTCCCCGGTCCGCCGCAGCGAGAAGTTCTTCGCCCAATTGCGCCAGGCGCTCGAGCAGGGCGCGCGGGTAATCACCGGCGGCCGGCGGGTGGAGCTGGACGGCACGCCGTCGGAGACCGGGGTGTTCCTGGAACCGACCGTGCTGCGGGTCGACGGGATGTCCGGCGCGCGGGAACTGGCGGTGGTCAGGCACGAGACTTTCTACCCGATGCTGCCGGTGGTGGTGCCCGAACACGCACCCGACGAGGTGTTGCTCGATCTGGTCATCGGGTTCGTCAACGCCAACGAGTACGGGCTGCGCAACTCGCTGTGGTCGGCCTCGACCGAGGTCATCGACCGCTTCGTGCGCGACGTCCGCAACGCCGGCCTGCTCAAGATCAATGACTCGCACATCGGCTTCCTGCCGATCCTGCCCACCCACGGTGGCACGGGATTGACCGGCGGTGTGTTCGGCGAGGCCAACTACCCGATCCTCAAGACCTCCCATCTGCAGGGGGTCAGCATCGCCACCGGTATACGCCCGCGTGACGCCATGTTCGGCTGCTGAAGGTGCGGCCATCGCCGGACCACGACGTTGCCCTACCCCGACCTTTCCCGCCCCGACCCAAGGAGATCCACATGCGCTCGCTGGACGCGGCACGGCAGGTCTGCGAGAAGCACCACCCCGGGCTGTGCGCGGCCCTCGACGAGATTCCGTTGCTGGAACGCGAGGCCGTCGGCAGCCCGGTGATCGGGCTGTTTCGCAAGTTCGGCGGCGTCGGTCTGCTGGTGCCGCCGGAGTACTCCGGAGCGGGCGCCGGCGCGTTGGAAGCGATCCGCGTGATGCGCGGCCTGTCCTCGTGCTCGCCGTCGCTCGGTGCCGCCGTCACCATGCACCACTTCACCGCGGCGATGCTGTTCTCCCTTGCCCGCACCGCCGACCGGCTCACCGGCCTGCAGATCGACCTGCTGTCCAGGGTGGTACCGGACGGCCTGCTGATGGCCTCGGGCTGGGCGGAGGGCAAGCCGAACCAGAACATCCTGCTGCCCAGCGTGTCCGCCCGACCCGACGGCGACAACTGGATGCTCAGTGGCAGCAAGAAGCCCTGCAGCCTGTCCGGGTCGATGGACTTGCTGACCGCGAGCGTCGCGCTGTCCACGGAAGGTACGGATTCCCTGGCGGTCGCGCTAGTTCCGGCGCACTCGCCGGGGATCTCGGTGCATCCCTTCTGGTCCAGCTGGGTGCTGGCCGCCGCGCAGAGCGACGAGGTCCGGCTGACCGACGTCCGAGTGCCCGACGAGTTGGTCATCCGTACCAGGCCCGACGATCCGCACCGCCTGGACGACCTGCAGACCGCGGGCTTCGTGTGGTTCGTCATGCTGATCTCGTCGGTCTACGTCGGCGCGGCCAGCGCGCTTGCCGCCCAAGTGCTGGATGGTGGCAGGGGAAGCGTGACCGACCGGGCCGCGGTCGCGGTGGGCCTCGAGTCCGCCGTCGGCCAGTTGGAGGGAGTGGCCCGCGCCGTCGACGACGGGCTGTCCGGCGACGACGCGGTCGCCGCCGTGCTGGTGGCCCGCTACGCCGTGCAGGCAGCCTTGGCGGCCACCACCGATCTGGCCGTGGAGCTGCTCGGCGGCATCGCCTTCATCCGGTCCTCCGATATCGCCTACCTGTCCTGCGCGGTGCGTGCATTGGCCTTCCACCCGCCGTCGCGGAGCAGCGCGGCCGAACCGCTTCTGGATTACTTCGCCGGCGGGCCACTGCGACTTTCCTGATTCCGGGACTTTCCTGAGTCCGGCGACTGACCAAGGGAGCACACGGTGACCGTGATCGACACAGCCGCGCCGGTCGACTCCGGGGCGGAGATCCTCGACCTGTACCGGGCGCATCTGAGCAAGGGGCGGGCCACGCTCGCCGAACTTTTCGGCAGCCACATGGAGGTCGCCTCCGCCGGCGCGTGGCTGCGCACTAGCGATGCCGGGGAGTTCCTCAACTGCGGCGGGTACGGCGTGTTCATCATGGGCGCACGGCATCCGATCGTGATGGACGCCGTGCTCAGCCAACTGCACGCCCACCCGATCTCCACCAGGATCCTGCTCGAACCGACGGTGGCCAGGGCGGCCGAGGCGCTGGCCTCGGTCACCCCACCCGGCATGGACCGGGTGCACTTCGCGCTCTCCGGCGCCGAAGCTGTGGAGACCGGCCTGAAGCTGGCCAGGGCGCACGGCAAGCGGCGGCTGGTCTCGATGCACCACGGCTATCACGGAAAGACGCTCGGTGCTCTGTCCGTGACAGCCAAGGACGTCTACCAGAAGCCGTTCCAGCCGCTGCTGCCCGACGTGACGCACGTGCCGTTCGGCCACAACGAGGCGCTGGAACGCGAACTGGCGGCGCATCCAGGTGAGGTCGGCGTGATCGTCGAACCGGTGCAGGGCGAGGGTGGCGTGATCATCCCGCCGCCCGGCTACCTGACCAGCGTCGCGGACTTGTGCCGTAAGCACGACGGTTTCCTGATCATCGACGAGGTGCAGAGCGGCATGGGCCGACTCGGCGAATGGTGGGGTGTCGACCTCGAAGGTGTGGTGCCGGACGTGCTGCTGACCGGCAAGGCACTGGGCGGCGGCGTGCTGCCGGTGTCCGCCGCGGTGGCCAACCGGCAGATCTTCTCGCCGTTCGACAAGGACCCGTACGTGCACACCGCCACCTTCTCCGGGGCGCCGGTGCTGATGGCCGCCGTGCGGGGCGCGATCCAGGCTATCAAGGAGGACCGATTGATCACCAAGGCCGCCGAACTCGGCGCCCTACTGCTGCCGGAGATCGAGCGCATCGCGCGCGAGAACTGCGGCGACCTGGTGGTCGACGTCCGCGGCAAAGGCCTGCTGATCGGTGTCGAATTCGTCGAGGCCGGCCTTGCCGGCGAGATGTTGATCGAGCTGTTCAACCACGGCGTGATAGCCAACCATTCGATGAACGGCATCGCGACGGTCCGATTCACCCCACCGGCCATTCTCACCGACTCCGACGTGGAGTTCCTGATCCGATCATTCGACCGCGCGACCAGAGATCTGATCTCCCGGCGTGCTCGCATGCCGGAAGGCGGTAAATGACCATGCGGCATGTCCAGCTGAACGCGCTGATCAGGGGCGTGTCCCCGGAGACGGTCTATGACTCGGTGGTCAAGTTCGAACGGTACCCGGAACTGGCCCCGCACGTGCAGTCCGCGGTCGTGCACCAGACACGGCCCGCGCCGACCGGCCGGTCGAGTTGGGTGCTGCGCTTCCGCAGCGGACTACTGCGTTGGACCGAACAGGAGCAGTTCCTGCGGGACGATCTGGTGATCAAGTTCGAACAGCAGAACGGGGATTTCGACGAGTTCACCGGACATTGGACACTGCGCCACTCCGGCGAGGACACCGAGTTGCACTTCGAGGTCGACTTCGACTTCGGCATCCCGAGTTTGGAGGGCATTCTCGACCCGATCGCCGAACGCGTCATCAAGGAGACCGTCGCCTGGGTCGTGGTCGGCATGTTCGACGACGTGCACCTGGACGGCGAACTGGAACTCGTGCCGGCCCCGGTCGCCGGCGCGCCCGCTGAGAGGTGACTGATCATGGACCAGGCCAATCCCTTTGAGAGTCGCACGACCTACCGCCTGCACCGCGCCGAGTACCTGGTGTTGTTCGCCGTCGCAGTCGCCCTGTTCGTCGTGCACATCGACCAGGTCCGCTGGCTGCCGGCGGTGGTCCTGTTCGTCTACATCGATCTCATCGGTTACCTCCCTGGCGCCATCGCCTGGCACCGCAGCAGCACCAAACGGATCCCCAAGATCTACTACGTGCTCTACAACACCATGCACAGCCTGATCACCCAGAGCGCGGTGATAGCGCTGTGGGTGCTGTTCGTCGGGTGGGAGTGGGCCCTACTGGCCATCCCCATCCACCTGTTCGGTGACCGGGGACTGTTCGGCAACTTCCTCAAGCCGTTCAACCTGTCCTTCGAACCCCAGCCGCACCCGGCGTACCTGAAGCTGCGTGCCGCCTTGGAATCCCGCAGCGACGTCGAGCCGACCGCCCAGGACACACCGGAGGCCTCCCGTACCGCCCGGCAGACCGCGGCCGGCTGAACCGGAGACCACTGATGATCACCGAGGTAGTGACCAAAAACCACCATAGAGCGGTCCGCCGGTTCACCTCCGGGGTTTCGGTGCTCACCCTCGCCGACGAGCGCGGCGCACACGGCACGACGGTCAGCGCGCTGGCCGCGGTGTCCAGGGAACCGTTGCTCATCGGAGTGAGCCTGGCCCGAAGCTCGTCGTTTCTCCGGCGCGTTCGCGACCGGCAATGGTTCTCGGTGAACGTGCTGAACACCGAGCAGGCTGCCCTGGCCCGATGGTTTGCCCACCCCGACCGGCCCCGCGGCAGCGCGCAGTTCGACGGCATCCGCTGCCGGACCGACTCGACCAGCGATGCCCCGTTGATCAACGGCTCGCTGTCCTACCTGACGTGCCGGCTCAGCCGCTGGCTGCCGGCCGGCGACCACTGCCTCCTGCTCGCCGTCGTGGCGTCGGGCGAAACCGGCGTCGGTTCCCCACTGCTCAGTTTCGCCAGCACCCTGCACGGCGGGTCGCTGTGCGCCCTTTCCGACGATTTCCGCCCGACCAACCACCTCGGCTGCCTCGGTCCGCACCTCGGAATCCAGCTGACACCGAGAGGAAGGCTTACGCGATGACCGACGCCATCCCGCGCGAGGCAGGCTGGGACACCGCTCCCGGGCTGCTGGACGGCGCGATGAACCTCGTCCTGACCGCGAAGCAGTGCGATCTTGCGTACTGGCTCAGCTCGGTCGCCCAGGGCACCCTGCGCGGCAGGGCGGCGAAAGGGTATGCGGTCGGCGTGATCACCCCAGACCACATGCGCGAACCGGGCCCGCTGCGCGAAGCTCTGTTGCTTGAGCTTGGATACCGCTCGGTAGCCGAGGAGAAGGCGACCCGCATTCTGGCCCACTACGTCGCTTCAGCGCCGGGTATTCCGGAGATCGAGTTCTACACCACGCAGCTGGTCGACGAGGCCCGGCACGCCATGGTGTTCCGCAACCATCTGGTCGACATAGGTGTGCCGGCGAACAAGCTGCTGCCCACCATCGCCGAGATGTCCGCGGACTACACCGCGGAGGTGCTCGACCCAGTGGAGGAGTTCGCCCTGCGAGTGATGCGCGACGAGGGCGACTTCGTCGGCGGAGTCGCCATCTTCACCATCGTGATCGAGGGTGTGCTCGCGCCGGCGGCCGAGCTCAGCGAACGCAAATGGGATCGTCTCGACCCGGCGGCCAGCGAGATCGCTCGCGGCGCGGCCATCGACGAGATCCGCCACCTCACCGTCGGCAGCTCGATCATCCGAGACCACCTGAGCGCGCACCCAGAGTACCGGCCCCGGCTGCTGGAGATACTCGCCGAGGGTGAGCGGCTGTGGGACGCGGTGCCGGACCGCAAGTACGTGATGACCCGCGAGGAACTATTCCAGCAGGGCATGGCACAGCATGCGGGACTGATCGGCGACTACGAGATCTGGCCGGGCCAGCGGATGCTGGATACCACGCCCGAGGAGCGCTACGACATGGCTCAGCGGTGGACAGACCAGATGGCCGAGGTCCGGATGACCTATATGGGTCTGGACGGCGTGCTCTCGAGTGCACGGTCCGCTCCATGACCACCGTGGCAACGTCAACCGCCCGTCGGGGTCCCGCCGCGGACCGGCACGCGGTGATCTGCGGTGCGGGCGCCTGGCTCCCACCTCGGGTGGTGACCAACGACGACCTGGCCACCCACCTGAACACCTCGGACGAGTGGATCACCAGCCGGACCGGCATCCGGGCCCGGCACGTGGTCGACCGGGGCATGGCCACCGGCGACCTGGCCACAGAGGCCGGCGCGCTGGCGCTTAAGTCCGCCGGTGGAGTCGACGTGGACGCGGTGGTGCTGGCCACCACCACGCCCGACTGCCTGTGCCCGGCGACCGCGCCCGCGGTGGCCGCCCGGCTCGGGCTGACCGGGGTGGCGGCCTGGGACGTGTCCGCGGTGTGCAGCGGATTCCTCTACGGGCTGGCCAGCGCGGTCGGTGTGATCGCCAGCGGCACCGCCGACCGGGTGCTGCTGATTGGTGCCGAGGCGTTTTCCACGATCATCAACCCGAACGACCGGAACACCGCGGTGATCTTCGCCGACGGCGCCGGAGCGGTGGTGCTGCGGGCCGGCACGGCCGGCGAGCCGGGCGTGGTCGGGCCGTGCGTGCTGGGCAGCGACGGTGGCGGTAGCGAGCTGATCTGCATCCCGTCCGGGGGAGCGCGGCAGCGTTCCTCCGGCGAGCAGATGGCCGAGGCCGACCGCTACTTCCAGATGCGCGGCGGCGAAGTCTACCGGAATGCGGTCGAGCGGATCACCGACTGTTCGCTGCGCGCGCTGCGCCGAGCCGGCTGGCGTGTCGAAGACGTCGACAGGTTCGTCCCGCACCAGGCCAACATTCGGATCTGCGCCTCGGTCGCGTCAGGGCTGGGTATCACCAGGGACCGGCAGGTCAGCAACATCGACCGGGTCGGCAACACCGCCGCGGCGTCCATCCCACTGCTGCTGGCCCAGGCCGCGGTGGCCGGCGAGCTGCGAGCCGGTCACCGAGTTCTGGTCGCCGGCTTCGGCGGTGGCCTCACCTGGGGCGCGGCCACCCTGCGCTGGCCCGACATCACTGCGTTCGCCGCGACCGGCGACCAGCTGGCCAGCTCATGCGACGAGGCGGAGCCGACCGATTCCCCGTCGCCACCACCTAGGAGAAATTGATGTACGAGCACCTCAAGCAAATCATGGAGCGCAAGTTCCAGGTGCCGACCGAGGACATCGAGCCGGAGGCCACGCTGAGGGACCTCGGCCTCGACTCGCTGGACCTGGTCGAGCTCGCCCTGGTCATCGAGAAGGAGATCGGCGTCCGGGTGACCGACGACGACCTAGCGCAAGCCGGTCGGCTGGAGTCGGTCGTGGACCTGGTCACAAGCCGGAGTGCGACGGTCTGATGGCGGGGTGTCCTGTCGCGGTCACCGGCCTCGGCATGTACACGCCGGCCGGAGCCGACGTCGCGGCGTCCTGGGCCGGCGTCAGCACCGGCATACCGACCGCGCGACCCGACCCGACGCTGGCCGGCCTGCCGGTGAACTTCAGTTCCCGGGTCTCGGTCGAGCCAACCGAGCTGCTCGGTGGCCGGGTGGCCAGAAGGATGGACCGGTTCGTACAGTTCGCCGTGGTGGCCGCGCGAGAGGCGGTGGCCGACGCCGGTCTCGACCCGGTGGCCTGGGACAGCGCCCGGATCGCAGTGGTGCTGGGGTGCGCCGACGGCGGCCCCGGCACGGTGGAGCAGCAGCACCGCGTGCTGCTCGATGAGGCGCCGACCAGGGTGTCGCCGTTGCTGCTGCCCATGCAGCTGCCGAATATGTCGGCCGGCCAGGTGTCCATCGACCTCGGCCTCACCGGCCCGAGCCTGGTGGTGGCCACCGCGTGCGCCTCGGGCGCCACCGCCATCGGGTTGGCGCGTGACCTGCTCACGCTGGACCGGTGTGACGTCGTGCTCGCCGGCGGCAGCGAGGCGATGATCACCCCGCTGGTGATGGCCGGATTCGCCCAGATGGGCGCGCTGTCGGGCCGGGTCGGTGATCCGTCGTCGGCGTCCCGGCCGTTCGACGAGGCGCGGGACGGCTTTGTGGCCGGCGAGGGTGGTGCGGTGCTAGTGCTGGAACGACCAGCAGACGCGCGGGCCAGGGGTGCCCGGGTGCGCGGGATGGTGGCCGGCTTCGGCGCAAGCGCCGATGCACACCACGTCACCGCGCCGGATCCGGCCGGTCGGGGGTGCGAACAGGCACTGCGAACGGCGCTGGCCGACGCTCGGATCGGACCCGACCAGGTCGATCACGTGAATGCGCACGGCACGTCGACCCCGCTCAACGACATCATCGAGGCTCAAGTGATCGACCGGGTGCTCGGCGACCGACCCGTGGTCACCTCGACCAAGGGAGTGACCGGCCACATGTTCGGCGCGGCGGGCGCCGCGGAGGCGGCGTTCTCGGTGCTCGCGCTCGAATGCCAGCTGGTTCCACCAACTGCCAACCTGAATCACCTGGACCCCCGCATCAGCATCCAGGTGGCGGATCATCCGGTCCGCCGACGCATCGAGGTCGCGGTGAGCAACTCGTTCGGCTTCGGTGGGCAGAACGCGGTGTTGGTGGTGACCGCACCATGACCGCCGTCGCGCCGGACGCCGTGGCCGCCCACCCGCCGGTGCAGCTGTCCGCGCGGCAGCGACTGGCCCAGTTGGCTGATCCCGACTCCTTCGCCGAGCTGGGCAGCCAGGCCCGGCACCGCAGCACAGCGTTCGACATGCAGCACCGCCGTCCGGCCGGCGACGGTGTGCTCACCGGACTGGCACGAGTTGGCGGCTGCCCTCTGGCGCTGTTCGCCCAGGACTCCTCCGTGCTCGGCGGCTCGCTCGGCGAGGTGCATGCCGCCAAGATCATCCGGATCATGGGGTGCGCGGCCCGTTCCCGGATGCCTGTGGTGGGATTGCTGGACTCCGGCGGTGCCCGCATCCAGGAGGGTGTCGGCGCGCTGGACGGCTACGGCGGCATCTTCCGGGCCAACGTGCTGCAGTCCGGCCGGATTCCGCAGATCTCGGTGATCCTCGGCCCGTGCGCGGGCGGCGCCGTGTACTCGCCGGCCCTCACCGACGTGGTGATCATGCAGCGACCGAGGGCGCAGATGTTCCTCACCGGTCCCAGGGTGGTCAAGGCGGTCACCTTCGAAGACGTCACCGGCGAGGAACTCGGCGGGATCGACGTGCACACAAGGCACTCCGGGGTGGTTCACCTGGAGGCTGAGAACGAGTGCAAGGCCATCGCACTGGCCCGCCAGGTGCTGTCCTACCTGCCGGCGTCCTGCTGGGACCGGCCGCCCATGACGCTGCCGTGCGAGCCGGAACCGGTACCCGAGGTGCCCGCCGACCACCGCAAGTCCTACGACGTGCGGGGCGTGATTCGCGGTGTGGTGGACGCCGGCAGCTTCCTCGAGCTGCAGCCGCGGTTCGCCCCCAACATCGTGATCGGCTTCGCCAGAGTCGAGGGCGCGCCGGTCGGTGTGGTGGCCAACCAGCCCCAGGAGCTGGCCGGCACGCTGGACATCAGGTCCGCGGAGAAGGCGGCCCGGTTCGTGCGCATGTGTGACGCTTTCGGCCTGCCGTTGGTGACCCTGGTGGACACGCCCGGTTTCCTGCCCGGCACCAGCCAGGAGAACGGCGGGGTGATCCGCAAGGGTGCCAAGCTGTTGTACGCCTACGCCGAAGCGACAGTGCCGCGGGTGACGGTGGTGCTGCGCAAGGCGTTCGGCGGCGCGTACATCGTCATGAACTCCAAGTCGCTCGGCGCGGACGCGGTATTCGCCTGGCCGGGCGCGGAACTGACGGTGATGGGCGCCGAGGGCGCTGTCGACGTGATCTTCCGGCGGGAGCTTGCCGCCGATCCGGACGCCCGGGACGCCCTGGTCTCGCGTTACCGGGCGGAGGCCACGGCCGTGCATCTCGCTGCGGAACGGATGTCCGTGGACGAGATCATCCAGCCGCAGCAGACCCCAGCGGTGGTTGCCGCGACGCTACGCGCGCTGTCCGGTGCCAATCAGCCGCACTACCGGCACGACAACCTGCCGCAGTGACCTGCTCGAAAGGAGCTTCAGAATGCAAGTTCGTGGATCCACCGACGCCAGTTCGGTGTCAGTCGCCAATGCACCAGAACTCGACTTCAACCGATCGCACGTAGCCGAGACCGGCCGAAATTTTCGCGAGCTGTCCAAGCTGGTCAAGGACGCCGGGTTACTCGACCCGCGCCTGGGGCGCTACGTCCTCAAGATCGCATTCAACACTCTGCTGCTGGTCGCCGGACTAGTAGCGTTCTTCTTGATCGGCGACTCCTGGTGGCAGCTCGCGGTCGCCGTGTGGATGGGCTTCTGCGGGGGGCAGAGCGCGTTCCTGTGGCACGACGCCGGACACAAGGCCATGTTCCGCAACAAAACCGCGGCCACGTTGGTTGGCTGGTTCCACGCCAACCTGGTGAACGGAGTGAGCTATGGCTGGTGGATCAACCACCACAACCGCCACCACAGCTTCCCCAACCATCTGGAGAACGACTCAGACATCGGCCGACGCACAGCGATCTTCGACATCTCCCAGTATCCGTCCCGCCGCCGCACGCAGAAGTTCGTGGTGCGCTACCAGAGCGTGCTGTTCTTCGTGCTGCTTGTGCTGGAAGGCATGAAAATGCACCTCACCGCGATCAAGGCGCTGCACCAACGCATCGTACGCTACCCGTGGATCGAAGCCTTGCTACTGTTTGCCCACGTTGCCATTTTGCTCGGTTGCGTGTTCACCGTACTTTCGCCGGTGAAGGCCATCGTGTTCGTGCTGGTGCAGCAGGCGGTGCTCGGTGTGTACTTTGGCATGCTGTTCGCACCCAACCACAAGGGTATGCCGGTGCGCACTGGCGAGGAATCGCTGGAATGGTTCGAGCGGCAGGTGCTGACCTCGCGCAACATCAAGCCGTCGCTGCTGGTCGACTTCATCTACGGCGGCCTGAACTACCAGATCGAGCACCACCTGTTTCCGACGATGCCGCAGATGAATTTTAGCAAGTGCCAGAAGATTGTACGGGCGTACTGCGAGCAGAACGGTATTCCTTACTACGAGGTCGGCTTGCTCGCCTCCTACCGTGAGGTAGCGTCGTTCCTGCACGACGTGAGCAAACCGGTGCGCGAGGGCACCGTGGCTGCCGCCTGACCCCAGCGTTTCGGTGACCACTTCAGCGAGCAGAGAGTGACCTCGGAGGTAATCGGCGCAGCTCGTTGGCGTGGGTATCCTACCTCCTGAGCACCGTGCTCATGGCAGCGAGAAAGTAGGTGCCCGATGGCGACACGGCAGGCACACCGAAGCAGGGTACTTCGCGTGGTCCTGGTACTCGATGCGCTGGGCTCGGCTGCGATGCCTGCCCTGTTGTTGGCAGCGGTGCCGCTCCTGATCATCATAAATGCACCCGCTGATCTGATCGGCGCCGTGGTACTCGGTTTCGCGGTGGTGCTCGGCGCGATGGGGGCCACCATCGCCTGGATACTCGGGAAGGCGATGGCCCATGGCGACACCGAATTTCCGGACACCGTGTGGTTCTTCCCACGCCTGTGTCAGGGGAGGTCATCCCCCAGGAAGGAGAGCAGGTCTCTGTTGAGTCGATCCGCATGAGTAGCGAACAACCCGTGTGCGGCGTTCTCGTAGCTGACGAACCTGCTGTTCGGGATCAACGCTGCGGACCTGCGCCCGCAGAGTTCGATGGGTGCACCCACGTCGGCTTCACCGTGGATGATCAGAGTTGGCAAGGTGATCTTGCTCAGCTCGTCACGCTGGTCGGCAGTGAAGAGCGTTCGATAGATCTCGAGCGCGGCTCTCGGTGAACTATCTAGGGCTATCTCCACCATCCACCGTGCGAGTTCGGGTGAGAGGGGGAGGTCGGCCGGATCCGTGTCAGAACCACCGAAGAACGGTGCGACGAGGCTGGCCATCCACCGTGCCCGGTCTTTAATCATGGCGCTGACCATCTCGTCAAAGGCGGCTACTTCCACGCCGTCTGGACTGTTCTCCGTTCTCATCATGAATGGTGTGGTCGAGCTGACGAGGGCGAGCTTAGCCACGCGTTCGGTACCGTGTCGTGCCAGATATCGGGCGGCCTCGCCGCCGCCGACCGCATACCCGACGAGATTAGCCCTGCGGAGATCGAGATGCTCAATCAAGTCCACAAGATCGTCCGCGAGGGTGTCATAACCGTAGCCTTCCCAGGGCCAGTCCGAGCGTCCGCAACCACGCCGGTCGTAGGTGATACAGCGCAGGCCGTGTTTCACGAGGTAGGGCGCCTGGAACTCCCACATGCGCGAATTCATCATGGCAGTACCCAGCAGGACAACCGGCCGGCCTGTGCCCCAGTCGTTGTAGAAGAGGTTCGTACCGTCTCTGGTGGTTACGAACGGCATTGAGAGTCCTCGAGTTGTGGCGGCGGCCCTGCTTGTCAGGGATTGCCGGGCGGTGGCATGGCAACACGCACAGGAGTCACCGCCCGGGTACGACGCGGCAGCAACTGCACCATGGCTGCGGTCGCGACACAGAAAACCACGAGCGGGATCAGCGCGACATCAAAGGCGTAGGAGTAGGCGGCAGGATCGGCGGCGGCGGTACTGAGGGCGGGGTAGAAGACGGTGCCGACGATCGCGACACCGATCGCCGCGCCCCCTTCCTGCGCCGTATTGACCGCTCCGGAGGCAGAGGCGGCGTGTTCTGGGTCGACGCCCGTCAGCACGACGTTGGTCAGCGGACCGGTGGTCATTCCCATGCCTATGCCGGCGATCAGGAGCACGGGTACCAACCATAAGATGTTGCCGGTCATTCCGGTCTTGGCCACCGTGATGCCGACCAGTACGTAGCCGGCGGCCAGCGTCAGCGGCCCGAGTGCCACCAACTGGCGACCCAGTTCGGCAGCGAGTCGTACGGACATCAGAGAGGATCCGAAGTAGCCCGCACCGAGAGCGAGGAACAGCAGACCGGATTCCAGCGGGGACAGCCCGCGCCCCTGCTGTAGGTAGAGCGCGAGCAGGAAGAAGAAGGAGCCCATGGCCAGGAAGTAGGTCACAGTAGCGGCCAGACCGACCGAGAAACTCCGCCCGCGGAACAGCGCCGGGTCGATCAGCGGGCTACGGCCCCGGCTCTTGCGCCTGCGCAGGTGCGCGACGGCCAGTGCGAGCAGCACGGCTGCCGCGATCAGGCACACCCAACTCCACGACGGCCAGCCTTGCTCTCGGCCCTCTACCAGCGAGTACACGATGAGGACCAGCGGAGCCGTCACCAGGAGCGCCCCCACCAGGTCCAGACGTGCCCCATCCGCGCCGCGGGACTCCGGCACCACGCGCGACACGAAGGCCAGCGCCGCGAGACAGATCGGGACGTTGATCAGGAAGACGGTCCGCCAGCCGAGACCTGCCACGTCCACTGTGATCAGCACACCGCCGATCACCTGTCCCAAGACGCCGGCCAACCCGATCACAAGGCCGTAGATGGCGAAGGCTCGGGCGCGGCTCGGGCCGGTGTACACGGTGCCGAGGATGCCGAGCACCTGTGGAACCATGAGCGCCGCCGCGACTCCCTGCACCACGCGGGCAATGACCAGGGCATCAGCGGACGGAGCGATGCCGCACGCCAAGGAGGCGAGCGTGAACACCGCCATCCCCAGGGTGAACATGCGCCGACGGCCGTAGAGGTCTCCGATCCGGCCACCGGTGATCATGCCCGCAGTGAACGCCACACCGTAACCGACGATGACCATCTGGGTCTGCGCCGAACTGGCATCCAGACTCCGCTGAATCTCGGGAACGGCCACGTTGGCGATGAAGTAGTCAAGGACGGTGATAAAGGTCCCTACCATCACGACAGCCAAGGCACCCCACGAGGGGGCGTCGGCTGTCGCCGCAGGCTCCTTCGCGGCCTCCTCTGCGGAGGTGGACGGGCTTGCATCAGAGGTCATTCGCGGTACTCCTGCCGGTCGACCCGCTATTTCTTCTCTGCCGTCGCAACGCTTCCTCATCCGACGCCATCACGTCAATTACGCGAGAGGTAATAGGGTGACTGGCAGACGCTCGAGGCCGTGGAACACGGTGCCCCTACGGAACAAGCTGTCGGGGGCATCGACGGCCAAGCGTAGATCAGGAAAGCGCTGGAACAGTGTCCTCAGGGAAAGCTCCATTTCCAGCCGCGCCAGCGGAGCACCTTGACAGTAGTGCGGCCCGATGCCCCACTGCAGGTGGCTGCCGGTATCGCGGTGGATATCAATACGGTCGGGGTCGGGAAACATCGACTCGTCGTGGTTGGCGGCGGGTATCGAGATGACCACAGCATCGCCCTTTTTCATGACCACACCGCCGAGTTCCAAATCCTCGATGACCAGGCGGACCATGGCGTCTTTCGAGATCGACCAGTAGCGCATCGATTCCTCGACGTACCGGGGGATCAGGGCACCGTCGTCGAGGAGTACCGTGGCGCGGAGGTCGTCGTCAAGTAGAATGCTAAGGACGCTGAGAGCGATCTGGTTGGTGGTAGTCTCGTGGCCGGCCACCAGCACGAGTCGCACTATGCCGACAAACTCATCGAGAGTGATGTCGCCCTTCGCGAGGTGATTGACGGCCAACCGGCTCATCAAGTCCCCCTGGGGGTCCTTCTGCTTCCTGATGGCCAGCGCTCCCAAGTATTCCGACATCTCCTGGAACGCCGCATAGGACCGCTTGGGATTTCCCTGTGAAATGGTGACTCTCGTCTTCTCCATGAAAAACGGTGAGTCCTCGTCCGGCACACCCAGCAATCGCGCGATGACCAAGGTCGGCAGCTTTCTGGAGAAAGAGTCATGAAGATCTGCCGGTTGCGGTCGGGTGGCCAGGTCGTCGAGCAGTTCATCGATCAGCTTCTGAATCGCGGAGCGTAATGTGCGGACCCTGCGGGCCGTGAATTCTGTCGCGATCATTCCACGCAGCCTGGCATGTTCCGGATCGTCCATCCGCAAGAAGGATGACGGTCTCTGGCCCGGGGGCAACTGGATACGCACCGGAGCGCCCGGCAGGGTTTCGTCGGCACTCAGGCGGGTGTCCATGAGTGCCCGACGGACGTCGGGGTACCTCGTCACCAGCCATGCGCGTCGCGGTTCCGCCGCACCGGCCGGAATCCTGACCGCGCACGGCGAATTCTTCCGCAGTTCGGCGAAAATAGTCGGATGACATCCGGAACTCGTCAGGTCGAATGGCCAGTCGAGAACTTTTTCCTCAGTTTCGAGCACAGCCAAATCTCCTTCAGAAAGAAAAGATTTCTTCGATTATTTCGCCGGTGCCGGCACGGTATCGATGTGCTGCTGACGACGTTCAACGCGACAGTCCGACGTACTCCCCCATGGATGCAGCCGCGTAGTCGAAGAATTCGGCGGGATCCGCGGCGACGCCCACGATGTGCCCGTACACCTCGAAGCCGATCATTCCGTGAAGTTGGGTCCAGACGACGAGCATGCGGGCGATGACGGGATGCGGCAGCCCGTTCAGCAAGCCACTGGCGAGAATCTCCACATTGCGAAACATGCCATCGGTCAGCGGCGGGCTATCCGGGCGCTCCGCAAGTTCACCGTTTTTCTGGGCCTCGCGGAGAAGCGCGAGCAGCGCCAGCACAGTACGCGCACCGGCAACCATCGTCTCCGGTGGGGCGCTGTAGCCGGGAACCGGCTGGCCCCATATCAGCGCGTATTCGTCCCGGTGGTCCAACGCCCATCGGCGCACCCCTCGGCAGACCGCGATCCATCGATCAAGCAGGCTTCCGGCGACCTCGACTTCCCTGCCGCCTTCCTCCGCGCTTTCGCCCATCGCGTTGTACGCGTCGAGGATGAGCGCCGTCAGCAGGTCCTCCTCGGTCGGAAAGTACTGGCGCACCTGGGCAGGGTGGGTGCCCAAGGCATGTGCCACTGCCGGCAGCTCCAGGTCGACGTGCCGCCGGCGCGCGAGGCGGCGGACCGCCTCATGCTTCACCCGACGCATGGAGTTGGCTCCGTCATCACCCTGTGCGTGCGGCTGTGTCATGGCGTGCGGCTGTGTCATGAAAACACGATCGCAGAGAACGTCTGGCACATCGATTACGTCAGAGGTAAGGAGCCTGCTCAGCGCGAGTCCGACCACGCAAACGAGTGACCGCCACCGAGCGCCCCACCGTACCGGACCTGCATCAGCCCAGGTCCGGTACGGTGGGACGATCCCCGCAATCCCCCTCGTTCAGCCGGCGGCGCTGGGGATCGCCTCCTGGGATCACCTCGAGGAAGCACATTGCGGGTAAAGTCCTCTGGCATACTGTGACCAGCGGGTCGAGACCGTTGAGCCTGGGCCGCCTCCGGGGGCTGAGCTGGGAACTCTGCGTCTTAGGTGAGCTTGCGTCTCAGTGTGGCTTGACAGTGCAGGGACAGGAGCCGGGCTCTGGTGACACAGCTACCACAACACCTGGTCGGGGACCTGTTGCGGAAATGGCGAGCGGAACGCAAGATCAGCCAGTTGGCGCTCGCGTCGCAGGCCGAGGTGTCCCCCCGGCATCTGAGCTTCGTCGAAACCGGACGTTCCGTGCCCAGCCGTGGCATGGTCCTTCGGTTGGCGGAGCACCTTGAAGTGCCGCTGCGTGAGCGCAACCAGTTGCTGTTGGCAGCCGGTTACGCACCCGTCTACGCGGAGTCCAAGCTTGACGCGCCTCGACTATCCATGGTGCGTACGGCGATCCGTAAGGTGCTGTCCGGACACGATCCCTATCCGGCGGTCGTGGTGGACCGCGGATGGAACCTCGTTGATGCCAACTCCAGCGTTGCCATTCTGACCGAGGGTGCACCGAACGATCTGTTGACCAAGCCGTTCAACGTGTTGCGGTTCAGCCTGCACCCGCGCGGACTGGCGTCGCGCATCCTCAACCTGGGCGAGTGGCGAACACACCTGCTTGACCGGCTGGAAAGGCAGACGCGAGCGACCGGCGACCGCCAGCTTGGCGAGCTGTACCAGGAGTTGGTCGGTTATCCCGGCGAGAACGGGTCGGATGATTACGCAGGTGATTCCGGAGACGTCATCGTGCCGTTGCAGCTTCTGCACAACGGCCGTAAACTGTCGCTGTTCAGTACGGTGACCACCTTCGGCACACCCAAGGACATCACCGTCGATGAACTCGCCATCGAAAGCTTCTACCCATCCGACCAGGAGACATCGGAGTACTTCCGGAATCTCTGAGACGACGGCACCAGTGCGTCCATATGGTGTTGGTGGAATCCGCCGGGCGCAATGAGAGCCGTGTCAGCCCTATCGCGCCCGGCGAACCGAAAGCGCGGCGAACATCACTATCTAGGCGGTCGCCGGCATCTTGTCGATAAAGCCGTAGACACCTTGGATCCGACCGTCCTCGCCGACGACGGCCACATCGAAACCGATCGCAATAGGCTCGGCGTTTTCGGTGGGTACCAGGTTCCAGGTGAATCGGACGATGTTGTGGTGCTCATCGAACGTGTCACCGCGAACGAACTTCAAACCCTTGAACTGCCCTTGGGCACCGCCGACCACCTGATCGAAGGCATCGGGGCCGGACACCGACGCCAGTGGGTCAACGTAGACGCCGTCTTCCGCCCACAACTCGTCAATTTTCTGGCGCCGCGCACGCCCGTCCACCTCGTTCCAGACAGCCAGATACTTGTCGATAATCGCACTCAGGTCGCTCATGCCTCTCTCCCCGTAACACTCATGGGACATATCCAGAATGGTTTCCGAATTACTGCATCGTCCGCATGTTCGAGTATGACCCAGCGGCGGACTGGCGTCGATTACCTTTGTGGTAAAACTTTACTCGTCGCCGGTCATCCCTGAAGGAGTGGGGGCCGCCAGCGCGTCCAACGCGCCCTGCTTGGCGGTCCAACAGACGTCAGAGCGTTGGCTCGGCCTGCTGCCGACACTGTCCGTCGCAACGGCGACCGTGTTCCCCGGCCAGGCAATCAGCGCCCGGTCAGCGGCGTGTCAGCGAGCACTGTTGGGATCGACGAATGCGGCAGATGCCACTGAAGACTGGTCCGGTTCGCTCGTCGAAAGACCGTATATGAGATGACTCAACCATTCCGCACCCGCACTCAGCTCAGTCAACTGCCCGGGTCTGAGCGTCGTGACGCACTCGAGGACCTCGTGATCGCGCAGTTCAAGAGTCTCCTGCTGATGCCGGAGGACGAGGAACTCCGGCTGGACGCCAGCTACTTCGATCTGGGTCTGACCTCGCTGCGACTGACCGAGATCAGACAGCGTCTGGAGGACGCGCTGGACATCGGCATCGACGCGACCGTGCTGTTCAACCGCCCGACGGTCGGCGACCTGGTGACACACCTGACCGATCTGTTGTCCCGAGGGGGCGTGGGATGCCGTACGAGTTGACCGACACCGTGCCGGATCCCGAAGCCTGTACCACCCTGCTCGGCAAGTACGGGGACACCGTGCACGGGTTGCTGATGGAGAAGTACGAGCCGATCGCAATCATCGGCATCGGCCTGCGGTTTCCCGGCGGCTGTGAATCCTTCGACGAGTTCGGCGAGTTCCTCCGCGACGGCCGTTCCGGCATTCGACCCATCCCGGAGGACCGTTGGGACGTAGCCGCATTCACTCCGGACGGCTCCGACGATCGGGGCAAGATCCGGACCACGAGCGGCGGCTTCCTTGACCGGATCGACCTGTTCGACCCGGCCTTCTTCAACATTTCACCCAAGGAGGCGCAGTACGTCGATCCGCAGCAGCGGATGTTGCTGGAGACCGCCTGGCAGACCCTGGAGAATGCCAACATCGACCCGACCCCGCTACGGCGGGGCAACGGCGGAGTGTACATCGGGGCCAGCTCGATCGACTACGCACTCGAACTGGACGCCCTGCCCTACGCTGAGCTGGACGGGCACCTCGCCTCCGGTATCACCATGTTCCCGCTTTCCGGGCGGCTGTCCTACTTCCTGGGCTGGCGCGGCCCGAGCGTCAGCGTCGACACAGCGTGCTCGTCCTCGCTGGTCGCGCTGCACATGGCCGTGCAGGGCCTGCGCAGGGGCGAGTGCGACATCGCGCTGTGCGGTGGTGTCAACGCGCTGCACCACCCGCGTATCCCGGTGATGTTCTCCCACGCCCAGATGCTCGCGCCGGACGGTCAGTGCAAGACCTTCGACGAGGCGGCCGACGGTTACGCGCGCGCCGAGGGCTGCGGCGTGATCGTCCTCAAGCGGCTGTCGGTTGCGCGGCGCGACGGCGACAACATCCTGGCCGTGGTGCGCGGCACTGCGGTCGGCCAGGACGGCGATAGCGCCGGTCTCACCGTGCCCAACGGGGCCGCGCAGGAGGTCGTGATCCGTAACGCGTTGGCCATCGCGCAGCTGGCCCCGGGCGACATCCAGTACGTCGAAGCGCACGGCACCGGGACCCCGCTGGGCGATCCGATCGAACTTGGCGCCATCAACGACGTGTTCGCCGAATCGCACACCAAGGATGAACCGCTGCTCGTCGGATCGGTGAAGACCAACCTAGGGCATATGGAGCCGGTGTCCGGTCTCGTCGGACTGATCAAGGTGGTGTCGCAGTTGCGGTCGGGGACTATCTACCCGCACCTGAACCTGCACACGCCCTCCGGTCGCATCCCGTGGGCCACCTACCCAGTCAGCGTGTCCACCGAGTGCCAACCGTGGGAGGCTCCGGTCCGCCGCGCGGTAGTGAACAGCTTCGGTTTCGCCGGGACTATCGCGGCCGTTGTCGTGGAGCAGGCCCCACCGACCAAGGAACTCGTCGAGCCGGACTCGGCGTCCGAACCGGCCGTCTTCACCATGTCAGCCAAGAGCGACGCGGCACTCCGCGACCAGATGCAGCAGTACCAGCGGTTCCTGGCGAATCATCCGGACGTGGACGTCGGACGGCTCTGCTACAGCGGCAACGTGGGCCGGGCACACTTCAACCGGCGGGTGGCGGCCGTGGTCGGCGAGCGTGAGGACCTGGCCAGAGTGCTCGACCGGGAGATCGCCCGCACCGAGCGGCCACCGGCCGCCGGCGTCCGCAAGGTCGGCTTCCTGTTCAGCGGGCAGGGCTCGCAGTACCCCGGTATGGGCGCCACGCTCTACTGGCGGTTCCCGGTGTTCGCCGAACGGGTCGACGAGTGTGACCTGCTGTTCGCCCCGTTGTTGGGCCAGTCGGTGCGCGCGCTGCTGCTCGGCGAGCAGGCCGACGCCGGCCGAATCGATCAGACCGGCTACACCCAGCCCGCGTTGTTCACCCTGGAGTACGCCCTAGCCCAGCTGTGGATGTCCTGGGGTGTCCGGCCGAGCGTGCTCATCGGGCACAGCATCGGCGAGGTGGTGGCCGCCACCGTGGCCGGGTTGTTCTCCGTGCCCGACGCGGTCAGGCTGGTGGTCGCCCGCGCCCGGTTGATGCAGTCGGTCACCGAGCCCGGTGGCATGGCCGCAGTCAGTGCCCCAGCGGAGGAAGTCGTTCCGCTGCTGGCCAACCACACCGACCTGGCACTGGCCGCGATCAACGCACCGGACCAGTGCGTCATCTCGGGTGGGGCCGGCGCGCTGGCGAAGGTCGTCGGGACCTTGCGCGAGCGCGCCATCAGGGTCGACGAGCTGTCCGTCTCCCACGCGTTCCACTCCCCGCTGATGGCCGAGGTGCTCGACGACTTTCGCGCGGCCATCGCCCCTATCTCGTTCCGCGAACCCGTCATCACTCTGATCTCCAACCTCACCGGCAAGATCGCCAAGCGGGTAGACGTGGCCAACCCGGAGTACTGGGTGCGGCATATCGGTGCGCCGGTGCTGTTTATGGAGGGCATGCGGGCGGCCGCACGGCGAGGCCGCCACGCCTTCATCGAGATCGGTCCGGCTACCGCGCTGACCGCGCTGGCCAAGCGGTGTCTGCAGGGCGAGGACCATCTCTGGTTCGCCAGCCTGCACCGTCGCGACCGGGCCGGGAACACCACCTTGCGCTCGCTGGCCGAGCTGTATACCGCAGGCATGCCGGTGTCCTGGGCCAGCGTGCATGCCAACCGACGGCTGGAGAAGCTGGCCCTGCCCACCTATCCGTTCCAGCGCAAGCGGTGCTGGCTGCCGATCAACGGAGCCGCGAAGACCGGCCGGGGTCCGGTAACGGGTGGTCCAGTGCACCACCCGTTACTTGGTCAGGAGGTGCCGGCCGCGGAGGGCCGGCCGGCCGGAAGCCGGGAATTCCGCACCGAGTGCTCGGCCACCCGCCCGGAGTACCTGGCCGACTATGTGGTGGACGGGTCGGTCATGCTGCCCGCCGCCGGATACGTCGAGGCCCTGCTGGCACTGCAGGACGCCGTCTACGGCCACACCGGGCGGGTCATCCGCGACCTGGTGCTGCACGAGCCGCTGTCGCTGGCCGAGGACGCCGTCGTCGCACTGCGGACGCGGTTGGTGCCCACGGCCGAGGGCGATGTCGACGTCGAGTTGGTCAGCACCGTCGACGACCAGGAGCGTCGCCACGCCACCGCGACCCTGGCGACCGCGGCGACGCCTGCAGTGCCCTGCGATCGGCTGCGGGCACTGCTGGACGAGGCAGGTGCGACCGAGGAGGTGGTCGGCCACGAGGACATCTACACCGACTTCGCCTCGGTCGACCGGCGGTACGGCCAGCGGTTCCGGCTGCTCACCGAGGTACGCGCGAATCCGGAGGGAGTGCTGACTGCTGACCTGGGCTGCCGGGATGCCGCCGCCGTCGAGCACCTGCCGGTGGAGGTGCTCGACGGCGCGATGCAGGCGCTCACCGCTGTAGACCGTGACGGTCCGGTGTTCAGTCCGACCGGTGTCGAGGCGGTCCGGCTGTTCAAGAAGCCGCGCGGTCGGCGGTTGCGGCTGGTGGCCAAGGTGCGTGCCGGTCGATCCGATATGGACGATCGGCGGGTCGCGGACCTCCTGCTGCTGGAGGGGGAGGCGCCGGTCGCCGAGCTGACCGGAGTGATGCTGACCCGCGCGACCGGGTCGGCCCGCCATGGGCACTTCCTGCACCGGCTGAGTTGGTTGCGGCAGAGCGCGACCACGCAGCCGACGATCCGGGCTCGACATGTGGTGGTCGTCAACGGCGATCGGTACCGCCTGCCGGAACTCGCAGAGCAAGAGGACTTAGTCGGCATCCGGGTGTCCACGGTAGATGGTGTGGTCGCCTTGCCCGCGGCGCTCGCAGATCCGTCAGTGACCGACGCCTGCTGGTTCTGGCGGCCGGCCGGCGGAGCGGTGTCCGCGGACCGCCTGCGCACCGAGTGCGAGCAGAACTACCGGGAGCTGCTCGATGTGGTGGCCGCCCTGGACGGCGCGCCCAGCCGGGCGCTGCGGCTGTGGCTGGTCACCGAAGGCGCCCAATTGCTGCCCGTCGACCGGCCGGACGGTGGCGAGCGGCTGGCCGCCAGCAGCCTCTGGGGTTTCGGTCCCACACTGCTCAACGAATACCCGCGTTACGGCGCCACCTTGGTCGACCTGCCCGCGGACAGCGATCCGTCGGCCCTGCTCGCCGAGTGGCGGGCGGAGAACACAGACGAGTTCCAAGTGGCCTACCGGGACGGCCAGCGTTACGTCCGACGGTTGCTCGCCGACGAGACCACACCGGCCTTGGCCGGCGAATTCGCGGTGCGGGCTGACCGGACCTACCTGGTGACCGGCGGTCTCGGCGGTCTCGGTCTGGTCACCGCCCGGAAACTGGTCGACCTGGGGGCGCGCCACGTGGCCCTGCTCAGCCGGCGCGGTACACCGGCCCCGGAGGCGAGCGGGGTGTTGGACGCGCTGTCAGAGCGGGCCGAGGTGACCGTGCTGTCCGCCGACATCGCCTCGGCGGACGACGTCGCCAGGGTCTTCGCCCAACTGCGGGCCGGGGAACATCCGCTGGGCGGAATCGTGCACGCGGCGGGTGAGATCGGAAAGTCGCTGATCAGCTCGCTGACCTGGGACGTCATCGACGAGCAGTTACGGCCGAAGATGTACGGCGGCTGGCTGCTGCACGAAGCCAGCCGGGACCTGCCCGACCTCGATTTCTTCGTGGTGTACTCCTCGATCGCCTCGGTGATCGGTGGCGTGACTCAGGCCCACTATGCTGCGGCGAGCGCCTTCTTGGACGGCCTGGCCACCTGGCGCGAACGGCAGGGCTTGCCCGGACTCGCCACGAACTGGGGCGCCTGGGCCAGCGTCGGCATGTCCGCCCGGCTTGACGACAACCTCAGCCGCGAGGTCGAACGGGGCGGTATCCGGTTCTTCTCGCCAGCGCGAGGGTTGCGCGCACTGGGGCAGTTGCTGTCCCGGTCGGTGGCGCAGCGGGTGGTGGGTGAGTACGACTGGGACCGGATCGCTAGGGCCTCCTCGAACGTGAACGCGCTGTATTCCCGGCTGGCGCGCCGCGCCGAGACACCGGACAGTGGTCTGGATCTGACGGCGCTGCTGGCCAAGCCGAAGGCGGAGCGGCTGGCCGTGGTCACCGAGCTGGTGCGCGGCAAGGTCGCCGCCGCACTGCACTGTGACGACGCGGAGTCGGTGGACACCACGGCGGAACTGGTGTCGCTCGGATTCGACTCGCTCATGGCCATGGAAGTCAAGAGCGGCCTCGAGTCGGCCTTCCGGCTGGCATTGCCGGCTTCGCTGGCTTTCGACTACCCGTCAGTGCAACAGCTGACCGAATTCGTCAACGGGCAGTTGGCGGCCGAGCCGACGAGTTGAGACTCCTGCACACCTCAATCATGGAGGACCCGGTGAACCAGACGAGGCGATGGACTCTTGCTGCGACCTCCTCGGCCCATGCCCGCGATCGCACCGACCATCCTGCGATCATCTGCGAGGACCGGACCGTCACGTACCGGGAGCTTCACCTGGCGAGCAACCGCATCGCGCATGCGCTGCGCTGCGCGGGCGTCGGCCGGAGAACCCGAGTGGGCTATCTCGCCCGAGAGTCCGAGCATTACTACGCCGCGATCCTGGCCTGCGCCAAACTGGGTGCGGTGCTGGTACCGGTGAACTGGCGGCTGACAGCCGACGAGGTGGACCACATACTGCGCGACTCAGGAGCCGAGCTCCTGTTCGTGGAAAGCGACTTCTGGGGGGTCGTCGAGGGCGTGCGGGCGGACCTAGCCGGCCTTCGCGACGTAGTCCGGCTCGATGAGCCCGGGGACCGCGACCACGGTTCCGGCCTGCGTGCTTGGAGCGCCAGCGCTGTGGAGTCCGATGTGGATGACGGCGCTGGGCCGGATGACGCGGTGGTTCAGATTTACACCAGCGGTACCACCGGCCTGCCCAAGGGCGTGGTGTTGGCCAACCGCGCCTTCTTCACGTTGCCGGCCGCGATGCGAGACGCCCGCCTGTCCTGGATCGACTGGCTGCCCGACGACGTCAATCTCATCTCGCTGCCCGGTTTGGGCATCGCTGGCATCGGCTGGTTCATGCACGGGTTCAACGCCGGTGCGACCAATGTGGTCATGCGGTTTTTCCAGCCTCAAGAAGCGGTTCGGCTAGTGCGGACCCTGGGCGTGACGACCACCTTCGCCGCACCGGCGATGCTGCAGATGATGCTGGCCGAACGCGGAGTGACCAGGGAGACGTTCGCTTCCCTGCGCAAGATCGCCTACGGCGCGGCGCCGATTTCCGAGGCACTGCTGCGCCGGTGCCTTGACATGTTCGCCTGCGAGTTCGGGCAGATCTATTCCAGCACCGAGGCCGGCAGCGTCGCGGTGTGCCTACCGCCGGAGGCACATAAGCCAGGCAGCCCGCTGTTGCGGGCGGCGGGGAAAGCCTGCCCGGGCAACGAACTGAAGGTGATCGACCAGAACGGCCGGATGTTGCCGCCCGGTCAGATCGGGCAGGTGTGCATCCGCACCCCGGCCAGGATGCTCGGCTACTGGAACAAGCCGGAGGCCACCGCGCGCACCATCATCGACGGCTGGCTGCACATGGGCGACGCAGGATACCTTGACGAGAACGGGTACCTGTATCTGTGCGACCGGATCAACGACACCATCATCGTGGCCGGGCAGAACATCTACCCGGCCGAGGTGGAGAAACAGCTCGGTGACCATCCCGCGGTGGCCGATGTCGCCGTGGTGGGAATGCCGGATCCGCGGTGGGGCGAGGCGGTGCATGCGTGCGTCGTGCTCCGGCCCGGCGCCTCGGTCACCCCTCGCGAGTTGATGCTGTTCCTGCGTCGCCCCCTCGCCGACTACAAGATCCCCACCGCTTACCACTTCGCGACCGACCTGCCGCGCAATCCGTCCGGCAAGGTCCTCCGGCGCGAGGTTCGCACGAGGCTGCTGGCCGAGGCCTCCAGCACCGAACCGCGGACTGTCGGGGCCTGATTCGACCAGACCGTGGAGGAACCAACCGTGGTCACCCCCAAGGAACCGCCACGCATCGGTGTCCTGCTACCGACCAGGGAGCAGGCCATCATCGGAACCCATGCGGCCTCGCCGTTGCTCGACTTCGCCCGACAGGCCGAACTGCTCGGTTTCGACTCGCTGTGGACCGGCGACTCCCTGGTAGCCCGGCCACGCCTCGACCCCATAGTCGTGCTCGCCGCGGCCGGCGCGGTGACCAATCGAATCACCCTGGGCACCGCGGCGCTGACCCCTGCCCTGCGGCACCCGCTGATCGGCGCCAACATGATCGCCAGTCTCGATCACGTGGCAGGTATGCGCCTGGTGCTCGGCCTCGGTTCCGGCTTCCCGATCCCGGAGACCGAGGAGGAGTTCGCGGCGGTGGGCGTGTCCTTCCGCGGTCGCGCCGGGCGGTTAGACGAGATCGTCGCGCTGTGGCGACGGGCCTGGGATAGCGGCGAGCCCGGGTCCCCGACCGACTTCACCGGCCGGTACTGCACGGCAGATGGTCTGGACCGGCTGCCTCGGCCGCTGCGGCCCGGGGGCCCGCCGCTGTGGTTGGCTGGTAGCGACACACCGCAGGTGTTGCGCCGAGTGGCCAGGCACTACGACGGCTGGCTGCCCTTCCTGCCCTCCGCCTCGGCTTATCGGCAGGCGTGGCAGCAGATCCTGGCCAACGCCCAGGAGGCCGGCCGGCCGGCCGACGCGGTGACCGCCGGACTGTACGCGACGATCACCGTGAACCAGGACCAGGCCGCGGCCCGAGCCGAGCTGGAGCACTACATTCAGCACTACTACGGTCGTTCGCTGGACATGATGTCGGCGATCCAGGCGTACTGGTGGGGTACTGCCGAACACTCCGCCGAATGGCTGGCCGACTACGTGCGTGCCGGCGTCCGGCACATCGTCATCCGGATCGGCTCGCTGAACCCCGAGCCGCAGTTGAAGGACATCGCCGAGTTTGTGCTACCGGCGCTGCGTGCACTCAGCTGACGTACCACAACCACAGGGCTCACCTGTCGAAGGAGATCGTGACGTGATCAGTAACACTGCCACCGGGATGACTGTTCCAGCCTGCCATTGGTTCGAGCCCATCGAGCCCTCCCCAACTGCGGAGGCCCGGCTGTTCCTGTTTCCGCACGCCGGCAGCGGGGCGATTATCTACCGGGAGTGGAGCGACCTGATGCCGGCGGACATCGCCCCGCAGGCCGTCACGCTGCCCGGTCGGCACCACCGCCGCGAGGAAATGACCTATGCGGACTGGGACCCGTTGCTGGACGCGTTGTATCACGCCGTGCTCGATGAACTGGACGATCGCCCTTTTGCATTCTTCGGACACTGTCTCGGTGCGCAGTTGGCCTACCGGCTCACGGTTCGGATGGACGAGGACGGGATCAACGGTCCAGTCCTGATCGGGATGTCCGGCTGGGCGCCGAAGGGCTTCTTCGCACCCACCGAGGAGCAGGTCAAGATGCCCGAGTCCGAGATGGTGGGGTGGATCAAGAAACTCGGCTCGTTCCCGGCGGCCATCTATGACAATCCGGAGATGCTCGCGATGGTCATCCCGGCGCTGCGGGCCGATCTGTCGGTGGCCGCTCAGTACCGCGACGACGGCACCCCGGTGTCCTGCACGTTGGTGTCCTATGGCGGCAAGTCCGACCCGCTGATGGAGGAACCGGACGCAATGACGGCCTGGGTCTCCCGCAGCCCACGGTACTTAGGTCATAGCGAGTACCCTGGCGGCCACTTCTTCATCGACAGCCACGCCCTCGCCGTCACCTCGGACTTCTGCAGGCATCTGCACCGGCTGCTGGCCGAGAACAAAGCGCTGACCTGGTCGGTCCGTGGTGCGCTGTGAACCCGTTCACCATCCGGAGGCGAATGTGGCGGCTGACGCGCAGACCCTGCTAGACATGATGCCGCTCGCCCGCACACTCGGCATCGAGATCGACACGGCCACCCCGGCAGAGGTGGTCGGCCGGCTGCCCTGGTCGGCCGAACTGTGCACCGCGGCCGGTGTGCTGCACGGCGGTGCCCTGGTCAGTCTCGCCGATTCGGTGGCTGGCATGTGTGCCTACCTCAACCTGCCACCGGGCACGGCGACTTCGACGATCGAGCTGAAGACGAACTTCTTCGCGGCCGTCCGAGAGGGCGTGGTGGTCGCCGTAGCCCACCCGCTTCACAGCGGACGCACCGTGATCGTGGTGCAGACCGACCTGTACCGCGTTGACCCGGACGGCGGTCGCCGCCGGGTCGCGCAGGTCACTCAGTCACAGGCGGTGCTACGGTAGACGCGACGTACTACCGCAGTGACACTCAGTCGCGCAACACGGCATAGTTGGCGCCGGTGCATAACGCTGGATCATGTACCAGGACCGCCCGTTCGTACTTGCGCAGAGTGGGTGAGGGCTCGACACCGAGATCGGCGTCGAGCCGTATCCGCATCCGCCGGTACACCTCCAGCGCCTCGGTCTGCCGGCCGGACCGGTACAGCGCGACCATCAGCTGCTCGCAGAACCGTTCGTTCAACGACGGTGACTCGACCAACTCACTCAGTTCCGGAATGACCTCGGTGTGGCGGCCGCACCCCAGCTCGAGGTCGAACAGCAGCTCAACGGCGACCGACCGGGCGGCCTCGTACCTGGCGGCGGCGGCCTGGCAGATCGGACCGCCAAGTGGCCCGCCGAACACCGGACCACGCCACAACGCCACCGCCGAACGCAGCTTGGCGATGGTCGTGGTGGCGTCGGTGTTCGGCCGGCCACGCCCGTCGTTGAGTTCGCGCATGAACGCGGTCGCGTCCACGTCCTCCTCGGACACCATCAGCCGGTATCCTGATGGCAAGCTTGACAAGCTGACCGAGGTATTGCCGCCGGCGCAGCGGAGTTTTCTCCGCAACCGGCTGACGTGGGCCTGCAATGCATTCTCCGCCCTGGCCGGTGGGTTATCCCCCCACAGCTCCTCAACGAGCGCGTCCACCGAGACCGGCTTGGAACCGGCGGCAAGCAGCGCGGCCAGCAATGTTCGTTGGATGGTGCCGCGTATCTCCACCGGCCGGCGACCGAGCCAGCACTCCAACGCGCCGAGGTACAGGAACCTGATTCTCTCCTGGTTACCTCGGTCTGTCGTTGAGTCGGCGTCCCCCGGCCGGATAGTGGTCGAGTCAGGTACCTGTTCTGGGCTCATCGTCGACTCACTAGCTCTGCTGGTAGAGGAACACAGTTTCGGCCCTGAATGCGGGGGCTTCATTATTTTCGATCTCCGCGGTGACTCGGAAGCTCGCTTCCCAGTAGTCGCGCGGGCGCGGCCGGGCCGAGATCAGGTCCACGCTGGTTCTTACCCGGTCGCCCACCCGCACTGGGGAGAAAAATCGTAGTTTGCGCAACTCCTTATTCAGTACCAGACCAACACCGTCGACACGGAACACCTCGGCCATCAGGCCAGGGACCATTGCCAATGTGAGGTACCCGTGGGCCACCGGAGCGCCGAACGGCCCGGCCGCGCAACGGTCCAGATCGACGTGAATCCACTGACGGTCACCGGTGTTCTCGGCGAACCGGTCCACCATCTCCTGGGTGATCCCGTGCCAGTCGCTGGTACCGAGGCTCTGACCCACGGCCTCGCCGAGCTCGACCAGCCCCGCGAACTGTCTCATCGGGCGAGCCCCGCAGCGGTGTAGGCGATCGGCTTCTCGTTGAGGACGCCGGTGGCGAGCAGGCGTTTGCCTTGCATAAGCATGTTCCTCGTTACGTCAAGGATCCGTGGGCAGACGTCGCTGGTGGAGGGGCCTCCAGCGCACGCAATGCCTCGTTGGCGCGGTCGGCCACCCCCGGATCATCCGGTGCGGCGCAGACGGCCGCGAACATCTCCAGCATGTGGTGCCCTGCCTGGTCTCGCGGCTGGTCGACGTGCTCGCGGCCGCTGCCGGTCGTGTCGTGCTCGACGTCCATGGGCATGGGCTACCCCACCTTCCTTCTTCGATTGAGCGGGCGATTCGTGGGACGGGCGGCGTGGCTCACAGAGCGCCTGCCGCCCGAAAAACGTGCACGAACCCTGCGATGTCTGCGGGCCCGTCGAAGGCGATGTACTCAGGAAGTACCACGTGCTGCGCCCACTTCTCTTTGTAGGCCAGCTGGGTCCGGGCCGGGTAGACGGCCTCGCCGTGCTGCCACAGCAGGTGCATAAGCTTGTTGAATCCTCGGCTGTGTCCAGGTATTTCCAAAGCGTCGTCGAGGCCGGTGAACGGCGTGAAACCGAAGTGCAGCCAGTCGACGCCCTCGCCGACGAAAGTCACGATGGCCGCCTTGTTGATAGCCTCCATGATTCCCGGCAGTTTGCCGGGGATGCGCCGGCTCAGATCGTGCATCCAGCCGGGCCGGGTGCCGTACACCGGCGCGTACGAGATGTAGCCGGCCAGGTCGCCATCTATCATCCCGACGAACAGCCGCCGGTGCTGCTGCATCTCATCGCCGTACTGGCCCACCAGGAACTCAAGCTGCTTGACGTGCTCGCCCTTGCTGCGCAGCCACACTTGGTCCAGGGCGCGCATGGCGTCATTCCACTTGTCGAGACTGGTCTCGCACACGACAAGGCCGGCCTTGTGCGCCCGCGCGATCTTGTTGCGCAACCGCATGAACCGGGTACCCTGCAGCGAGAATCGGTTCAGGTCCACCGCATACGATGCACCGACCTGATTAACCGTGAAATCGTTACGTGCGTAGATCTCCGCGTCGACACGTTGTAGCTGGATGCCAACAATCCTCCGGTTCTGCCCACGGGCGAACCCGCGAAACGCCCGCAACAGCTCGACGTAGGAATCGACTGATGCGAACGGACCACCGAACTGGACCAGAAAGCTGCCCGCCGTGCGGTAGACGACGACGCCAGGTAGGTCGGGCTCGGTGAAGTACGAGTTTCCGTCGTTGATAGCCAAGAAGGCACCCGGGTTGTCCGCGTATGTGTTTGTCCGTGCCGCGTCGAGCGCAAAATCCAGTGACGCCATTGTGTTTATCATGCCCGGTTTCCCCGTCAACTCCAGTTACCTACGTCAGGACGAACCATTCACTCGGCCGCCCAACAGTCAGTCCGGTCACCGCCAGGCAGCTGGTAATGAGACGATCACGCCACCGTGCACGGTCGCCATGAGCCCAAGCACGGCAGTGTGCATAGGAAAGTCACGGCGCAGGACGTATGGTTCGAGTCCGAGTATCACGTTAGCGATGAGGCCGGCGCTGCCGCAACACTTCAAAAGTTGTAGCAGAGATGGTTCCTAGGTTGAGTATCGCAGCACAGTGCGACTCAAGAGCGCAGGAACAGGGCAGCCCGGACGGGGTCGGCGGCGTGCACCGTTCCGTCCGGGGTAACCCAGAACGGCACCGCATGCTCGGCACCACTGTGACGCACCCGCAGCTGCTCGTGCAGCCGCAGCTCCCCTTCCGGGACGGCGAGACCGGCGGCGGCGCATACCGCGACCACCTCCACCAGCTCGGCCCACCGCACGGTTGCCCCGGCACCGGCGTCGAGCAGCTCGGGCGTCACCCGCTCCGAGGCCAGCGGCAGGTCCAGCAGGTCGGCCAGGGTGTTCGGGTCGCCACCGGACACCAGCTGTCCCACCGGGAGCACCGCGGCCAGCCACGGCACGTCGAGCACCATGGCCGCCTCGGCGTCGACCACGTCGCCGGTCACCGCCCGCACCCGGGCCGGGGGCTCCAGCTCCGCCGGGTCGAGGTCGGCGCCGGCCAGCGCAGCATGCGCGGCGTGCACCGTGGCGGGGGTGACCGCGCGGGCCGGGTCGGCCAGCCGGGCCAGCACGTCGGCGGCGTCGGCGGGTTCGGTGATGCTCAGCCCGGTGCGCACCCCGGCGGCGGCAAGCAACGCCTCGCCGGTGTCGCACACCGGCACCACGTCGTAGAGGCCCTCCAGCGCGACAGCCCCGGCAAGCCTCCAGTGCGGCGGCGGATGACCGCCCAGCCGGGCGTGCCGGGCCAGCCACCAGCTGGTGTAACCGCCGGGCTGGCGCAACGCGGCAAGACCTGCGGGATTGGCGGCGATCCGGCGCAGCGCAGCCGGCCAGCATCCGTCGTCGACCAGGTCCAGGTCCCGGACGGCGAGCAGCGGCGTGGGCGGGTCACCACCGGCCTGGTCCCACCACAGCTCCTCGCCGTCCAAATCATGGTCCGGCCGCTGCGGGTGGGGATCGTCGAGCACCGCGAACGAATCCAGCACCCCGACCGCACGCAGCGCCGCAGCGGGTTGTTCGGCGGCAACGGCTGGGTCCAGCACGCCCAGCGGCGCGTCCGGGGCGAGCAACCCTCGCAACGCTCCACCGGGCAGCACCAGCTCGTCGGCGCGGCGCGGTTGCCCGGTGTCGTCGGGCAGCGCCAACGCGCCCAGCCAGGGCCGGGCGCCGGCCGGTTCAGCCAGCCGCCCGGCCATCTGGCCGGCTAGCGACAGCGCCGCCCGGGCGAGACCGGTGACGTCGACACCGTCTTCGGCGTCATCGACGCTGCGCTCGACAGCGGGGCGCAGCGCGTCCAGCAGTTCCGCCGGCCCCACCGGGCGGGCCCCGAGCCGCTCCAGCAGTGGGTGCACGGCGTCGGGGTGCGCCAGCCGCAGTTGCCCGGTCACGGCACCGGTTACCGCACCGGAGACATCACCGCCGGCGCCCAGCAGCACCCCACGTGGACCGGTGACGGTGCGCCCGTCGACCAGCGGGACCGGCAGTGCGCCGAGCTCCTCGCGGGCCGCCGGATCGGCGTCGAGCAGAGGCACCAGCGCTGAGTAACAGCTCCGCCACCACGACGGCGGCCGGTCCAGCCCGGCCAACAGCTCGGCGATGGCCGCCGGACGCAACCGGGTCACCCCGAGCGCGGCGAGCGCGGCGGCGTGCCGGGGTGCGGCCAGCTCGGCGTCGAGCAGCTTGGGTGTGACGTCGGCGAGCAGTTCAGCCAGCTTCGGCAACGGCACGTCCAGCACCAGGGCCTCTGCCGGAACGGCCTGCCCGCCGGAAGCGTCGGGTAGCCACCGGGCCTGGCGCAGCGCGGCGAGCACCCCGTCGCGCAGCGCAGCGTCGATCTCCCCGGCCGGGAATCCGGGTGCCGGCACCAGCACGGTGCGCTGATCCGGTGCCAGCGCAGCGGCCAGGTCCGGGTACGCCTGCGCGGCGGTGTGCAACAACAGGTCAGCGGCCGGTCCGGGATGGACATGCCGCCGCGACGAGTCGACGGGCACCGTGCCGATCAGCCGGGCGGGCAGGGTGAGCCGCTCTGCGGTGGGGGTGGGTGCGTGCAGCACCTCACCGGCCAGCGGTACCGGGACACCGTCTGGGTCAACCGGCAGTGCCCAGCACAGGCTCCATTCCGGCCTGGCCTCGGCGCCGAGCCCGGCCAGCGCGGCCGTGGGCAGCAGCCCAGCCCGGCGCACCACTCGCCACCTGCGCAGCCCGGGACCGTCGTGTACCAGCACCGGGTCCGCACCCTCGCGGCGCAGGGCCCGATCACCGATGTCGATGCGGCGCAGCCACGGCAACGCCAGCAGCAGATCACCGGCCTCGTCGGCGAACGCCGTGAGCAGCGAGTCCGGCTCGATCCCGGGGCGCAACGGCAACCGGACCTCGGTGTCGAACCCCGGTGGCGGGTCGCCTTCGGCGGGCCACACCAGCCGCAGCACCGGGGGCCGGCCACCGCGGCGCCGCAGCTCAGCACCCAGCGCCGGGTCGCAGGCGACGGCTTGGGCGGTGCGCTGCGCGGAGAACGCCACCCCGCCGGAGCGGGAGACCACCCACGGTTCGTCGGTGACTCCGAGGACCGCCGCGAAGCCCACCCCGAACCGGCCGACGCTGCTGCCCTCCCGTTTGGCCGAGGCGCGCAGCGCGGCCAGCGCGGCCACCCCGGCTGAGTCCAGCGGCGCCCCGGTGTTCGCGGCCCGCAGCTCGCCCTCCTCGACGGTGACTCGGAGATACCCCGCAACCCCCGCACGCTGCGCGGCGTCGGCGGCGTTCTGCGCCAGCTCGACGAGCAACCGGTCTGCGTAACCAAGCAGAGCGAGGTCGGACTCGGTGTTGGCATCCTCCCGGAACCGCGTCGGGGACCCGCGCCAGGCCGCGATCACACCCTCGCGCAGCGCTGCGGTGCCGAACGGATCGGCGTTCAGGTCAGTATCTCCAGCTCGGCGTCGTCGTAGACCAGCTCGGCCACCGGCACGCTCGGGCTGGTATCCACCTGCACCTCGGAGTGCGCCCCGCAGCCGAACTCGGCGTGCACCACCTGCCCGTCGGCCGGAGCCATGTCATTGCCGCAGACACCGAGGGCCGCGCCGAGCGCCCCGCCGAGCGGAAGGTAGAAGCCGCAGGTCACGCATCGATCGGGGGCGCTGCGGGCCATCTCGGAATCCGGGCCGCGGTCACTGTCGCGCCATCGTTGCAGCAGCGCGAGGCGAGCCTCCCGCCCCAGCACCCGGGGTCGTCCCAGGCCCAGCTCCGGGCTGAGCTGCTCCACTGCCGGGTCATCGTCGCTGAGATAGCCGGGCACCAACCGCGGATCGTCCGGGTCGGTCGGCAGCAGGTCCCCGACCCCGAGGTCACCTGCCCGGACCCGCTGGGTCCACGGCACCCAGGCCGGCGCGACCAGCGCGTCCGGCCCGGGCAACAGCACCACCTCGCTGATCGTCACCGGAGCGGCCGGACCCGCCGAAGCCACCGTGACCGCCCAGCGCCAGCCTCGGTAGCCGGGCAGGTCGGCCTCGAACAGGTGTGTGACCGCGCCGCCGTCCTCAATCTGTGTCCCCACCTGCCGACCCACCGGACTGTCACCGGCGTCGACCTGCGCCGCCCGCCGGGCCAGCTCGACGGCCTCAACGAGGTCGGAGCCGGGCTCGGTGGTATTGGGAGTCACACCTCTAATTGTGCCGTACCAGCAGTCCACGCTGCCGACCCGGCCAGCAAGGCTGTGCGACGCTGTCCCCGTGCTGCCTGTCCCGAGCGCTGCCGTGTTGGCGGCTGCAGTGCTGGCAGTCGCCGGACTGTCGGCGGCGGTGCTGGCCGGCTGCACTACGCATTCGGCCGCTGAGCAGCTTCGCGTGCAGGTCCAGGCCACGCTGCCACATGACACGACGATGTCCACCCAGGGTTTGGAGATCCGGGACGGGGTCCTCTACGAGAGCAGCGGGCTGATCGGCCAGTCCCGGGTCCGGGCCACCGCGCTGTCCAGCGCCGCCGTGCTGCAGGAGCAGACGCTGCCCGTCCCCCTGTTCGGCGAGGGACTCACCGTCGCCGGCGATCGGTTGTGGCAGTTGACCTATACCAGCGGTCTGGCTATCGAGCGCGATCCGGCGACGCTGGCCGAGCGGCGTCGAGTGACCTACCAAGGCGAGGGTTGGGGCTTGTGTCACGACGGAGACCGGCTGGTGATGAGCGACGGCAGCGACCGGCTCACCTTCCGGGACCCGGTCACCTTCGCCCCGTCCGGCCAGGCCGTGGTCCGCCTCGACGGCGAGCCGGTGCGCAAGCTCAACGAGCTGGAGTGCGCGGGCGGCGTCATCTGGGCCAACGTCTTCCAGGACGACCGCATCCTGCGGATCAACCCCGGCACCGGCGCAGTGACCGGCGTGGTCAACGCGTCCGGGCTGCTCAGCCCGCCGCAGCGGTCCGCCGCGGGCGTGCTCAACGGCATCGCGGCGATACCGGGCACAGACGAGTTCCTCGTCACCGGCAAGAATTGGCCGTCGCTGTTCCGGGTCCGATTCGTCCCGGCTTGATGGACCCCAGGGTGCGACACTCAGGCGCTGCCGGTGGTGCAGGATGGGCCCTGTGAAGCGGCCTGAATCCCCATCCGGCGCCGAGCACCCCGGTGCTCGGCGCCGGATAGGCCGCGGGCGGCGCTGGGTGCCCGATGACCGCAGGATGGCCGATGACCACCGGGCGAGCCCGACCGGTCCCCCACCGCCGTCGGCAACCTGGATACCGCATCCACCGTGGGATGACCGGGACGCTCACCGCCGGCAACCCAGCGATCACCGTCGGCAACCCAGCGATCGGTATGTCCCGCCCCCAGCAGACGACTCGGCGACGGCTCCGGTACCCCCGCAGCCCCCTTCGAGCGGACCGCCGTACCCGCGCAAGATCACCGTCACCCGGGTGGCGGCGTGGCGGAGCCGGCAGCTGGTCGGGGACGGCGTGCGACTGTTCCACCGGGCCACCACGGCCGACGGTGCCGGGCGGTCCGGGCTGTCCTCGCTGACCTACACGACGATGATGGACTACGCGGCCAGCGCAGCCATCGCCGTCGCCCTGGCCAACACGCTGTTCTTCGCGGCCGGCACCGCGGAGAGCCGGGCCAACGTGGCGCTCTACCTGCTGATCACGGTGGCACCGTTCGCGGTGGTCGCCCCGGTGATCGGCCCGCTACTGGACCGGCTGCAGCACGGCAGGCGGGTGGCGATGGCGCTGTCATTCGTCGGCCGCGCTCTGCTGCTGATCGTGATGGCCACCCACGTCAACGACTGGCTGCTCTACCCGGCCGCGCTGGGTTTCATGGTGCTGGCCAAGTCTTTCGGAGTGCTCAAGGCGGCGGTGACCCCGCGGCTGCTCCCGCCGCAGATCACCCTGGTGAAGGTCAACTCGCGGCTCACCGTGTTCGGGCTGGTCGCCGGTGGGATATCGGGAGTCCTCGCCGCCGGGGTGGCGGCGCTGGCCGGATCGCCAGGCGCGCTGCTGTTCACCGCGGTGGTCTGCCTGGCGGGGGCAGCCCTATGCCTACGCATCCCGTCCTGGGTCGAGGTGACCGAGGGCGAGGTGCCTGCCTCGCTGGGGACCGAGACCACCGGCACCTCGGCCCGGCGCCGGCAGCCGATGGGTCGCCACGTGGTCGTCGCGCTGTGGGGCAACGGGACCGCGCGGGTGCTCACCGGGTTCCTCACGCTGTTCGTGGCGTTCGCGGTGAAGGCGCAGGCCGAGGGCTCGCCTGGGCGGCAGCTACTGCTGCTCGGCATCGTCGGGGCGGTCGCCGGCGCAGGCAGCTTCCTGGGCAATGCGGTCGGTGCCCAGATGCACTTCGGCAGACCTGATCAGGCCATCCTCAGCTGTGTGGCGGCTGGGCTCACCATGGCGGTGCTCGCTGCGCTGGTGCCCGGGATCGCCGTCGCGGCGGCCACCGCCCTGGTGGCAGCGACCGGCAGCGCGATCGCCAAGGTCTGTCTGGACTCGGTGATCCAGCGACACATGCCGGAGGCCTCTCGCGCCTCTGCGTTCGGCCGGTCGGAGACCGTGCTCCAACTAGCCTGGGTGTTGGGTGGCGCGCTGGGCGTGCTGCTGCCACCCGTCTACTGGATCGGGTTCGCCTCGGTATCGGTGCTGCTCGGCTTGGGGTTGGCGCAGACCGTCCTGGCCCGGCGCGGATCGTCACTGATTCCCGGGCTCGGTGCAGGCCCCCCGCTGCGCCCCCACCCGGCTACCCGCCGAGCAAACCAGCAGACCTGACCAAGCGCATTCAGCGGGCTCAGCGGGGCTGTTGACGACCGAATAACCCCGCTGAGCCCGCTGAATGCGGAGCCCGGTGTGTGTCGATTGCCCAGTCACGGATCCAGCTCGCGGGCGACGGCCCGCACCACCTCCGCGACCCGCTTGGTATTGCGACGGTCGGGGTAGCGGCCGCGACGTAGGTCGGGCTGCACCCGTGACTCCAGCAACTTGATCATGTCTTCGATCAGGCCGTGCAGCTCCTCGGCCGGTCGGCGGCGGGCCTCCGCCACCGACGGCGGCGGCTCCAGCAACCGCACCGACAGGGCCTGCGGGCCGCGCCGCCCGTCGGCCAGCCCGAACTCGACCCGCTGGCCGGTCTTGAGGTCGGTCACCCCCGTTGGTAGCGCGGTCGCCCGAACGTAGACGTCGGCACCACCGTCCTGGGTGACGAAACCAAAGCCCTTACCCGCGTCGTACCACTTGACCTTGCCGGTCGGCACTGACCTCACCGCTCCCTCATGGAATACCGCCTGCCGGGGGTGGGCGACCAGCAAGGCGAACGCGCCCCGAGCGCACCCGGGACGCGTACCCCCCACCTTACGACCTCAAGCCACATTTCGGGCGCTTCTTTCCTGCGACATGGATGCTTGTCGCTGTCGCCGGCCATGCTGGTGCAGCGACATGGATGCTTATCGCTGTGTGCTCACCCGGCTTGACGCGCATCGAGTGCTCCGCGGACCGTACACACCAGGCGGCGAGGCTCCCGGAGGTGCTGCGCGGTGACGAAGACGACGTCCCAGCCCGCTGCGTGCAGGCGGTTCAACCGGTCACGGTCCTGCCCAACCTGCAGCGGTGCACCGTGCCAAGCTCCGTCGTACTCGACAGCAAGCCGACGCTCGGGGAAGGCGAGGTCCGCCCTGGCAACCAGGCCGCCGCGGTGATGGATGCGGTACTGCACCTCGGGACGCAACCCGTCCAGCACCAGGTGCACCCGCATCCGGGACTCCGGAGGCGACTCGGCCCGCGGGTCAGCCAGTTCGAGCGCACGGCGGGCCTGGACGATGCCCCGGTCGTGACGTTCGAGCAGGTAAAGCTGCATCTCCCGCTGGCCGATCAGCCCCGCCCGCAAGGAGGCATCCAGATCGGCCACTGCGTCGGGCAAGGATCGGTCCAGTAGCAGGTCGAAAGCCATCCGTCGGCGGCTCGCCAGTCGGATTCCTGACCACTCTTCGGTCTCATCGTCGCGGACCTCGCACCGCCTCAGGTCCAGACCGGCTCGGCGGAATACCCGGGTGTCCAGCCCGATGACAGCTTCGACCGGGTCCTCAGTGCGCGCCAATGGCAAGCCTCGCAGCGTGGCAGCTGACCTACCGGTGATCACCGCTTCCGCAGGCAAGATGAGCGCCGCGCTCTCACATCGCACCTCGTGGGTCAGCGGCAGCGCCGCTGGCAGGTAGACGTCCCGGAAGATGCGCCGGAATTGCGGTCCTCGCAGCTGACCCCAGGTCACCGCCCCCGTCGCGACGGCCTCCGAGCCCCGGAACGGCCCACTAGGATCTTCGAGCCCCCAGCGTGTCTCCATGCCGGTCAAGATCCCGCAGGCACGCCCAGCTGTCCAACCGCTATCCACAGCCCCCAACACCTATCCACAGCCCCCAACCACACGAGCGCCCCCGCTTCGCGCCCCTGAAAGTGCGACAAGCATCCATGTCGTCCTTTGGAAGGGCCTCTGGACAGCGACAAGCATCCATGTCGCGGTTGGCAGCGGGATGGCTACTGCGCTGCGTGCGTGGGGTAGACGGCGACCTCGGCGGCCTTGACGACGAACCACACCCCGGCACCGGTGTGCAGCCCCAGTTCCACCACGGCGACCGGCGTGATGTCCGCGGCCAGCCCAGCCGCACCACGTACCCGGACGAGTGTGCCGTTGGGCTCCAGCGCTTCGACCCGGTCTTGGATCACATTGCGCGGGCTGCCCTTGGGCGGATCCATGTACACGGCCACCGCGGCGGGGGTGAACACCGCGACCGCCGCGGCACCAACGACCGTGGATTCGGTCGCACCGGTGAACTCGGAGCCGTCCTCGGCGCGTAACCCTGTTGCCGTCGCGATGCCGGATATCAGGTTCAGCCCGGCCAACCGCGCGGCGAAGGCGCTGCGCGGCCGGGTGAGCACGTCGCGCGTGGGGCCCTGTTCCACCACGCGGCCACCGTCGAGCACCACCACCCGGTCCGCGAGCACCAGCGCGTCGATCACTTGGTGGGTCACGACGACGGCGAGCCGGTCTTGCAGCACGGAGCGCAGCAGCGACCGCAGGGCGGGGGCGAACTCCACGTCTACTGCGGACAGGGGCTCGTCCAGCAGCAGCAGGTCGGGGTCTGAGGCCAGGGCCCGAGCCAGCGCGATGCGCTGGGCCTGCCCACCGGACAGCCGGCGCGGGCGCCGCTGGGCGAACTGCACCGCGTCGACCTCGGTGAGGCGGCGCATCGCGGCCTCCCGAGCCGGCTGTTTGCGCCTACCGGCGCAGCGCGGGCCGAACGCGACGTTGTCCAGCACCGACAGGTGCGGGAACAGCAGCGGTTCCTGGGCCAGCAGCCCGACGCGCCTGCGGTGCGGCGCCAGCTGCACCCCCGCAGCGGTGTCGGTGAGCACCCGACCGTCCAGGACGATCCGTCCGGTGTCCGGGCGCAGATGGCCGGCGATCGCAGCGAGCAGGGTGGACTTGCCCGACCCGTTGCGTCCCAGCACCGCGACCACCTCGCCGGGCTCCACCCGCACCGTCGCATCCAGGTCGAAGTCGCCGCGGCGCACGGCGACCTCGATGTCCAGCCCCGGACTCATCCCAAACCTTCCGCAGAGCGGGGTCGGGCCACCGCGATCACCACGATCGCCACCACCACGAGCAACAGCGACAGCGCGATCGCCACATCGGCGTCGACCTCGCGCTGCAGGTAGACCTCCAGCGGCAGCGTCCTGGTCACCCCCTGCAGGCTGCCCGCAAACGCGATGGTGGCCCCGAACTCGCCCAGGCAACGAGCGAAGCTGAGCACCATGCCCGAGCCCAGACCCGGCAGCACCAGCGGGACGGTGACCCGGCGAAACACCGTCCATGGTGACGCACCCAGACTCGCCGCGATCACCTCGTAGCGCTCGCCGCCGGTGCGCAGCGCCCCCTCCAGGCTCACCACCAGAAACGGCATCGCCACGAACGTCTGCGCCAGGATCACCGCCGCAGTGGTGAACGGCAGGCTCACACCGAAGGCCAGGTCCAGGGCATACCCGGCGAACCCGCTACGCCCCAGCAGGTACAGCAGCGCCAGCCCGCCGACCACCGGTGGCAGGACCAGCGGCAGCAGCACCACCGAGCGCAGCAACCGCAGACCGGGCACCGAACCGCGGGCCAGCACCACCGCCAGCGGCCCACCGAGCACCACACACAACAACGTGGACACCACGGCGGTGCGCAGCGACAACTCCAACGCCGCGAGCGCCGAGTCGCTGGTGACCAGCTCGACGAACCGGGGCCAGGGCGCCCGTACGACCAGCCCGATCACCGGCAGCAGGATCAACCCGAGGGCCGCTAGCGCGGGCACCCACAACGCACCGGGCAACCCCGTACGTACGGTGTGCGAATCCCTTGTTTGCGTCAAGAAGACGGGCTGAAGCCAGCAGCGGTCAGCTCTCGCTGACCCTCCGGGCCCAGAATAAACGCGACGAAGGCCGCCGCGAGCTCAGCCTGCGGGGCACCCTCGATCGCAGCGATCGGGTAGACGTTGACCGCGTCCTTGGCCTCCGGGAAGTTGATCTGCTCGACCTTGCCCGCGGCGCTGCGGGCATCGGTGATGTAGACCAGCCCGGCGTCGGCCTCCTTGGCCTGGACCTTGGCCAGTACCGACCTGACGTCAGGCTCCTCGCTGGCCGGGCTCAGCGTGATGTTGGTGGCCTCCTCGATCTGCTCGGCAGCCGCGCCGCAGGGCACCTGCGGAGCACACACCAGCTCGGTGACATCCGGCTTGGCCAGATCGGCGAACGAACGGATGCCCTTCGGATTGCCCGGGGGCACCACGATGGTCAGCACGTTGCTGGTGAACGGCTGCGGTTCGCCAGCCACCTTGCCAGCGTCGGCTACCACCTTCATCTGCTTCACGTTGGCCGACGCGAACACGTCGGCGGGCGCACCGTTGACGATCTGGGCAGCCAGATCCGACGAGCCGCCGAAGCTAAACCGCAGGTCAGCGGTGGGATTGGCGGCCTCGAACTGCTGTTCCAACTTGGTGAACACGTCAGTGAGGGAGGCCCCTGCCAGCACCGTGACCGGCACCCGCTCCGGGGCACCCGGTCCGGTCTGCCCAGCACCACCGCAGCCCGCCAGCGCCAGCCCAGCCGCCAGCCCCACCACTACCACTCGCTTCATGCTCGTCCTCCTGGGGTCTCGACCATGACCTCGGTCGACTTCACCACAGCCACCGCCAGTACCCCCGGCACGAGCCCCAGTTCGCGCACTGCCTCGCTGCTCATCAGTGAAACCACCCGATGTGGCCCACACTGGATCTCCACCTGCGCCATCACCCGGTCGACGACCACCTCGGTGACCAGACCGACGAAACGGTTCCGCGCCGACCGGTCCACCAGGGACGGATCAGGCGCGGCCTGTGCCTGCGACTTGGCGAACGCCGCCAACTCCGCACCATCCACCGCCTTGCGACCACCGGCATCCCGGACCGCGGTCAGCTGCCCGGAATCCGCCCACCGCCGAACGGTGTCATCGCTTACGCCGAACAGCTCAGCGATCTCTGATATCCGATAGTGCGGCACGCTTTGAAGGTTACCTCCGCAGTTGCGGAAAATGAAAGGCGAGCCCTCCCCCATCCGCTGGAGTAGTGGCAGAGTCGCGCAGCGTGGACTTCTCCCCCAGCCCGCGGGCGGCCGATTACACGAAACGGATGCAGCAGTTCCTGGACGAGCGGGTGCTCCCAGCCGAGCCGGTCTACAACAGCTGGCGCGCGAAACACCGTGGGACCCCCGCCGAGCACCAGTTGCCGCCGGTGGTCGAGGAGCTCAAGACCGATGCGCGGTCCCGCGGTCTGTGGAATCTGTTCCTGCCCGCCGTGTCCGGGCTGTCCAACCTGGACTATGCGCCGGTCGCCGAGGTCTCGGGCTGGTCACCCACGATCGCCCCCGAGGCGATCAACTGCCAGGCGCCCGATACCGGGAACATGGAGATACTGCACCTGTTCGGCACCGACGAGCAGCGCAACCAATGGCTCGAGCCGCTGCTGGCAGGTCAGATCCGCTCAGCGTTCGCGATGACCGAGCCCGAGGTGGCCAGCTCCGACGCCACCAACATCACCACCTCGATCCGCCGCGACGGCCGCGACTACCTCATCAACGGGCACAAGTGGTGGATCTCGGGCACCGCCGACGAGCGCTGCGCGGTCTTCATCCTGATGGGCCGGACCAACCCCGACGCCGCCGCGCACCGGCAGCAGTCGATGATCCTGGTGCCCAGGGACGCAGACGGGGTCGAGATCGTGCGGCATCTGCCGACCTTCGGGTACTCCGACCAGCACGGGCACTCCGAAATCATCTTCACCGACGTGCGGGTGCCTGCATCGAATCTGCTGGGCGCCGAGGGCGACGGATTCTCCATCGCACAGGCTCGGCTGGGGCCCGGCCGCGTCCACCACTGCATGCGGTTGATCGGGATGGCCGAACGGGCGATCTCGCTGATGGTCCAGCGCGCCCGGTCCCGGCGCGCGTTCGGCGGCCCATTGTCTGACCAAGGGGTGGTCCGCGAGCAGATCGCGCTGTCGCGCCTCGAGGTGGAGCAGGCCCGGTTGCTGGTGCTCAAGGCCGCCTGGCTGATCGACCAGCACGGCGGGGCCAAGGGCGCCGCGACGGAGATCGCCGGGATCAAGGTGGTGGTCCCCCGCATGGCCTGCGCGGTGATCGACCGGGCGATGCAGATCCACGGCGGCGCGGCGATGTCCGACGACTTCCCGCTCGCGTCCTTCTACGCCTGGGCCCGGGCACTGCGCTTCGCCGACGGCCCCGACGAGGTGCACCTACGCACCGTCGCCAACCAGGAACTCACCCGCCACTAACCCGCGTGTCCGCCTCTCCTGCCCGGTGTGTCCGCCTAACTGGCACTGGCCTGATCGTTGAAATGCTCATTTTGCGGAACGGCGTCGATCGCCGCGCCCGGGCGTTGGTCGCGGTCCGGCGGGACCAGGCCACCAACTCGCTGGACCCTGCACCCTGGAGTGGGTCGGCGCCGAACATCCGGCACTGCCTGCGCAGGGATTGTGCATCCATGAACTAGACACCACCGACGTTTGCAGGGACCAGAGATGTCGGTAACGCCAAGTTCAGGACCCTCGACGGACTTCCGGCGCAGACCACGCCCTGTCCTGTAGGCCCTGTCCAGTAGATCATGGACCAGGTCAGATGGCCGGATCTCGGGTGCTCTCAGCCTCCCGAACCCGAGGGTTGATCACAAACCCGAAGATCCGGGGACGCGCCCTAAGCGCTGCGTCAGATCAGCCGCCGCAACCAGCACGGCAAGGTGCTCGCCAGTCCCCCGAGCAGCAACGGCCAACGTGCGAACCTCGCCGGGGATCAGACTTCAGGACGCGGCGCGACCAGCCGACCCTCGCTGTAGCGGCACCTGCGGAGTCGATTTACTGACTAACCCTCATATGCGGTTAAACATCGGAAAAACAAGATTATTTACCAGTCGGCATCGGTTATCCCCGAGGGGTAAACGCGCGTCTGGATGCCAAGTTGAGCGCATCACAGGTAATCTGACGTAGATGACCCCTGTGGCGCAAGGCATCCAGGTGCGAAACGTCCTCACCGGCGGCAAGCCGGTGTTGCGTCGCGCCTTTGAACAGACCTTGGGCTACGCTCCTGTGCCGTTATTCCAGACTGACAACCAGGGTGCGAGTGCGATCGGAGGCGCGACGGTGGTGACCGTGCGGTACTTCGCGGCGGCACGTGCCGCTGCGGGCTTGCCGAGCGAGGACGTCGAGGTAGGCGACGACGCTACGGTGGCCGACGCGCTGGATGCGATCGCCAGCCGGCATGGTGAGGCACTGCGCAAGGTGTTGGGCGCCTGCAGTTTCCTGCTCGATTCTGTCGCGGTGCGGGACCACGCTACGCCGCTACAGCCCGGTGCCGAGCTGGACGTACTGCCTCCGTTCGCCGGCGGCTGAACCGGCATCGGCCGCTACGGGGCCCCCACGGCAGGCGTCTCAGGGACAGTTGACCCACTCCTCCGAGCCGTCGGCGAAGTCCTGCCGCTTCCAGATGGGCAGTTGCAGCTTGACCTCGTCGACCAGCGCCGCGCAGACCGTGAAGGCCTCCGCACGGTGGGCCGCGGACACCGCGCAGACCAGGGCAGAGTCGCCGATCACCAGCGGTCCGATCCGGTGGCTGACGGCCAGCGCGTGCACATCCGGATACTTCGCAGCGACCTGGGCCGCCACCCTCATGATCACGTCGCCGGCGCCGGGATGGCTGGAGTACTCCAGCGCGCGGACCTCCCGGCCACCGTCATGGTCGCGGACCACGCCGGAGAAGCTCACCACTGCGCCGGCGTCGGGGCGGGTGACCAACCGGGCGTGCTCCTCGACGTCCAGCGGATCTTCGGTAACCACCGCGCGAAGCACTGCGCGCGACGCTAGCGAGCCAGAAGGTGCGGAGACAGCCGCGTTATGGCTGGGTTCGTGATGGCTGGGTTCGTGATGGCTGGGTTCCTGGCCGGATAAAGCCGGCTGGCCGGTTCCACTACCGGCGTGGTCTGCGCCGTGCAGTTGCGCGACGGCGTGATCAAGCACCCCGTCGAGGACACCCAGGCCGTCGCGGACCCCCCCGGTGGAACCCGGCAAGTTCACCACCAGTGTGCGACCGGCCACCCCCGCCAGCCCGCGGGAGAGCACCGCGGTCGGTACCCCAGGCAGTCCGGCTGCGCGGATCGCGTCGGCCAATCCAGGCAGGTTCCGATCCAGCAGTGGCGCGGTGGCCTCCGGGGTGCGGTCGGTGGGGCTGATCCCGGTGCCGCCCGTGGTCAGCACAACGTCGACCGCGTCGGCGACCGCCACCGCGACGGCTTCACGCACTGGCGAGCCGTCGGGTACCACCACCGGGTCCGGGGTCTGGTAGCCACGCTCGGACAGCCAGCCGACGATGACAGGACCGGTGCGGTCCGGGTACACACCGGCGGCTGCACGGTTGGAGGCCACCACTACCACAGCGCGGCGGGTCGTCGTTGTCATCGATCCTCCTGACGCGTCCACAGCCCGGTCTTGCCACCCTCCTTGCGTTCCACCCGCACCGCGTCCAGCACCGCCGCGGGATCTATTGCCTTGACCATGTCGTGCAGCGCCAGCCCGGCCACGGCGACGGCGGTGAGCGCCTCCATCTCCACGCCCGTGCGGTCGGTGGTCCGGACCGTTGCGGTGATCCGAACCTCGGAGCCCGCGGCATGCAGGTCCACAGTCACCCCGGACAGCGAGATGGGATGGCACAACGGGACGAGGTCAGGAGTCCGCTTGGCGCCCATGATGCCCGCGATGCGGGCGGTGGCGAGCGCATCGCCCTTGGGTAGCTGTTCGGCGCATAGTAGTCGCACCACCTCTTCGGTGGTGCGCAAAACACCGGAGGCGACCGCCTCCCGTGCGGAGGGCTGCTTATCCGATACGTCGACCATCCGGGCTGCACCACGATCATCGACGTGGGTCAGGCCTCGCTGCGAGCTCACCAGTCGATCCTAAGGCCGGCCGCCCGGAACTGCGGGCACCTGGGCGTAGACCGAGGGGGCCGACACGCGATGCGCGCCGACCCCCTCGGAATGTGCCAGTCAGATCAGTGCGTGACCGGCAGGTCCGCCTCCACCGGCTTCGGCTTCGGCGCCTCTTCCTTGTCTTCCTTCTTGCGCTCATCGCTGCAGCTAGCGGACGAGATCACGATCTCCAGCAACGCATCGCCATCGCCCTTGGCCACCAGCCCCGGGTTGAGGCCCTCAACCGCTTTGGCCAAGTCCTCGACGGTGGGAGCAGGCGCCGCAGGCTGCGGCGACTGCTGCTGCGGCGACGCCGACTTCGTGCGCTCCGCCTCCAGCTCCTGCATGGTCGGGACCTTCAGGTTGGGCGCGAGACCCCGGAGATCGGTGAGATCCTTCTCGGTCACCGCCTTGGTCGCGTTGTCACCTGGCAGGAGCGAGACCACCAGGGCGTCGACCGTGAGCTTGTCGCGGTCCCGCTTCTGCCGGTTGAACTCGATCTTCAGAATTGGTGAGAGGTCCAGCTCCTGACCGGTGGCTGGATTCGACGGCAATACCTTGCCGTTGCCGTTGCCCTTCCCGCCGAGGATCGAGGAATCACCCTTCCCGTGGTCGCAGCGTGCCTCGATGAGGTCGATGCTGATCCCGAGAACGTCCACGTCGACCGCAGTTGCCTTGGACCTGAAGGCCTCGGCCTCAACCTTGAGGAGAGCGACGTGGAGCAGTTCCTCGTCCGGCCCCGGTACCTCTAGAAGTGCCTTACGGTCGTCGGGTGGAGCCTCAACATAAGGTGTCGGATCGATGGGGAGGAGACCTTCCGAGGAGATCCCGTAGGCCGAAGATCTGGGATCTCCTTCCCCAGCGTTGCCCGACACAGTCCCCAGCAGCAGGGCCACCACGGCGGTGGCAGCACCGACGCTGGCAGCACTGGCGCCGGCGAGCTTCCTACTGTTCACGTGCTGTCCTCTCGTTCGTTCAGTTCTCGTCGATGAGCACGAGCGTCCCCAGCGGAACCTCGGTCAACATGTTCAGCGCGTCCGAAGGAACCCGGATGCAGCCATCACTGGAGCGGGTACCGAAGACATCGGACGTCGGCCAGGTATGGATCGCGACGGTTCCCGGGCCGCCACCAAAACTGTCCAGCGTCGGGCTGTGAGTGCCCAGCGGCAGGATCACCGGGGAGTAGGTCTGCTTGGGATCGGTGAACGACCCGAGTAGGAAGGTCCGTCCCACAGGTGTGGGCGCCGACTTCTTGCCGATCCCCACCGCCCACGTACCCAGGCGGCGTTCCCCCCTGAACAGCTCCATAGTGAGGGAACGAAGGTGTACCCGGATGAGATACGGGGTTACCGCCCGATCGAGTGCATCGTCGGTTACCCACCCGGCCGAGTTGTTGGGTCGCGAGGGCAGTAGCACCTGTACCCATCCGGGTTGCTGGGCGATCACGGGTAACCAGGTGTCGCCAAGCTGCTGGGGAGCGATCCTGGCGATCGGAGCCCCGCCAGGGGCCGCATACACCACGACCTCTCGCCGTGGGTGGACCACGGTGCCGTCGGTGGGTTCCGGCGGACCGGAGTCCAGCGGCGCCTCATCGAGGATGGTGTAAGTGGTGCTCTGCGGCAGTACAGAGATATCCGCCGGTACGGCCGCCGGTGGGATCGTGGTGGTCACGGTCACCGGGGGCGGAGGCGCGGCCTTGCGGACCTCGCCGTCCCCGGCCCCCCCGAAGGGAACCACGAACGCCACCGCCACGACCGCCAGCACCACCAGGAAAACCCCGGCAAGCGCGCAGACGATCAGGTAGGGGCGATCGCGCAGGCGGGGAGATCCGGGACGCTGAGCCATGGCCTCTTCTGAAGTCGGACGAGCAGACCTTGCGGATGACTCGCCCTCCCCGATCGGGCGACCCACGCTGGCCCAACGACGCTAATGAAAACGACGCTGGGGCCGCGCGGTGACGGGACCCTAACGGATGGCAATCAGTGCCCTACTCAGGGGTGTCACTCCGGTTGATTTCGGTGTGCGGGTGCTGGTAGGGGAGCTGGTCAGCGGGCAGCGGGAAGGTCACCTCGCCGAAGGGCGACAGCGCGCCCTGGATCGGCGCGGCAAGTTCGCTGACCGGGTGGTCCTCCTCCGACCAGGTCGGCCAGGTGGGGTCAATTCGGTCGGTGCGCTTCGCCACAGCTCCTCCTCGCTCGGTGGGCTTCCATTCTGCCCTGGGTTCCATTGTGCCCAGCGGCTCATGTGTCCAGTGGCGCCAGCCGACGTGCCGCGGGCTCTCGCTAACGTGGGAGGGATGCCCCACACTGCACTGGCCGACTGGCTGAGCTCCCGCGACGACGGCACGCTGGCCGCGTTGCTGCGGGCCCGCCCGGACCTTGCCGTGCCCGCTCCGGCCGACTCGACGGTGCTGGCCACCCGAGCCGGGATCCAGGCATCCGTCGCCCGCGCCTGTGAGGACCTGGACCGATTCACGCTGGCCGTGCTGTCAGCGCTGGTAGTGGCCGGTGCCGACACCGAACCGGTGCGTCGCCAGGACGTCGCCGCTCTGCTCGGTCGTGACGTCACCGCCGGCCGGACCCGGCAGGTCCTGGACGCGTTGCGGTGCCGGGCGCTGGTCTGGGGTGACGATGCGGCGCTCGCGGTGGTCCCGGCGCTGCGGCAGGTCATCGGCCCACATCCAGCCGGGTTGGGCCGCCGGGCCGCGGATCTCGTCGGCGTCGACATCGGCGCTGCGCTGGTCCAGCTTGCCGACGACGAGCTGGGCGTGCTGCGGGCCCTGGCCGACGGGTCGCCGGTGGGCGCGACCCGGGATGCCGCCGAGGCGCTCCCGCTGAGCCGGGCCCGCACGCCGGTGCAACGCCTGCTGGCTCGCGGGCTGCTACGCCGGATCGACTCCAGCACCGTCGAGTTGCCCGCGCAGGTGGGCCTGGCGCTGCGCGGGGACCAGCCGCTCGGGCCCCTTGAGCTGGACGAGCCGGCGCTGCCCACGCGGCAGCGCGATCCGTCCATGGTGGACTCGACGGCCGCCGGTGCGGTGCTCGATCTGCTACGGCACGCTGAGACGCTGCTCACCGAATGGTCGCGGGAACCGCCCGCGGTGTTGCGCTCGGGTGGCCTGGGCGTCCGGGACGTGCGGCGAACCGCGCGACAGCTGGACGTCGAGGAGTCGACGGTGGCGCTGCTCGCCGAGGTCACCGTCGCCGCCGGGCTGGTCACTGGGTCCGAGGAGGGGGTCGACGGGAGATTGTGGTTACCCACCGTTGCCGTCGATTCCTGGCTCGCCGCGCGACCCGAGCGGCGCTGGGCGATGCTGGCCGACGCGTGGCTCCAGCTGCCCCGGCTGCCGGGTTTGGCCGGGACCCGCGACGACAAGGACCGGCCGCTGGCCCCGCTGGCTGAGGAGTTGCGCCAGCCACGCGCCGCGGCGCAGCGCCACCGGATCCTCGATGTACTCGCTGATCTGCCGGCCGGTAGCGGTATCCAACGGTCCGACGAGCTTGCCGCAGTGCTCGCCTGGCGGGCCCCGCGCCGGGGCGGCCGGCGGCGCGATGAGATCGTCAGCTGGACCGTCCGGGAGGCCACCGTGCTCGGTGTGCTTGCGCTGGGGGCGCTGTCGTCGGCCGGCCGGGCACTGCTACACGACGGCGCGGGCGCGGCAGCGGTCGTTCTCGAGGCCGTGCTCCCCGAGCCGGTGGATCACGTGCTGATCCAGGGCGACCGTACCGTGGTGGCACCGGGACCGTTGGAACCCGAACTGGCCAGGGAGATCGCCCTGGTGGCCGACGTGGAGTCAGCCGGCAGCGCCACCGTCTACCGGGTCACCGAGGACACCGTTCGCCGAGCCCTGGACGTCGGCCGCAGCGCCGCCGACCTGCATGAGCTGTTCCGGATCCGGTCCCGGACGCCGGTCCCGCAGTCGCTGAGCTACCTCGTCGACGATGTAGCCCGGCGGCACGGGCGGCTGCGCGGTGGCACCGCGGCCGCATTCCTGCGCTGCGACGACGCCGTCCTGCTGGCTGAACTACTGGCACATCCGGTCGCCGCGCGCTGCGGTCTGCGCAGGATTGCGCCCACCGTGCTGGTCAGCCCGCTAGCGCTGGCCCCGCTGCTCGATGAGGTGCGCGGCGCCGGCTTCACCCCGGTCGCCGAGGGGGCTGACGGCCAGTTGGTGGAGCTGCGCGCGGTAGATCGCCGGGCCAGGGTCCGGCCGGTGGCGGCTCGCCGTGCCGCGCTGCCCCCCGCTCCCTCCGCGGAGCAGCTCGCCACACTGGTCCAAGGGATACGGGCCGGGGACGCCGCGGCCACCACACGGCGCGGGCCTGCGGTGATCACCGGTGGCGCGTCCACCGGCGACACGCTGGAGTTACTGCAGGGCGCCGCCCACGCCGGCAGCAACGTATGGATCGGCTACGTGGACTCGCACGGTGTGGCCAGCAGGCGGATCGTGCGGCCGGTGAGCGTAGGCGGTGGCGTATTGGAGGGATTCGACCGGTCGCGGGGCGAGCTGCGCCGCTTCCCGCTGCACCGGATCACCTCGGCGGCGGTCACCCAGGACTCGTAAGAGGCGCCACCCCTCGGTGCACCAGAGGCCGCCACGATGAGCACTCTCGCTGACAGCCCGGAGCTGGTGATCGCGATGCGGCTGCTGGACCATCTCAAGCTGTCGGCGCGTCCCGCGGATCTTCGGGTTTGTGATCAACCCTCGGGTTCCCGAGCTCAACAGCAGTGCTGCCCAAGGTCGGCCGGACAGCGCTGCTGTTGAGTTCGGGAGGCTGAGAGCACCCGAGATCCGGTCATCTGACCCCGGTCCACGATCTATGGGACAGGGCCTACCGGACAGGGCCTAGTGGAGCGCCGGGCGCACGGTAACGCGCTCACCGTGCTCAACGACGTGTTGACCTGGGAAAAAGGAAGGTGAACCCCACACGATGGACGAGGAGACGAGACCATGGGCAAGCACGACGACATCGCTGGTGGGTGGACCAAGGCAAGCCGGACGCCGTCCGCTGGCAGGTCACGGTGACCCCCGAGGAGCAACGGGTAGAGCTGGTCAGTCCGTAGCAGTGGTCTGCCCGGAGCGCGTTGACGTCGCGCTGCGGCGAGCCGGTGGATGTGGTCGAACGTCCGTTCTACAGTCTGCCCTGTGCGGCAGCCGTCGTTGTTCTCCACCCAGGCCAGCGCAGCCGGCCCAGACGATCTGGCTGGCCTGCTCTGCGCGCCGGGTCAGGTACACGGTTTCGGGCGGGGCACCGCCGCCCGGGTGTCAGCCGTGGTCGCTGAGCAGTGGCGAGCCGTTGAGATCGCGCGGGCCTGCACAGAGCGCGGGCTGCCCGCTGGATGGGGCCAAACTGGGGACCGCCACTGGGTGCGCACGGCGTTCGTGGCCGGCCTGCTACCGCTGGCCACCGAGTGGATCCGCGGGGCGGTCAAGGCAGTTCCTCCTGGCTGGCAGCTCGACGGTGCAGCGCTGCGGCTCTGGGCGCTGGCCGCAGGGGGACGGGACGACCGCGGCTACCTGCTGGGTTTGGATCCGCACGCTCCGGGCACCCACGCCGCGCTGGCCGCGGCACTGGCGGCGGCCGGGCTGACGGCCACCCTGCTTGGTCCGCGAGCGGGTGGTCCGGCCCTGCGGGTCTCGGGACAGCGAAGGATCGCTCGGCTCGCCGAGCTGGTCGGCGACCCCCCGCCCGCCAGTCCAACCGAGCTATGGCCGAGCTGATGATCAACTCTCCACAGCCCGCTGTCCGAGGTCCTCGGTACCTTGGCTGAGGTACCCTCCGGCGCATGGCCGGTACCGCCGCTCGCTGCTCGAAGGCGCGGTGGACAGCGACTACGAGTCGTCGAGGATCTCGGCGCCGGGGTTGGAACGGTTTGGTCGTCGCCAGCGGCCGCCGTCTAACGCCGGCGAAGCGGCAGCACAAACCACAAGAGCACGAAGGCCAACCCGGCGACCCCTGCTACGACTATCGCCCAGCCGTGGCCGAGTGCGACGTCCACGACTAATCCGAGCGTTGCGGTCATCGCACCGGCAACAAAGCCCAGGCCGGCGAGGGCCATCCAGTTGGCAGAGCGGACGATCTCTTCCCGTTGCCTCCGGCGGAACAGCAGCCGGTGCCACGCGACGGTAGCGCTCAGCAGCGCGGTCGCCGCTACGGCCAGCACGACCGCAGTCAGATGCAACCCATGCACGAATGAGTCCGCTGACGCGTAACGTTGGGTGAAGGGCCACCGTGAGGAGGAAGCCGAAGAGGATCTGTACGCCGCTTTGGGCCACCCGCAGTTCCTGCAGAAATTCGTTAAGGTTGCGCGCCAATCGGTCACGCTCAGACTCCTGCTGTGTACTCACTGTCTCCTCCTGGGATGGACCTGGCCAGCGCGGTAGCCTGACCGATCGGTACCCCACAAGCATGATGGCGATCGCTCGGAAGAGTGAAAACAAATTCGATGCTGCTGAGCGTGACCAGCCGGGATGCTCATGCAACCCTGCGCACAGGGTCAGGCCACGGGGCGACCGCCACTTTCACCCAACCGGATTGACGGCTGTCGAAGCTCCGGTAGGCCGCCAGCGCATCGTCGACCGGCTTGATCTGAGTGAGAATCTGTGCGGGGTCGGACACACCAGCGGCCACCTGGTCCACCAGCCGGTAGGCGTCGACGCCGACCGCGTCGATCGCCCGGTCGGCACTGATGCCGTGGGTGAGCTCGCCGATCACCGCAACCGGATCCTCGGTACCGAAGTCGACCGGTTCCGCGTGCTGCGACCGGGCCATCTCCAGCCGAGAAGTCACGTTGTCCACCGCGAACACCCGGCCCGCGCCCAGACGCCACGCCGAGGTGATGGCCAGCAGCCCACCGGACCGCAGCCGAACACCGCCACCGTGTCACCTCGGGACACCTCGGCGCACTGCGCGCCGAACCATGCCGTCGGATAAATGTCGGAGAGCACGATGGCCTGCTCATCGGTCACCGCGTCGGGCAGTGGGACGAGGTTGGCCGCAGCGTAAGGAATCCGCGCAAAGGTGGCCTGCAGCCCGTTGATCGGGCCGGTGGACTTCGGCCCGCCGAAGAACCTCGTGACCCAGCACGGTCCCGGGCACCATGTCGGGCATCGTGCCGCGCACCATGTGCAGGTCGGTGCCGCAGATGGCGCTCATCGTCAGCCGCTTCGCCGAGCTCAACTAGAGAGCTGTCCCGCGGACCGCGAATAGCTCTCTTGTCGAGCTCGGGACGTCTGGCGCAGTCAGCCGCTGGACCGAGGGTCAGTCAGTCCCGGTCCAGTGCCTCCTGGAGCTGCTTCTTGGTCATCTTCGACCGGCCCTTGAGGCCAGCGCGGCGGGCATCCTGATAAAGCTGGGCCTTGGTCCGGCCGCCCGGACCTTGCCGGTTGCCCGAACGCAGACCGCCCCGACGCTGCGGGGAGATGTCCTCGGTGGAAGTCTTGCTGCGCTGCCGGGCCTCGCCGGACTGCGCCCGGTTCTTGTTCACCGTACGAGCGGCGATCTCCTCGGCACGTCCTTCGCCCGCGCCGCGCTCCTCCTGCGACGACTTGACGTGCTCGTACTGGCGTTCCCGCTTGTCGCTCCAGGCACGTTGGGGCATGTCCTCACATCCTTCGGCCACGGTTGTCGACCACTGAGACCACTGAATAACCGCGCCGACCGGTTGTTACACATTCCCGGCCCGCGGGGCACGCCGGTGGCACGTCTGAGCTGACCGAACTGTGCAAACCGGATCCGGCAGCCGGCAACCGCGTTTCAGATCCAGCAGCCACGGGTAGCCGACGCTCGCGTCGGCGGGATCGACATTGTCGGGCAGTTCCGTGAGGTTGGACTCAACGGGCCGGGTCTGCCCGGAGTAACCGGGGCAACGGCACGGGAAGCACGGTGGGGACGGCGTCTTCGACCGGACGCAATTCGCTGATCGTGGGGTGACCGGCAGCGAGCGCCTCGGCGTCGGTGCCTGGCTCGGGGTCGTCGGGTAGCGGCGCGGCGGCCTGCCGCAGCCAGCGGGAGCACCACACGCAGCACACCCCGGACGCTGTCCCACCGCCGGAGGCCGTGCGGCTCCGGGCCCACTGCCAGGGACACCGCCATCGCCGGAGCGCCGTACAACGCGCCGGTGAGGGCCACCCCAACGGTCCCGGAGTGCAGCACGGCGCGCCCGATGTTGGCGCCGTCGTTCACCCCGGAGAGCACGCCTCACTATTCATTCCTCACGATCCGGAGGTTTTCTTGACTCTCGACCGGATACCCCGCGTTGTTCCAGGCAGCCATCCCCCCGGCGACGTTGACGACCTCGGGATGGCCATGGTGGGCAAGCAGGCTGGCCGCAACCGAGGAGCGGTATCCACTGCCGCAGGTGACCGCAAGCGGTCGGATGTCGCGCACCTCGCCAAGCCGGTCTGGCAGTTCGGCGCCGGTGATGTAGCGGGCGCCGGGCACGTGGCCGGCCTGCCACTCGTTGGGTTGGCGCACATCCAGCAGGCTGATCTCGTCGCGTTCCAGCAGCAGCTTGAGTTCGTGAACAGTGATCTGCGGGATGCTCTGCAGCGGCCGTGCCGCCGTGCGCCAGCCCGTCATGCCGGCGGCCAGCCAGCCGAGTGGGGACGGGTAGCCGATCCGCAGCAGCTGCCAGCTGACCTCCCAGACGTCGTCGGACCGGTCGAGTACCAGCAGCACGCCAGCCTGGTCGGGCAGTACCGTGCCGGCCCAGGTGGCAAACGCCGGGCCCAGCCCGACGTTGAGCGCGCCGGGCAGGTGGGAACCGCCGAACGCCTCCGGAACCCGCGTGTCCAGGACCAGCGCACCGGCATCCTGCTGTGCTGCGAACTCGTCCACGGTCAGCGCAGGCGGTTCGGCGAGCAGCCCGAGTGGGGCCACTCCCTGCATGTTCTGGGTGCGCATCCGGCGCCAGTACGGCGGCACCGCAGGGAGGTTGTCAAGTCGCAGACATTCGCTCACGATCTCATCAGCGTCCTGCGCTGACGCAGCCTCGGCGAGGATCGGGTTCGTCCGGCGCTCATAGCCCACCGTCGTCGATAGCCGGCTACCGATGTTGCCGCCACACAGTGACCCCGCAACGTGGGTGGGGAACACCTCGACGTGGTCGGGAAGCGGCAGCAGCTTGGTGTGGACAGTATTGCAGAACACCTCGCCGGCCTGCCGGGCCTGCTCGGGGCCGCCGAGCAGGTCGGGCCGAGCCAGGTCCCCGACCAGCAGCGCTCCCCCGGACAGCATCAGTGCCGGGGTATCCGCGCTGACCGACCGGTCGTAGATGAGCAGGCTGATGTGCTCAGGAGTGTGTCCTGGCGTGTGCAGCACCTCGATGCCGACGTCGCCGATCTCAATGAGCTCGCCGTCCGTGAGCGGTCGGTGCGGATAGCCCAACTCGCCGGCCGCTGAACCCCACAGGGCCGCTCCGGTGCGGGACCACAGCTCGGTCAGCCCTGACAGGTAGTCATTGTGGCCGTGCGAGTCGGCGGCATAGGAAATCCGCAGGCCCTGTTTGCGAGCCGCGCGCAGGTAGACCTCCACGTCGCGGCGCGGGTCGAATACCAGCGCCTTTCCGGTCTTCTCGTCGCCGACGAGATAGGAAGCGTGACCGAGGCTCTGCAGGTAGAACTGCTGAAGGAACACGGTGGGTGCACCCTTTCCGCCGATACGCCGCGCCGTCTCGCGCCGTCCGCAACAGCGCGACGACCTCCTCATCGGAGGTCTGGCCGAAGTCGTGGTACCACTTTTGCGCTGCGGGATCCACGGTGCTCGCCTCCCGTTCACGTCGCCACATGGTCGTCGAACCATCCGGCGGCACTGCGTGCCACCTCCTCCAGGGCGCCGGGCTCCTCGAACAGGTGAGTTGCTCCCTGAACCACCTCGATCCTGCTCACCGCAGCCAACTGCACGCTGGCCTGCCGGTTGAGGTCGAGAACCTGCACATCCAGGCTTCCGACGATGAGCAACGTCGGCGCCTGCACCCGACGCAGTGCATCGCCGGCGAGGTCCGGCCGACCACCCCGCGACACCACGGCCCGGATGGAGGAGTCGTGTGCGGCCGCGACCAACGCGGCCGCCGCACCGGTGCTGGCGCCGAACAACCCCACCGGGAGCGTGGCAACGACGGCTTGTTCCCTGATCTGCTCGACAGCGGTGCTCACCCGACCTGCCAGCAACCCGATGTTGAAGCGCAACTCTGCGGTGCGGGCATCCATCTGCTCCTCGGCCTCGGTCAACAGGTCCAGCAACAGCGTGGCGAAACCGCTTCGCTGCAGGATCTCAGCCACCGCACGGTTGCGCCTGCTGTGCCGGGAGCTGCCTGAGCCATGTGCGAACACCACGATGCCCACCGCCCGGGCGGGTACGGCGAGGTCGCCGCGTAAGTCGCCGCCCCGGGATTCGATCACTACCGGTACCGTCACAGGTCTCACCTCCACCTCGGCCACGTATACGTGATCAGGTCCCCGCACGGCCTGTCCTCCGTAAACCATGGACGGGGTCAGAGGGCCGGATCTTCGCTGCTCTCAGCCTCCCGAACTCAACAGCAGTGCTGTTCGGTCGACCTTGGGCAGCACTGCTGTTGAGTTCGGGAGCAGGAGGGTTGATCAAACCCGATGATCCACGGGATGTCCTGGTCTCCTGCGTGGTTACCTGCCTCTCGATCACGCCGATCGGCCAGTATCGCCGCGGTTCGCGATGGGGGAGCGGATGTTCAGCTCCGGGTCGTCGTCGGCGGGCGGTTCGGGGTCCTTCCATTCTTGGGCGTGGGTGGGGCGGGTACCGCGGATCATGCCCTCGACGTCGCGGGCGAGGGCGTCGTCCTTTCGTGCGCTGTGCTTGTCACTGCCTCGTTGCATCGAGTCCTCCATAGGCCGCTCACGAAATGCTGGTGAACCGGAGTAGCGCGCCGACGCCGTCGGCGAGGTCGGGTGGCCCACCGGGAGGCAGTGCCCCACCCGCGGCGCTGCCCGCGCGATCCGGGTCCTCCGGCGGGATGCGGCAACAGCACTAGATCGGCGCCGCTGCCGGCGACGGCACGCAGCAGCGCCGCGTCCGCGCGGTCTTGGCCGAGCACCGGTGCACCGATCCCGCGCAGGTCATCCTCGGTGAGCGCCAGCTGGAGCGGTTCCGGACCGATCCAGAGCCGCAGCTCGGAGGACGGGTCGTCAACCAGCAGCAGCGTGCCCACCTGGTTGTGCTGCAGCGCACCAGCCCGGCATGCAACGTGGAGACCGCACGGTCGACGTCGGCCGCGAAATCGCGGGCGTTGCGGGCCCACACCTCCTCGGTGCGGTGCACCTCCAGATAAACCGAGGCCACCGGGCCGGGATGGACGGCCGACTCGCGGAGAATCTCCGGTAGCACGGGCCCTCCTCGTCGTCTCATCGTTCCGGCAGACCCACACCGGGTACCCGCGATCAGGGTGCGTAACTCGTCGTCGCGAGTGTCTGTTGCGCCGCGGTGATGTCTGAGGACCGAGTGGCGATCGGTTTCCGGGGATGAACAGCGGGTAGTGCATTCACTCCGACGCGGTGTGCGCCGACATCTGCAACACCACAGCGCGCGTCCTGTCCCGGCACACCGGCGCGCGTGAATGTGGGAGTCCTGCTTCCCGGAGACCGGGTACGGCTTCGCTGACAGACTCCCCCACTCACGAGCGCGCAGTGCGCTGCAGCTGGGCACGTAGCTCGGGGGTCAGCAACTTACCTGCCCGGTCGACCAGCAACGTCATCTCGTAGCCGATCAGGCCGATATCGCAGCTCGGCGAGGCCAGCACGGCCAGGCTGGACCCGTCACTGATGACCATGGTCAAGACGATGCCGTGCTCCATCTCCACGACGGTCTGGATCACCCCGCCCGCCTCGAAGCACCGCGCCGCGCCTTGTGTGAGGCTCACCAGACCGGAGGTGATCGCGGCAAGCTGATCGGCGCGATCTCGGGGCAAGCCCGATGACGCGACGAGGAGCAGTCCGTCGGACGAGACGACGACAGCGTGCGCCACACCGGGCACCCGCTCTACGAAGCTGTCCACCAGCCAGCCGAACTGACCGGGCTGGACCGGATGCTGCGGCGCTGCTGTCGTCACTACTGATCCTCCTCGAAACGTTCTTGCCGGGTGTCGGTAACAGTGGGCTGCTCGTCAGGGCCGATGCGGGCGTGCCGCCCGACGCGCAATCCGTGCTGGTATCTGCTCAACCGGCCGCGCACATCGTCCGGGGTGCGGGCCGGGCCGGCAGGTACCGGAGCCGGGACGGAACGGCCGGTGCCGTCCGCACCGGACACGAGATGCGCCAGCGGCTGCCGCTTGGGCAGCCCGGCCGGGGTGACGCCGTGGTCGACCGGGGTGCGCAGCGCTTGCGCGGCTTGCCACTCCCCGTCCAACGGGGATCGCCACTCGTGCGCGTTGGTGCGGCCCGTGTTGGCGCTGGCGGGGACGCCGTTGGGCAGTGCGGGCATCTCGGTGGTGTCGCCGAGCTGGTGGCTGCTCGCCGACGCCGACTGTCGCTCGCGGAACCAGGCAGAGACCATCTCGAAGATCTGCTCACGGACCTCCTGCGGCTGCCCGGCTGCCGCGGTGTCGCCCAGTGGCAGCGGACTTCGCAGGGGATCGGTGGCCTTCGCAGACCGGGAACTGGACGCAACCGAGCCCCCGCCCAACTCATCGGCCACCGGCTCGCGCTCAGGCTGGGAGCGATCTTCGCCGAAGAGCTCGAGCCACTCCTGCTCGGCAGTGCGCGGGCGCTGCGAAGGCACGATTCCGATCGAGGCCGGGCTGAAGAGATCCCCCGCGGCAGCCTCGTCGACCACCGACACCTGCAGCGGCAGCTGCCCGCCGGTTCCGCTCCACTCGGTGCTGGCCGGCGCCCCGGAGACCTCTTCGTTCCAGGTGCGGGGGCCGACCGATGCTGGGTCGATCGACACCAGGGAGGAGGGCAGCGACACCGCCGCGGTGATCCCGATCTGGCCGACGCGCTGGCGCAGCTGCACTGCGATGCCATGCTGCGCGGCCAGCCTGCTCACCACGAACAGGCCCATCTGACGGGAGACCGACGCATCGACCGCCGGTGGTGAGGCGAGCCGGGCGTTGATCACCTGCAGTTCGTCGGGCGGCAGGCCGGGCCCCGAGTCGATGATCTCCACCAGCAGGCCTTCGTCCTCGGTGACCGTGCCGCTCAGGGTCACCGTGGTTGCGTCGGGCGCCCCAGCATTGACGGCATTGTCCAGCAACTCGGCGATCAGGTGCACCAGGTCATTGACCACCGAGCCGGCCACCATGGCCGCCGGAGGCTGGCGCATGGTCACCCGCTGGTAGTGCTCCACCTCCGAGACCGCACTACGCAAGACGTCGAGCATCTCCACCCGCTGATCGCCGCGATGGGGCAACGTCCCCCCCGCCAGCACCAGCAAGTTGTCACTGTGGCGGCGCATCCGGGCAGCGAGGTGGTCGAGCTGGAGCAAGCCGCTCGACAGCTCGGGGTCGTGTTCTCTGCTGCGCAGCTCGTCGATCAGCCGCCGCTGCCGCTCAACGAGGCCGTGGTTGCGCCCGGACAGGTTGAGGAAGGTGTCGTTGAGACTGCTGCGCGCCACGGCCTGCTCGGCGGCCAGCCGGACAGCCTGCGCGTGCACGGTGTCGACCGCCCTGGCGACCTGACCGACCTCTTCCCTGGAGTGCACCGGCACCGGATCCACAGTCGTCTGGCCGGCCGTACCGTCGGCGCTGCGCATCTGCTCGACCGCTTCGGGCAGCTTGCGGTCAGCGACATCGAACGCGGCGGTGCGCAGCGTACGTAGCGGTTGCAGCAGCGAACGCACCACGACGAACAGCATCGCAACGGCGAGCATCAGCAGCGCGGCGACCGCGGCGGCATTCCACACCGCCTGCTGCCACGCCTGGTCGCTGCGCGCCGCAGCCGCCGCCCGCAAATCGTTGAGCTGGCTGATCTCCCCCTGGCGGATCGCCTCGACGGTGCCGGCCGCGGCGGAGTTCCAGTCGCCAGGGACCGTCGCGAGTGGCGCTGCTTGCACCGCCCGGTCCAGTGCGGCCTCCAGCAGCCGCTTGCGATCGACGACTGCCCTGGTGCTGAAGAGCTGTGGGGCAGGCACGGCCTCGCCGAACTCTTCGGCAGCGGCGTCGAACCGGGCGTCGGCGGTGCGCAGCACTGCCTGCTGCTCCGCGGGCAGGACACCGGACAAGATTGCCGCGAGCAGCACCGCGTGCTGCCGGGAGGCCTGCTCCTTGGCGACGGCGAGCGCGGTGAGGCCATCGGCTTGCCGCGCCAGCGGGTCGCTGGCGCCATCCAACACCCTGCGATCGAGGTCCAGCAGCGCCGCGATGAGGTCGGAATAGGCATTGACCGCGTTGCGCGAGACGACGTCGCGTGCAACGGCGCTGCGTTCCAGTGTGCTCTGCCGTACTGCGGCAAGCCCGGACAGCCTCCCGATCACGGCCCGGTAGGCCGCGACCGGGGCTAATGGGTCGGCACGGAAGTCCGCGGTCCGCAGTATGGTGACGGCGGCATCCACCCGCTGGGCCTGGGCCTGCAGTGCGGACCGGTCCCCGGGACGACCTGTGGCGAGCGCCGCGGTCGCCACGACCCGTTCCCCCTGAAGATCGTGTACGGCTAGGCCGACCTGCTGGGCGAACCCGACCTGCCGCGCTACCGCAGCGAGAACGTTGGCCTCGCGCACCAGGTCGGTGACCCGCAGCACGCCGAGCACCCCGGCAAGCACCAGGGGCACGAGCAGCACCGCAGTGAGTTTGGTGCGTAGCCGCCAGTCCCGCAGCCGCCACCGGCCGCCGAGGCGCCGCAGCGCGGCGCTGTCGCCCCCGAGCCCGGCGGTCATTGTGGCGCCTCCGCGGGAACAAGCACGTCGGCGGTCATTGTGGCGCCTCCGCGGGAACAAGCACGAACGTGACACCGGACGAGCCGGAGCGGTCGGAGGGGGGTCTTGCCCTACCTTTGTGGGCGGCCACGCTGCGCACTCTCCCAACTCGACGTCGCCCCCAGCACGCGACCCGTACATCACTTAACCGTGTCTCTCAGCCAACGCAGCCGACGCTGGATCTCACGCCGAACGGCCCTGTGGATCAGGCGCGAGCGACCACCGACTTGCGCATAGCGTGCTCGACCAGCGCGATGAGGGTGTTCTTCGTCGACTCTCGCTCGCGGGCGTCGCACGGGATGATGGGTATCGCGGAGTCGATGGCCAGCGCCTCCCGGACGTCCTCGATGCTGTGGCTGAGCACACCATCAAAACAGTTCACCCCGACCAGGTAAGGCAGGCCACGATCCTCGAAGAAGTCCACGGCAGCAAAGCAATCAGCCAGCCGGCGGGTGTCCACCAGCACGACCGCGCCGATCGCGCCACGCACGAGGTCGTCCCACATGAACCAGAAGCGGTGCTGCCCCGGGGTGCCGAACAGGTAGAGGATCAGCTCTGCGTCGAGGGACACCCGGCCGAAGTCCATCGCCACTGTGGTGGTCGACTTGTCCGGGGTGGCCGCGAGGTCGTCCACCGCGGTGCTCGCGTCGGTGAGCACCGCCTCGGTAGTCAGCGGCGCGATCTCGGACACCGAGCCCACGAGGGTCGTCTTGCCGACACCGAAGCCACCGGCCACCACGATCTTCGCGGAAATCGTGCTGGGCCCGCCCGCGGGTTCCCGCGCGGCGGGCTGATCGGGCGCAGCTCGGCCGGGCTGGACTGATGGGGCCCACGGAGCCGATCGGGTCGACTGGGAGTTGGCTCGATCAGAGTCGACGAAGTCCACTCAATACCCTTTCCATCAAGGCCACCTCCGGCGTGTCGCCTGATTCATTCGCTGTGCGGTGCACCACGACCAAGCCGATGTCCGCCATGTCGCCCAGCAGGACCCGGGCCACACCCAGCGGCAGGGATAGTAGAGCGGCGACCTCGGCCACCGATCGGGGGTCACGGCACAACTCGGCCACGGCCCGGTGTTCCAGACTGATCAGCGCTGCCACGTCGCGACCGTGCGCGCTGGTGGACACTAACGTCTCGACCGCGAGGTCGAACACCGGCGAGGTGCGGCCCCCGGTCCAGGTGTAGGGCCGCACTGCAGACGACGAGACCTCCGGCTCGCCCCACTGGTCGAAACCCGCAGGCCTTCCGACCGGCCGCGAGGCCGGGACCGGCTCCTGCGTGGTCGATGACTTCTTCGACTGCTTGCGGCGGCCGCCCAACCGCCAGGGACCACTACTGAGGTTGTTCAGCACATCGGCGAACGACTGCTCATCGCCGTCACCGCCAATCGGTGTGCTCACCACAGCCTCACCGCCCCGTCATCGGCCCAACGCACCATGCAGTTCGGCGCGCGTGCGCGGGGTGAGCTGCTGGCCGACTCGGTCGACCAGCAGCGTCATCTCATACCCGACCAATCCGATATCACAGCCCGGAGCGGCCAGTACCGCGAGGCTGGAGCCATCGCTGATCGACATCAACAGGACGATCCCGCGCTCCATCTCGACCACCGTCTGCACGACCTGGCCGGCGTCGAAACAGCGGGCCGCTCCCTGAGTCAGGCTAACCAGCCCGGATGCCACCGCCGCGAGCTGATCGGCTCGGTCCTTGGGCAGGTAGGCAGAAGCGGCGAGTGGCATACCCTCCGACGACAGCACCAGGGCATGCGCCACCCCGGCCACCCGATTGACAAAATCGTCCACCAACCATCCGAAGTGGTCCGGCTGCGTCTGGGGAACGGTCACTTCGTCTCCTCTTCTCCATCCCGCTGCTCTTGCGGACCGTCGGCCTCCTGGCCGACGTTGTGACGGGTCTGGCGCCCTTCGCGGATGCCCTGCTGATAGCTGGCGAGCCGGCCGCGAATCGACTCCGCGCTGCGCACCGGTGCATTTGTGGGCTCGGCGGCTTCGGCACCACCCGCGGCGCCGGGCACCAGCAACGCGCGAGGCTGCCGCCGAGGCAGGCCCGTGGTGGTCAACTCCGTACTCACCGGCATGGCCAGCGCTTCCGCGGCCCGCCAGCCGTCATCCGCAGAACCCCAGTCCGCGGCCGGTGCATCGGCCGGACGCTCAGATCCGGCTGCCGATCCCGGCTGGACCGGCGAGCGAGTCTTGCCGGCATCGCCGGGCTCGGACTCGGCCAGCGCTCGCCCCGGCTGCCGGCGCAGCAGGGGCGCGGCGCCTGCCGTAGCGGACCCTGCCGGGGTCTCCCGCTTCGCTGGGGCTCCCCGCGTCGCCGCAGACTCGCCCGTCACTGCGGCCTTCCAGGTCGGCGGAGTTTCCCGCGTCACCGGACTCCCCAGCGTCAGCGGGGCTTCCGGCGTCGCTACAGCCGGGTCGCTCGCCGCAGCCTCCGGTGTCGCCGCAGCTTCCGGCGTCGCCACAACTGGGTCGCTCGCCGCAGCTTCCGGCGTCGCCGCAGCCGGTCCGCTCGCCGCAGCCAGCCCGCTCGCAGCAGCCGGCCGGCCGGCCAACGGCGAAGTCCAGCGCACCGGGACGGCCTCATGCTCCTTGAACCACGCAGACGCCACATCGTCAAAGATCGGCGTGGAGTGCTGCAGTGTCACCCGGTGCCCCGGTCCGACCGGGCCCGCTACAGTGGCCCGCGCCGGCCGGAAGAGGCCCGCGTTGGATTCGCCGCTGGGGGCCTCCACCGGGACGTCCACTGGGGGGCTGGCCGGCGGACCAGGCGGCGCAGGCGGCGGACCCGCCGGCGCCAGTCGCTTACCGGGCCGAACCGGCAGCTTCGAGCCGACCGAAAGATCGATAGCACCCTTCGGGGCGGGCTGGCTAGTCGGCCCACTGCCGTTGCCGTTGTTCTCGGGGGCAGCTGTGGAGTCGTCGTCCGCCCCAGCAGGAACCGGGGCACCGTTGCGGGCAGTGGAGCTCGTCGTGGAGCTGGCGACCGGCGGCGCGGTCTCGTTCCGGTCAGACCCGCTGTCTCCAGACTCGTTGTGGCCAGACTCGTTGTCCCCAGACCCGTTGCTTGCGGCCAGCTCGGCGACGGTCGCGACCCGCGGATCGACCGCCTCCGACACCAGGCGGACCAGCCGCGGCGGCATGGTGACGGAGGCCCATACACCCACGCCGCCCTCGCCGCGGCGCAGCCGGACCTCGATGCCGTGCCGGACAGCCAGCCGCCCGACGACGAACAGGCCCATCCGGCGCGACACCGAAGCGTCCACCACTGGCGGGTTGGCCAACCGCTCGTTCGCCTCGGCGAGCTCCGCCTCGGTCATCCCCACCCCGCGGTCGGCGACCTCAATCGTGACCGAGCCCTCCCCGCCGAAATCGCTGGAGATCATCACGTGGCTGTCCGGGGGCGAGAACTGGGTCGCGTTGTCCAGCAACTCAGCCAGCAGATGCACCAGGTCGGTCGCCGCCCGGCCGAGCACCAGAACGACGGGTGGCTGCTGCAGCACGAGCCGTTGGTACTGCTCCACCTCGGACACCGCGGCGCGCAGCACGTCGACCAGCCGAACCGGGCGACCCGATCGATTAGCCGAGTCGGTGCCGGCGAGGACCAGCAGGTTCTCGCTGTTTCGCCGCATCCGGGTGGCAAGGTGGTCCAGCTGGAACAGGTTGTCCAGCTGTTTGGGGTCCTGCTCACCGCTTTCCAGCCGGTCGATGAGCTTGAGCTGCCGCTCGACCAGACCCTGGGTGCGGCGCGAAAGGTTGACGAAGATGTCATTGACGTTGGCGCGTAGCTGGGCCTGCTCGCCGGCCAGCCGAACCGCTTGACTGTGCACCTCGTCGAACGCCCTGGCGACCTGACCGATCTCCTCGCGGGTACTGACCGCAACTGGGGCGATCACTCGCTCGGGCATGTCGCCGTCGCGGATCCGGGCCATCGCCTCCGGCAGCCGGTCGGCGACGTCAAGGGCCGTGCGCCTGAGCACACCGAGCGACCGCAGCAGCGCCCGGATGACGAAGAAGCCGACCAGCACACCCAGAGCCAGCGCGAAGAACAAGATGACCGAATTCAGCCCGGCCGAGGTGCGCACCTCATCGCGCAGCCCCAGCGCAGTCCGATCGATCCGCTGCCGCAGGTCCTTCTCGACGGTGGCAATGTTGCCGATGACCACCGCGTTTCGCCGGTCCCATTCCTCCGGCGAGGTGTTCAGGGGGTCGCCTGCGACACCGCGGTTGAGCACGAGTTGCAGCAGCCGCTGCCGGGCCAGTTCGGCGTCCCCACCGACCTGGGCGGCGTCAGCGCGATCAGCGGGCGCGAGAGCCCCCCGGAATGCGTTCTGTTCGATACCCAGCCGGACGCTCGCCGTCCGGATATCCTCGATCTGGCCGGGGGTGAGGCGGTTGGCGTAGAGGGCCGCGGAGACGATGGCCTGCTGGCGACTGATCTGCTCGCGACCAGCGAGTAGCGCGTGCTCGGCGGCGGCGTCGTTGGTGACGGCGACGTCGTCGAGCTGACGGGTGAGCGCGGCATCCAGCTCGATCAGCGGGTCGATCGTGGCGCTGTACTCGGTGACCATGACCTCGACCGGACCGAAGCCGGTAATCACGCTCGCGCGCAGTGGGCCCAGCGCGCTGAGCTGGGCCAGCGCGGAACGGTAACCGGTGGACTCCAGGCCGGCTATCTGGTCGCCGGCCGTTGCGACTGCCTGCGACGTGCTGTCGACGGTGGCGAACTGCTGGTTCAGCGGCTGCTGGTCCCCGGCGCGGCCCTTGGCGACAAATGCCGTGGCCAAGTTCCGTTCGCGCTGCACAGCACCGATCAGATCGGACAGCTGCTGCTGCACTTGGGCGACCTGGGAGATCCGCGCGTAGCGGGGTGCGGCGTCGGCCTGGTCCACGATCCGCAGGACGCCCGCGACGAGGGCGACGATGGTCGGCACCAGCAGGACGGCGGCCAGCTTGACCACCACCGGCCAGTTGCGCCAGTGCCACCGGGATCGGGTGGTCTCCGAGCCGGTCGGCGGTGCCTCCGCGGGACTAAGCACGTCGGCGGTCATGACGCCGCCTCCGCGGGACTAAGTGCGTCGGCGGTCATGACCAGCCTCCCGCGGCGGCCGAGAGTCGCGAGTTACTCGCTGGCACAGTGGGGTCCCTCCCCGGGGTTTGACGATGGCCGGCAGACGCATCCGGCTCGCGCCACAGGTCGCCGCGGTCGTGGGCCGCGTCCGCACTGCACGGACGGAGCACCTCTGGCACCGAGCCGGATACGCCCGATCTAGGGGACGGACGATACGACGGCCTGGGCAAGGCCTTCTCGCGGGTCTCGTAGACCGTCCTCTCTGCCAGCCGAGGGCGCCAGTGCCCTGAGCGCACAACACCCGGTCGGTGTAGACGACTTGACTAGAATGGCCGTATCCCACTCCCCTGAGTCATCGTCAGAGCGCCGGTCGAGGATGGCTCACTCCGGGGTGACCGGCCGGGCCGCAGTCCTTCGTCGCCGCACCTGCAACACTGATTCACACTTGAGCCGATCTCCGGCCACGGTGCTCGGCAAGTGCGGAGGAACACGTTGAGCTCATCGCCTGAGGCCGGACCACTCATCGTCCAGTCCGACAAGACACTGCTCTTGGAAGTCGATCATCCGGCAGCCGGGGAGGCGCGCGCCGTGATCGCACCCTTCGCCGAGCTCGAGCGCGCACCCGAACACGTGCACACCTACCGGGTCACGCCGCTGGCCCTATGGAACGCGCGAGCCGCCGGGCATGACGCTGAGCAGGTCGTTGACGCGCTGGTGCGTTTCTCCCGGTACGCGGTGCCGCAGCCGCTGCTGGTCGACGTCGTTGAAACCATGAGCCGCTACGGCCGTCTGCAGCTGGTGCACCACCCGGCACAAGGGCTGGCGCTGGTATCGCTGGACCGCGCGGTTCTCGAGGAGGTGCTCCGGCACCGCAAGATCGCTCCGATGCTGGGGGCCCGGGTCGACGACGACACCGTGCTGGTGCACCCCTCCGAGCGCGGCCGGCTCAAGCAGGCACTGCTCAAGGCCGGGTGGCCCGCCGAGGATCTGGCCGGCTACGTCGACGGCGAAGCGCACCCGATCGAACTGGCCGAGGACGGCTGGTCGCTGCGCGATTACCAGCGCAACGCGGTGACCGGCTTCTGGGCCGGGGGTTCCGGGGTCGTGGTGCTGCCCTGCGGAGCCGGCAAGACGCTGGTCGGGATAGCCGCGATGGCCCAAGCCCGAGCGACCACGCTGATCCTGGTCACCAACACCGTCGCGGGCCGGCAGTGGAAGCGCGAGCTGGTTGCGCGCACCTCGCTGTCCGACGACGAGGTCGGCGAGTACTCCGGTGAGCGCAAGGAGATCCGCCCGGTGACGATCGCGACTTACCAGATCATGACGCGCAAGTCGAAGGGCGAGTACCGCCATCTCGATCTGTTCGACTCCCGGGACTGGGGGCTGATCATCTACGACGAGGTGCACCTGCTGCCCGCACCGGTCTTCCGGATGACCGCCGACCTGCAGTCCCGCCGACGACTCGGGCTGACTGCCACCCTGGTGCGTGAGGACGGCCGGGAGGGTGACGTGTTCTCCCTGATCGGGCCTAAGCGCTACGACGCGCCGTGGCGCGACATCGAGTCGCAGGGCTGGATCGCGCCCGCGGACTGCGTCGAGGTTCGGGTCACGCTGACTGACGACGAGCGGCTCGGCTACGCCACCGCCGAAGCCGACGAGCGTTACCGGGTGTGCTCCACCGCGCGGAGCAAGCTGCCGGTCGTCGGTGCCATCATGGACCGGCACCCCGACGAGCCGACCCTGGTGATCGGCGCCTATCTGGACCAGTTGGAGGAACTCGGCGACGCCCTGAACGCACCGGTGGTGCAAGGCTCAACCCGGAATTCCGAGCGGGAGGCGCTCTACGACGCTTTCCGCCAGGGCAAAGTACGCAGGCTGGTCGTGTCCAAAGTGGCCAACTTCTCCATAGACCTGCCGGAGGCGTCCGTGGCGGTGCAGGTTTCGGGTACGTTCGGCTCCCGGCAGGAGGAAGCCCAGCGCCTCGGCCGGTTACTGCGCCCGAAAGGCGACGGCAGGCAGGCACACTTCTACTCGGTGGTCGCCCGGGACACCCTGGACACCGAATACGCCGCCCACCGCCAGCGCTTCCTAGCCGAACAGGGCTACGCCTACCGCATCATAGACGCCGACGACCTGCACTGACCCTTTTCCCCGCCGTTCTGGATGCAGATTGCTGTTTTCCGGCCCCCGATAGCAGCAGTCTGCATCCAGAACGCGGGAAAGGTGGAGGGTCAGCGACGGCGGAGGCGGCGGATGAGGAGGGCTAGGAGGAGCAGGGCGGTGAGGGCGGGTATGAGGCGTTTGGCGACGGCGCTGCCGGCGGCGTCGAGCAGGTCGATCTCCTCGGTTGCCGGTGGTGGAACCAGCCGCACCGGGGCCGACCGCGCCGGAGCCGGATGCGACGGTGCGGGCGCCGGCGATGCAGGAGCGGGAAGCCCGGCTTCCTCCTGCGGTGCCAGGCTTTTGGCCAGGCAGTCCGCGAACTGACCGATGATCTTCCCGCCGACGTCGGCGATCATGCCGCGGCCGAACTGAGCCGGCTTGCCCGTGATGGTCAGATCGGTCGCCAGCGTGACCACGGTACCCTCCCCGTTCTCGGCGAGGGTGGCGGTCACGGTGGCCGCCGCGGTGCTCTGACCTCCAGACGCCGTACCGGTCGCCTCGATCACGGTGCGGTGCGCCGCCTCGTCCGTTTGGGTGAAGCGGCCCGATCCCCGGTACTGCAAGGAGATCGGGCCCAGCCGGACCTTCACCATCCCGGCGAACTCATCGCCGTCAGCCGACGTGATGGTGGCTCCCGGGAAACACGGCGCGACCCGTTCGGGATCCAGCAGCGCCCGCCACACGATGTCCACCGGTGCCGGGACGGTGAACTTGTTCTCCAGCTTCATGCAGGTCAGCCTCCTACCCCGGCGGCCGCGGCGACCGCCCGCCCAGTGAGTACCCGAGCCAGATGCTCGCGGTAATCCGCGTCGGCATTGCCGTCTGACGTCGGGCTGGTGCCCTCGGCCGCGTGCTCGGCCGCCGTCCGGATCGTCTCCGCAGTGGCCGGCTGACCGACCAACGCCTGCTCGACGCCGGTCGCCCGGACCGGGGTGGCACCCATGTTGGTCAGTACCACCCGGGCTTCGACAATCGACCCGCCGTCGGTCCGCACCGCCGCGGCGACCGCGACGATCGACCAGGCCTGCACGACCCGGTTGAACTTCTCGTAGTGCGCGCCCCAGCCGGTTTTCTTCGGGATCCGTATCTCCACGAGCACCTCGTCGGGGCCTACCGCGGTGGTGAACAGATCGACGAAGAACTCCGCAGCCGGCACGGTGCGCCGCCCGCCGGGCCCGACGATGACCATCTCGCAGTCCAGTGCCACCGCTGGGGCCAGCAGGTCACCGGCGGGATCGGCGTGCACCAGTGCGCCGCCGACGGTGCCGCGGTGCCGGATCTGCGGATCCCCCACCGTCTTCGTGGCCGCCGCCAGCAGCGCGGCGTGCTGGGTGACCAGCGGGTCGTTGATGATGTCGTGGTGTGTGGTCATCGCACCGACGACGATGGCGTCGCCGTCGTCGCGCACCCCACGCAGCTCGCTGATCTTGTTCAGGTCCACGATCGTCGTCGGCGCCGCCAGCCGTAGCCGCAGCACCGGCACCAGGCTCTGACCACCTGCGAGGATCTTGGCGTCGTCGCCGGCCTGAGACAACACCTGTACCGCTTCGGCCACAGTGGACGCGGCGACGTAGTCGAACGCTGACGGGATCACCGGGCACCTCCGCTGTTATCACTGCCCTGGGCATCGATGGAGCCCAACCCACCACCGGCGGTGGCCTGGGTGGTGTGCTCCGAAGTGGACTTGACGGCTCCACGGGCCGATTGCACCGCTCGCCACACCCGCTGCGGCGAGCACGGCATCTCGATGTCGGTGACGCCGAGGTGACGCACGGCGTCGATGACCGCGTTGACCACCGCCGGGGTGGAGGCGATGGTGCCCGCTTCCCCGACCCCCTTGACGCCCAGCGGGTTCGTGGTGGACGGCGTCTCGGTCCGGTCGGTGGTGAAATGCGGCAGGTCCGCCGCGCTGGGCACCAGGTAGTCGGCCAGCGTGCCGGTGGTGAGCGTGCCGGACTCGTCGTAGACAGCCTCCTCGAACAGCGCCTGCGCGATGCCCTGGGCTAGACCGCCGTGCACCTGCCCGTCCACGATGAGCGGGTTCACCACGTGCCCGACATCGTCCACGCACACGTAGCTGCGGATCGACACCCAGCCGGTCTCGGTATCCACCTCGGTGGCGCACAGGTGGGTTCCGTGCGGGAAGGAGAAGTTCTGCGGGTCATAGGTGGCGTCGGAGTCCAGGCTGGGCTCGACCCCGTCGGGCAGGTCGTGCGCCGCGAACACCGCAAGGGCGATCGCGGCCACGGTGATGCCCTTGTCGGTGCCCTTGATGGTGAATTTGCCGTGCGCGTAATCGAGATCGGTCTCGGCGCACTCGAGCATGTGCGCCGCGATCTTGCGCGCTTTCTCGATGACCTTGTCGGCAGCTTTGACCACGGCGATGCCGCCGACGGTCAGTGACCGCGAGCCGTACGTGTCCATCCCTTTGTGTGAGGACTGGGTGTCACCGTGCAGCACCTCGACGTCTTCGAAGGCGACGCCGAGCTGGTCGGCGACGATCTGGCTCCACGCGGTGTCGTGCCCCTGCCCGTGCGCCGACGAGCCGGTAACGACCTCGACCTTGCCGGTGGGCAGCATCCGGATCGAGGCGTGCTCCCAGCCGCCCGCTCCGTAGGACAACGATCCCAGCACCCTGGACGGCGCCAGGCCGCACATCTCGGTGAAGGTCGAGATACCGATACCGAGCTGCACCGGGTCGTTCGCCTCCCGGCGACGCTGCTGCTCGGCACGCAGCGCGTCGTAGCCGAACAGCTCCTTGGCCCGTGCAGTGGCGGCCTCGTAGTTCCCCGAGTCGTAGGTCAACGTGGAGACCGTGGTGTAAGGGAACTCCTCGTGCTTGATCCAGTTGCGCTCCCGCAGTTCGAGCGGCTCGATGCCGAGCTCGACGGCGAGCTCGTCCATCATCCGCTCGATGGCGAACGTGGCCTCCGGGCGTCCAGCGCCGCGGTAGGCGTCGGTGGGGACCTTGGTGGTGAACACGTTCGTGCAGGCGAAGTGGTAGGCGGGGATCTTGTAGATGGAGTTGTACATGAAGGCGCCGAGCATCGGAATGCCCGGGCTGACCAGGCGCAGGTAGGCACCCATATCGGCGAGCAGCTCGACCTTCAAACCGGTGACGGTGCCGTCGCGGCGGGCGGCGAGCGTGATGTCCTGGATCTGGTCGCGGCCGTGATGTGCCGAGACTAGCGACTCCGAGCGGGACTCGGTCCACTTCACCGGCTTGCCCAGCCTGCGGGCAACCATGAACGTGATGATCTCCTCGGGGGTCACCTGCAGCTTCCCGCCGAAACCGCCGCCGACGTCGGGTGCGATGACCCGAACCTTCTGCTCCGGGACGCCCAGGGTGAGGGCGATCATCACCCGCAGGATGTGCGGTACCTGCGTCGCGGACCACATCGTGATCTGCTCACCGGTCGGATCCACCACCACGCTGCGAGGTTCCATGAACGCCGGGATCAGCCGTTGCTGGCGGAACCGCCGGGTGACCACGACATCAGCGTCGCGGATGGCGTCCTCGACGTTGCCGCCGCTGCCGACCGCAGCCGAGTCGAACACCCACAGTGCGTTGCGGTTGGTGCCCAGTTCGGGGTGCACCAGGGTGGCACCGTCGGCTAGCGCGGCCTCCATGTCGAGCACCGGCTGGCGCGCGTCGTAGTCGACCTCGACGGCATCAGCGGCGTCCCTGGCTGACGCGGCATCGCGGGCCACCACGATGGCGACGCCCTCGCCGGCGAAGTGCACGGTGTCAGACGCCAGCGGTGGGGACAGTGGGGCCTTCATATCCGGAGTGACCGGCCACGCACAGGGCAGGCCGATTCCCTCGGCGCCGAGATCGGTGGCGGTGAACACGCCGTGCACACCGGGTAGCTGTTTGGCCGCGTCGGTGTTGATCCTGGTGATCTTGGCGTGCGACAGCGGGCTGCGCACCACGGCGAGGTGCAGCATCCCGGGCAGCGTGATGTTGTCCGTCCAGCGGGTCCGCCCGGTGATCAGCCGAGCGTCCTCCTTGCGTTTGCGGGCCCGGCCGAACTCGGCGGTCGCCGGCTGCGCAGTGGTGGTCATCAGTTACCCCCTCCAGCGACAGTGCTGGGCTGCGGCGCGGACACGTCGCGCGGCGAGGCCGCGGCGGGCTGCATCTGCTGCGCGGCGTCGAGCACGGCACGCACGATGTTCTGGTAACCGGTACAACGGCAGAGGTTGCCCTCCAGCCCCTCCCGCACTGCCTGCTCGTCCGGGTCGGGATCGTCGCCGAGCAGGTCGATCGCCTGCATGATCATGCCCGGGGTACAGAATCCACACTGCAGGGCGTGGTTGTCGTGGAAGGCCTGCTGCATGGGATGCAGCTGCCCGTCGCGGGCCAGACCTTCGATCGTCGTGATCTCGCTGCCGTCGACCTGGACCGCGAAGATCGAGCAGGCCTTCACGCTGCGACCGTCGAGGTGCACGGTGCACGCGCCGCAGTTGCTGGTGTCGCAGCCGACGACGGTTCCAGTCTTGCCCAGCCTCTCCCGCAGGTAATGCACCAGGAGGGTTCGTGGTTCTACATCGTCGACGTAGGAGACGTCGTCGACCATGACAGTGATGCGTGTCACGGGTCAGCTCCTCGCCCCGGTCGGGGCACCGACCGGATGTGGTGGGTGACCCTCAGTGACCGGGATCACCGAGGAGCCGTCACTCCAGTGTGTACGGCTGGCACCCATCCCACCGCTGATCAGACACCGCCGCAACGGTGTCCGCGTAGCAGCGAATCCCCTGGTCCAAACCCCATAGCGGCATCGCCCGCAAGTCCCCGCAACTGCGCATGGGATGAGAAAAAGTCTCCGCGAATGCGGCTCATTGAGGCATAGATCAGCTGGCCCGGTTCACCCGGTCGAGGGCAACCCTCGAAGGTCTCGCAGCTCGCCGCCTGACGGACGGGGGACGGCGTTGCGGTTGCGAACGGTCGTCAACTCCTCGAGGGTGATGTCCAGTTCCGTTCGTCAAACCGAGATCGGTGCGGCAGAAGCCGGCGCGGCGATCTCCGAGGCGCAGAAGAACCGCTCCGGTGTGCTCGGATCGTCCACGACCATGCCGATGTGCAGGGTCTTACCGAGGCTGCGATCAGCGGGGTCGCGCAGGTCCAGAAGTCGCAGCAGGTGGTCGGTGAGCACGGCGTGGCGGGGTGGACCGAACAACACCCGGTAGTGCACGAGTTCTGGTCGCGCGGCGAGCACGGATTCGATGGCCGTCAGGTAGGTGGTGTCGCGAGAGCGAGATCCGGAGATGGCGAGACGCGTCGGGCGCCGTCGACTACCGCGGTCATGGCCTCGCGCGGGTCGCGGTAGCCGACCAGCAGGTGGGGGGCTTCTTCGGCGCTGGCCAGTGGGGCACCTCCGCGCACTGTCATCTCTTCACTGTGCTGTGTGTCTAGTCGACCGTCGCCGCGCCCCGCCAACATTTATCATCGCAGGTGAGTCAGGGATCGACAATTGGTGAACAAGCTGGTGCGCAGCCGATGAGGCTTATGCGAAAGCAAGGTAACGAAACGCCCGCGCGCCCAGCGCAGGCGCCCACCGTGCGGATTGCTGGACACCGTCATCCGTCGTCTGATCGCTCTGGATGCGCCGAGTTCGACGTCAGAGCTGTGCACCAAGCCCGGGACAGCTCTCCTGTCGAACTCGGCGCATCCCGAGCGGTACCAGCTGGCGTCCAGAGCACTTCAGCTACCCAGGACTCCTGCATAAAGCTC
>JBQTHE010000034.1:0-79058 GCA_052390115.1 Pseudonocardiales bacterium | reverse complement strand
TGGAGCGGGTGACGGGAATCGAACCCGCGTCTAGAGCTTGGGAAGCTCTCATTCTACCATTGAACTACACCCGCAGCACGGCAGAGCCTAACACGGGTTGGTCCACCGCGGGTCTGGCGAGGGTGGCGGCTGGCAGAGTGGTGCACGGCGCCGCGTGCTCTCCCGCTGCAACGTCGGTGGACGTCGCTAGGGTGACGCGGTGCTGCTGTCCGACCGCGACCTGCGCGCCGAGATCGACGGCGGGCGCCTGGGCGTTGACCCGTTCGATGCGGGCTTGCTCCAGCCGTCCAGCATCGATGTGCGGCTGGACCGCTACTTCCGGGTCTTCGTCAACACCAAGTACACCCACATCGACCCGTCGTTGCAGCAAGACGAGCTGACCTCGCTGGTGGAGCCGGAGGGGGACGAGCCGTTCGTGCTCCACCCCGGTGAGTTCGTGCTCGGCTCCACCTTCGAGCAGTTCACGTTGCCGGATGATCTAGCAGGTCGGCTCGAGGGCAAGGCACTTGCGGTCGACACCCCGATCCCCACCCCAAACGGATGGCGGACGATGGGCGAGCTTCAGGTCGGCGACGAGGTGTTCGGCGCCGACGGCAGGGCATATCCGGTCATCGACGCGACCGAGATCCTGGTCGGCCGCCCCTGCTACGAGGTGCTGTTCTCAGACGGCCAGAGCATCGTTGCGGACGCCGGCCACCGCTGGCTTACCACGACCAAGTCTGCTCGCAAGCACGGCGGCTGCGCTGCGGTACGTACCACTGGCGAACTCGCCGGCTCCCTGCGCGCGGGAACCGAGTACAACCACCACGTCGCAGTGGCCGACGCGGTGCGGTACCCGGAACAGCCGTTGCCGATTGATCCGTACGTGCTCGGTATCTGGCTCGGGGAGGGCACAAGGAGCAGCGCCGAGATCACCGGTGATGGCGACGAGTCGGGCACCAAACACGTTCCCGAAATCTACCTTCGGTCATCGATACCCCAGCGTTTGGCGCTGCTGCAGGGGCTGATGGATTCTGATGGGTACGTGGACACCTACGGGCGCTGCGAGTTCGTGAGTACCCGCGAGAATCTCGCCGACGCGGTGCTTGAGTTGGCGGCAAGCCTCGGATTGCGACCGGTGAAGCGGAAGAAGAAGGTGACCTTCCGCGGTGTCGATCACGGAGTGGCATTCCAGGTGAAGTTTACGCCACACCTGGACGTGTTCCGGCTGGAGCGGAAAGTGTCCAGAATCAAGAATGGGCCGGTGCAGCGATTCCGGGCGATCGTCGACGTTCGCCCGGTACCCACACGTCCCGTCCGCTGCATCGAGGTCGGCGCCGAGGACGGTCTCTTCCTGGCCGGGCCGACTTTCATCCCCACCCACAACTCAAGCCTGGGCCGGCTCGGGCTGCTCACGCACTCCACGGCAGGCTTCATCGATCCCGGGTTCACCGGTCACATCACCCTGGAGCTGTCCAATGTGGCCAACCTGCCGATCACGCTGTGGCCCGGGATGAAGATCGGGCAGCTGTGCCTGTTCCGGCTGTCCAGCCCCGCCGAGCACCCATATGGCAGCGCCGGCGTGGGCTCCCGCTACCAGGGCCAACGGGGGCCCACGCCGTCGCGGGCCTACCTCAACTTCCAGCGCGTTGACACCCGTCGCTGATCGACCGTCAAGTGATCCTTGACGAATACCGAGCGTCAAGTAATAGTTGACGTATGACGCTTGATGAACTCATCGCTCAGACCCGGGAGCAAGCCAGCAGCCCCCAGCCGGTCGAACTGCTGGCCAGCGCGGCCCGCCGGCAGCAGGAGCTGGCTGACCTGGGGGAGAAGCTGCTCGACCACTTCGTCCAGGAGGCTCGGACCGCCGGATGCTCGTGGTCCCAGATCGGCACTGCGCTGGGCGTCACCAAACAGGCGGCCCAGCAGCGGCACTCCGTGGTGCGCTCGCTGATCGGCAAGTTCAAGGGCGGCGTGGAGTCCGCCGTGGGGGGAATGTTCACCCGCTTCACCCCCCCGGCGCGGCAAGTGGTCGTGCTGGCTCAGGAGGAAGCCCGGCGGCTACGTCACAACTACATCGGTACCGAGCACCTCTTACTCGGTCTGCTGGCAGGGGGCGAAGGTGTCGCCGCGCAGGCGCTCCAGGATGCCGGCATCACGCTGGACACCGCCCGCGCCGGAGTCGAGAAGATCATCGGCTGCGGCGAGGAAGCGCCGAGCGGGCACGTACCCTTCACCCCCCGATCCAAGAAGGTGCTCGAGCTGTCGCTGCGCGAGTCACACCATCTCGGTCACAACTACATCGGCACCGAGCACGTCCTGCTCGGCCTGCTGCGGGAGGGGGAGGGCGTCGCGGCGCACGTCATCGTCGCCGCGGGCGTGCAGCTCGACCAGCTCCGCGACAGCGTCCTAACCCTGCTCAAGCAGTAGCGGCCGGGCCGCCATTCGGAGCCGAATGGCGATTTTGAGCTGTCTGCAAGCGCTATTCGGAGCCGATTGGCGGTTGGTTACCCGCCCGCTTGACGCTGGTGAGCAGGAGTTGGGCGACGTCGAGTACTTCGTGAGTGCTGCCGGCCGTGCCCTCGGCCGACCGGGTGGTGAGGCCGTCGGTGAGCATCACCCGGCAGAACGGGCACCCGGTGGCGATCGCGGAGGTCTCGGTGGCGATCGCCTCGTCGACCCGGTCCAGATTGACCCGCTTGCCGATGCGCTCCTCCATCCACATCCGCGCGCCCCCGGCGCCGCAGCACATCGAACGGTCGGCGTGGCGAGGCATCTCGGTCAGCTGCGCACCGGATGCCCCAACCAGCTCGCGCGGCGGTGAGTACACCTCGTTGTGCCGGCCCAGGTAGCACGGATCGTGATAGGTGACGGCCGGACCGGCGTCCGAGGGGGGCACCGGTACCAGCCGCTTGTCCCGCACCAGCTGGTTGAGCAGCTGGGTGTGATGCACCACCTCGTAGTGCCCATCAAGCTGCGGGTACTCCCGGCCGAGGGTGTTGAAGCAGTGCGGGCACGTTGTCACGATCTTGCGACGGCCCGGTTCGCGCCCCTCGAACACCGTATTGAGCACCTCGACGTTCTGCTGCGCCAGCATCTGGAAGACGAACTCGTTGCCCGATCGGCGGGCCGGGTCCCCCGTGCAGGTCTCGCCATCCCCGAGGACCACGTAGTTGACGCCGGCAACATGCAGCAGCTCGGCGGTGGCCCGCACGGTCCTGCGAGCGTTGTCGTCGAAGGCGCCGGCGCAGCCGATCCAGAACAGGTACTCCACGTCGTCGGGCAGCGTCTCCTCGGCCAGCTGCGGGACCTCGAAGTCCAGACCCTTCGCCCAGTCCATCCGGGCCGACTGGTTCTGCCCCCACGGGTTGCCCTTGTTCTCCAGGTTGCGGAACAGCGTGCCCAGCTCGGTGGGGAACTCAGCCTCCATCAGCACCTGGTAGCGGCGCATATCAACAATATGGTCGACGTGCTCGATATCCACCGGGCACTGCTCCACGCAGGCCCCGCAGGTGGTGCACGACCACAGCACGTCGGGATCGATCACCCCGCCCACCTCGGCGCTGCCCACCAGCGGGCGGGTGGCCTGCTCCGGGCCGGATCCGGGGACCCGGCCGAACCCGGACTCGGGCACGTGGTGACCGTTGCCGGCGGCCAGCGCCAGCACGTCGACGTCACTGTGGTCCGGTACCGGCTGATCGCCGATCAGATAGGGCGCCTTGGCGAACAGGTGGTCGCGCAGGTCCATGATCACGAGCTTGGGGGACAGCGGCTTGCCGGTGTTCCATGCCGGGCACTGGCTCTGGCAGCGACCGCACTCGGTGCAGGTCGCGAAGTCCAGCATGCCCTTCCAGGTGAAGTCCTCGATCTTGCCCCGGCCGAAGACGTCGTCCTCACCAGGATCCTCGAAGTCGATCTCCTTGCCACCCGACTCCATCGGCAGCAGCGGGCCGAGCCCATCGGGCATTCGCTTGGCCGCGACGTTGATCGGCGCGACGAAGATGTGCAGGTGCTTGGAGTACAGCACGATGATCAGAAAGGCCAGCATGACGCCGATGTGCAGCAGCAGCCCGACCGTCTCCAGCACCTCGTTGGCGCCCGCGCCCAACGGTGCCAGCAGCGCGCCGGCCGCCTCCGAGGCGAACGCTCCTTCGGGGTAAGGGAAGGTGCCGGTGTTCACCGCGGTGCCGCGGAACAGGAACATCGTCCAGATCACATTGAAGATCATGAACAGGATGAGCCACGCGCCGCCGGTGTGCGAACCGTAGAAGCGCGACGCCCGCTGCCTGCGCTCCGGGGCCTGCCGGACCCGCATCACCGCGAAGGCGATGATCGACGCGAGCACCGCGAGCGCGATGAAGTCCTGGCCGAAACCCAGCACGGGGGCGCGCCCGATCAGCGGGATGGCGAAGTTCTCGTCGAACAGCGCCCCGTAGGCCTCGACGTAGACCGTGATGAGGATCACGAAGCCCCAGAAGGTGAAGAAGTGCGCGAGGCCGGGAATCGTCCACTTCAGTAGCCGCTGCTGCCCGAACACTTCGACCAGTTGAGTCCGCAACCGGGTGCCCAGTTCGGCGGTGCGACCGTGATCCGGCTGCCCAGAACGGATCAGGGTGTAGAGCCACCACACCCGCCGACCAGCCAAAACCAGGGTCAGGACAGTCAGCCCCAGGCCGATCACCAGTCGCACTGCCATCACGGCGTCCACCTCCGCGCTGCCCAGGGTCGAATGCCACGTAGCCGGGACCGTAAGGTTCCTGGTCGCACATTACGTCTGGTTACCAGGCGGTAGCTAGGTGGATCGCAGGCGCGGGGACCTTACGGCGCGTGCAACACCCCGGGTGATCACCATCTGGGAAGAATGAACCGCGCTCACCGCGGCTGATTCTTCCCAAACAGCGATCATGATGCGAGTGTGGTGTCAGAAACCGCCCAGCCGGGCTGCGCGGACCCCGGCCCGGTCCGCCGAGGGAAGTCGAATCGTCATCGGTCGTTGGTCATGGCGGGGCACCTGCAGGGAGCGCGGCGCCGGGTAGACCCCCGTGGGGGCTTCCGGGTGCTGCGGGTGCACGAGAGTGAGCAGTGCCCGCAGAGTGCATTCCGCGGGACCTTGGTAAACCCATACGACGACCTCGGGTGCGAACACGTCCACCCGGCCCAGCTTCGGGATCCTTGCTGCAGTGACGTGGTCCCAGCGCCGGATGGTGACGTGATCGACGTAGTCGCTCCATTCGTAGGAGGCGGCCAGCGCGGTCGGCGCGGCTCGCGGGCCGCAGCAGTACACGGTGAACCCGTCCGCGACGACGTCGAGCAGCAGCCGTTCCACCACCGGCGGTAGCTCCACCCGGCTATCGAGCGGCAGCGTGATGTGATCACCGCCTTTGCTGGTGGACGGTGGCCCCGGCCGATTCGGGGAGGTCAGGCCGGGGCCACCGTCGTCCTGGTGAGGTGGAGCGCTCAACAGCGGGTTCACCGGAGCGCACCACCCAGGGGTACTAGGCTTGTAGCTAACTTGCTTACATCTCGACGGTATCATGCACAAGAGTTGACTGCAACTTTCACGATCTAGCAGGGAGACTCCGTGGCGCAGCGCAAGACGGTCCGGTCCCGCCGGCTGGGCAAGCAGATCCGGCGACTCCGCGACGACGCCCAGCTCAGCCAGGAGAAGCTGGTCGAGCTGATGAACGCCGACCAGCCTCAGCAGCGCCGCACCTCTGCTGCGCACCTGTCGCGGGTGGAGTCCGGCGGTGCCCGGATCAACTCCGAGCACCTGGACCGGATCATCACGGTGCTCGACGTCGGCACCGAACAGGCGCAGCAGCTTGACGCGCTGCGGCTGCGGGCCGACGAACGGGGCTGGTGGCAGGAGTACTCGGACATCGTCACTGAGGCCGTGGAGATGCTGGTCGAGATCGGCGAGGACGCCACCTCCGTGCGCAGCTATGACAACGTGTTCGTGCAGGGCTTGCTGCAGACCCGCGCCTACGCCGAGGCGGTGATCGGCAACGGCCGGGCATTCGTCGCCCCGATCGACGTGGACCGGATGGCTGAACTGCGGCTGCGGCGCCAGCAGCGGCTGGGTGAGGGCGGTTTCCAGGGCCTGGTGGCTGTAATGACCGAGGGCGTCATCCGTACCCTGGTGGGCGGCCGAGACGTCATGCGTGAACAGCTAGGACACTTGATCGAAGTAACCCAGGAGTACCCGGTGACGATCCACATCCTGCCCTTCAGCGCTGGAGCGTTGCCCGGTTGCGACAACTTCGTCATCTTCGAGTTCCCGGATGACCTCGACGGCGACGTGGTGTATGTGGACAGCGAGACGGCGCAGCGCATCTACGAGGATCGCAACCCCGTGCGGCAGTGCACGTACACCTTCCACGCGGCTCTGGCCCAGGCTCTGCCGGCCCGGGAGTCCCAGGACCTGATCCGCACAGTCATGGAGGAGCTGTGACCCAGTGGCCCGCACACCCAACCCCTACCCCTCGCTCGACAATGCCCAGTACGAGGCCGTGGTCAACGGCCGGTACCTGAAATCGACCTTCAGCAACGCCAACGGTGGCTGCCTGTCCTTCACCCTGTCCGACGGCCTGATCGGCTTCCAGGACGACAAGCTCCCCCCAGCCGAGCGCAAAACCCGCACCCTCATCTTCACCCAACCCGAGCTAGCCGCCTTCATCGCCGGCGCCAAGAACGGAGACTTCGACCACCTCCTCGACTAACCCCGGCGTGTCCGTCTCCCTTGCACGGTGTGTCCGGCGCTGGTGCACGGTGTGTTCGCCTGCCATGCACACCCGCTCACCTGACGACCGTTCGTCAGCGCGCTCCGCCGTCCCGGGGGGCGCCCGGGAAATCTAGTCCCCAGCGCACCTGCAATTCATCAGCGAGAGCACTGACAGCCAGCGGGTCCACTCGCGCCAGGCCGACAACAACTTCGGTCCATGAAGTGGTCACGAGAGCCTCGGCCAGGAGTCGGCGCGCCCGAACCATCACCGGCGAACTGCTGTGGGCGTGTTCTCGTGCCGGTGGTGTTCCCTGGCTAGTTTCCACGAGCGCTGTGGCGGCCCGGGCCAACGCCAACGCCCGCCGTCCGGGTCGGTGATCTGCGCGATGAGCGCCTCCGCCCGGTGGTGGTCACCCCCAGCAGCCGCCGCCTCAGCGAGCCGGCCCAACGCCTCCTCTCGCTGGTCCGGGTCGGTGATCTGCCCGATGAGTGCCTCAGCCCGATCATGGTAACCACCGATAGCCACCGCCTCTGCGAGCCGGGCCAACGTCCCAGCGCGCCAATTCGCGCGCATGGGGACTTGTGCGACGAGTGACTCCGCGTCATCGATCAGCCGAGCAGCCCAGTCGTGATCCCCACCAGCAGCCGCCCTCGCAGCGAGCTGGGCCAACGCCTCCGCCCGCAGGATCGGCTCGGAGATCTGTGCAACAAGCGCCTCGGCCTTGTCATGATCTCCACCAGCTGCCGCTGCCCGAGCAAGCCAGGCCAATGCCCCCGCCCGCAGACCCGGTTCGGAGATCTGCGCGGTGAGGGCCTCGGCCCGCTCATGATCCTCACCAACAGCCATTCCCTCTGCGAGCCGGGCCAACTCCTCTGCTCGCAGGGACGGATCCGAGATCTGTGAGACGAGCCGCTCCGCCTCATCGACCAGTCGAGCGGCCCGATCATGATTACCTGCAGCGGCCGCCGCCAGAGCAAGCCGGGCCAGCGCCTCCGCCCGCAGGCCCGGGCTGGTGACCTCCGCAAGGAGCATCCCGCCCCGCTCGTGATCCCCACCAGCGGCCGCTGCCTCAGCGAGCCGGGCCAACACCCGTGCTCGCAGGGACGGATCCGAGATCTGCGCGACGAGCTGCTCGCCCTCATCGACTAACCGAGCAGCCCGATCACGATCACCGACAGCAGCTGCCGTCCGAGCAAGCCGAGCCAACTCCCCCGCCCGCCGGCCCGCGCCGGTGACCTCCCCGACGCGCCGCTCGGCCTCATCGATTAGCCGAGCAGCTCGATCACGATCACCGACAGCAGCCGCCGTCCGAGCAAGCCGGGCCAATACCTCCGCATGCAGGGACCTGGTGATCTGCGTACTTAGGGCCTCGGCCAAAGCAGTAAGCCGAGCCGCCCGGTTGCGCTCCCCACCAGCAGCAGCCGCCTCAGCAAGCCAGGCCAACGTCCCCGCCCGCAGACCCGGATCGGAGATCTCTGCGACGAGCGCCTCGGCCCGGTCATGGTCCCCACCAGCAGCGGCGGCCTCAGCGAGCCGGGCCAGCCCGCCCGCCCGCAGACCCATGCTGGTGATCTGCGCGACGAGCGCCTCGGCCCGCTCGCGATTCCCACCGGCGGCCATTTCTCCGGCGAGCCGGGCCAACGCCCCCGCCCGCAGTCCCGGGTCGGCGATCTGCGCAACCAGTGGCTCCGCCTCATTGAGGAGCCGGGCGGCCCGGTCGTGATCACCACCGGCGGTGGCCACCCGGGCGAGTCGGGTCAACGCATTGGCCCGCTTTGCCGGGTCGGGGAGGCCCTTGGCGAGAGCCTCGGTGCGGATGGGTTGGCCGAGCACGGCCCACACGGCGGGCAGCTCGATGGGGATGTTGCTGTTGCGCGTGGTGAGGTGTCCGCGTTGGACGGCCAGGAGCACGAGGCTCGTGAGGTCAGGGTCGGTTTGGGCGAGGATTTGTTGTTGTGCGGTGCTGATTTCGGCGACAGCGAGGGCGTCACCGCCGGTGAGGTCACGCATCCGGTCGTGGCGGACCTGGTCGGTGGCGCAGGCGACTAGCCGGGTCAGGTCCTCGGTGCTGACCAACAGGCGGGGGTAGCTGCGCAGCAGGTACTGCGGGGTATCCGTAGGCCACTGTCGGTGCCGCCAGGTGTCAGCCCAGGTGTGAAGCCGGTCGCGATAGGCGGCGAGGCTATTGCCGAACTGCTGCTGCGCGACGTGGCGCAGGGTTTCGTGAGTGAACAGGTACACCCGCTCGTACGGGTTTCCGGTAGATAGCCGGCTGCCGATGCTGCGGCCGAACAGTCCACCCAGCAAGCCCCGGATCGCATAGGGCGGCCGGCCCGTGAGTTCTTCCAAGTCGAACACGGTGAGACTACCCCCTGCGGCGGTGATCAGTCCCAGTAAATCGCGTTGCAGCTGTTCTCCCGCCAGAAGCTGTGTGAGTTCGTGCTTGGCGCGGCGCTCGATGTCGCGGGCGTACCCGAACACATCGAGCTGTCTCGGGCTGATCGTCCGCAACGGGTGATCGCTGGCGACGTCATCGGGAATCGGGGGGTGCGGGCGGCTGGCGACCAGGATGCGCGCCTCGGGTGGAGGTCGGCGAGGTAGCAGAGCGGCGATGCTGGAGCCGGTGCCGCTGTCCTCGTCGAGGCCGTCGATCACCAGCAGCAGCCGGCGCCCGGCCTCCCGGGACCGGTTCGCGGCGTCCTTCAACAGCCGCAGCATGGTGTCAGCAGCCCGGCTGAGGACTCGTTGACGAGCGCAGCGAGTTGCTCAATCAGCGCATCGGTGCAGGCGTCGCTGTCGGACTGCCCGGCCAGGCGGGCGGTGACGAAGAACGACACCACATCGACCCCGGCGGGTGGGTGCAGCACGAACCACGCCATCAGCGCCGACTTGCCCGCCCACGGCCCGGCCTGCCACCACGCATACGGCTGGTCCCCGGCGCAGAACCTCACCAATTCGTCCAGTTCTTCCTCGCGGTCAAGCAGCCGGTCGGGGGCGATGTCACGCACCTGCGCCTGATAGGCGGTAGTCACCCGCTCGCCCGCCGAGGGCGGGACGACGTCAGGCAACACGTCGGGCAGGCCGATCAGCGCTTGCAGCTCAGCGCACCTGCCCGCGTCCAGCCCTCAAGCGCGAGTTCCAGGCGTGCGGCGGCCAGCCGACCCAGACCATCGCAGCGGTGGTGCTTGGCGATCACGCCGACAATGCGGTCACCGACCCACACCGCCGCACCGGACATACCCTCCCACGGCGACGTCACAGGATCCGGATCCCGCTCCGGCGGCAACACCGTGACCTCCAGGGTGCCCTCGCGGCGGTTAGACAACACCGCCACCGACCCCACGGCCTGATGCGAATCCCGGTACACCGCGCGGCCACCGTCATCGGTCTTGAGCTTGAACCGCGGAAACCCCACCGCCTGCACAGCCAGCACCGCCGCCCGATCACTGATCCCGCCGAACCGCGCCACCGTCACCGGCGGCTGTCCCTGGGGCACGATGGTCAGCTTCGCGTTCGGTCCTGCTTCTTTACTCACCGCTACGGTCAGCTCCAACTCCACCGGCCCGAGCTCGAACCGCAGGTCCTCCGCCTCCCCATCCCGCATCGCAGCGCTCAACTCCTGCCGCAGCTGACCGATCACCTGAGCCAATCCCACCCGCTCCGCCACAACGCCTCCAATCAACGACCCCGCGACCCGACCCCGCGACCCGACCCAGCGACCGGCGCGGGCCCATCATTGCCGAGCTTCAGATTTCAGTGACGTAGGCAGCGGCACGACCGCCGCGATCTCCTGACGTGGCGTAACTTGTCGTACCTCCTCCGTAACGTCCGCGATGTGAAGCCCGACCTTCTCCTCGCTCGAATCCGGCGCGGAGACATCACCAATGTGAGCTTCGACGACCTGGTGCGCCTCATACAGGCACTGGGCTTCCGGGAAGTCGGCGGCAGGGGTAGCCACCGGGTCTTCGCGCACCCGAACGTGCCTGAACTCGTCAACCTTCAGACGGAGCGCGGGCAGGCCAAGCGCTACCAGGTCAGGCAGGTTGTGGGCCTGGTGCGCCGGTATGATTTGTCGTTGGAGGAGGAGCGATGAACCCTGGTTACCGGATCGAGGTGTTCTGGAGCGACGAAGACGAGCTCTGGATCGCCGACGTTCCCGACCTCCCGCTGTGCTCCGCTCACGGTCAGGCCCCCCACGAGGCCGTCGCCGAGGTCGAGCAGGCCATCGAGGCATGGTTGGAGGTAGCTCGTGCCACGGGCCGGTTAGTCCCGAAGCCGTCCAGCCGGGCCGCCCTGGCCTGACGCTTTCGATGCTTGCGGCACACACGCGCAGCGACCCGGAGCAGCGAGGAGGACGGTATGAGCACACAGCCCGTGCACCGGCACGAACCTGACCGACCCCGGGTCGAGCGCACTATCGGCAGCATCTCGGACGCACTGCGCGGGAGCCGCCGGGCTCAGTTCTTCGCCGAGTTGCTGCGGGCACAGCAGGGCCGAGAGCTGGACAACGTCCTCAACGCCTGGTGGGGCCGAGCGATGCTCGACACCGACCCGGACCGAGACCGCATCCACGCAGCCGCGGTGGCCGGTACCCTGCCCACCACGACCATGGATGAGATCCTGCGTCGTCGGCAAGAGCGCCAGAGCCCAGCGCCCAGTGAGCGATGACGAGGCCGACCTCTGGCCGGTCAGCCCGTCGGAGATCGTGGATGACACCCTCTCCGATCTGGATGTCTCACCCGAGGTGTTCTCCGTGGTCGCCGCCCTGACCGTCGCCATCTGTGAGAACCCCTGGCTTGAGGGAAGCAAACAGGGTGGAAAACGATCCGGACTGGCGGGAGATCCTCATCCCGGATGGGCATGGCATCGCGGAGTACCGGATCAACCGGGCCAGCCACGAAGTGATCCTGACACGGATCGTGCTTTTCTGACTCTAGCGCTCTCCGGCCTGCTCCGACCCGGAGATCAGCGGCTTCCCCGCAACGCCACGGCGGCGCGGATCCTGCGTCAACGTGATCCGCTGCGTCGCCCGCGACCCCACCTTCCCCTCCGCGCCCAGCTCGATCACCCAGAACCGCACCTTCGCGTTCGGTCCCGCTTCCTTGCTCACCGCGACGGTCAGCTCCAACTCCACCGGCCCGAGCTCAAACCGCAGGTCCTCCGCCTCCCCATCCCGCAACGCAGCGCTCAACTCCTGCCGCAGCTGACCGATCACCTGCGCCAACTCCACCCGCTCCGCCACAACGCCTCCCATCCACGACCCCATCGACCCGACCCAGCGACCGGCACGGGCCTCATCATTGCCGATCTTCAGATTTCAGTGAGGTAGGCAGCGGCGTGACCGCCGCAATCTTCTGACGTGGCGTAACTTGTCGTACCTCCTCCGTAACGTCCGCGATGTGAAGCCCGACCTTCTGCTCGCTCGAATCCGGCGCGGAGACATACCAACGTGAACTTCGACGACCTGGTGCGCCTCGTGCAGGCACTGGGCTTCCGTGAAGTCGGTGGCAGGGATAGCCAACACCCGAGCGTGCGCTCCTCGCCTGCATGTCCGAGTGATGAGCATGAGCCTGCAAGTTGGTGAGGGTGCTCGGGAAGACGTCGCGCACGTCGACGAGTCAGGTGTACGTCTTCCTGACGGAGGCCGCTTGGTCAGCCTCGTGGCCGTGCTCACCCGATCTTCCGCTCGCCCCGACATCGCTGGCCCCCTGTGTGATCTGGTGCTGCCCGGCCGCAACTTCCTGCACTACTACGATGAGACTCCAACCCGCCGGGTTCAGATCGCGGGTGTCGTCGCGACCCTCCCGATCAGCGGCGCACTCATCATCACCAAGATCACTACCGACCAGCAGCAGGAACGCGCTCGTGCGCGGCTGCTCACGGTTCTCCTGCCCAGACTGCAGCAGGTCGAGCACGTCAGTCGAGTGATCATCGAGTCCCGCGGAGGAAGCGACAAGCATGACCGTCGCACTCGAGACCGACTCCGGCGATCACGCAGCATCACAGCGGCACTCCAAGTCGACCACGCACGGAAGCAGGACGACGAACGGCTGTGGTTGCCGGACTTCATCGCAGGCAGCTACATCGGCGCGGTGAGCAACGCTGGATCCGAGCCATGGAAAGTCGTCTCGGAGTCGCACCTCACTGAGGTGATCCCATTGGATTCTGAATAGCGCGACGCCCGGAGTCCCACGACGACGCGGGCACATCCGGGCGCCTTCGGCCGCGTCCGCAGACCGACCTACTAGAGAACAGGCTAGCACCTTGAGCACCGACACCACACCCTCGATGACGTGCGCTGCTGTCAGCACCGCGGTCGACCCGACCCAGTACCCTGGGCCTCGCCACCCAGCCTCGCCACCCAGGCGACGATGATCTCCGCGACCTGCCTGGGCACGATCCCACGAGGTGCCGGGCGGGCCGGTCACTCAAAGGGGCGGACTCTAACGCTCTCCGGCCTGCTCAGGCCCCGAGATCATGGCTTGCCCGCTACCCCACGGCGGCGAGGATCCAGCGTCAGCGTGATCCGCTGAATCGCCTGCGACGACACCGTGGCGTCCGCCCCCAGCTCGATCACCCAGAACCGCACCTTCGCGTTCGGTCTCGCTTCCCTGCTCACCGCGACGGTCAGCTCCAACTCCACCAGCCCGATCTCAAACCGCAGGTCCTCGTCCTCACCGTCCCCGCATCGCTGCGGTTAGCTCCTGCCGCAGCTGACTGATCACCTGCGCCACCTCCACCCGCTCCGCCACCGTTTCCTCCCGAGCTTCGGCTCGCTGCGCTATTCGAGGAGTTTCGTGAGTGCGGGCCCAAGGGGGTCACTGGCCAAGGCCAGCGAGTTCTCCGCCCGTGCCGCGAGATCGAGAGGCTCCACCTGATTAATCAACTGGGCGTGCACCATCCGATCAAGGCCAGCACCGATGAGCGGCGCTGCTGTCCGTAGCGCTGGGTCGAGTGCGATGGCCGCGGTATTGCCTCCGTGGACCACGATGTTGCGCTGCCGATAGAGCCTTCGGAAAACGCCCTGAATGATGCAGCTGACGTCCCGCAGTTGCGAGTAGGGATCGCCCAGGACGGCTTTCATACGCTCGGCCGCGGCGACATCGCTCGGGGAAGCCAGCGCGAGTGCTGTCCCGGTCGATAGCGCCTTGGCGGCGACTTCGCTGCGCTGCAGGTTGCTTCGGCAGGTCCGGAGCTCAGCGCTGACCGCATCGGGCTGAGACGGCTTGTGTCGGTAGGACAGTGTCGTGAGTTCGGCGCGGGGCCACGAGCAGGCGACAATGGCGGCCAGTCGGTCGGCGGCTATTGCCTTGCCTTCTTTGACGTCGGCCTGGTCTCCCGGATGGTAGAGGAGCGACTCAATCGCTGCCCATGCGCCGGCAGCAGCCGAGGCCGCAGGGCCGGCATTGAGCGGAGCGGCCAGCTCCAGAGCCTCATCGAGCCGATCGCTCTGGCTGACCGAGTACATGGTCTTCTCGCTTGTCAGCGACAGCACGTTGACGCCGCGCTCGGGCGGAAGTAGGGGCAGCGACTCCGGGTGGCCGGCGACCCACACCCGGCCCACTGGTTCCAGACGTTTCTTCGAGCCACGCGAGTAGGACCGACGAGCTTCAAGCCGTCGCACCAAGGTTGCGACGGCCCTGGCCGCCGCTATGGCGTCCTTGACCGTGACCTTGTAACGGAAGGCGCCGTTGTGACGAGGCGGCTTGTCGATCTTGTGCTCGGCGAACCATGCTGATGCGCGCGGTGGGGAGTACCACTCAGGCAGGTGGGCTGCCAGATCTTGATGGTCTGGAACCGACACGAACGGCACCAATACCTCGAAATCCCGGTCATCCTGGTCAGCAACTTTGCTCGCATCGATGAGGAGATCAGCCAGTGTCGCGTCGGGCTGCATGCTCAACGCTCGTGCCCAACGGTGCAGTTGCCCGGAGCTGTGTCCACAGTCGAGTAGGTACTGTAGGTGGCGATTGCCCGCGCCAACCGTTCTGGTGCGGGGTGTTGTGCGGAGTCGACCGCGGTTGCCCATCGAGGCAGGTAGCCGTTCGTCATCATTGGCATGAGCTGGATCAGGCGGCGCCGATCACAACTATCGGGGGCCAGCCCGGAGCGCAGGAGAGTGGTCAGTTCCTTGCGCAACTGTGTGTCGCCCAGCCCGCGATCTGGACCTAACTGGCGTTCCAGCATCCGCAAATACCATGAAACCGCCGCTGGGGACAGCACCCGCATGCGGATCCAGTCGCCGGTCTCTGTTGCCTCCTGTAGCGCAAGCACGCTGCTGACTTCCCACAAGCGACGTGGCCAGGGGCTGTCAGCCGCGAAGTCCAGCAGGCGAGCGACGACGTGGCGGGCGTAGGCATCGGTGGCCAGCGGTGCGGCTGACAGCGGCGAAGCGGCGGTCACGAGGTGGTATGCTCTCAGTAGCGTTCAGCGCGAGAGACTAGGCTAGGGGAGCCGCCCGCCAGGGCCGCTCCCCAGCTTTCGTCTCGGTGCTCTGCACGGCGAGGTCCTCGGCTGCGGACGCCAGCCGGACGGTAATGAAGAACGACACCACATCGACCTCGGCGGGCGGGTGCAGTACGAATCACGCCAACAGGACCGACTTGCCTGCCCACGGGGCACAGCTGACTGATCACCTACGCCAACTCCACCCGCTCCGCCACCGATCCTCCCAGACTCATATGATCGCCCGTTCGACGCTGATCTGATCACGGTGAGGTCCTGTGGGAGGGTATGATGATCGCCAAGGCTGCGGGCCTTTTATGGGGCAGGGTGCCCGAACCCAAGCCCAAGCAGGAAGTCCATCGCGTGGCGATATATACCGCGCTGCGGCTGGGTGCCGGTGAGCGGCCATGTCTTCATCGACGAGACTAAGCAACGCGGGTACCTCCTGGTCGCCAGCGTCGTGGCCGCCGCCGACCTCGATCTCCTGCGTAAGATCATCCGTAGCCTGATCCTGCCGGTCAGCGACGGTTTGCACATGAAGGACGAGAACGATCGCCGCAAGCACGCGATCGCCTCGGCGATCATTGCCACCGACATCTAGGTGACCGTCTACGACGGCGTGTTGTCAGACCGCCGCGATCTTCTGACGTGGCGTAACTTGTCGTACCCCCTCCGTAACGTCCGGCGGTGTGAAGCCCGACCTCCTCCTCGCTCGAATCCGGCGCGGAGACATCACCAATGTGAGCTTCGACGACCTGGTGCGTCTCGTGCAGGTACTGGGTTTCCGGGAAGTCGGCGGCAGGGGTAGCCACCGGGTCTTCGCGCACCCGAACGTGCCTGAACTCGTCAACCTTCAGACGGAGCGCGGGCAGGCCAAGCGTTACCAGGTCAGGCAGGTTGCGAGCCTCGTACGCCGGTATGATCTGCTGTTGGAGGATGAGTGATGAATCCTGGTTACCGGATCGAGGTGTTCTGGAGCGCCGAAGACGAGGTCTGGATCGCGGATGTTCCCGACCTGCTGATGTGCTCCGCTCATGGTCTGACCCCACACGAGGCTGTCGCCGAGGTCGAGCAGGCAATCGAGGCATGGTTGGACGCAGCTCGTGCCACGGGCCGGTTGGTACCGAAGCCGTCCAGCCGGGTTGCCCTGGCTTGATGTTCGCGGCACGCGACCGACAACGCTGTACCCAAGTCGTTACCGCGCGTCTCCGCACTATACGGTTAGCTGAGAGACCAGGTCCGTACTGCAACCCTTGTGAGGCGCTCGATGCCCGGTACTGACGCCCGGTTGCCGGACGACGTCGTACGAAAAATCGACCCGACCAAGGCGAGCATCGCCCGGGTCTATGACGCATTTCTCAACGGCAAGGACAGCTACGAGATCGACCGCGAGGTCGTCCGGCGGATCCAGCAGGTCGCACCGGAAATGGGTCGAACCGCGTCGGATAACCGCAACTTCCTGATCCGCGTGACGCGCTTTATCGCCAGCCAGACCGGCATCACCCAGTTCCTCGACTGCGGGTCCGGATTGCCCACGGCGGAGAACACCCACCAGGTCGCCCAGCGCATCCAGCCGGGCGCCCAGGTGGTGTATGTCGACAACGATCCTGTAGTGCTCGCGCACGGCCGGGCGCTGCTCGAGAAAAATGATCACACCCACTTCAGCGCTGCTGACATCTTCAAGCCGCACCAGGTCATCGATGACGAGATCGTGCGTAAGTACCTTGACTTCTCCCAGCCGATCGCGCTGTTCCAGCTCGGGACGCTGCACCACCACGACGGTGAGCCTAGCCCGCAGAGCATCATGGCCGAATACATCGACGTCTTGCCCTCGGGCTCCTACGTGGCGATCAGCCACTTCTCCGATCCCGAGACCAGCCCCGAGTTGAGCGAGCTCGCCCGGAGGTTGGAACAGGTATTCCTGCGCAGCCCGATGGGTAGTGGAGTATTTCGCACCCGCGCCGAGATCGAGGGCATGCTCCCGGGCTTGGAACTGGTAGAACCGGGTCTGACCCGGTGTGCCGACTGGCGGCCCGACGGCCCACGGAGCATCAAACCGCTGGAGCCCGTGCAGCACTGCATGGTCGGAGCAGTCGGCCGCAAGCCCTGAACGTCCAAGCGTCTCATTAGCGCGGCCTGCAGCCCGTGAACTCGACGCTACCGACGTCGCCGGGGGCGGGAACGTCCGTGGCGTCGAGTTCACGGCTGCACCCTCGGTACAGGGCTGGATGGTGGCGAGGTGGCGGTCGTGCGTGCGGGCGAGCAACAGGTGCGCCAGTATCGCGCCGAGCAGGCACGCGAACATGTCCCACTGGGTGTCCCAGACATCGCCCTGGGTGGCGAGGAACTCGTCGGCCGCCGCGCCCGGCGCCAACGCCGGACCACCACTCGATGAACTCGAAGCAGGGGTGAAGGTTCCGAAGGACCCTCGGGGCGCTGTGTGCGCCGAGTTCGACAGCAGCGTCGTCGGCGGGAGTTCGGACAGCCCTGTGGTCGAACTCGGCGCGTGGAGCGTGGCTGGCAGGCCGGGTGGGGAACATGGCCGGCGCACCGGTCGTTAGAACCATCAGATAGGTTGAGCGGGATCCACTCAAGTCACCGGCGTCATGACCACGGCAGTGGCCAGCAGACCTGAGTCAGTTCCAGTCAAGTTTGAAAGGGTTGCTCACATGGCTCGTGCGGTCGGCATCGACCTAGGGACCACCAACTCCGTCGTCTCCGTCCTGGAGGGCGGCGAGCCCACGGTGGTGGCGAACTCGGAGGGCGCGCGTACCACGCCCTCAGTGGTCGCCTTCGCCAAGAACGGCGAGGTGCTCACCGGTCAGTCCGCCAAGAACCAGGCAGTCACCAACGTGGACCGCACCATCCGGTCGGTCAAGCGGCACATGGGGTCGGACTGGTCGACCACGGTCGACGGGAAGAAGTACACCGCGCAGGAGATCAGCGCCCGGGTGCTGATGAAGCTCAAGCGCGACGCCGAGGCCTACCTCGGTGAGGACGTGACCGACGCGGTGATCACCGTGCCGGCCTACTTCGAGGACGCCCAGCGCCAAGCCACCAAGGAGGCCGGTCAGATCGCCGGGCTCAACGTGCTGCGGATCGTCAACGAGCCGACCGCGGCCGCGCTGGCCTACGGCCTGGACAAGGGCGAGAAGGAGCAGACCATCCTGGTCTTCGACCTCGGCGGTGGCACGTTCGACGTGTCGCTGCTGGAGATCGGCGAGGGTGTGGTCGAGGTCCGTGCCACCTCCGGGGACAACCACCTCGGCGGGGACGACTGGGACGAGCGGATCATCGACTGGCTGGTCGAGAAGTTCCGCGCCTCCCAGGGCATCGACCTGAAAAAGGACAAGATGGCCATGCAGCGGCTGCGTGAGGGCGCCGAGAAGGCCAAGATCGAGCTCTCCAGCTCGTCCAGCGCGACGATCAACCTGCCCTATATCACCGTCGACTCAGACAAGAACCCGCTGTTCCTCGACGAGACGCTGTCGCGTGCCGAGTTCCAGCGGATCACTGCCGACCTGCTGGACCGCTGCCGCGCCCCGTTCCGCAACGTGATCAAGGACGCCGGCATCTCGATCGGGCAGATTCACCACGTGGTCCTGGTCGGTGGATCCACCCGGATGCCAGCGGTGCACGACCTGGTCAAGGAACTCACCGGTGGCAAGGAGCCGAACAAGGGCGTCAACCCCGACGAGGTAGTCGCAGTCGGAGCGGCCCTGCAGGCCGGGGTGCTCAAGGGTGAGGTCAAGGACGTCCTGCTGCTCGACGTCACCCCGCTGTCGCTGGGCATAGAGACCAAGGGCGGCGTGATGACCAAGCTCATCGAGCGCAACACCACCATCCCCACCAAGCGCTCGGAGATCTTCACCACCGCCGACGACAACCAGCCGTCGGTGCAGATCCAGGTCTTCCAGGGCGAGCGGGAGATCGCGGCCTACAACAAGAAGCTCGGCATGTTCGAGCTGACCGGGCTGCCGCCCGCACCGCGCGGGATGCCGCAGATCGAGGTGACCTTCGACATCGACGCCAACGGCATCGTCAACGTCTCCGCCCTGGACAAGGGCACCGGCAAGAGCCAGGCCATGACCATCACGGGTGGGTCCGCGCTGCCCAAGGACGACATCGACCGGATGATGCGCGACGCCGAGGAGCACGCCGAGGAGGACCGCCTGCGCCGGGAGGAGGCTGAGACCCGCAACCAGGCCGAGTCGCTGGTCTACCAGACCGAGAAGTTCATCAAGGACAACGACGACAAGCTGCCGTCTGACGTCAAGGACAAGGTGAACGTCGCGCTGGGCGAGGCCCAGGAGGCGCTCAAGGGTACCGACACCGCGGCGATCCGGACCGCGATGGAGAAGCTCGCCACCGAGTCCCAGGCCCTGGGCCAGGCGCTCTACAGCGACCAGTCCGCGGCGAGCGGGGCGGCGGCAGGTGCCGGCGACGGTGCGGCACCCGGTGGGTCGTCCTCGGGGCCAGCGTCGTCGGGTGCTGACGACGTCGTGGACGCCGAGATCGTCGACGAGGAGCCGGGGGGCGGCAAGAAGTGAGGCGGCGGGATGCCGGTGACGGCACCGCTGGCGAGGAGCAGCCCAGAGTCGTCATTCGAGACAAGCGGAGGATCGATCCGGTGACGGGTGAGATTCGGGTCCCACCGGCGGGCGAGCAGCCTGCCGGTGGCGGCGTCCAGGTCGACGAGGGTGGCAGCGGTGTCGCTGGCAGGCAGGCAACCACGGCCGAGCTCGACGCGTTGCAGGCCCAGGTCGAGGAACGGACCGCGGATCTGCAGCGCATCTCCGCCGAGTACAGCAACTACCGCCGCCGGGTGGAGCGCGACCGTCAGCTCGTGACCGCGTTGGCCAAGGCGCAGGTTGCCGGTGAGCTGCTCACCGTGCTCGACGATATCGAGCGGGCGCAGGAGCACGGTGACGTGTCCGGGCCGTTCAAGGCCGTCGCGGACAAGCTGGTGGCCGGGCTGGCAGCGCACGGCCTGGAATCCTTCGGAGCCATCGGCGACGGCTTCGACCCGGACGTGCACGAGGCCGTGCACCACAGCACCGCCCCCGACGTCCACGGGCCGACTGTCACCGCCGTGCTGCGTCGCGGCTACCGGCTCGGCGAGCGGGTATTGCGTCCGGCGATGGTGGCGGTGACCGACACCGAGCCGGCCGAGGCCGCAGCGTCGGCAGCGTCGTCTTCGGAGACGTTCCCGGACACGGCGATGTCCCGGGACGCAGCATGGTCGGGTGGCGAGACGGCGCCGTCCGGCGATGGGTCGCCTGGCGGCGGGCCACCCGGCGGCGCTGAACCGTTGCAGGAGAACTGATGCAGGGAGGAGGTGTCCGGTGACCGCCCGGGAGTGGATCGAGAAGGACTTCTACGCAGAGCTGGGTGTCTCCTCCACCGCGTCGGCCGAGGACATCAAACGGGCTTACCGCAAGCTGGCCCGCCAGTTGCACCCGGACGCCAACCCCGGCGACGCTCGGGCCGAGGCGCGCTTCAAGTCGGTGTCCGAGGCCTATGGCGTGCTGTCGGATCCGGAGAAGCGCAAGCAGTACGACGAGGCGCGCAGCCTGTTCAGCGGCGGTTTTCGGCCCGGCGGCGGGTTCGGCGGCCCGGGCAGCCCGGGTGGTTTCGACCTCGGTGACCTGTTCGGGACCGCACCCGGTCGCACCGGTGATGCGGGCGGCCTCAACGACCTGCTCGGTGGGCTGTTCGCCAACCGAGGCGCTGGCAACGCCGGGGCGAGTCGCCCGCGGCGCGGTACCGACATCGAGACCGAGATCCGGATCGACTTCACCGAGGCGGCCCGCGGCGCCACCGTGCCGTTGCGGCTGTCCAGCCCGGCCAGCTGTGGCAGCTGCGGCGGCACCGGGGCCCGGGCCGGCACCGTTCCCAGGGTCTGCCCGGTCTGCGGTGGCACCGGGCTCGTGACCCGCAGCCAGGGCGCGTTCGCCTTCTCCGAGCCATGCCGGGACTGCCGCGGCGTGGGCCGGATCGTGGACGACCCGTGCACCGAGTGCGGCGGTCGTGGGGTGTCAAACCGGCATCGCACGCTGACCATGCGGGTGCCCGCCGGGGTCGCCGACGGTCAACGGATCCGGCTGGCGGGGCAGGGTGAGCCGGGCATGTACGGGGCCACCGCCGGTGACCTCTACGTGCTGGTGCACGTCACCCCGCATCCGGTGTTCGGGCGCTCCGGTGACGACCTCACGCTGACGGTGCCGGTGTCGTTCCCCGAGCTGGTCATGGGTACCACGCTGACCGTGCCGACCATGGACGGTACCGTGTCGCTCAAGGTCCCCGCCGGCACCGCCAACGGCCGCACCCTGCGGGCGCGTGGCAAGGGCATCACCGGGCGGCACGGGCGGTCCGGCGACCTCCTGGTAACTCTGCAGGTCGTGGTGCCCGGCAAGCTGGACAAGGCGGCGAAAGAAGCGCTTGCGGCCTACGCGCAGGCCACTGCGGGCGACGACCCGCGGGCTGATCTGCTGACCCGCGCGCAGCGTCGGGGGGCGGCGCGATGATCGTCCCGACCCCGCCTGGTGCGAACCAGGACACCCCCGTCTTCGTGATCTCCGTCGCCGCCCAGCTAGCCGGGTTGCATGCGCAGACGCTGCGCACCTACGACCGGATGGGACTGGTGTCGCCCGGCCGTAGCCCCGGCGGTGGCCGCCGCTACTCGGCCCGCGACATCGCGCTGCTGCACGAGGTGCAGCGGCTGTCGCATGACCACGGGATCAATCTGGCCGGCATCAAGCGGATCATCGACCTGGAGAACCAGGTGGAGGCGCTTCGAACCAGGCTGGCCGAACTCGCTGACGAGCTGGACCAGGCCCGCACCGAGCTGGCCAGGTCGCAGACCGTCGCCGAACAGACCGCCGCAGCCGTGCACGCCTCCTATCGCCGTGACCTGGTGCCGGTGCGCCCAGGTACCGAAACAGCCCTGGTCATCTGGCGCCCCAGTAGGTAGCCCTTCAAGTACCGCCAACCCTAGGCTGAGCTGCTCTCAACCGCCGCCAACCCCGGCTCGCCGAGGAACGTATCGACTTGCTGCACAGCCGCTTCATCCGTACCGGCGCAGCTCGTGGAAGAAGTCGTCGACGACGTGCAGCTGGCCGTTGTGGGCGGTCTCGTCGTAGACGTATTTGCCGACGGCGAGGTCGAGGATTCCGAGGCCGAAGGGGGAGAACACCAGCGGCCGGTCCGCCGGTAGCGGTACCGGCCTGGTCATTACGTCGTTCAGGGTGCCGTGCAGGAAGTCCCGGTTGCCGGTGAGTTGTTCGGCTAGATGCGGTGAGGTGTTGGCCTTGAGGCAGTGTTCGATGTCGTCGACGATGTTGGTCGAGGCGAGCACGATCTCGGGTGCGAGGTCGCGCAGCGACACGTGCAGGACCAAGGGGTTGTGGTCGAACCAGGACAGGTCGTGGACGTGTGGTGCGGTGGCGATGGTGGCGAAGACGACTAGGTCGCTGGAGCGGATCAGCTGCTCGGGGCTGTGGTGCACGGTGATCGGGCTGGTGGTGCCGGTGTGTTCGCGGTGGTCGTCGTGGGGGTGGTCGGTGAGATAGGTGCGGAAGCCGGTCGTGCTGTGGGTGGACAGGTCGTGTAGGCCGATCTCGTCGAAGGTCCAGCCGGTGCCGGTGAGGAAGGTGTGGATGTAGCGGGCGATCAGACCGGTCCCGACGAAGCCGACGCGCCTCGGGCGTCGCCGCTGGCCGCGGGACAGCCAGTCGGCGGCCAGTGCGGCTGAGGCGGCGGTTCTGGTGGCACTGATGATGGAGCTTTCCAGGCAGGCGAAGGGGTAGCCGGTGTCGTGGTCGTTGAGGATCAGCACGGCCGAGGCCCTGGGGATGCCGGCGGCCACGTTGTCCGGGAAGCTGGAGATCCATTTCAGGCCGTCCACCCGGACCTGCCCGCCGATCGAGGCGGGCAGGGCGATGATCCGGGCGGTCGGGCGGTCGGGGAACCGCAGGAAGGATGACGGGGGGTTGACCGAGTCACCGGCGCCGTGCAGCCGGTAGGTCGCCTCAACCAACTCCATGATCTGGTGTTCGCGGCCGTGTAGCGCGCGCTGGACCTGGGCACCGGAGATCACCGCGAACGGTGGCACGGCCAGCGGCCGGGACCGGGGCGGCTGGGACCTGGCGAACTGGGCTGCGGTGGGGCGGATGGTGGTCATCGGATGGTCGGTTCGGTGGTGGGTGCGCAGTCGGTCAGGCGCACTGCGTCGGCCATCGCGACGAGCACTTCGCGGGGTCCCGCGAAGGGTTCCCTGCTGTGCGCGGTGCGGATGTTGTCCACCAGCATCAGGTCACCGGCCTGCCACGGCTCGCGTGCGGTGTTGGCTTCGTAAACGGTGTTGAGTAGCGCTACGACGTCCTCACCGATCGGGTCGCCGTTGCCGAAGTGGGTGGTGAATGGCAGCCCGTCGGGGCCGTAGACGTCCACCAGGAACTCGCGCACCTCGGGATCGATCGTCCACTCGTTAAGGAACGCGATCTGGTTGAACCAGCAGCGCACCCCGCTGACCGGATGACCCAGCACCGCGCTGCGGCGCTGCCTGGTCCGCAGCCCACCATCGGGCTGCCACTGAAACTCGATCCCGTTGGCCCGACAGTAACCCTCCACCGCGCCCCGGTCGTCGGTGCCGAACGCCTCAGCCACCGACGCCCCGATCTCGTCATTGTAATTGCGAGTCAGCAACCAGCCCTCCCGCTCAAACCGCCCGGCCAGCTCAGCAGGCAACGCCTCGAGCACCGCCGGCGAGTCGGCCACCCCGGTCGCCCCACCGGAGGTGGGTGCGCACAAGCACGCGAACAGCATCAGACCGGGAAACTCCAACGCGTAGCTCAGCTCATGGTGCATACACATCGGCTGATTCGCCGGCCACTTCGACGAGGAATACACACCCTCGGAATAGGACCGCCGGGACGCGAACGCCTCCTTCTCCGTCATCAAACCACTAGCCAGCCGCCGAAATACCGCACCGACCTCGGCCGCATCGCGCAACCCCAGACCACGGACCAGGACCGCACCGTGCCCGGCGACCACAGTGCGCAACGCATCCCGATGCTCAGCCACCCAGCCCGGCGCGTCGCCGGAGGCCTCGACCCGCAACATCGGGGGCTTACCGGATTGCAGCTCCACGTCAAGCAGCGACGCCGGGAACGAGAACGACATGGTGATTTCCTTTCGGTGCTAGTCAAGGGGTTGGTCAAGAAGACCAATCAAGAAGAAGCCAATCAAGAAGAAGCCAACAACGCGGCGGAGCGCCGCTGGGACCTGCCGTCGACCAGCCCGGCCAGATCAGCGAGGATCGGGTGACGGGTGAGGTCTTTGAGGGACACCGCACGGTCCAGGGTGATCGCCAGCTTCACTGCCGACAGCGATGTGCCGCCCCGGTCGAAGAAGTGGTCCCGCCGCCCGACCTGGTCGGCCGGGATGCCGAGCACCTTCGCCCAGGCGGCCGCCAGCCGCTGCTCGGTCGGCGTCCTCGGCGCGTGGTGGTCCTGCTCAGAGACATCACTGCCGTCGAGTTCTCCGGCCAGTGCCGTCAGCGTCTTCTTGTCGATTTTGCTGTTGGCGGTCAGGGGCAGGCTGTCTCGCCAGTGGAAGGCCGACGGGATCATGTACTCGGGCAGCGACTGGCCCAGCCGGCCTTGCAGGACCTCGACCTCGAGCGGCTGCCGGCTGGAGTAGAAGGCCACCAGGTGCTTGCTGTGGTCGGGCCGCTCGGCGATCACCACCGCGCCGTCGCGGACGCCGGGTACCCGCAGCAGGGTGTTCTCGATCTCGCCGATCTCGATCCGGAAGCCGCGGATCTTGACCTGGGTGTCGCGGCGGCCGAGGAACTCCAGCTTGCCCCCGGGCCGCCAGCGGCCGTGGTCGCCGCTGCGGTAGAGGCGTTGGCCCGGGCGGTGCGGATCGGCCATGAAGGCCGACCGGGTGCGTTCGGGGTCGTTGATGTACCCGCGGCCCACGCACACCCCGGAGAAGACGATCTCGCCGGGGGCGCCCAGTGGCACCGGTGACAGGTACTCGTCGACGACATAGAGGTGCACGTTGTTGACGGGCGGGCCGAGTGGGACCCGTTCGGAGTCCGGTGCCCGGTGCATGACCTCGTGGTTGGTGTCGTCCGAGGTCTCGGTCAGCCCGTAGGCGTTGACCAGCTTGATCTCGGGCTCGAGGGCGAACCAGCGCTGCGTGAGCTCCTTCTTGAGTGCCTCGCCGGTGGCCGACACACACCGCAGGTCCGGCAGCTCGCGGGGATGCTGCTCCAGATACGACAGCACGACTTCAAGGTAGGACGGCACGACCTGGAGCACCGCGACCCGGCCGTCAACGATCTTGTCGACGAACCGCGCGACGTCCAGGATCACCTCCTGCTCGACCAGCAGAGTCCGCCCACCCACCAGGAGCACGGAGACCAGTTGCCACAGCGAGATGTCGAAACACTGGGGCGCGGTCTGGGCCACCACCTGCCCCTCACCGATCTCCAAGTCGTCAATCTTGGCGTGGAGGTGGTTGAGCATGCCCGCGTGCTCGCACATCGCGCCCTTGGGCTCACCGGTAGAGCCGGAGGTGAAGTAGATGTAGGCGAGCTGGTCCGACGCCACCGCCACGCCCAGATCGCCGTCGGCATGGTCCTCCTGGTAGGCCGTGTCGACGAAGAGCCTCCGCACTCCAGGCAGCGAGTCGAGGGCCTTATCGAGCGTGGTGGTGCTGCCACGTTCGGTCAGCACCAGCCCGCACCCGGCACGGGAGAGCGTGGTCGCGATGCGATCGGCCGGGAAATGCGGCTCGATGGGCAGGTACACGCCACCGGCCTTGAAGACCGCCAGGACTGCGGCCATCCAGTCCAGGTTGCGCTCGCACACCACCGCGACGACCCCTTCGCGGCGCAGCCCCCGGGCCAACAGGGCGCGTCCCAGCCGGTTGGCACGGGCGTTGAGCTCCCGATATGTCCACTGCCGGTCGCCGTGCACGGCCGCGACGGCGTCCGGGTGCGCGGCCACCCGCTGCTCGAACAGCTCGTGGAACCGGCGGTCCGGCAGCTCCCGGCGCGGCCCGGCCAGCCCCTCCAGCTGGAAGCGGAGCTCCTCGGCGGACAGCAAGCTCTGCCGGGCGTGCTCGGCATCCGGATCGGCGGCGATCAGCGCGAGCGCGGTGAGATGATAGCCAGCGATCCTGGCGGCGCAGTCCGCGTCGAGCACGTCGGTCCGATACCGCAACCGCAGCACAAGGTGGCCGCCGTGGTGCGAGATTCCCACCCACAGCACGGTGTCCTCGCCCGGATCACCGCCCGCACCGGTCGGATCGAACACGGTCTCGAACGACGGTCCGGTCAAGCCCAGCTCACCCCGGAGATCACCGACCGGAAAATCCTTGTGCAACAGCAACTCCGACTCGACACGATGGATGCCACGCAGCAACGCCCGCCACGAATCGGGTTCGGTCGTCAGCCGGCAAGGCAGTGTCTGGCCGGGCCAGCCGCCAGCGGCAACGTAGCCGGTCACGACCTCACGCTCACCCGACAACCCGGCCAACACCTTGGCGTGCGCGGCCAGCAACACCGAACCCAACGACACCCCCAGCTCGTCGGCCAGCCCGCACAATGCCGCCACCAGGTTGTCCGGGATCGGCGCCGCGTGCTCCACGACGCCCGGCACCGGATCACGGGTCCACCGCGGGATCGCGCTGAACCCGCCGGCAACCAGCACACCACGCCAAAACTCCCGGCCGGCCTCGGCCTGCGTTCCCATCGAATCTTCCCCTCCACTCACCATCGCCAGGTTGCTACTCGGCGCTGACCAGTGCGGCGCCGCGATTGTCGTTGCTGTCTCGGTAGACCTGCAGGTTGGCCATGTCATGTCGAATCTCTCTGGCTGGGTTTCCACCCCACCGTGCCTGCTGAGGAATTTCCTCGCCTTTCATGAGAAAGGAGTCGGGGGCGAGCACCGCGCCGTCGCCCATCGTCACGCCGTAGTGGACGAAAGCACCGACCCCGAGGGTGCAGCCGGCACCGATCGTGATGCGGTCGGACTTGAAGGCACCGTCCTCCTGTGAATGGCACTGGATGTGGCTTTCCGCGTTGAGCGTGCAATTGTCACCGATGGTGACGAACGACCTCTCCGGCAAAAAGCAACCGTCGTCGAAGACCCTGCGACCGATCTGAACACCCAGCAGCCGCCAGATCGCGCCCTTGAACGGGGTGCCGTTGAAGACCCGGAGGTACGTATCCGCACCCAGCTTCCAGAAACGTTCATGCCGCCAGAAGGAGCTGTCGTAAATCGAGCAACCCAGCGGCTGCAAGGCCTGAAGACCTCTGACGGCACGGTCGACCAGCACGAAGTAGACGACGGTGAACAGGAGGATAAGAACGTTGGCCAGCGCGACCACCAACGCACCCAACGAGTGGTAGAGGTCCACGGCGCCCAACGCGAGCAGAGTGACCCCGAAGAAAAAGATCCACCGCACCAGCAGGTACAACCCCATGGTGACGGCATTGTGCTTGTTCTTGGCGGCCAGCCGGCGGCGCAGCTCGTCAGCGCTCTTCAGGCCGAACCTGTTGTCCCGCTCGACCGTTCGCGGAATCTCGAAGCTGGGCGAGCCCAGAAGCCCGACACCCTCCCGGACCTCCCCGTCGAGAGGAATCATGACCTTCGTCGCGAGCAGGCAGTTGTCGCCCGTCCTGCCCTGCGCGGGATAGGCAATCTTGTTGCCGAGGAAGTTGCGTGCCCCGATCGATACTCGGGACACCCGGAAGGACGTGCTCGAGAAGTCGGCATTGATGATCGACAGCCCGTCAGCAACCACCGTTCCGCTGCCGACCGAGCTCAAGTAGGGGGTCTCATGCTTCACCTCCGTGCCGAAGTTCGATCCGGTCTGCTCGACCGGAGAAAGGCTGTACCCGAGACCACGCAAATAGTGGACGATGGAGGAGCTGTCACCGAAGAGACGCGTGAAAAACTTCCTATTGGTCATGCGCGCGATCACCCGGTGGACCCAATAGCGCAAGCCATACAAGGGATAGACCTTGTCCGGCTTGATGGCGAGGCTGAGCACGCGAGGGACCGTGACCACAACGAGGAGGCCGACGAGCATAGAGCCGAAGAAGAGCACGAAGGAGGCGGCCAGGGCGTCGCGATAGAACGTCCAGCTGGTGAAAGCCAGCGGCCCCGGGTCCAGGAGCGCGATCAGCTGCGGAACCTCAGCGAGCAGTATGACCAGGCCGCTGCCCACCAGCGGCAGGCCCAGAAACAGCACGGTCAGCAGCTGCAGGACGGTGTAGACGGCCCTTCTCAGGGTGCCGCAGTCGGCTGGATCGACCGCCCGGTAGTCCCCCTCGGTCCGCTGCGCCGGGGATCCGTGCCAGCGCTGGCCTTCGGACACAGCCTGCCCGGCATGCAGCGACGAGGAATGGCCGAGTTGGGCCCCGTCGCCCAGCGAGGTGCCGATGTCGAGCACCGTCGCTTCGCCGACGAACACGTCCTTGCCGAGGGTGACGATGCCGGTCTGGATCAAGCCGGCGTGGGCCCGATAGCAGCTGAAGAACGAGTCCTTACGGATGACCGTGCCGTCGCCGATGGTGAGCAGGTCAGTGCACACCGGCACACTCGGGGAGAAGATCGCGACGCCCCGCCCGACCTTCGCCCCCAGCGCCCGTAGATAAAGCACGTACAGCGGCGAACCGACGAACAGAACCAGCGGGTTCGACCGCACCAGCGCCTTGACGATCCAGAAACGGACATACGCCAGACTCCAGATACGGATCTGCTGAGGCTTCCACCGACCAATGAGCATCCACTTCGCCAGGATCGGAAGGGTGCACAGGCCCAACAAGCTCGCGGCCCAGAACAGGACCGACCGCAGGTAGACGTCGATCACACCGGAGCCGGCAGAGATCCACTCGACGCCTCCGACGGCGACAAGTGCGATGAGGTAGGAATACCCGAAGAAAAACAGGAACTGCAGCGTCCCGCACAGGACGTACTGCAGCGTGCCGGTCGGGGCCCGTCGGTGTCGCCCACCGCGCGCAGCGTAGGTCGCCACCTCGATCGACGGCGGGACCGGCGACTCGACTGGGGTGGGCGCGGGGTCGGCCAGCGCCGTCGCCAGGCTTCTGATCGTGGAGTGCCGGTAGATGTCCTTCATCGACACCGTTGGTAGGTCCGGCCGCTTCCTGACCCGGGCGCAGAATCGGGCCATCACCATCGAGTCAGCACCCAGATCATCGAAGAAGTGGCTATCGACCGACACCCGCTCGACGCCCACGATGTCGGCCAGCACCTCGGCGAGAACTCTCTCGGTGCCGGTCCTCGGGCCGGCGTCCCTGCCCTGAACGGTTGACGATTCAGCCAGATCGGCGGTGTCGACCATGGCCTCGGCGATCTCGGGAACCTGCAGCAGCACCGACTCGATCTCGGTCAATCCGATCCGTGGGTCCAGCAGTTCACCGGTGACGTGCGGGAGGGCGGTCTGCCTCAGTGGGCTCATCGCGTACTCCTTAGCCATCGCGGCGCAGTGGAGATCGGAGCGTCAGGCGCCGGGTCGCGGCTATCGGATCGCCGGGGTCCGTGGGCTTCTCGGTCGGCAGCTGGCCCGTTGACCGCGTCAATGGCATGGGTCAGCCTGCCCGGGAACCGGCGGTCAGCTCGTCGGAACTGAACACGTTCTCGCCGTAAAGACGCTGTACCCAGTTGGTCTGGTAGATAGTGTCGAGGTAGCGCTCGCCGAGGTCCGGGGCGATGGCCACCGCGGTGAGTTCGGCCGCGTCATGCTCGGCCAGCCAGTCCACCGCGCCGCTGACCACCGTGCCGGTGGAGCCGCCGAACAAAAACCCGCTTCGGGCCAGACGATGGCAGGCCCGGATGGTGTCGGCCTCCTCGACCCATACCACCTCGTCCACATAGGACTCGTCGAGCAGGTCCGGACGAACGCTCATGCCCAGGCCGGGAATCATCCGCCGCCCCGGCGCACCACCGAAGGTCACCGAGCCGGCGCTGTCCACTGCCACGACCCGCACCGGCCGGTGCCACTGCCGGAAGTAACGCGCGCAGCCCATCAGGGTCCCGGTGGTGCCGGTCCCGACGAACAGCACGTCCAGTCCCGGGAACTGGTCCGCGATCGCCGGCGCCGTCCTGCGGTAGTGCGCCTTCCAGCTGTTGGGATTGGTGTACTGGTTAAGCCACACGTACCGGTCGTCGGAGGCGCACAGCGCGCGGACGTAGTCCATCCGCGCACCGAGGAAGCCGCCGATGGCAGCCGGCTCCACAATGGTGTGCACCTGGCTGCCCAACGCCTCCATCAGCCGCCTGGTCGACAGGTTGCACCGGGAGTCGGTCACACACAGAAACCGGTAGCCCTTGCTCGCCGCGATCATGCTCAGCGCCACGCCCAGGTTTCCCGACGAGGACTCGACCAGGACCGACCACGGCGTCAGGAGTCCGTCCCGCTCGGCGGCCTCGACCATCTCGGTCGCGGCCTTCAGCTTGATTGAACCGGCGAAGTTGAAACCCTCACACTTCAAGAACATCGAGTGCCCGAAGATCGACCGAAGATCGACGTAGAGCTTCTCCTCGTTGAAGTCCTGCGGAACCGATATCACCGGCACGACGACCACGCCCCCTCATCTGCGGCAGACACGCTACGGCACCATGTTTCCAATTCGGTCCTTAGGGCTGAGAACCGCTGACCGCAGCGAGGATGAAGGCCGCTGGGAAAACGTCCAGCCACCACTGCGACGGGTATATCATTCATTCCGACCGTCTTCCTCCACCGCTCATGCAAGTCGTGTGATGCAGCCATCACGCCTATGTCCCCAAACCCAATTCCCATAACTCCTCACCTACGTTGGCTCAGCCATGGGACTGGGTGACTGTAAATAACGTCGATACCGTATCGACGGTCGCCGTCCAGTGGCCCTGGGGGAGATATCAGGCTCGGTGGAGGTTACGTTACGGTGAACGCTGGGGAAAATTTCAGTTCACCCGGTCGGGTTGTTAGCCGAATCGACTCTTGAGTTCCATCGTTAAGGGCCACCTTCTGTCGCTCGATTGATGATCTCCCCGCCGGAGGGACCCCGCCCGTTTCGCGGTGACTTAACCGTTCCTGCACGGTGTCCGTCGGCAGTAGGGCCTACTCGTGGAGGGGTTGGTAACCGTCTAAGGTGATCAACACCGGGGTTGGTAGCCCTTGAAGAGCGGCCGACTAGTCGAGGGTGAACGGGTCGTAGGTGATTCGATCCAGCGGGGTACCGGCGACGAGCATCCGGGACACGGTGGCTCTGATCATCGCCGGGGAGCCGCAGACCATCACGTCCCGGTCGGCCCAGGTGCCGAAGCGGGGGACCACATCGGCGAGCGTGCCGCGCTCGATCCCGGCGACCATCGGGTGCGACTCCAGCACCGGGATCACCGTCAGCCAGGGATTTGTAGCGGTCATGGCGATGAGCGTGTCGAGGTCATGGAGGTCAGCGCGGGTACGGCCGCCCGCGAACAACGTCACGCGCGGGTTGCTGCCCCAACCGGCCAGCTCCTCGAGGATGGCGCGCATGGGGGCAGTTCCGGTGCCGCCGGCGACCATCACGACATCTCGGCCGGAGTGCCGATCCACCGTCATGCGCCCCATCGGCGAGCCGATCCGCCAGGTGTCGCCGACCTGGGTATGGCCGACGATCGACCGGCTGACCCAGCCGCCCGCCACCGCGCGGATGTGGAACTCGATCGCTCCGTCCGGCCGCGGAGCATTCGCCGGGGACAGGAAGCGCCACAACCGCGGCCGCTGAGGTACCTCCACACTGACGTACTGCCCGGCCCGGTACGGCACCGGCCGGTCGGGCCTGACGCGAACCACGGCCAGGTCCCAGGTCAGCCGCTGGTGTTCGATGACCTGCGCGGTCCACCACGCGGGATCGCGGTCCTCGGCGGCCGCCTCCAGCATCGTTTTGGCGATCAGGTGGTAAGCGTCGATCCACGCCTTTTCCACCTGCGGGGTCCAGGCCGGACCCGCGTACTGCTTGAGCGCGGTGACCAGCGCGGTGCCCATCAGCTCGTAGTGCTGCGTCTGCACCCCGAACTTGCGGTGGTCGCGGCCCAGCTGACGCAGGAAGGGCAACAGATCGTCGGGCTGATCGACCTTCTGCACGACGAACGTCAGAGCCTTCAGCAGCCGGCCGTGCTGCACCTCCATGTTGGCGGCGAACAGCTCCCGGGTGGCCGGAGCGATCGCGAACAGCGTCGCGTAGAAGAAGCGGACGACCTCGTCGGACCGCGGCTGGATTACCTCGTAGCTTTCGCGGATCAGCCGAACCATGGTCGCGCCGGCACCCGTGCCGTAGGGCATTCGACTGGATAAGGGGACTGGGCCCCGTACGGCATCGGCTGTCATGGTCCGGGAGCGTCTTCTCCAGGTGGATGGCAGGCGGACCCGCCGCGGGCTGTGCGAACTCCCCGAGGACCCCGGAACCGTAACCGAACGTTATCCGGCCCGATCCCTCACTGATCGCTCCTTTGAGTGATCGTGTGTCACTACGGGTTGATAGATCGTCTGACCTCTGCTTCTGGCGCAGCAGTATGGCACGGTCTTGGCCTCATCGGTCGATACGGCGATGACACGCTGATACCGGACCGGCATGTCACCCGAATTGCCGTCACGGCCGCCGCGGCGCACCAGGAAGTGGTCAGCGAGCCTCGCCCGCGCCTAGCGTCAGGGCGTCGGCGAGGAAGTCGAGTTCGCGGTGCATCGCCACCAGCGGCTGCAGTTCGGGTCCCTCCCCGGCGTGCCGTGCCGTGGCGTGCCGGTAACTGACCGCCAGCGCCAGCAGTTCCGCGGCGCTGCGGACATCGGCCCCGCGACGCGAAGCGGGCAGCGCGGCCCGCATCACCGCGCCGATCTCGCCGACCATCCAGCGGAACCGGGCGGCGAGCGCGTCGCGCACCGCATCATGGGTGTCGGCTTCCCGCCAGAGCAGGTGGGACAGCAGAGGTGAGGCATCCAGCCATGCATCGAGGGCGGCCACCAAGCGACGCAGGCTGCCGGCCACGTCGCCGCGCACGACGACGTGGGTGCGGTCGATGTGCTCCCGGGGCAACCGGTCGACGAGCGCCACGAGCAGGTCGGGCTTGCGCCGGAAGTAGTAATGCACCAGCCCTTTCGGGACTGCGGCGCGCTCGGCGATCTGCGACGTCGGGGTGGCGTCGAATCCCCGCTGGGCGAACAGATCCTGCGCGGCGCTGAGGATCCGTTCGCGCGCGGAGGCGTCGTCAGTGCTCGGCATGCTCGGTCAGCCCCCGGCCGCAGTGGCCGGGGGCAGCCGGCTCCCGGCGTCGCTGCTCAGTGCTGACCCGCCATGCCACGGTGCGTGGTGGTCGCCACTCCGACGGCGGCCGCACCGACCGCCACGGCCAGCACGCCGATCACCCAGGACGTCCACGCGGCCTCGTTGAGGTCGGCGTAGCCCAGCACCCATGGGCTGATGAACAGCAGAACGCCCAGCCCGATATGCACGTACTCGCTGGCCACCGAGCCCGGCATGGCCAGCGACCACAGCCCGCTGAGTACCAGGAGCACGCCGAACACCAGCAGGCTCCACAGCGCAGCCGTTGACGTCGCAACCCACAACACCGACAGCGCCGCGATAGCGCCCAAGACGACCGCGCCCCAGTCCTGCCAGCGCATCCACCGCTTCGCCATGTGCGATCACCTCCACAGACTCACCCCCACTCAACGATAGTGGCACTTGGTTGGCCGCCCGGTCAACACCACCACACATTGAGCGGAACACGCTCAACTTTCCTCTCGTTGAAGAGATCAGACGAGCCGGGACATACGCGTGAGAGGGACGCTTCGAGGATGGATTCTTTCAACCCCACCACCAAGACGCAGGCTGCCATCTCCTCGGCCGGGCAGGCAGCCGCGATGGCCGGCAATCCCGATATCACGGCGGCGCACCTGCTCGGCGCGCTGCTGGCGCAGGCTGACGGTATCGCGGCGCCGCTGCTCGCGGCGGTGGGTGCGGACGCCAATGCAGTACGAGCCGAGCTGGACGCCATCACCAAGCGCCTGCCCTCGGCCACCGGCTCCACGGTGGCGGCGCCGCAGCTCGACCGGCCGGCGGCCAAGGCGCTGGGTCAAGCCCAGAACCTGGCGACCGACATGGGCGACTCGTATGTCTCCACCGAGCACCTGCTCGTCGGGTTAGCGGCTGACGCAGGCGCCGTCGGGCAGTTGCTGCGCAGGCACGGCGCCACCCCGGACGCCCTCAAAGAAGCCTTCCAGTCGGTACGAGGCTCGGCTCGGGTGTCCAGCCCGGACCCGGAAGGCACCTACCAGGCGCTGGCCAAGTACGGCCTGGACCTCACCGACCGGGCCCGTTCCGGCGAGCTGGACCCGGTGATCGGCCGCGACGCCGAGATCCGCAGGGTGGTGCAGGTATTGTCCCGGCGCACCAAGAACAACCCGGTGCTGATCGGCGAGCCCGGCGTCGGCAAGACGGCGATCGTCGAGGGCCTCGCCCAGCGCGTCGTCGCCGGTGACGTGCCCGAATCGCTGCGCAACAAGCGGGTCGTCGCGCTGGACCTCAGCTCGATGGTGGCCGGCGCGAAGTACCGCGGCGAGTTCGAAGAGCGGCTCAAGGCGGTGCTCAAGGAGATCACCGACTCGGCCGGCCAGATCATCACGTTCATCGACGAGCTGCACACGATCGTCGGCGCCGGGGCCACCGGGGAATCGGCGATGGACGCCGGAAACATGATCAAGCCGATGCTGGCCCGCGGCGAATTGAGGATGGTCGGCGCGACCACCCTGGACGAGTACCGCAAGCACATCGAGCGCGACGCCGCGCTGGAGCGCCGGTTCCAGCAGGTGCTCGTCGGCGAACCGTCCGTTGAGGACACCATCGGGATCCTGCGCGGGCTCAAGGAGCGCTACGAGGTGCACCACGGCGTGCGGATCACCGACGCCGCGCTGGTCGCCGCCGCGGCGCTGTCCGACCGGTACATCACCGCGCGGTTCCTGCCGGACAAGGCGATCGACCTGGTTGACGAGGCGGCCTCGCGGCTCAGAATGGAGATCGACTCAAGGCCGGTGGAGATCGACGAGGTGGAGCGCGCGGTGCGCCGCCTGGAGATCGAGGAGATGGCGCTGGCCAAGGAGTCCGACCCGGCCTCGGTGCAGCGGCTCGCCGCGCTGCGCGCCGAGCTGGCCGACCGCCGGGAGCGGTTGGCCGGGCTGACCACCCGCTGGCAGAACGAGAAGGGCGTCATCGAGGCGGCCCGGGAGCTCAAGGAGCAGCTCGAGCAGCTGCGAGGCGAGTCCGAGCGCGCCGAGCGGGACGGTGATCTGGGCCGGGCCGCCGAGTTGCGCTACGGCAAGATCCCCGCGCTGGAGCGCCAGCTCGCCGAGGCCACCGCGTCGGCGCGTGACCCGCAGGTGATGCTCAAGGAAGACGTAGGCCCCGATGACGTGGCCGACGTGGTCAGCTCCTGGACCGGGATCCCGGCCGGGCGGTTGTTGGAGGGCGAGACCGCCAAGCTGCTGCGGATGGAGGATGCGCTGAGCCGCCGGGTGGTCGGCCAATCCGAAGCGGTGCGCGCCGTGTCCGATGCGGTCCGCCGGGCTCGCGCCGGCGTCGCCGACCCGGACCGCCCCACCGGGTCGTTCATGTTCCTGGGGCCCACCGGCGTCGGCAAGACCGAGCTGGCCAAGGCGCTGGCGGAGTTCCTGTTCGACGACGAGCGCGCCATGGTGCGCATCGACATGAGCGAATACAGCGAAAAACACAGCGTGGCACGGCTGGTCGGCGCCCCACCCGGATACGTCGGTTACGACCAGGGCGGGCAGCTCACCGAGGCGGTCCGCCGCCGGCCCTACACCGTGGTGCTGTTTGACGAGGTTGAGAAGGCCCACTCGGACGTCTTCGACGTGCTGCTGCAGGTACTCGACGACGGGCGGTTGACCGACGGGCAGGGCCGCACGGTCGACTTCCGCAACACCATCCTGGTGCTCACCTCCAACCTGGGCTCCGCGGCCTTGGCCGATCACACCCTCGACGAGCGGCAGCGCACCGAGGCCGTACTTGATGTGGTGCACCGGCACTTCAAGCCCGAGTTCCTCAACCGGCTGGACGACCTGGTGGTGTTCGGATCGCTGTCCACTGAACAGCTGACGTCCATCGTGGACATCCAGATCGAGCAGCTAGGGCGCCGGCTGGCCGCCCGGCGCCTCGTGCTGGACGTCACCGACGCCGCCCGGGAGTGGCTGGCGATGAACGGGTTCGACCCGCGCTACGGGGCGCGCCCGTTGCGCCGGCTGGTGCAGTCGGCGATCGGTGACCAGCTCGCCCACGAGCTCCTAGCCGGCGAGATCCGCGACGGCGATACCGTCGTGGTCGACCTAGACGACACCGCCGCAGGCGGCACCGGAGCCCTCACCATCACCCCCGCCTGAACCGTTCGGATCTGATTGACCGGCAACCTGTTCACCCCAGTGCTCCGGCACGCCAGAACGATCACCAACCCCACCGCCGCCGAGCCGTGAACTCGACGCCACCGACATTCCCGGCCGTTCAGACGTCGGTCCCGTCGAGTTCACGACGTCGGTGAACCTCTGTCGCCAGTACGAGGCCCTAGCGCGGGCGTGGTCACCAGCGTGTCGCGGGGTCAGGGGGTGAGGGTGGTGAGGAAGGCTCGCCAGGCTGGGGTGGGGAAGGTCAGGGCGGGGCCGTCGGGGTCCTTGGAGTCGCGCACCAGCACCCGGCCCGGTGCGGGCGCGACCTCGACGCAGGCACCGTCACCGGTGCTGTGGCTGCTGGTGCGCCAGCCGACCTCGACGCAGGTCGCGCTGCCGTTGGTGTAGCTGCTGGTGTGCCAGACGATGCTGTCCGGCTCAGGCGCGGTCATGATGATCCTCTCGATCCGCGGAGAGCCCGGTTGCCAGGGCGGCAATCAGCTCCCGTGATTCTCCCTCGCCCAGCGCAGTTTCCGCAGTGCTCCCAGGATTCGCCGGTAGGCAGCAATTTCCTCGGGCTTCTCCAGGAACAGGCAGGCGGTCTCGCTGTCCAGGTAGGCCACCGGCTTGAACTCGGCGAACTCCATCAGCATGAACGGCCCGGCGATTCCGGCGTGCCCGCCGAGCGTGGCGGGCATCACCCGCAGGGTCAGGTAGGAGCGCCGCGACATTCGCAGCAGGTGGTCCAGCTGCTCGACCATCACCGCGGGCCCGCCGACCGGCAGCCGCAGCGCGAACTCGTGCAGGTAGAAGGTGAACGCGACTACGGGCTAGTCGAGTCGGCGCTCGCCCGGCCCGCAGCCACCGTGTTCGGCGCTGACGCATATCCCACCGCGCACGGCAAAGCGGCAGCACTGCTGCACTCGCTCACCAGCAATCATGCCCTCGTCGACGGCAACAAGCGGCTGGCGTGGGCCGCGGCAGCCGTGTTTCTGTGGATCAACGGCCACGACCTCGACGCGCCCGAGGATGGCGCGTTCGAACTGGTGATCGCCGTGGCCGACGGGTCACTGGCCGACGTGGAGAAGATCGCTGAACGGTTGGCTGGATGGAGCCTGCCGCGCTAGCGACCCGGCCAGCCGGGTTCGCCGACGGCGGCGGCGTGTGCGCACGGGAACGGGCGGGGTGCGGGACTAGGCTCGTCCAGTGTTGTGGTTCGTGATTGCTGGGCTGGCCGCCGTCGCGGGTACGGTGCTGCTGGCCATTGACCACCGGCGCCGTACCGCCCACCAGCGGGAACGCCGCCGCTGGGCGGCGCTGCGCGGGTGGCGATTCGTGCTGTCCGACCCGGTACTGGCCGATCGCTGGCGTCACGGCGCGATCGCCCGGGGTGGCGCGGGAATTGCCCGGGATCTGGTGTTCGGCAGCCTGTTCACCCCACTAGGTCGTCGTTGGGTGCGGGTGTTCGACCATGAGCAGGGCGGCCAGGTCACCAGCGTGGTGGTCGCGGTGCAGCGGCGGCTGCACGCCGGTGATCTGGTGGCCGAGCTGTGGTTTCCAGACCAGCCGCTACCGCACGACCCCAGCCTCGTCATGGTGAGCTACGTGGGTGAGCGGATCGCCTTCGTCAACGATCCGGCCCGGTTTCGCTCGCTGATCACCCCCGAACTGGTCTTCGCTTGCAACGCGGTGGGCGAGGACGTTCCGGTCGTCTGGCTGGAGCAGAGCTGGGTGCTGGCCGCGGCGCCGGCGGATGCAACGCCCAGCCGGCTGGAGCGGCTACTGCGCGCCCTCGACGAGATCGCCGAACTGCTCGACGCCGACGACACCGACTCCGGCACCCGCTCCGACATCGACTCTGACATCGATGACTGCTCCGATCGGCCCAATCTCGCCGACGCCCCGACGGCACGCGGCACCGGTCAGGCGGGCACCCGGGGTTGATGACACAGGTTGATGACACAGGCGTCAGCGGCCCACAGCGGCGCGCAGCGACTCGGTGAGCGAACCCATCGTCGCGATCACCGCGGTGGGCTCGTAGCCGCAGTGGGCCATGCAGTTGGCACACCGCGGGTCGCGACCGCGGCCGAACGCCGACCAGTCGGTGTCCTCGATCAGCTCGGCGTAGGTCGCCGCGTAGCTGTCGTCGAGCAGGTAGCAGGGACGCTGCCAGCCCAGCAGCGAGTAGGACGGGATTCCCCACGCGGTGCAGGCCAATTCCCGCTTGCCTTCCAGGAAGTCGAGGAAGATCGGGGAGTGGTTGAGCCGCCAGCGCCGGCGTCGCCCGCCGCCGAATGCCGCAGCGAACAGCTCGCGGGTCTGTTCCACACCCAGCCAGTGCTCCTGATCCGGCGCCTTGCCGTAGGCGTAGGCCGGGGAGATCTGCATGTTGTCCACGCCGAGCTCGTCGTTGAGGTAGTTGAGCACCTCGATCACGTCGCGCGGGGTGTCAGTGCTGAAGAACGTCGTGTTGGTCATCACCCGGAAACCGGCGTCCTGGGCCTGGCGGATCGCGTCGACCGCGGCGTCGAAGCCGCCCGCCTTGCACACCGAGGCGTCGTGGCGCTGCCGCAACCCGTCGATGTGCACCATCCACGCGAAGTCGCGGTGCGGGTGGAACTTGTGCAGGTGCTTGGCCAGCAGCAACGCGTTGGTGCACAAGAAGACGATCTTGCGGCGGGCCAGCAGCTGCCGGGTGAGCTCGTCGATCTGCGGGTGCATCAGCGGTTCACCGCCGGCGATCGACACCATCGGGGCACCGCATTCTTCGACGGCGGCGATCGCCTGCTCGACCGGCATCCGCTGCTTGAGCAGCGCAGCCGGCTGCTGGATCTTGCCACAGCCCCCGCACTTGAGGTTGCACGCGAACAGTGGTTCGAGCTCGACCAGCAGCGCGAACTTCTTCCGGCGCCGTAGCTTCTGGGTGAGCAGGAAGCTGCCCAGCCGCAGGGATTGGCGCAGGGGCATGGCCACAGTCAGATCACCCCTCGAGGAAATGCGAAGGTGACGTTCTCGCCGATCAGCCGCGATTGCCTCGCGCCGACCGGTCCGAGGCCGCCCAGGCAGTGCACGATCTGTTCCGCGACATGCGGTGCAGCGCAGCCGCCCGCGGTGATGCCGAGCCGCGTTGTGCCCGCCAACCAGCGAAGATCGATCTCACTGACGTCGTCGACCAGGTGCACCGGCACACCCTCGCGCTTGGCGACCTCCACCAGGCGCAGCGAGCCCGACGAGTGGGCTGAACCGATCAGCAGCACCAGGTCCACCCGGGCGATACCAGCGCACAACGAGCGCGGCTCGTCGAGCAGGACCTCCCGCGGGCCCGTCGCCGCCGCCCACCAGCGCAGCGCGGGCACGCATGCCCGCAGGGCCCGCAAGGCGGTCCACCCCCGACGCAGCGTGCCGACGTGCCACAGCGGGTGATCGGTCGAGTCCACGATGGCGCGGACCACGGCGAACGGGACGTTCGGTGCAGCGAGCTGGGCCGACTCCATGTCCACTGCGAGCGCGCCACCAATGGCGGGCGCCCGGGCGATCCGGGAGACCGAGCAGATGGGCCCGATGTGGACGGTCAGACCAAGCCGCCGCAACGCGCCTGCCAGCAACGGTGCCGACGGGACCTCGACGCTGCTCCCGCCAACGGCGCTGCCTGGACCGTCCTGACGGACCTCGCTGGCCACCACCACGTCGCCCGGCCGGACCTGCGGTGCGAGGCCGCCACCGACCCCGGCGACCAGCACCGGATCGGAGCCGGAAGACAGCGCCGCTGCGGTGGCCGCCGCGCGCCGCGGCCCCATCCCGGTGCGTACCACCCGCATGGTGCGCCCGGCCCGGCGCAGCGCGGCTTGTTCGACGCGCAGCGGCGTGCACAGCACCGGCCGGCTCACTGCGGCGCACCGCCCAGGTAGCGGCCCAGCGCGGAGATCGGGAACACCAGCCGGTAGAGGTGGTAGTTGAGGTAGAAGTCGCGCGGGAACCCGGTGCCGGTGAACTGTGGTTCGTCCCACGACCCGTCCGGCCGCTGGGTGTCGCACAGCCACCGCGCCCCGCGATCGACCGGGTCTGACCGCTCGCCCGCCGCCAGCAGGGCCAGCAGCGCCCAGGCGGTCTGCGACGCGGTCGACTCGCCGCGGCCCGCCCACGCCCGGTCGGAGTAGGAACGCAGGTCCTCGCCCCATCCGCCGTCGGCGTTCTGGTGATCCTGGAGCCACCGCACGGCGCGCCGCACGCATGGCGCGCCGGCCGGCACACCGGCGGCGACCAGCGCGGGCACCACAGCGCCGGTGCCGTACACGTAGTTCGCGCCCCACCGCCCGAACCAGGACCCATCGGTCTCCTGCGCGGCCAGCAGCCACCGCACGCCTCGCCGGCAGGCGGCGCCATCGCCGAGTCCCTCGGCGGCGAGCGCCTCGACGATGTGCGCCGTCACATCCGCCGACGGCGGGTCGATGACGGCGCCGAAATCACAGAACGGCAGCTTGGTGCACAGCGTCCGGGTGTTGTCAGCGTCGAATGCGCCCCAACCGCCGTCCCGCGATTGCATGCCGACCAGCCAGGTCACCCCGCGATCGACCGCCCCGCGCAGACCGCCGCAATCCGCGACCCGCCGCAGCCCGAGCACCACCTCTGCGGTGTCGTCGGTGTCGGGATAGGTGTCGTTGTGGAACTCGAAGGCCCACCCGCCCGCAGCGAGCGATGGGCGGCGGACCGCCCAGTCGCCGCGCACCCGGATCTCCTCGCCGAGCAGCCAGCCGGTGGCCCGGGTCACCGCGGTGTCGTCGGCCGGGACTCCAGCGTCGAGCAGGGCGTTCAGCGCCAGGGCACTGTCCCAGACCGGCGACTGGCACGCCTCCAACCGCCGGACCCAACCGTCCGGGGTGCGCTCGCGGATGATGAAACCGTCCAGACCCGCGATCCCGGCCCGCACCGCCGGATGATCAAGCGAATAACCGAGCAGGTGCAGCGCGAGCAGGGAGTACACCCACGGTGGCTGGATACCGCCCCACGAACCGTCGGCCTCTTGCCGGGCCAGGATCCACTCCGCGGCGCGCCGCAGTGCGGCTCGCCGCAGCGGGCGCACCGGGTGCCGCGCATAGGCGTGCAGCATCCGATCGGTCCGCTGGAAGAACCCACCCCAAGTCCATACCCGGTCGAAGCGGCCTGCGGCGGCGCCGGTGCGCAGCTCCTGCACTCCGAAGGGCAGCGGCCGCGCCGGCCGCAGCGTGCCGACGACGGTCAGCGGCACGATCGTCTGCCGGGCCCAGCACGCCCAGTCATAGACATTCAGCGGGAACCACGACGGCAGGAAGATCAGCTCGGGTGGCAGCTCGGGCAGTTCGTCCCAGGACCACAGCCCGAACAGGGCCAGCCAGATGCGGGTGAATACCCGGCTGCGTTCCAGGCCGCCGTGTGCCCGGACGAACGCTGCCGCCGCCACCAGGTGCGGGGCGTCGGCCGGGTCGCCCGCCAGGCGCAGCGCCACCCACGCCTCGACGGTAGTGGACAGGTCGCCTGGGCCGCCGTGGTAGTTCGCCCAGCTGCCGTCTTCCCGCTGCTGGGACCGGATCCACCGGGCGGCCTCCTCGGTCTGGCCGGCGCTGCGGATGCCGAGGAACTCGCGCAGCAGCAGATCCTCCGCATCCATGGTCACATTGGTAGCCAGCTCTCCCTTCCACCACCCCGCCGGGTGTTGACGTTGTCGCAGGTGCTCGACCGCGGCAGCCAGCGCCTGCGCCACCGAGCGCGGCCGGGTGCCATCGATGCTGTCGACCGGACTGGTGCGGGTCATCAAGCCTCCCTGGCGACGATGAAGTGAGCGATCGCGATCAGTTCCTCCCGCGGGCCGCTCAAGATCGGAACGGTGGCCAGCGCCTGTTCGGCCGCCGCGATACGGCGCCGCGCCTCGGCGGCCGCCCAGTCCCGCCCTCCGGCGGCTTCGATGAGGTCAGCGGCCCGGGCTTCGCCGCCGTGGTCCGATCCGGCGCTGCCCGATCCGGCGAGCCAGCCGGCCAGCTCACGCCCGGCGGGGCCACCGTGGGTGAGCGCGTAGGTCACCGGCAGGGTCTTCTTGCGTGAGCGCAGGTCGGAGAACACCGGCTTGCCGGTGGTCGCGGGATCACCCCAGATCCCCAGCAGGTCGTCGACCAGCTGGAACGCGATACCCAGCTGCGCGCCGAAGGTGGACAGTGCCTCCACGACCTCCGCCGTCGCGCCGGCCAGCACCGCGCCGATCGCCGCGCTCGCCGACAGCAGGGCGCCGGTCTTGCCCGACACCATGTCCAGGCACTCCGCCAGGGTGACGTTGTCACGCCGTTCGAACGCCACGTCCTGCACCTGGCCGCGGATGAGGTGGCGGGTGGCCTCGGCGAGCAGCTGGGCGGCGCTGGCCCGATGCGGCGACGCGCTGTCCAGCAGCGCCTCCTGCGCCAACGCCAGTAGGGCGTCCCCGGTCAGGATCGCGCTGGCAGCGCCCCAGACCGCCCACACGGTGGGCCGGTGCCGGCGTTCAGTGTCACCGTCCATCACGTCGTCGTGCACCAGGGAGAAGTTGTGCACCAGCTCGACGGCCACCGCGCCGGGGATGCCCACCCCCGCCGCAGCGCCGGCAGCCTGCGCAGACAGGGTGGCCAGTGCAGGGCGGATGGCCTTTCCCCCGCCACCGCTGGTCGGTGTGCCGTCGGCGTCGGTCCACCCCAGATGGTAGGAGGCGATCGCGGCGCTGGTGTCGTCCAGCCGCGCGATGAACGCCCGCGTTGCGGGCCCCACAGCGTCCTGTGCCCGGCGCAACGCGCTGGGCGCCGCGGGCCGGGCAGCGGAGACGTCGGTGGTCATGATGCCGCCTCGGCGGGAATGAGTGCCTGGCCGAGCAGGGTAGTGGCGGCCGCTGCTCCGCTGCGCACGGCGCCCTCCATCGTCGCCGGCCATCCGGTGGCGGTCCACGCACCCGCCAGGAACAGCCCGCGGGCGGCGGTCACCGCCGGTGGGCGCAGCACCGCCGTACCGGGGGCCGGCCGGAACGTCGCATGCCGTTCCTTGGTGACGAAGAAGTCGCGCACCTCTGCATCCCGAAGGGCTGGGAGCAGGGCGGCCAACTCCGGCAGCAATTGTGCCCGCAACGTCGCCGTCGGTGAGTTGATCATGTCATCCGCGGCGGATAGCGACAGCGCGAGGTACTGACCTGCGGCGAGCCCGGACTGCGAGGTACGGTCGAAGACCCATTGCACCGGCGTGTTCACCCCGGCGAAAAACGGCTCCTCGAGCACCGGCCGGTCGAGCACCACGTGCACGTTGACGATGGGAACGCTGCCCAGCCGTTGCGACCAGCCTGGCGGCAACGCCACGCTGCCCGCCGGGAGCAGCCGTTGCGCCGCGGCCGACGGCACGGCCAGTACCACCCGGTCGACCGTCGCGCGATCACCGTCGGTGATGACCTGCCAGCCGCCGCCGCGGGGCTCGATGCCCCGCACCGTGACGCCGGTGCGCACCTCGGCGCCTGCTACGCGGAGGCAGGCCAGTGCCGGATCGCCGTGCAGCTCCCGCAGCGGCACCAGCGACCAGCCGATGTCGGCGGCCGCGGCGTCGGTGAGCAGGCCCTCCTGGAACACCGTGGCGGCCAGGCTGAGCGAGGCCCCATCGGCCCGCGAGTTCAGGGTGGCCACCCCTACCAGTTCCCACAGCGCGGCGATGGCCTGGTCGCTCTGCCCGTGGCGGCGCAGCCAGGTCCCGAAGTTCTGCTCGTCGGTTTCCGGGTCCGTAGGGTCGACGCGCCGCAACGCGGCGGCGGCCACGGCGAAACGCACCCGTTCGGCTGCGCTCAGCGGCCGGTACCGCAGCAGCGACCTGGCAAGGTGCAGGGGAGCGGGCAGGGCACTGCGACGCAGCCACACCGGCCGGTCGGCACCAGGGGAGCGGACCGGGATGGCCAGCCGCGGCTGCAGCATGACGTGGTCGGCCACCCCGAGCCGCTGCAGCAATGACCGGTAAGACGTGCAGCAGCGCAGGAACACGTGCTGACCGTTGTCAACCCGGAGGTCGCCGCGGCGAAACGAGTGGGTCAGGCCGCCCAGCTGCGGCCGGGTCTCGAACACCGTGACCTGGCAGCCCGCGTCGGCACAGTGCAGCGCCGCGGTGATACCCGCCAGACCACCGCCGATCACCGCGACCCGCCGGATCATGCCGGCCACCCCGACAGTGCCCTGGCCGCCACTTCCGCCTTCTGCCAACCGGGCAGCGACAGCCGGCGGTCGAACACCTGGCTGGGCTGCGCCGCGATGCGGTCCAGCAGCCGCAGGTAGATCCCGGACATCGCGGTGCAGCACGCCGCGCTGCGCCGGTCGAGCAGGGGGATCAGACGCAGCCCGTGGTCGTACCAGCGGCGTGCGCGGCCGGCACTGTCCCGGATAAGCGCGGTGAGCCGGCCGTCGGTATCGACCAGGGCATCGCGCTCGTCCAGTGCCAGCTGCACGCCGAACCGATCGAGATCGCTGCGCGGCAGGTAGACGCGGCCATTGCCGAGGTCTTCGCGGATGTCGCGGAGGATGTTGGTTTGCTGCATGGCGATGCCCAGCGCATCGGCGTACTCGGGTGCGCGTGGGTCAGATCGGCTGCCGAAAACCGCCAGGCACAGCCGCCCGACCGCGCCGGCCACACATCGGCAGTACCCGACCAGCTCGTCGAAGTCCGCGTAATGCCGCTCCATCACGTCCATCTCGACGCCGTCAAGCAGCTCCTCGAACGCACCCATGGGTAGCGGCAGCCGCCGCGCCACTTCCGCGACAGCGGAAAGCACCGGGTCGCTGCCGGGATGTTCCAGGCCGGCCACCGAGCGGCGCACCTGGGCCAGCGCGGCGAGCTTGTCACCCCGGGGCAGTTCGCCGTCGCCGATGTCGTCGATTCGCCGGGCCAGCGCGTACACCGCGCACAGCGCGGCGCGCTTGTCCGGCCGCAGCAGCCGGATGCCGTAATAGAAGTTGCGCGCCTGCGTCCTGGTGATCGACTCACACAGGTCGAAGGCCTCATCGACGCTGACCGCGACGCTGGTCACGGCACCCGACCTCCCCCGGTCGCCCAACAGCTCTCCTTGTCCCGAGCTCAACAGCCGAGCTGTTGGTGCGCCGTCGTACAGCTCTGCTGTTGAGCTCGGGAGTCCCAGCGTCGTTGCGCGCCCGGAGCAGGCGGAGCAAGTGCCGCAGCATGTCGCGGCGGCGAGGGCGTGGAGGGCCTGCCAGCACATCTCCGTCGACCCGGCGTAGCGCGGCTACTGCGGCGCGCCCACCGGCCAGGTATCCGGCCACGGCCAGCCGCGCCCACCCGTCGAGCAGCCGGACCAGCGGTGCGCCGGAGTCGAGCAGCTCCGCCGCCCGGGTGGTCTGGAAGGTCATCAGCCGGCGCAGGGCCGGCGAGGCGACCGTGCCGTCAAGCTCCGCCTCGGCCACCCCGAAGGTGGCGAGATCCTCCTGGGGCAGGTACACCCGACCGGCTCGGCGGTCCTCGGCAACGTCTTGCCAATGCTCGATCAGCTGCAGCGCGGCGCAGACCCGATCGGAGAGTTCGATCGCGGCCGGGGACTGCATCCCGAACACCGCGAGCACGATCCGCCCGACCGGTTCCGCCGACAGCGCGCAGTATCCCCGCAGCTCGGCGTAGGTCTGGTACCGGTCGACCCGCTGGTCGACCAGGTTGGCCCGGACCAGACGCTCGAACGGCTCGCGCTCCAGCGCGCGGGCCCGCACCGCCGGCACCAGCCGGCGCAGCACCGGATGGTCGGGCTGGCCGCCTTCCCAGACCGCGGTCAGGTCCCGCCCGAACTCCTCGAGCAGCGCGGTCCGGTTCCCCTGGGCCTGGCTGCCGGCTGAGCCGGCGATCCCACCATCGCCGAGGTCGTCGATGACCCGGGCGACGTCGTACACCGCGACCAGGTCGGCCCGCAACTGGCGGGGCAGCAATCGGAGCGCGACCGGAAAGTTCTCTGCGTGCTGCTTGCGCAACAATGCGTGGTCAGGCGATCCCGCACAGCCGTCCGAGACCGCTACCATAGAGCTATCTTCGGGGCGTCAGCGGGGGGGTTTCTGCGTCCTACGGGTCAGTTCCCGGCCGCTGGAGTTATCACATTTGAGTGAGGTGTCACGGGACACGTGTAGCTGAACTCTGAGCAACACGACGAGGGGGCTGACGGGCTGTGCCCGCAGAGAACGACCAACTACGGCTCCACGAATTGATCCCCGCGATCGTCGACCGGCTGCCGGTCATCCTGGCTGAGGTCGGTGACCTGCTCGCTGAGCGACACCCGGATTACGCGAGATTCCTCGCTGAGGAGTTTGACGGGGTCGCCGCCGCCGCCGAGGGCTTCACCGCTCGGCTGGTGGGCCTAGCCGAGTGGGATCCGTTGAAGATGGCGCCCGAGCTGAAGTCCGGGGTCGAACAAACCCTGTTCGAGGAGATCGGGCGCATGCACTGGCACCAGCAGCGGGACGTGACCAACTTGCTGGCCGCCTACCGGACCGGCGCGGCGGTCGCCTGGCGTCACGTGGCCGATGTGGCCCTGCGGCTCGGCGTTCCGGCTGAGGCGTTCGCCGGGCTGGCTGCGGCCGTGTTCGCCGCGGTGGACCAGCTGTCATCGGCGTCGTTGCGGGGTTTCGTCCAGGCACAGGCGACTACGGGATGCAGTCGCGAGCGGCTGCGCGAGGAGCTGGCCGAACTGCTGCTGTCGGACCGCTGCGACACGGCGGCCATCCGAGCTGCGGCGGTCCGGGCCGGGTGGTCCCTGCCCCGGCAGGCCGCAGTCATCCTGATCGCCTCGGACAAACACTTCGGACGCGGGCCGCAGGATCGCCTAGACGATTCCTGCCTGCGGCTGTGGCGACCGGAGATGCTGGTGGCGATCGTGCCAGACCCGTCCGGTCCCGGACGGCGCAAGCGACTCGCGACCGCACTGCGCGGGGCCGCGGCCGTCGTCGGTGCCACCGTCCCCGTCGACCGGCTGCCGGCCAGTGTGGGCCTCGCCGAGCTCGCCGTCCGGTTGCAGCAGGCGCGTATCGTGTCCGACGACCCGCTGTTCGTCGACGAGCATCTCGACGCGATGGTGGTGCACCGGGACCACCGGCTGCTGGCCGCATTGCGCCAGCAGTATCTGGCGCCGCTCGCCCAGCTTCCCGAGTCCACCCGCGACCGGCTGTCGGAGACGCTGCGGTCCTGGCTGATGAACATGGGCAACCGCAAGGCGGTGGCCGACGAGCTGCACGTGCACCCGCAGACGGTGCGGTACCGGCTAGGCCGCCTCCGCGAGCTGTTCGGGTCCGCATTGGACGAGCCCGCTACCCGCGCCGCGCTGCTGCTGGCGCTCGCCTGGGGTCCGGCCGTCGCCGAGTCCGACCCGCTGGCGCCGCATACCGCGTCGGGGTAGCACCGTCGAAATTCGCGCCACCCCACGTTGCCGGTTACTCATATCTGAGAGCGTCGACAGGCCGGAGCCGGGCGGCGCGGTTGGCCGGGTAGCCGCCGGCGACGATGCCGATCACGAGGCTGATCGCGAACGAAAGCAGCACAGAGGGGATGGTCACTGCGGGGGCCAGGGCGGCGAAGGTGGGTCCGAAGGCGCGCGCGATGGCAGCGCCGAGTTCTGAAAGGCCGATCCCGACAATGACGCCGATGAGCCCACCAAAGCCGGCCAGAACGGTGGACTCGATGAGGAATTGCTCGAGGACCGCGCGGCGAGTGGCGCCGATCGCTTTGCGGATGCCGATCTCGCGGGTCCGTTCGGTGACCGAGGCCAGCATGATGTTCAGGACTCCGACACCGCCGACGACCAGCGAGATCGCTGCGACGGACGTGGTGAACAGGGTGAGGATGCGGAGGACCTGGTTGAAGGTTTCGAGCCGGCTTCGCAGCGATTGGACCTCGAAGTCCCGCTTCGCGGGGTCCGTGATCCGGTGCCGCTCGCTGAGGATGCGGATCACCTGATCCTCGGCGGCGGGTACGGTGGCCGATCCGGTCGCTTGCACGATGATCTGGTTGACCTTGTCACCACCGCCGAAGACATACCGGCGCGCGGTGCTCAGCGGCATGATCGCCTCGTTATCGCCCGGCTCACCGACGAACTGCACCACTCCGATGACCTTGAAAGTCTGATTGTTGATCCGGATTGTCCGGCTCAGCACCGCCGCGGAGTCGTCACCGAAGAGGGCGTTCGCGACTGCATCACCCAGGACTACCACCCGGGCGGCAGAGCGGACCTGAGCCTCGTCGATGAACGACCCAGCCGCCATATCCTGGTTCTTCAACTCAAGCCATCGTTCGGTGGAGCCGATGACGGTCGCGCGGAACGCGGTGGTATCCGTCTCGGCCAGGGTTTGGCCGGCGATGGCCGGGATGGCAGTGGCGACATCGGGTGCCTGGTCGCGCTTGCGCAGCGCGGCTACGTCGGTGTCGGTCAGGTCTCTCGGGGCGGCGCCGCCGGGGGCGGTGCTGTTCGCCGGCACGATGGTGATCAGATTTGCCAGCGGTTCGAGGTACCCGTTAACCGCGCTCCGCACCCCGTTGCCGAGCGCGACCAGCAGGATCACCGCTGCGACTCCAATGGTGATGCCGAGCACGGCCAGCGCGGAGCGCAGCCGGTGGGCGCGCAATCCGCGCAGGGCGACGCGCACTGCTTCCCGCACCTTCATTGGCTGACTTTCGCCGGGTTCCCCTGTACCAGGCTGTCCGTTAAGGACCCCCTCAAAGGCATAACGGTTGCCGGCGTTGTGCGCAAGGGTTTAGACCTACGGAAGTGGTAATCAGAACATACCTATTTAAGCGGCGGGTTGTAGGCGCGGGCCGACCGCACAGCTTCAGGTCAACTCGAAGGCTGGCGTGGCAGGCCCGCCGAATGCGTCCCGCCGCGGCGGCATCCTGAGGCTGACCATCCGGCGCCAGCCGGCGATCCGCTCGTAGCCGTACACCGCGTGGATACCGGCCGCGAGCACCGCCGCCTTCGGCCTGGACCAGCCCAGGATGCGCCCCATCTTCGCCATCACGGCGAGGCTGACGTCGCGGTACACCCGGATCTCGGCCCGCGCGCTCTCCTTGAGGATCCGTCGGATCTCCCGGCCGTGCCCCTCGGCGCCCAGGCGGAGCAGCTCCTCGTGGCAGTAGGCCAGGTGGTTGTCCTCGTCATCAGAGATCATCTTAACCGCGCGGCCGAGGTCCGGGTGGTCGGCGAAGTGCCTGCGGAGCAGCTGCATCTGCTCGGCGGCGCGTTGTTCGGTGACCCTGCTGTGGGCCAGATAGCAGACGATGTCCCGCTCCGTCAGCGGTTCGTCCGCGCGCAGCTTCTCGTGGGCGAGGCCGATGCCCTGCTGCTCCAGCAGCATCGTGTAGTCGATGTTCTCGGGGACCGGCACCGGGTCGAGTCCGCGCTTGCGCATCAGGGCAGTGAAGATCCTGCCGTGTTTGTCCTCGTCCGTACCGTGCCGGACGATCTTGGGGCCCAACTCCCGTTGTGATTCGGGGACGAGCGCCGCGATCCGGCCGTTCTCCCATCCGCCCTGGGCCTCGCCGCTGGCCGCGATGGAGCAGAACAGCCGGAACGATTCGTCGTTGTCGAGGATCTCCTGGAACAGACTTCGAGCTGAGAGCATTACCGCCACCTCCGTACGGGTCCGCAGAGTGAGAGTCAAGGAACCCAGGGGCGTCAGGCAACAGGTGAGTCGGACAGCTCCACCGAAAGAAGTATTGCGAGAGCACTTGCAGCGACCACGGGGCCGCGCCGCGCTGGGCCCGGTCACCGCCAGCGAGCAGACTCACGCTGCCGAGCTGATCGCCTGGTTCACCCCCGCACACTGGTGCTGGACGGCGGCAACTTCTCACCCGCAGGGGTGTCTCATACGGCGCGCCAGCTCGACCGGGTTAGGGGCGGCGAGGAGTGTGCAGATATGGAGTTCGACTTGGCCCACCTCCTGGCGGCCCGGCGCGGGTCAGGCTATGAGTTGCACGCCCGGTATCTCAACCCTCAGATGCCGCGAGTGCTGCACGCAATCGGTTTCGACAAGGAGTATGAGCGGGCCGAGGGCGCCTACCTGTATGACCGCGACGGCCAACGATATCTGGATTTCCTGGCCGGTTTCGGGGTGGCCGGGATAGGGCGTAACCATCCGGTGGTACGCCAGGCGCTGCGTGATGTTCTCGATGCGGAGCTGGCCGACCTTGTGCAGTTCGACTGCGCGCTGTTGCCCGGACTGCTCGCCGAGCGGTTACTCGCCCATGCGCCGGGGCTGGCGCGGGTGTATTTCTGCAACAGCGGCACCGAGGCGGTGGAGGCGGCGTTGAAATTCGCCCGCTGTGCCACCGGCCGGCCGCGGATCGTGTACTTCGATTGTGCCTTCCACGGGCTCACCGCTGGCTCGCTGTCGGTCACCAGTGCGCGACAGTTCCGCCGCGGGTTCGGCCCGCTGCTGCCCGATACGGCCATTCCCTTCGGTGATCTCGACGCACTGGAGGGTGAGCTGCGTCGGGATGATGTCGCGGCGTTGGTAGTCGAGCCGATCCAGGGCAAAGGTGTTCACGTGCCTCCGGAGGGCTTCCTGGTCGCCGCGCAGCAACTGTTGCGCGAGCGCGGCGCGCTGTTGATTTGTGACGAGGTGCAGACTGGGATTGGTCGGACCGGTCGGTTCTTCGCCTACCACCATGAGGGTCTCGACCCGGACATCGTCACGGTTGCGAAGGCGCTTTCCGGTGGGTTCATCCCCGTCGGCGCCACCCTCACCAAAGGATGGATCTTCCGGAAGGTCTATTCGTCGATGGATCGCTTGTTAGCACATGACTCGACGTTCGGCGCGAACGCGGCGGCCATGGCCGCCGGACTGGCCACTCTGGCGGTGATCGAGGATGAGGAGCTGGTCGAGAACGCCGAGCGGACCGGGCGGTTGCTGCGTGACGCACTCGCCGCGATGATCGAACGTTATGACCTGCTTGCCGAGGTGCGCGGTCGTGGGCTGATGGTCGGGCTGGAGTTCGCCAGGCCACGTTCGTGGCGGCTGCGGGCCAACTGGGCCATGTTGCAGGCAGCCCGGCAAGGGCTATTCGCACAGATGGTGGTCATGGCTGTGTTCGCGCGCCACCGGGTACTCACCCAGGTCGCCGACGATCACCTCGAAGTGATCAAGCTGCTGCCGCCGATGACGGTGGGCGAGACCGAGGTTGCGTGGTTCCTCGACGCGTTCACCGACGTGATGAATGATGCGCACCGGACAGGGGGGCTGACGTGGGACTTCGGTCGCACGCTCATCACCCAAGCGCGCCGTCGCTGACCGCGTCCAAGCTCGCCGACACCCCGACGGCACGCAGCAACGGTCGGGCGGGCACCATCGGGTGATGGCAGTGCCGATCGGCGCCATCGCGCCGTCGGCGCGGTCGCTCGCGCCGGACCTGGCGCGGGGGGCGATGCTGCTGCTGATCGCGCTGGCGAACGTCCACGTCTACCTGTACGGGCACCCCCCCGGCGTGCGCGGCTACCCGATGCCGGACTTGATCGGCGCCCGGGTGGTCGTACTACTGCAGATGACCTTTGTGGACGGCCGTGCGTACCCGATGTTCGCGTTCTTGTTCGGCTACGGCATCGTCCAGTTGTTGCGGCGGCACACCAGCAAGGGCCTCGACGAGGTGACGGTCGGCGCGCTCGTCCGCAGGCGAGGCGCCTGGATGATCCTCTTCGGGTTCCTGCATGCGCTGCTGCTCTTCTCCGGAGACATCATCGGCGCCTACGGGCTACTCGCGGTCCTGCTGGCCGGCCTGCTGATCACCGCCGGCGACCGGAAGCTGTTGGTCCTGGTGGGGTTGTGGACGGTGCCGACCGCGGTGTTCGGCGCCCTGATGGGCCTGCCTCAGCCCGAAGGCTCGGAGTCATTCCTGCCGTCGATGTCCATCACCGATCCGCTGTTCGCAGCAATGTGGCGGGTCGGGGAATGGGTGGTGCTGACCGTGACGCTGCTGTTCATCCTGGTCCCCGCCCTGCTGCTCGGGGTGTGGGCGGCGCGGCGGCGACTACTCGACGAGCCGGAGCGCCACCAGCGGCTGCTGATCCGCGTCGCGGTGCTGGGTGTGGGGCTGGCCGCCGTTGGTGGTCTGCCGATGGCGCTGATGGCGGCCGCGTGGTGGCCGGATCGCTCGGTGGTAGCGACCGCGCTTGCGGGCGTGGCGCACACCCTGACCGGGTACGCGGGCGGCTTGGGTTACGCCGCGATTGCTGGGCTCATCGCGATCCGGGCCCGGAACCAGGACTGTCGCGGCCCGGTGGTGACCGCGCTGGCAGCCTGCGGGCAGCGATCGATGACGTGCTACCTGCTGCAGTCCGTGGTGTTCGTCGCGGTGCTGGCCTCCTACGGCGGCGGCCTCGGTAATCGGCTCGGGTTCGTCGAGGTCGCCGTCCTGGCCACCGCAACCTGGACCCTCACCGTCCTCCTAGCCCAGCACATGGCCCGCCGCGATTACCGAGGCCCACCCGAGCTCCTCCTCCGCCGCCTCACCTACCGCTAGCCCCCTAGCCCGCGTTCTGGATGCAGACTGCGGTTATCGGGCCTCGAATTAGAGCAGTCTGCATCCAGAACGCGGGCGGGTCGAGGCTAGCCTGCGACCATGTCCACTGCGTTGGTTACGGGGGCTAGTGCTGGGTTGGGGGCGGCGTTCGCTCGTCGGCTCGCCGCTGAGGGGTACGACCTTGTGCTTGTTGCCCGCGACCTTGGTCGCCTGCAGCGGTCGGCGGCCGAGCTGTCGCAGCGGTATGGGGTGCGCACCGAGGTGTTGCCTGCCGATCTGGCCGACGCCGCTGCGCGGCAGCGGGTCGAGCAGCGGTTGCGTGCCGGGGATCCGGTGGACCTGCTGGTGAACAACGCCGGTTTCGGGGCCGCCACGGAGTTCGTCGACGCCGACATCGCGGACTTGCAGGCCCAATTGGACGTCAACGTGACCGCGGTGCTGCGGCTGACCCACGCCGCGGTGCCGGGCATGGTGCGCCGGGGCCGGGGGACGGTGATCAACGTGTCCAGCGTGTCGGCCTTCTTGCCTGGCCGCGGCTCCACCTATAGCGCGAGCAAGGCATACGTGACCATGCTGTCCGAGGGCGTGGCCGCGTCTTTGCAAGGCACGGGGGTGCGGGTGATCGCATTGTGCCCGGGATTCGTCCGTACCGAGTTCCATGCCCGGGCCGGCATCGACGTGGCAGGCAGCCCCTCGGCGTTCTGGCTGGATGCCGATGCCGTCGTCCGCGAGTGCCTGGCCGACCTGCGGCGCGGGCGCACCATCTCGGTGCCCGGCCTGCAGTACCGGGCGCTGTTCGGGCTGGTGGATGTGCTGCCCCGCAGCCTGGTGCGCCGGATCGCCGGCCGTACTGGACGGGGCCGCACGTGACGTCCGGGCTGCCGATCAGCCAGGCCCGCAGCCGGCTCGCCGAGCTGGTCGGCGAGCTTGCGGTGGTGCACGCCCACGTCACGCTGTCCTCTGGTGCGCAGGCCGACTATTACGTGGATCTGCGCCGCGTGACGCTGCATCACGAGGCCGCGCCGCTGATCGGGCGGCTGGTCCGCGAGCTGACCTCCGACTGGTCCTACCGTGCCGTGGGCGGTCTGACTCTGGGCGCCGATCCGGTCGCCGCCGCGGTGCTGCACGCGCCCGGCCCACCCGTCGACGCCTTCGTGGTGCGCAAATCGGTCAAGGAGCACGGCATGCAGCGCCGGATCGAGGGCCCCGACGTCGCGGGCCGACCGGTGCTTGCCGTCGAGGACACCTCCACCACCGGCACCTCGGTGCTCACCGCGGTGGCCGCGCTGCGCGAGGCCGGCGCCGAGGTGGTCGGGGTCGCCACTGTGGTGGATCGCGACACCGGAGCCCGCGAGGCGGTCGAGGCCGCCGGGTTGCCCTACCGCGCGGTGTTGAGCATGAGCGAGCTCCTGTGAGTGGCGATACGAGCTATAGCTCGCATCGCCACTCACAAGGCCCCACAGAGTGGGGCCACACGGTGGGAGTCGGCCCCTGGCAGGGCCCATGGCCTGACGATCCCCGCTATGACCCGGACCTGTTGCGCGACGGTGATCGCCGCAACGTCGTCGACGCCTACCGCTACTGGCGCCGCGACGCCGTGGTCGCCGAGATCGACGCCCGGCGCCATCCCCTGCACGTCGCGATCGAGAACTTCGGCCACGACCACAACATCGGCACCGTGGTGCGCACCGCCAACGCGTTCGCCGCAGCCGAGGTGCACATCGTGGGCCGCCGCCGGTGGAATCGCCGGGGCGCCATGGTCACCGACCGCTACCAGCACCTGCGCCACCATGACGACGTCGCCGGGCTGCTGGCGCACGCTGCCGCGGAAGGGCTCACCGTGGTCGCCGTGGACAATGCTCCGGGTGCGCGACGGCTGGAGACCGCGAGCCTGCCCAGGAGCTGCCTGCTGCTGTTCGGCGAGGAGGGCCCGGGTTTGACGGCCGACGCCCGCGCGGGGGCCTCGTTGACCGTCTCGATCGCGCAGTTCGGCTCCACCCGGTCGATCAACGCCGGTGTCGCCGCCGGGATCGCCATGCATGCCTGGATCCGCCAGCATGCGGACCTGGACACAGCATGGTGAACGTGTGGGCTGCCCGAGCGGGTGCGGCCGAGCGCGCGGTACACACCCGGCACCTGCACTGGCTGTGGGGGTTGCCGAGCACCCGGCTGGGCCGGGTCGGTTGGCCTGCGCGGTCGGCCCAGGGGCATTACTCGTGGCAGTGGCATTACTGGTGGCAGGCGCACCTGCTGGACTGCACGCTCGACGCCTACCAGCGGTCCCCGACGCCATGGCGCCGGGACACCGTAGCGGCGCTGGTCCGCGGCATCCGGGTGCGCAACCTCACCGGCTGGGTCAACACCTACTACGACGACATCGCGTGGCTGGGCCTGGCGTTGCAGCGCAGCGCGACGCTGGCCGGGGTGCGCAGGCCGGGCGCCGAGCAGGCCATCATGCACCGGTTGCGGTCCGGCCGGGGCCCGAGCGGGGGGATGCGGTGGCGGGTCGGTGACGACTTCGTCAACGTCCCGGCCACCGGCCCCGCCGCGATCTTCTACGCCCGGCGGGGCAACCTGGGAATCGCCGCGTCCCTGGTGGACTGGATCCTCGAGCACCTGATCGACCCGGATACCGGCCTGGTCTTCGATGGGGCGCGGGTGAATCCCGACGGGTCGGTGCGCATCCTCGAGCGGCCCATCTACAGCTACTGCCAGGGCGTGCTGCTCGGCGCCTGCCTCGAGCTGGGCGCAGCGACCGGCGCGCCTCGCTGGTTCGAGCAGGCTGATCGCACGGTGCATGCGGTGGCCGAGCACCTCACCGACGCCGGTGTCTTGCGTGGCCACGGCGGAGGCGACGGCGGCCTGTTCACTGGCATCCTGGCGCGCTACCTCGCGCTAGCCGCGGCCGCTGCTCCGGCTGGCGGGATTGCGGCGCGCCTGGTGCTGGACTCCGCCGAAGCCGCCTGGGCCAACCGGATCATCGCCGACGGTGGCCCGGTGTTCGGTCCGCAGTGGACGGTTCCGGCGCAGCCACCCCGGCCGGGCCTGGCCGAGCGAGACCTTTCGGTGCAGCTGTCGGGCTGGATGCTGCTCGAGGCCGCCGCCGCGCTGTCAGATTCGCCCGGGCCGAGTTGTCAGGGCTAGGCTGACCGGCCGTGATCGATCTCAAGGTGCTGCGGGAGGACCCCGACCGGGTGCGCGCCTCGCAGCGCGCCCGCGGGGAGGACGAGGCCGCCGTCGAGGCGCTGATCGCCGCCGACGAGCGGCGCCGCAAGGCCGTTGCCGCGGCCGACTCGCTGCGCGCCGAGCAGAAGGCGCTGGGCAAGCAGGTGGGCCGGGCGCGCGGTGTCGAGCGCGACGAGCTGCTCGCCCACGCCAAACAGCTTGCCGCCGACGTCAAATTCGCCGAGGTCGAGCAGGCGGTGGCCGAGGAGGCACTCGAGTTCGCGCACCGCGCGGTGTCCAATCTGGTCGTCGACGGGGTTCCGGCCGGCGGGGAGGACGATTACGTCGTGCTCAAGCACGTCGGGCAGCCGCCTGAACTGGGTTTCGAGCCGCGCGACCATCTGGCGCTGGGCACCGCACTTGGACTGATGGACACCGAGCGCGGCGCGAAGGTCGCCGGGGCCCGGTTCTACTTCCTCACCGGGCTGGGCGCGCAGCTCCAGCTTGGGCTGCTGCAGCTGGCCGCGTCGCAGGCCATCGCAGCCGGCTTCACCCTGATGATCCCGCCGGTACTGGTCCGCCCGGAGATCATGGACGGGACCGGCTTCCTCGGCGCGCACGCCGCTGAGGTGTACCGGCTGCGCGATGACGAGCTCTACCTGGTGGGGACCTCCGAGGTGGCGTTGGCCGGGTACCACGCCGCGGAGATCGTCGACCTGTCCGGTGGACCGTTGCGTTACGCCGGCTGGTCGTCGTGCTTTCGCCGCGAGGCCGGTTCGTATGGCAAGGACACCCGCGGCATCATCCGGGTGCACCAGTTCGACAAGGTCGAGATGTTCGTCTACACCCGGCCCGAGGACGCTGAGGCCGAGCATCAGCGGCTGCTGACCTGGGAGGAGCAGATGCTCGCCGCGATCGAGGTGCCCTACCGGGTGATCGACGTCGCGGCCGGGGATCTGGGCAGCTCCGCGGCGCGCAAGTTCGACTGCGAGGCCTGGCTGCCGTCCCAGCGGGCCTACCGTGAGCTGACCTCCGCCTCGAACTGCACCACATTCCAGGCTCGCAGGCTGGGCATCCGGTACCGCGACGCCAGCGATCCAGCCGGGCGTCCCCAGATCGCCGCTACCCTCAACGGCACGCTGGCCACCACCCGGTGGATCGTCGCCATCCTGGAGAACCACCAGCAGCCCGACGGCTCGGTGCGGGTTCCCGCGGCACTGCGTCCTGCGCTGGGCGGCCAGGAGTTGATCACCTCTGGCTGAGGTGAGGTACTCGCGAAGCGGCGCTCGATGACACTGGCCGGTCGGGCACCGGCCGGGCCATTTTCTTCGCACCGTTGGTAGCCGCCGCCAGCGTCCGTATCAGCTCATCAACCTTCTCGGGCTTCATAATCGCTTCCCAAGTGAATGGCGGCTGAATCGACATCCACACCTGTCCCTGTTGCACCGTAACTACTACAGTCGCAGAAAACCCGCCGGTGCCTTTCACTGACACCTTGCGGTGCACGACCGAACCGATGTATATGACCTGTCCATCATCGATGTCTCCAGGCTTAGCTTGTGGGGTCACCTCTGGCTCAAGGCCAGTGGTTGCCGGGAGGTCTGCCGCCGTGCTCATGCAGCGATGTTATGGACGAGGTGATGTCAACTTCTAGTGCTATGCGCGTGCTCGAATTATTTACTGGTTCGGAATGTGTCAGCCAGCGCCCTCAGAACACTCCGGGCCTCGTCCGCCCACAGCGCATGGACACCGAAGAAGTCAAAGAGCGCCCAGTAGTGATCGATGTCCTTGGGGTCCCGTAGCACTAGTTGGCCGGTGAACAGCTCAATGGTCACCAGGCGACGATCATAAGTGACAAAGGTGTGGTACGCTCCATCGCGCACCTGTGCCGAAAGCGGCAATACGCCGATGCGGATATTCGACTGCTGCGACAGCGACACGAGCCGGTCGATCTGCAGCCCCATGATCGATGGCTCGCAGAGTTGCCATCGTATCGCTGATTCCGTCAGTAGGAACTCAAAGTTCTTGGCTTTGTCGCGCAGTACGGCTTGTCTTTCTAGCTTCAGCGCTATCGCCTTGCCAACGTCACCTGTCGCCGGTTCAATAGGCGTACGTATGGCCGCCCGCATGTACTCGGGTACTTGAAGTAACCCCGTGATGAGGGTCGGCAGAAAGTGCCGTACCAGTGTAGCGTTGGCTTCGAGCGCGGCCAACTCACGCTGCCGGTGGTGGAGCCCTCGACGTACGGAAGCCCGCACGTCCTGGTACTCAGCATTAGCGACGCGAGCGAGCGCCAGCAGTTCGCGTCGCGTCGCCTCGTCTATCTCAAGCGCGGTCAGCACCTGTTCTACGTCAACGACGCTCGGCAGTAAACGGCCGGTCTCAATGCGGCTCACTTTGCTTTGACTCATGCCACAGCGTCGGGCAAGCCGATCACCAGACAGGCCCGACGCTTTGCGCAAGTCATGCAGTGCGCTCGCCAAGTTCTGACGATCTCGCCCTGCACGTGTGGGGTCGAGTTTCACCCTCCTCGCTTCACCCAATTCTCAGTGAAAGGCTCGGCGTATTCCAGAGCCAATCGTTTCCATGCTACGTATGGAGCAGGGTCAATATCTTCGAGGAGTTCGCGCCCCAGTTGGGTGCCGTCCGGGTCATAGTCCATGCGCACGACAGAGGTGTCATCGAAGAGCCAGAAGTCTTGCGCGGGCAGACCTGGGTCGGGCCGGTCGGTGAGGTCGAGGATGCGCACGTCCTCACCGACCTCCACGGTGCGACGATAGACCGCGAATTCATACCTTAAGTAATCCGTCAGCGGCCGGCTGATGACATGCACCCGTCCAATCCATCGACCAGTTTGGCGATAATGACGAACGCGCACGAGCCAGGGATCATCATCTGGGATGTTCAGCTCTCCCGTAGCCAAAAACACATCATATTCTGCCCGTTCACTGCCCACATTGTAGGAGGGTAGCGTTTCAAGGCGGAACGCTTCTCGCTGATATGAATCGAAGAACGTACGCCAGCTGTCACCTTCCAAGCGCACGAGCCGCCTCCTGGAATACGGCTAGAGGGATTTCAACGACAGCTTCACCTGCCGGCCTCTCCCTGTGCACGATGTAACCCTGGACGGCAATCCTGCCGTTGTCTGTCGTGAAGATGGCTGGGCAGTCGTCACGACCGCAATCCCCACCGGCGATCCGCGTCAACTCCATGTCACTCTCCCCTTTAAAGCACGTGAGGTGACGCTAGGCAGGTGAGCCGCGGAGCGTCAAGGTGCATGCACGTTGCCGCATAGAGTCCGCGGCGGTCGAGACGTACTGGCGGCGGTGGGTGACTCATGTGTTGTTGCCGATACTGCCGGCCTGACGGCCGATGTCGCCGCAGTGGTCGTAACAGCGTTGGCGGCGAAGGCGGCCGCGAAGGTCGAGGGCCCCAGAGCCGGACACACCGGGCATGGGAGCCGGGCACACCGGGCACAGGAGCCGGACACACCGGGCACAGGGGCCGGACACACCGAGCATGGGGGACGGACACACCGAGCATGGGGGACGGACACGCGGGGAAACGTAGGGTCGGGGTATGCAGAGGCCCAGGCTGGTCGCATCGGATGTGGACGGCACCTTGCTGGACCCGACTGATCAGATCTCCGAGCGCACCCTGGCCGCGGTGCATCGAGTGCTTGCCGCCGGTGTTCCTTTCGTGCTGGTCACCGGTCGACCACCGCGGTGGATCCCGCCGATCGTCGAGCAACTCGGACATGCCGGGTATGCGGTGTGCGCCAACGGCGCGGTGCTCTACGACGCCGCGACCGACTGTGTCAGATACTCGGCAACCCTGGATCCGCTGCAGCTGCGGGACGTGGCGAACGTGGTGACGACCGCGCTACCGGGCGCGAAGCTCGCCGTTGAGCTGCCCACCAGCAGTGCCATACGCAACGGCTTCGACGAGTTCCTCGCCGAGCCGGGCTACACCCACCCCTGGCCCGGCGGGGATTCCACGCCCGCGCCACGCGACGTGCTACTCGGCCGACCCGCGGTCAAACTGCTGGTCCGCCAGCAGGATGCGCGCAGCGACGTGATGGCCGCCGCGGTCCGCGAGATCGTCAGTGCCCAACTCGGGGCCCACGTGCACGTCACCTTCTCCACCGGCCAGGGCCTCATCGAGATCTCCGCGCCCGGCGTCACCAAGGGCAGCGGCCTGGCCCGGCTGGCCGGCGAACTGGGGATCGCGCCGGCCGAGGTGGTGGCCTTGGGTGATATGCCCAACGACCTCCCGATGTTGCACTGGGCGGGGCACGGGGTGGCGATGGCCAACGCCCATCCCGCCGTGCTCGAATCCGCCGACGAGATCACGGCACCGAACTCGCAGGACGGCCTCGCGCTGGTCCTGGAAAGGTGGTTCTGACCGGCGCCCCGAGCGGGGCGCCGGTACCGGGACTTCGCCGCGCCCGCGACTTACGAGGCTAGAAGGTCGAACTTCCCTTCAGCCTCGCTAGGGGGGTGTCGCGATCGGACAGGCTCCTCCTGCCGTAGCCCCCATGACGATAGCGCTTTTCATGATCGTGGCGGTGGTAATGACCCCCGCAGTAGCAGCCATCGCTGCGGCCATAGCGGCCAAGTGCGAAGATCTCCGTGATCCTCATACGATCCCCCTCTATCTTCTTTCCCAGGAACCCACTTCCTGTGAAGGCTCAACATTCATGAGTGTAGGCGAGCCTCGCACCGGCAGCCACAGTTCTGCGTGAGCGGCCGGTGAGCGGCGGCCTCGATGGCGGCCTACCCGCGCGGTCGGGGCTTGCCGGTTGACGTCGGCGGCAACCTCGCGGTGGCCCTGGCCGAGGAGGAGCTGCCGGCGTTGGCCGGCTGACCGGCTCGCCACGTCATGCCTGGGTGCGTGGGGGGTCAGCAGTTGTTGATGTTTACTCAAACGTCGCAGCTAAGGACCTCGTAAGAAGGTTGTAAGGAGCCCTGAAGGGTCCACGCCTAGCTTTGGGTCTGCAATAGCACGACCAGGTGGCGGCTTGCGGCTGGCTGGTTGTGTGCCGATTCGACAAGTAGAAGAGAGGTACGATCGATGCGTACGTACGAGCGTCCGACCCTGCACCTGACCTGCTCTTTCCGTAAGACCGGCCTGGGCACCAACAGGGGTCCGGAGCGGTTGATCCCCCTGCGGTTCAGCCTCTGACCTCCAAACAGTCCCGAGCGTGACGTGGTTGTGTCGGCCGTGTGAGCCGTCCTGGCTAGTCAGCTCTGGGAGGACCGCGGGTGGTGGTGGGTAAAGCATTCCTTTCCCACCGCCACCCGGGCTCGTATCACCAGGTTGTGGCGTCGAGGAAAGGTCACGAGACATGATCGATTGTACCGGTTCCGAAGAGGTGCCGCTTTGGTTCGTCGTCCTTCCGGACTCCGTTTCGGCCGCCTCAATCGCTGCTGCGCTGCGTGATCGGGCGACACAGGAGGTCAGCCACCCATCCGGTCGGCCCTGGCTGCTCGGTCGCTGGGCCGATGATGCCCTGGCAGTCGGTCAGGCAGGCCAGGTCAAGATCGCGGTCATCGGTCAACACGCGGTCACCACCGGCGAGCTCACCACCATCGCCAACCGGGTGGACGCGGTCGCCGGCCTCGATCGGTTGGCCGCGTCTCTCGTCGGAAGTTCCCATCTGGCCGCGTCCGTCGCCGGACGGGTACGAATCCAAGGAACGGTCACCGGTCTTCGACGGGTGTTCCACGCCACGGTAGGTACCGTCAGCGTGGCCGCTGACCGCGCCGACGTGCTAGCCGACCTGCTCGGCGCGAAGCTCGACGAGCAGCGGCTGGCGGTCCATCTACTCAACTCGTCCGCGCTGTACCCGGTGGGGGGTGAGCCGGTGTGGCGCGGAGTGAGCGTCCTGCCGACCACCCACTACCTGGTGCTCGGCGGCGGCAGCCCGCAGCGGACGGTCCCGTGGTGGTCTCCTCCAGCGCCGGTGGTACCGATGGCCGAGGGCGCGCGGACGTTGCGGGAGGCCCTCTCGGCCGCAGTCGACTCCCGGGTTCGGGGTCGGAACCTGGTCAGCGCTGACCTAGGTGGCTTGGATTCCACCTCGGTGTGCTGTCTGGCTGCTCGGCGTGACGCGACGGTGGTCGCCTACACCGCGGACGGCCGGGATCCCATGGGCAGCGACGTGACATATGCGCGCCGAACAGTCGCCGCATCGGCAAACTTCGAGCACCACGTGATTGCCGGGGACCAGTTACCGATGGTGTACCACGGCCTGCGGGACATGGACGACTGCTTCGACGAGCCGTGCCCGGCCGCCGTTCATCTCAGCCGGTGGCTTGCCATCCCGCGGTTGGCCGCGACCCGGGGATCGCGGCTGCATCTCACCGGGTTCGGCGGCGACGAGCTGCTGGCAGGCTCACCGGCACACCTGCACGCGATGGTGCGTACCCACCCCGCGATGGCGCTGCGGCACGCGCGTGGTTTCGCTACTCAACGCGCCTGGCGATACCGCGAAGCGCTGCGGCAGTTGGCGGGCAAGCGCTCCTACCGCGCGTGGCTCGCCCGGATCCCTGACCAGCTCACCGCGCTACCGGCCCCCGAGTGGACCCCGACACTGGACTGGGGTACACCTCCACGGTTGCCCCCGTGGGCGACGTCGGACGCGGTCGGGGCCGTGCGAGAGCTGATCCGCGCTGTGGCTCCTAGCGCCGAGGCACTGGCGCACACACGCGGACAGCACGTCGAGTTGGAAGGAATGCGAAGTATCTCTCGCACCGTGCGGCAACTGGGCCAGAGCGCCTCCCGGCTCGGTACTGCACTCGCTGCCCCGTTCTACGACGACCGGGTGATCGAGGCGGGCCTGGCGGTCCGGCCACAGGACAGGATCACGCCCTGGCAGTACAAGCCGCTCATCACCGAGGCAATGCGCGGCATCGTGCCCGACGAGAGCCTGACCCGCCAAACCAAGGACGAGGGCTCGCATGAAGTGGAAATAGGGTTGCGGGAACACCGCGACGAGTTGCTGGCGCTGTGCGAGGACTCCCGGCTGGCCCGGCTGGGTCTGATCGACGCGGACGCACTGCGCGAGGTGTGTAGCCGGCCGCTGCCGCCAGCTCTCGAATTCAATGCGTTGTATCAGACCGCGGCGTGCGAGATGTGGCTACGCAGGCTCGAAAGAGCGACCGTTGGCGAGCTGAGGGAGAAGGCACATGGCACTCAAACTGCGTAATGGCGTATCCACCGCCGAAGTCGACTATGGAATCGCACTCCTCGACGAGGACCACGGCCAGTACTGGAACCTCAATCCGACCGGTGCTCTCATCCTGCAGACGTTGCTGGGCGGCGGAACCGTCGTACAGGCGGCACAGGCACTTGCGGAGCAGCACGCGGTGGATCTCGAGACCGCGAGCCTCGACGTCACGCAGCTGGTTGATGAACTGCGCTCGGCGGGACTGGTCGAGAAGTAGGTAGGAGAATCCAGATGACCGTACCGGAGGCTGTTTTCTACCATCCCCGTGCTGTGCCGCTTCGGCTGCGGATCCTGACCCGGCTGGCGGTAGGCGTCGCCCGGCTGCTGGCCCGCCAGTCCCCCCGCCGGATCCGCACCGTGCTGGGTTGGCTTCGCCCGGGAGCCCGGCCGGCCAGCTACGCCCAGGCCAAGGCGGCCCGGGACGCCGTGGTGGCGGTGAGCCTGGCGTGTGCTGGACGGGAGGGGTGCCTGCCCCGATCGCTGGCCACGATCCTGCTGTGCCGGCTGCGCGGCCAGTGGCCGACCTGGTGTGTCGGGGCGCGGACGCTCGCACCGTTCGGCGCCCACGCCTGGGTGGAGGCGGACGGAGCTCCGGTCGGCGAGGAGTACCCGGTCGACTACTTCCGCACCTTCTTCAGAGTGCCCTGAATGCAGATACCCGCGGCGCGACGGCCAGACCCGCTCGCCATCCGGGAGGTCGCGCCGTGGCGGGCACTGCTCGGCCACGTCCGGCCGCACAGCCGGGTCCTCGTCGGCGGAGCCGTGCTGGGCCTGATCGGCAGTGCCGCGGGGTTGGCTCAGCCGCTGGTGGCCAAGGCAGTCATCGACGCGCTGAGCCAACGGCGTTCCCTGGTCGAGCCGCTGCTGATCCTGACCGGGCTGGTCGTCGCGAGCGCCGGTGTTTCGGCCGCAGGAAAGTACGTGCTGGAGCGCACCGCGGAGACCGTGGTGCTGGCCGCCCGGGTGCGACTGATCTCGCGGATGCTGCGGCTGCGGGTCGGGACGCTCGACCGCCTCAAGCCCGGTGACCTGCTCTCCCGGGTCACCTCCGACACCACGCTGCTGCGCAACGTCTGCACCCACAGCCTGGTCGGGGGGGTGAACGCGGTCTTCACCCTGCTCGGTGCGATCGTGCTGATGGCCACGCTGGACGTGATGCTGCTCGGGTTGACGCTCGCTGTGGTCGTTGTGGTCGGCGGCACCGTCGCGCTGGTGATGTCCCGCATCTCGTCTGCGACCGAACGGTCCCAGGCCGCCGTCGGCGAGATGGGCTCGGTGCTGGAGCGCGCCCTCGGGGCGTTTCGCACAGTCAAGGCCAGCGGAGCCGAGCAGCGGGAACTCGCCGAGATCACCGAGGCGGCGCGCACGGCTTACCGGCACGGGGTCGAGGTGGCGCGTTGGACAGCGTTGGCGGGCATCCCCGCCGGGCTCGCAGTCCAGCTGTCCTTCCTGGTCGTCCTCGGCGTCGGCGGCGCCAGGGTAGCCACCGGCGCGCTCACGGTGTCCGCCCTGATCGCGTTCCTGCTCTACCTCTTCTACCTCGTCGATCCGATCGGGGCCCTCGTCGAGGCGGCTACCCAGCTGCACGTCGGTCTCGCCGCGGTACGACGGATCCGCGAGGTGGAGAAGCTCCCCGGAGAGCCACCGGCAGGCAGCAATGCCGCCGCCCCGCCCGATGGGTGCTCCGCCCCGGCCCCCGCATCGGTTGCTTTCCGCGACGTCTGCTTCCGCTACCAGGACAACTCGCCGCTGGCGCACAACCACGTGACCTTCGCGGCCGTGCCCGGTGGGATGACGGCGATCGTCGGTCCGTCCGGTGCCGGCAAGACCACCGTCTTCGCCCTGCTGCAGCGCTTCTACGATCCCGAACGCGGTGTCATCACCCTCGATGGCCGTGATATCGCCCACTGGCCGCTCGCCGAGTTGCGCAGCACCATCGGATACGTCGAGCAGGAGGCGCCGATCCTGGCCGGAACCCTCCGCGACAACCTGCGCTACGCGGCCCCACTCGCGACCGACGACGAGATGCGCGCCGCCATGGCCCGCACCCGACTGATGGAGCTGCTCGAACGCCTACCCGACGGGTTGGACACTGCGATCGGCCACCGCGGCACCACACTCTCCGGCGGCGAACGCCAGCGAATCGCCATCGCCCGTGCGCTGCTGCGTACTCCTCGCCTGCTGCTACTTGATGAAGCCACCTCCCAACTCGACGCCATGAACGAGTCCGCGTTGCGGCAAGTGCTGGCTGACATCACCCAGACCACCACCGTCATCGTCATCGCTCACCGGCTCTCTACTGTCACCAGCGCTCAAAAGATCGTGGTGATGGCCTCCGGGCGGACACGGGCAAACGGGACCCACGCCGAACTGGTGGCTTCCGATGACCTCTACCGCAACCTCGCCGCCACCCAGCTCCTCGCGAGGTGACCTGCTCCGTCCCGGCGTGCTGCCTCGAGGTGGGCTACCCCCGGTGTGCGCTGCTGACGCTGAGCAGCGAGACCTTCAAAAGGTTTAAACTCGGAGAAGTCGAGGTACTGTGCACTGGTGGTCCCTGACTATCCCCCACATAGGTACTCGATCAACTCAGACGGGTACGATTTCGACTACGAAATGCGACTGGTCGTCTACGACGGTAGCCCTGACCACGGTCGATGCGGAGCTCGCGAGACCAGCGGGTGCCATTAGGTGGCGTCGTCTGCTGAGCTGAACTTGTCTGGGCCGGCTTCCGAGCTAGTCGTACGTCCGTCGGTTGACGAGCTCCTGGATCGCGCTGCGAAGCGCCGGATCTGTTTGGTGATCGGCGCAGCCGGCTGGGGCAAGACCACGGCGGTGGCGGCGTGGTCGCGCAGCCGCCCGACCGCATGGCTACGGTACGAGGACCACGAGGCGGATGCGGATCGCCTGCTGGTCAGCCTGTTCACGACATTGCGGACCCACGTCTCGGCGCCCGTGAACACCGACCAGGTGGGGTCCTCGGTTGAGGCTATCTGCACCTGGTTGCACAGCGTCCTGAACAAGGATCTCGTTCTGGTCATCGACGATCTGCATGTGCTGCAGCCGGGCAGCGGCGCGGCGGCCGTCGTCGAGAGTCTGTGCCGGCAAGCCCCGGCCGGGCTGTGTCTGGTGCTGGTATCCCGACGTGAGCCCCCGTTCTCCCTGCAGCGGTTGCGGGGCCGCGGTCTGGTCGCGGAGATCCACGCGCCGGACCTCGCCTTCGACGTTGCCGATGTCGAGGCGCTCCTGCGCATGACCGTGGGAAGGGGTCCGGCTGGTCTGTCGAGGCAGGTATGGGAGCACACCGGCGGTTGGCCCGCGGCCGTGCGCAGCGCTGTTGAGCTGCTGCGGGTGGTCGCGACGGATCAGCGCCTGGCCGCACTGGGACAGTTGTCCCGCCCGGGAGAGCGCTTCCATGGCTACCTGGCCGAGGAGGTCATCGACGCTGCGCCCGAGTGGGTCCAGCAGTTGCTGCGCAGGTTGGTGATTTTCGGCGAGATCGGAACCACGACGCAGACAGCGTGCGGACGCAATGATCCGACGACCGCGCTCGCCGAGCTGAGCCGCCAGGGACTGGTGCGGCGCAGCGGGAATGGCAACGCCGGCTGGTCGCTGGTGCGCCCGTTGCGTGACTACTTCGAACACGAGGCGACGCAGTCCCCGAGTGAGCGCAGAGCGTTGCACGTGACGGCAGCCGATGAGTGCATCGGGCGGGGGGCACAGGCTGACGCCCTGCGGCATCTGCTCGCAGCGGGTGATCATGCCGCGTGCGCCTCGCTCCTGGTCGATCACGGCGGCGCGATGGTGGAGCGCGGCCAACCCGACGCCGTGTTGCAGGCTGCCGGATTGCCCGCCGAGTACCTCGACGACCCGCGGATCCAACGAGTTCTGGGACAGGCGCAGCAGGTGCGGGGACAGTGGACGCAGGCGCGGCAGCACTTTCACCACGCCGGCCACGATCAAGACGAGCTGGAGCCCGCGCTGGCCTGGCGGGTCGGCCTGGTCGCTTTCGCCCAGGGTGAGTTCGACGAGGTCCAAGCGCTGACCATGCGGGCCCGGCTGGACCGGGAGGACACCCTCGACGAGACGCGGGTGCTGGCGCTGTCGGCGAGCGCATACCGGATGACCGGTGACCTGGTGAGTCTGCGGAAGGTGGCGATCCGAGCACGGGCCGCCGCCCAACGGTGCGGCGAGCCACGCGCATGGTCGGGTGTCCACCACGTCTACGCGCTCCTCGCGGCTGCCGAGGGTGACTGGCGGCAAGCCGAAGCCCACCGCACCGATGCGCTCCGCAGTGCCGCGGCGAACGACGAACTGCTCCAGCTGATGTGGATTCGCGCTTGCCGGGCATTCCACCAGTTCGAAATGGGTGCGCCCCGCCAAGCGCTGGCTGACTGTCAGATCGTGTTGAGCCTCAGCGAGCAATGCGAGGACCCTTTTCTCGTCGCGCATGCGCTGACCACCCGCGGCCGGGCCTGCGGGCGCCTCGGCATGCTGGAAGCGGCGGCGGGTGACTTCGCCACGGCGATCGACCTCTTTGAGCGGATCAGCTCGCGATTCATGGCGTGGCCACTGTGCGGCCTCGGCGACCTGCACCGGACCAGAGGCCAGCTGGTGCGGGCCCGGGCAGCGTACGAGAATGCCCTGACCCTGGCAGAGCCGCGACACGATGTGTTCGGTCTCAGTTCGGCGTTGATCGGCCTCGCTCGCATCAGCGCGACTGATGACCTGGAGCTAGCTCGTGAGCTTGCGGACCGGGCGGTGGCCTTGGGTGAGGGACTTCGAAAGGTTCCGGCATTGTTGACCCGCGGTTGGGTCGAGTTGATGGGTGGTGACCGGCAGCGCGCTTCGGCGGATGCCGATCGGGCGGCCGTGGCCGCGCGGCAACGGCGGGACAACCCAGGACTGGCCGAGGCAATCACCCTGGGTGTGCTGGCCTCCAGCGATCCCGCCATGGACGCAGGCCCGCTCCGAGAGGCGATCGACATCTGGCAGGAGGCGGGGTGTCGCCTTGAGGAGGCCGCAACCAGAGTGGTGGCTGCCCGTATCGGTGAACCCGAGGCCCGCATCGACGCTGATGTCGCGGACCAGACGCTTCGGGCGCATGGCGTCGACGTCGGGTCGCGGCGGACCGCCGGGCCGCTGGGCGTGCTGGTCCGGTCCGCGCCGGCGGTCTTCGTCCAGACGCTCGGCGCGTTCCGGGTCATCCGGGACCGGATTACGGTCCGGACGATCGATTGGAAGTCGAGAAAAGCCCGGGATCTGTTGAAGATCCTGGTTGCGCGGCGCCGACCGACCCCCCGTGATCAGCTGATGGAGCTGTTGTGGCCGGAGGTGGGCCCGGCCGTGGCCGGCAATCGGCTCTCGGTGCTGCTGTCCACGATCCGCGATGTGTTGCAGCCCAACCCCGACGGTGAGGGCCCGTTGGTCACCACTGGCGGCGCGGTGTCGTTGAACCGCGCCCAGGTCAGGGTCGACGTCGAGGACTTCCTTACCCGAGCCACTGCTGCCCTCCACGCAGACCGGGCGGCGCAGCCGGATGCGACTGCGCGACTTGAGGCCGCAGTTGTCGCCCATACTGGGGATTTCCTCGAAGATGACCCCTATCAGGAGTGGGCTGTGGGGCTGGCCGAAGAGGTCCGGGCCACCCACATAGCCGTGCTTCGGGCATTGTCTGCCCGGCTGCGCGACGCTGGTGATACCGACGCGGCCGTCCGGTGCACGCTGCGCCTGCTCCGGCAGGACTGCTACGACGAGGAGATCCATCTGAGCCTGGTCGGAATCCTGTTTGACGCGGGTCGCCTCGGCGAGGCACGCCGGCACTATCAGAGCTACGTTCGCCGGATGGCAGAGATCGGTGTCCGGGCGCGCCCACTGCCGGAGATGACGTCGCGGAGATTGGTCGCGGGCTGACGAGCCATCACCTCAACCCAGCCTGCTTTCCGCATGGTCCAGGCGACGCATCAGCATGCTCGCCACCGCCAGGTACTCGAACGTCTCGTCCACCGTGGCAGGAACGGCCCTACCGGTGTCGTGCGGGTCTGGTAGCTGCGCGTCTCGTAGTCCCAACACGGCACCGGTGAACAAGAGCCGGAAACCTTCGCGCTCGTCCTCAGCCGCTGGGCCGGTTGTCGTCGTGATGTCGAGTTGCGGCGGTCGTGCACCGAACACAGACTCCATCAGCGTGTGCCCGGAATCGTCGCTGGCCGCCAGAAACTGGACCCGTTCTTCGACCAATCGCAACGCCTCGAGCACGGCCTCGGACAACCGCCCGCCGTCCAGCAGCGCCAGGGCTGCGGACATCGCAGGATGCAAGGTTGGGGCGGTGACCGCCGGGCTCGCCGCCCGCCCTATCGGCACACAGGTCACTTCGATGTGATCGTTAACGGTCCTTGCGCCCGGCATGTGCGGTTGGATGACGTCGATCACGACCATCATTCGTGGCTCGTTGTTCGGCGGGCGATGCTCTACATAGTCACCTCTCTGCACATCCGTTCCCATCGGCAGTCGCAGCGTGTTGCCCGCTACCCGAGCCGGGGATCCCAGCCGTCTTTCGGTCCCCTCGAGCTGTCGCCGAATCAGCGTGACGAACGTCGTGAAGAAGATCATCTCATCGGTCGGATGGCTCGAAGTGGCCGGTCACGGCTTCATCTCCCGTTCAGCTGTTGGCATGTCGGTGTCAACCATCTGCACGGGGGGTTTCGCTAAGGGGACCTCGAGCGTTACACAGGGTATACGGGGACGACCCAATGTGACTGATCGGCTACGACATCAGGCCTGGCTACCGTCTGTGTGAAGCGCGCGACATGCAGAGGCCTCAAGAGTGGGCGCCGGCACCTGACCCGAGGGCCGTGCCCGGACCACCGACCACCGCGCCTCGCCACGACGCAATCACCCCAGACGCCCCAATAGCCACCAATGCCACATCGACCGGCTGAATACGAATAGCTACGAACCGTCATAAGCTCGGTTCAGACCGGCCTCGATCGGCCAGGAAATGGTCTTGAATGGATATTTCGGTTGTCGGACAGCCGTAGCGGACGGTGTTGACTGGACCCCTCGACTCATCCAGCTGGCATCTGGCATATTCAACCGATCGAGGGTAATGTTCGCGGTAGCCGATTACTCTTCGTGCGCACGAAGAGTAATCGTGTCGTTCTCGGTCACACCATGATGCCGGTAGCTTTCACGCCGGGAGGGGAACGTCGATATGACGTCGGTTCGCACCACCAGTCCAGATCACGTCGAAGCGTACGGCTTGACCGCTTGCGAATGCTCGGCACGGTCCGGGCCGCCAACCGGCCGTCCGGGTTACTGCCCATAGCTTGGCGACGTGCTGCAGCGGCGGCGCCTGATCGCCACCGACGGCGGTGCAGCGTGGCTTGACCTCAGCCAACTCGCCGTCGGCGGGATCGCGCAAGTACTCGCTGTGATTGCTGTGCCTGGACGGCAACGACGAGCAGGCCCCACCTCGATCTCGTGGCAGTTCCGCCCGAGGCCGGTCCCCCGGGCAAGCCGCGCCTGTCGAACGAGATCGATGTCCGGTAGATGAAGGAGCTCCGTTTATTAAGCCGCCCCTAAGACCATCCGAAGGGGGACACTCTAACGTGCGATCCATGGGAAATGCTACGGCATTCGGTCTAGTAGTCACTAGTGCAAATGGCGCAAGTAACGCCATAAAGGGAGATTCCTTCGCCCGAACGGGTGAGGGCGATACGGATGCCGCACGGGTGCCGGTCGACCCGGCCTGGTTGGCCGCCACGATGACCACGCTGGTCGACACCCACCGGGTCCCAGGTGCCCAGCTCGCCGTCCATCGGGGCGGCGTGACTGTCGCGGTCGAAGTCGGCGAGCTGGAGCACAGAGCGGGGATTCCGGTCACCCGGGAAACCGCCTTTCCCACCGGATCGATCAGTAAGGTCTGGACCGCAACCCTGGCCATGATCCTGGTCGCGGACGGTGACCTCGAGCTCGACGCACCGCTGGACGAGCATCTACCCGACCTGGATGAGCTGGGCGGTCGGCTCACCCTGCGCCAGTTGCTCAGCCACACCAGCGGTTTCGCCGACGTACCGGAGCCGTCCACCCTGTCGCCGCGGCGCTACGTGCGGGAGCACTGCCGCCGACAGGACCTGATCCTGCCGCCCGGCACTCGTTTCTCCTACTCAAGCCGCAACTACGTCCTGGTCGGCCACCTGATCGAAATGATCACAGGTATGAGCTGGTGGGAGGCCATGGAGTCGATCCTGCTGCGGCCACTGGGGATTGACCCCGCCGTGGTCGTGGGGGAAGCGGGGCGAACACGCTGCGAGCGCCCCATCGCCACCGGGCACTCGGTCAACGCGACCCTGGATCGGACCCGGCCCGTGCAGCAGTCAGTGGCGCTCGCCGAGGCCCCGGCCGGTGCGCTGGCGATGAGTGCCGTCGATCTGGTCGCTCTGGGACTGATGCATGTCGGGGAGGGCTTCCCGGAGCTGCTGCCGGCCGCCTACGCCGAACGGATGCGGCAGGCCGTGCCCGGCGCCGACCCGTTCGGATTAGCTGATGGCTGGGGTCCTGGATTGGCCGTGTTCCGGGCCGGGACCACCGACTGGGTCGGCCACGACGGAAACGCGAACGGTACGTCCTGCTACCTGCGCATCGATCCGGCCGGCGGGTGGGTGGTGGCGCTCACCACCAACTCCAACACCGGGTCGTACCTGTGGGAGGAGTTGTGCACCGAACTACGCCAGGCGAACCTGCCGCTGGGAGCGCATCGTCGTGACAGCTCGCCCTGGGCGCAGGTCGCTTCACCGGCCGAGTACGTGGGTAGCTACTCCAACGGCCGGGCCGAGTACCACGTTACCGCCCCCGCCGACGGAGGCCTGTACCTCGCGAATGGCGACGAGCTCATCGCGCGGTTGGTCCTCTTCGACGACATGGATTTCGTCGTCCAGGACATGACCTCGGGCCAGCATGTGCATGCCGGACGTTTCCTGCGTGACCCGATCACGAACTACGTCGAGCAAGTACTGCTCTTCGGCCGGCTCGCCCGGCGACAACGGTGTCCCACCGTGCCGGAAGCTCGGTCGTCGGCCGACTCGTTGCGTCGCGTCTGAGCCTGAGCACCTGTCCCCGGGACCCATCCAACTCCCCGGACCCATCCAACACTGCACACCAGAAAGGTTTCCCAAAGATGGGGGCTTACGACCCGATGTCTGTGCCGAGCCGCAAGCCCAGCCTCTCTCACGATTTGCCGCAGGTGCCGTTCGCTGAACAACTCCAGTACTGGGCGGCGCAGCTGGAGGGCGTGTCGGCTCCGGAGCTGCCCACCGATCACCCGCGGCTGGCTAGCCCGCCCGCGGCTATCGGGACACTTGACTTCGTCGTGCCGGGGGACGTGGCCGCGGGGCTGTTGGCGTTGACTGCCCAGCTCGACGTCACGCTGCTCGAGCTCACGGTGGCAGCGTGCCAGGCCCTCCTGGCCCGCTACTCGGGTCAGGAGGATATCGCGGTGGCCACCCCGGCGCCGGGGCGCGGTCATCCGCTGGTGCTGCGGTCCGCGATGAGCGACGCGACGCCGCTGCGCGATGTCGTATCGGCGGTGCGCGCCGCGACCAGAGCCGCCTTCGCGCACTCCGACATCCCGTTCGAGTACCTGGCCAAGGAGCTGGCCCTGGGACCAGAAGTGACGCGTGCGGCAGTGGTATGTGACCCAGTGGTATCTGACCCAGTGGGTTGTGTCCAGCGGTCCCTGCCGTTCACCGCGGATCTCACGGTGCGGCTGATTGAGCGGGGCGCGGAGCTGTCGGGTCCTGAACTGTCGGGCATTGTCGAGTACCGCACCGACCTGTTCGCGGCCGCGACGGTCCGACGCCTTGCCGGACAGCTGACCCGGGTGCTCGCTGCCCTCACCACCACTCCCGACGCGCCGCTGGGCACGGTGGATCTCGTGACCGAGCGGGAACGCGCTCGGCTGCTGAAGCAGTGGAACGACACCGATCGGAAGATCACTGCCACCGTGTTGCCGGTGCTTTTCGAGGCTGCAGCAGCGCGGGCTCCGGACCTGCCTGCCGTGGTGTCCGAGGGCGGGTCGGTCAGTTACGGCGAACTGGACGCACGGGCGAATCGACTGGCTCGGCTGTTGCTGGCCCGGGACGTGGGGCCGGAGCGGGTGGTGGCCTTGGTGTTGCCACGGTCGGTAGAGATGGTGGTGGCGCAGCTGGCGGTCACCAAGGCCGGGGCAGCGTTCCTGCCGGTGGATCCGGCCTACCCGGTCGAGCGGATCCGGTTCATGGTGGCCGATGCCGACGCGGTTGTGGTACTGACCTGCCGCGAGGTCACGGCGGTCGGTGCCGATCTCGTCGATCTTGTCGAAGTACTGGTGGTGGACGAGCCTGCAGTGCTCGCGAAACTGGGCACGATGTCGGACCGGGCTCCCACCGATGCCGATCGGCGGGAGCCGCTGCGGTTGGCCCATCCGGCCTATGTGATCTACACGTCGGGGTCCACCGGGCGGCCCAAGGGGGTGGTGGTCACCCACAGCGGGTTGGCGAGCTTCTCCGCCGCGGAGGTGGAGCGGTACGCGGTGGCGCCGGGCGATCGGGTGTTGCAGTTCTCCTCGCCCAGCTTCGACGCCTCGGTGTTGGAGTTGTGCATGTCATTGCCGGTGGGGGCGGCGTTGGTGGTGCCGCCGCCGGGTCCGTTGCTGGGTGACCAGTTGGCGCGGGTGTTGGCGCAGCAGCGGGTGACCCATGCGTTGATCCCGCCCGCCGCGTTGGCCACTGTGCCTGCGCAGGCGGCGGCGGAGCTGACCTTGTTCCGGACCCTGATCGTGGGTGGGGACGTGTGTCCCCCGGAGCTGGTGGCGCGGTGGGCCCCGGGCCGACGGATGATTAATTCATATGGACCCACCGAGTCGACGGTGGTGGCGACCTGGAGCGAGCCGCTGTCGGCCGGTGACGGCGCGCCGATCGGGACGCCGATCGCCAACACCCGGGTATACGTGCTGGATCAGGCGTTGCAGCCGGTGCCGGTCGGTGTGATCGGCGAGCTGTACATCACCGGGGTCGGACTGGCCCGAGGATATCTGGGGCGGCCGGGGCTGACCGCGGCACGGTTCGTGGCGAATCCCGTCGTTGGCTGGGGCGCTCGGATGTACCGCACCGGGGATCTGGTGCGCTGGGGGGCCGACGGTCAGCTGCGGTTCGTCGGGCGGGCCGACGAGCAGGTCAAGATCCGGGGGTTCCGGATCGAGCCCGGTGAGATCGAGACAGTGTTGCGGACTCACCCCGATGTGGACCGGGCGGTGGTCGTCGCCCGCCAGGACCAGCCTGGTGCGTCCCGGCTAGTGGCCTACCTGGTCGCCGCCCCGGGCCGGACCCCGGCGGTGGAGCAGCTTCGCGCCCTGCTGGCCCAGCGGCTGCCCGCCTACATGGTGCCCGCGGCGTTCGTGCTCCTCGACGAGTTGCCGCTGAGCGCGCACGGGAAGCTCGACCGTCGCGCCCTGCCCGTGCCGCCCACCGACCGCGGTGCGTCCGCCGACTCAGTGGCCCCCCGCACCGAGACCGAGCGGGTTCTGGCCCGGATCTGGGCCGACGTGCTCGGCGTGCGCACCGTCGGCGTCGAGGACGACTTCTTCGCACTCGGCGGCGACTCGATCCTGGGTTTTCGGATGCTCTCCCGGATCCGCGTGGCCCTCGGGGCGGACCTGCCGGTCCGCGCGCTGTTCGACACCAGGACGGTCGCCCGGCTCGCGGAGCGCCTTCCGGCGGCTCAGCAGGCTCATCCCACCGTGCCGATCCCCCGGGTGTCGCGCGAGCGAGCGTTGCCGCTGTCCCCCGCTCAGCAGCGGCTGTGGGTCCTGGACGACATCTCCTCGGGTAGTACCGAGTACAACACCGGCATCGGGCTGCGGTTGTCCGGTGTGCTGGACCAAGCCGCGCTGCGGTCGGCGCTGGCGGGGTTGGTGGGCCGTCACGAGTCGCTGCGGACGACGTTCGAGACGGTGGACGGGCACGGGGTCGCACGCGTTGCCCCCCGCGGGGAGATCCCGCTGGACGTGGTGGACCTGTCCGGCACGGCCGGCGCCCAGCCTGAGAACGGCCAGCGCGACGATGATGTGGACCAGGTGGCGGCGCAACTCCTGAGCCGTCCGTTCGACCTGCGCCGCGGTCCGCTGACCCGGGCACTACTGGTCTGCCTCGCCGCAGATGACCAGGTGCTGGTGCTCAGCCAACATCACATCATCACCGATGGCTGGTCGGTCGGGCTGTTGGTGGACGAGCTGGCCGAGCGGTACACCGCTGCGGTGAGTGCGACCCCGGTCCGGTTGCCGGAGCTGGCGATCCACTACGCCGACATCGCCGGGTGGCAGCGCGAGCAGCTCTCCGGTCCGGTTCTGGAACCGCACCTGGACTACTGGAAGCGCCAGCTCGCGGGTATCGAGGCACTCGAGCTGCCGACGGACCGGCCCCGGCCCCCGCTGCGCACGACGTCCGGCGCGGTGCACCGCCACGACCTGTCGATCAGCCTGGTACGGCGGCTGACCGCGGTGGGGCAGGCGCGCGGAGCGACGCTATTTATGACGCTGACCGCCGCGGTCCAGCTGCTGCTGTCCCGATACTGCAACCAGCGCGACATCGCCGTCGGCACCGTGACCTCCGGGCGTAACCGGGCCGAGCTGGAAAAGCTGGTCGGATTCTTCGTCAACACCATCGTGCTGCGCTCCTGGGTGGAACCCACCCAACCTTTCGGTGACTTCCTCGCCGCGGTCCGGGAGACCGTATTGGAAGCATTCGCCCATGACGAGGTCCCGTTCGATCGCCTGATCGAGGAGCTCCGACCGGAGCGCGACTCCAGCCGTACCCCACTGGTCCAAGCCATGGTGGTGCTGCAGCAGGAGATGGTGCCGCTCCGCGAGATCGCCGGCTTGCGCATCACGGAGTACGACCTGCCTCGCCCGTCCTCCCGGTTCGACCTCGTCGTGGAGTTCCTGCCCCGGGATGGCTCGCTGAACATCACCGTCGAGTACAACACCGACCTGTTCGACGCCGGCACCATTGCGGGCTTGGTGGCGAGTCTGGAGGTGCTGCTCGAGGGAATCGCCGACGATCCGGACGGGCAGTTGGCCGAGCTTCCGTCGTTGACCGAGGACGAGCGGCACTGGTTGTTGGTAGAGCGAAACGCCACCGCGCAGCCGGTGCCTGCGGTGGTGTGGACGGAGCTGTTCGAGGCCCAGGTGGCGCGGGCGCCGGGGGCGGTGGCGATCGTCTTCGAGGACGAGGCGCTGTCCTACCTGGAGTTGAACGAGCGGGCGAATCGTCTGGCGCGCATGTTGATCGAGCGGGGGGCGGGTCCGGAACGGTTCGTGGCGTTGGCGGTGCCGCGTTGCGCGGACATGGTCGTGGCCTTGGTAGCGGTGTGGAAGGCGGGTGCGGCGTACCTGCCGATCGATCCCGATTATCCGGCGGAGCGGATCGGCTTCATGTTCTCCGACGCGTGCCCGGCGCTGGTGGTGACCACGAGCGCAGCGGCGGATCGGGTGCCCGAGGCAGCAGGAGTGGTCCGACTGGTTCTCGATGACGCCGCGACTGTCACGGAGCTGGCGGGCCTTTCGGGTAGGGATGTGGTCGAGGCCGATCGAGTGCGGCCGATGTTGCGGGCACATCCGGCGTATGTGATCTACACCTCGGGTTCGACGGGTCAGCCGAAGGGGGTCGTCGTCAGCCACGCGAGCGTGGTGGATCTCGCGATATGGGCGGCGTCGGACTTCGGGTCGTCGGGACTGTCTCGGGTGGTGGCGTCGACCTCACTCAGTTTCGACGTGTCCGTGTTCGAGATCTTCTGCCCGCTCGTGGTCGGGGGCACCGTCGAGGTGGTGCGCGACCTGCTCGCGTTGGCGCAGCCGCGAGAGAGTAGCTGGGTAGCGAGCCTGGTCAGCGCGGTACCGTCAGCGTTCTCCCAGGTCATTGCCCATGGGATGGTGGCCGTCAGTGCGGACACCGTGGTGCTGGCGGGGGAGGCGTTGTCGGCCCCGGTGCTTCGTGAGATCCGTTCGGCGACGTCGTGTCGCAGGATCGCCAACATCTACGGCCCGACCGAAGCCACGGTGTACGCGACCGCGTGGTACTCCTCCGCCTATCACCATGACGAGAAAGTGGCGGTCCGGGACCAGCCGCCGCCGATCGGGCGGCCGATCGCCAACACCCAGGTGTACGTGCTCGACGCCAGGCTGCGGCCGGTGGCGGTCGGTGTGCCGGGAGAGCTCTACCTCGGTGGTCGTGGCCTGGCCCGAGGCTATCTGCGCCACCCGGGGTTAACCGCGCAACGGTTCGTGGCCAATCCATTCGGTGCGCCGGGTGCGCAGATGTACCGCACCGGGGACGTCGTGCGATGGAACACCCGGGGTGAGTTGGAGTATCTGGGTCGGTCGGATCAGCAGGTGAAGATTCGGGGATTCCGGATCGAGCTGGGCGAGGTCGAGGCCGCCGTTGCACGCCACCCTGATGTCGTCGAGACGGTTGCCGTCGTTCGTGACGAGGACTCCGGGCGCTCCCGCCTGGTGGCCTATGTGGTGCTGGCCCCAGGTGTGGTACCGGACACCGCTTCGCGGACGTTGCGCGGGTTCCTCCGCCAGTCGCTGCCGGACTACATGGTGCCGTCGGCTTTCGTGGCACTCGGCGCACTCCCGTTGAATCCCAACGGGAAGGTGGACCGTGGTGCCCTGCCCGCGCCGGACTGGTGGCGGGCCGCGGGCCGCGACTACGTGCCGCCCCGGACCGACGTCGAGCGCGCTCTCACCGAGATCTGGGCCGAGATGCTGGGGGTGGAGCGGGTCGGGATCGAGGACAACTTCTTCGAGCTCGGTGGGGACTCGATCCTGAGCATCCAGGTGGTGTCCCGGGCCCGCCAGGCCGGCCTGCGGTTGACCTCCCAGGGCATCTTCCTGCACCCGACCATCGCGTCGCTCGCGACGGAGGTGGCCGTGGTCGCGCCGGAGACGGTCGAGCAGGGTCCGGTGACAGGGGAGGTGCCGCTGACCCCGATCCAGCGCTGGTTCTTCGAGTCCGACCCGCTTCGGCCGGAGCATTTCAACCAGGCGTTGACATTCGAGCTGGTCGAAAGCGTCCAGGAGACCGCGCTGCGCTCGGCGTTGGCCGCGGTGATCGAGCACCACGACGGGTTGCGGATGCGGTTTGAGCACCGGTCCGGTGGCTCTGGAACGTTCGAGTGGCGTCAGGCCAATGCGCCGGTCGGGCCGGTGGACGTCCTGCGATGCCACGATCTGTCTGGTGTGGACGCTGCGGGTCAGCAGATGGCGATGGAGCAGGTCGTCGAGCGGGTGCATGCGGGTTTCGATCTGGCTGGTGGTCCGTTGTTGCGGGCGGTGTTGTTCGACGTGGGGGCCGGTCGGCGGCCGGTGTTGTTGGTGGCGGTGCACCACTTGGTAGTGGACGGGGTGTCGTGGCGGATCCTGCTGGAGGATCTGGACACGGCCTACCGGCAGGCGGTGCGCGGCGAGAGTGTCCGTTTGGACGCCAAGACAACCTCGTTCCGGGATTGGGCGTTGCGGCTGG